>JBMOGA010000045.1:0-32705 GCA_049318625.1 Hyphomicrobiaceae bacterium
GCCTCAACCGAGGATACGGGGCTACCGAAGACCCAAGTTCAACAACCTGCTAGTTCAAGCATGGCAGGTACAAGGTTGCTGTGGCTGCCGCTGGAGCTTTCGCCTCTCCCCGCGCGGTTCCCCCAGAACGCTTTGTCGAGTAGGCCCCGAGCTATGCACAGAAACGCGGAGGGGACGTCGAGCTCGCGCCTAACGCTGGCGACTGGCCTCCCAACGCTCGATTAAGAGCTCGGCTTCCTTAAGAAGACGCTCGCGCTCTGGCTCAAACACCCCTTCAGCTGCCGCCCCCTGCACCCACGCAGAGCGCTCCTCAGCGTTCGAGATCCACTCCAGCCGTCTATGGATATCGAGCAAACGTGCATGGATCTGGGCCTCGAGGTCTTTCGCGTTCATGCAAACAGCCCTTTGCTATGGGTGAAGGCAGGACATCGCGCACCGCGCCGTGAGACGCTTGTGAGATTAGGCGAGTGCTCACCCACCCGGAACAACCTAAGTCTTTGAAAATATTGGAGGCCACGCCCGGAATTGAACCGGGGTTCGCGGATTTGCAGTCCGCTGCGTCACCACTCCGCCACGTGGCCTCGCCAGCCGATCGCGCGGCTGGAAGAACGGCGTCAGTAGCAAATCGCCCCCCCGTTGGCAACTCGCGCCGGAGGCGGCGGCGTCGAACCAAGGTCGGCCGGGCGGCCGCGGCAGCGGGGCTGGCTCGGTCCCGTGGTATCCGCTATGTTCCGCGCCGCATGGCGTGGCGAGTCTCGCGCGCGCGCCGGATCGAAGGGGGCCTCGCAATGCACGTCGATTACGCGCTCCAGCGCAAGAACATGGTGGAAAGCCAGGTCCGGCCGAGCGACGTGACCGATCGTCGGATCATCCGCGCGATGCTCGAGGTGCCGCGCGAGCTGTTTCTGCCCGACGCCCGCAAGCCGGTCGCCTATATCGACGAGAACCTGCCGCTCGACGCGCGCGGGCGGCTGTCGGCGCGTTGGTTGATGGCGCCGCGCACGCTGGCCAAGCTGATCCAGAGCCTCGAACTCGGCGACCGCGACGTGGTTCTCGATATCGGCGGCGGCAGCGGCTATTCGGCCGCCGTGCTCGGGCGGATCGCGCAGACGGTCGTGGCGGTCGAGAGCGACGAGGCGTGTCTGGCCGCGGCCGGCAAAGCACTGGCGGCCGCCGGTATCGACAATGTGGCGCTGGTCACCGGCGATCTGACGCGCGGGTTCGCCAGCGAGGGACCCTACGATGCGATCCTGGTCGGCGGCGCCGTGAGCGACGTGCCGGCGGAGATCCTCGACCAGTTGAAGGACGGGGGGCGGCTGGCCTGTGTGGTCGCGGGCGGCGATGTCGGTTGTGCCACACTGTGGCGCAGAATCGGCGGCCGGTTCGATCAGCGGGCGCTTTTCGAGGTCGGCTTGCCGATGCTGGCAGGGTTCGAGCGGCAACCGTCGTTCGTGCTGTGACGCCCGGCCGGCCGCGGTCCGTGGGCGGCTGACGGCGCGACCAGAAGACGGTTGGTGTGGAAGAAATACAACTGCCGGTTCGGGTCGAATCGTTGCTAAGTGCGATTTGTAATTGTTCCTGCGTGGAAGCAGTGCTGCGCCAGAGTGTGGGGTAACGGCCACGCCTCGGAGTTATGTGGCGCCGGCGCGCGAACTTGTCTTAGGCTGCTTGTGTCTATTTCGTACAGTTTTCACGGCCAGTTAGTGTTTTGTTGATTGTGTCGGTGGACTGAGAGTGTGTGGCGCGGCGTGTGAGTTCGGTGGCCCTGGGCGGGCTAAGTGAAGGACCCACGCGTTGGGACGCAGAACATGATGTCGAGATCAGAGCTTCGTCGTCACCGATTGGGAATGATGTCCGCCGCTTCAGTGTTGGTGCTGATGTTGGTTGCCGGTTCCGTCGTGCCGTCGCCGGCGCAGGCCGAGAGCCTGGGGCAGGCCATGGGGCGGGCCTACAAGTACAATCCCAAACTTGATGCCGAGCGGGCGCGCCTGCGGGCGACCGACGAAGAGGTCGCGCGGGCCAACTCCGGGTATCGTCCCAACATCGATGCGTCCGCCGACATCGGCTACCAGCGGTCCGAAACCGAGCCGCGCTCGACCTCGAACGGCAGCACCAAGCCCATGGGCTACAGCATCACCGCCGTGCAACCGATTTTCAGCGGGTTCCGGACAACCAGCCAGGTGCGGGAGGCGGAGGCCAGCGTGCGGGCCGGCCGCGAGACCTTGCGCAGCGTCGAGTCGCAGGTGCTGCTCGAGGCCGTGACGGCCTATATGGACGTGGTCCGCGATCAGGCGATCGTGCGGCTGCGCGAGAACAACGTTACGGTGTTGAGCCGCGAACTCAAGGCCACGCAGGATCGCTTTGCGGTCGGCGAAGTGACGCGCACCGACGTCGCCCAGGCGACGGCGCGGCGGGCCGGGTCGGTTTCGGCGCTGGATCTGGCGCGTGCCAATCTGCGGTCGAGCCGCGCCTCCTACGAGCGCACCGTCGGGTCGCAGCCGTCCAATCTGGCCGAGCCGCAGTTGCCGCGCACGCTGCTGCCGAAGTCCTCGCAGGACGCGGTGGCCACCGCGGCGCGGGACAATCCCAACGTGGTCGCTGCCCTGTACCGCGAGCAGGCGGCCCGGCACACCGTCGACAAGATCCGCGGCGAGTTGCTGCCGACGATCGACGTGCAGGCCGACTATACGCACCGTTACGACAGCAGCGTGCTGACCGAAGAGGCGGAGACGACGACCGTCAGGGGCCGGCTGAATGTTCCGATCTACGAGGGCGGCGAGGTCAGGGCGCGGGTCCGTCAGTCGAAGCACACGCACGTCAGTCGGATCCAGGAAATCGAGCAGGCGCGAAGCGAGACGCAGGCGAGCGTGATCTCGGCGTGGTCGCGGTTCCAGGCAGCCGTCGCGCAGCTCGAGTCGGACCAGGCGCAGGTGAACGCCAACCGGACGGCGCTGACCGGCGTCCGCGAGGAGGAGAAGGTCGGCCAGCGGACCATTCTCGACGTGCTCAACGCCGAGCAGGAACTTCTCAACAGCGAGGTGACGCTGGTCACCACGCGGCGCGACCTGATCGTGAGCGCGTACACGTTGCTCGGCCAGATCGGACGTCTCAATGTCCAGGAGCTCGGCGTGGTCGACATGGTCTACGATCCGGAAGTGCACTATGCCGACGTGCGCCGCCGGTGGTTCGGGCTTTCGATCACCCATGGCGACGGCCGCATCGAGACCATTCAGGCGACGCCGCCGGCCGGCAAGGCCACGAAGTAGGCGAAGCGCCTCTCTGGGATTGCAACCCGCGATAGGGTTCTTCGGCACGGCCTGTGGAGGCCTGCCTTAGGTCTGCCGAAGTTCCGCCGCTAAGCTCTCGGCCGCGGCCCGGCTCAACCGTTGATACCATTCGTTATTCCATTGCGGGCGGGGCGGCGTCCGGGGTACGAACGTGCGACCGGGCGCGCCGGTGGATGGCGCGTTGCGGAAGCATCGAGAGGTCTAGATGCAGAAAGTGGATCGCGCGGGCGAGCCGACCATGGAGGAGATTCTGGCGTCGATCCGCCAGATCATCGCCGAAGAGCCGGCGAACGGTCGACCCCTGGTCCCTACGCCGTCGTCCTCGCTTCCAGCGGCGTCGGCTGCCGCGCCGGGCTCCGCAGCGGGCTCCGCGCCCTCTCCGGGCGAGGCGGTCCCAACGTCCAAACCCGTCGAGGCACCGCGGCCGGCTCAGGCCTTCACCACCGGCCCCGCGCTCGGCAGCGCCGGCGAGCCCGCGAAATCGACGGCGGCCAACTCGCCGATCGCGGCGCTCGGCCGTCTCGGTGGCGATTTGCCGTTCCCGCTGCGCCCGCTCGGCGAAGCGCGTCCGAGCGCAACTGCGATGCCGGCCCCTACGCCCGCCAAGCCCGGGGCGGCGCCGGCCGGGGACGGTCTCGCGCAACGCACGATGCCCGCGTCCGATTTCGGCATGTTCGTGCCACGCCGCCTCGACGAGGCGCTGGCGCAGGGCGAGCGTGGGGATGCTGCGGGCAAGGTGCTCCCCGGCGAGCCGCGCCCCGCGGCGCCTGCCGCTGCACCAGTGGCCGGTAGCCCGGGTTCCGCATTCAACGCCGGACAGCCGGCGATCCGTCCGGCGACCGACATCGCGGCATTGGCGGCGAAGTCACTCAAACAGCCGGGCGAGACCGTGCCGCATGCGGCCGCTTCGTCGCCCGTGAGCGCCGCCGCGCCGGTTCCGAGTCCGGGCGTCGGTGTGCCGAACGGGGCCGCCGCTCCGAAGCCGCCGGTAGCAGCGGCGGGGCCTGATTTTGCGATTGTCCGGCCTGCACCGCAGGCGGTTGCGCCGCCGTCCGCCCCCGTGCCGACGCAGCCGTCGGCTGCCGTCGCACCGGTGGCTGCTGCGGCGGAGGCTGCCAAGTCCACCGAGCCTATGAAGGTGGCCGAGCCTGCCAAGGCTGCTGCGCCGAAGCCGGTCGCTGCGGCGCCCGCGGCCGCGCCGTCTGGTGTCGCGGCCACGCCGCCGCCGCCGGCCGCTGTCCAGGGGGCGCCATCTGCGGTCGCCGCCGCTGCGCCGCCGGCCTCTACGGTCGTCGCTGCGGCGAGCAAGGCGGTGGTGACGCTGGCCGGTGTCGCCGAGGCGATGAAAGCGCCGTCGGTTGCGGGATCTGCCACGCCTGCGGCCACCGACCTCACGCCGGTCAAGGACGCACCGGTCAAGACGCTCGAGGACGCCGTGGTCGATCTGCTGCGGCCGATGCTGCGCAACTGGCTCGACGAGAACATGCCGCGCATCGTCGAGAAGGCGCTGCGCATCGAGGTCGCCGAGCAGTTGAAGCGCACCGGGCCCAAGCAGGGCTGAGCCGCCGCGTCATGCCGCCGCCGGGCGCCTTCGGGCGCCCGCATCGTTTCCGCGCCGTGCTGCGTTGACGTGCCCGTCCACCGGGCGTAGGACGCGGCCGTCATCCGAACAGCGAGCCACCCGCCCATGCTCGAAAAGACCTTCGATCCGGCCCAAGTCGAGGCGCGCATTCATGCGGCCTGGGAGAAGGCCGAGGCCTTCAAGTGCGGCCGTCCGGAACGACGGGACGCGCCGCCCTACTGCATCGTGATCCCGCCGCCGAACGTCACCGGCTCGTTGCACATGGGCCATGCGCTCAACAACACGCTGCAGGACGTTCTGTGCCGCTTCGAGCGCATGCGCGGCAAGGATGTGCTCTGGCAGCCGGGAACCGATCATGCGGGCATCGCCACGCAGATGGTCGTCGAGCGCCAGCTGATGGAACGCCAGGAGCCGGACCGCCGCGCCATGGGGCGCGAGAAGTTCCTGGAGAAGGTGTGGGCGTGGAAGGCCGAGAGCGGCGGCACGATTATCAACCAGCTGAAGCGGCTCGGCGCCTCGTGCGACTGGTCGCGCGAGCGGTTCACGATGGACCCGGGGCTGTCGCAGGCCGTGCTCAAGGTGTTCGTCGAGCTCTATCGCGCCGGCCTCATCTACAAGGACAAGCGGCTGGTCAACTGGGACCCCAAGTTCCAGACCGCGATCTCGGACCTCGAGGTCGAGCAGATCGAGAAGAAGGGCAGCTTCAAGTGGGCCCGGACCGACCAGGACAAGGACGGCAATCCGGTCGCGCTCGACCACGGCCGCCTCGGCAAGGTGCTCGACAAAGAGCCGGGCGGCCACATGTACTATTTCAATTACCCTCTCGACGGCGCCACCTACGATCCGGATGATGCGGAGACGTTCCTGACGGTCGCGACCACGAGGCCCGAGACGATGCTCGGCGACACCGCGGTCGCCGTCCATCCCGAGCATCCGCGCTACGGCGCGTGGATCGGGCGCACGCTCGTTCTGCCGTTGACCGGGCGCAAGATCCCGATCATCGGCGACGACTACGCCGACCCGGAGAAGGGTACCGGCGCGGTCAAGATCACGCCGGCGCACGACTTCAACGACTTCGAGGTCGGCAAGCGCCACGCCGACAAGCTGGTCGCTCCGATCAACATTTTCGACGCCTTCGCCCAGCTCAACGAGAACGTGCCGGCTACCTATCGCGGGCTCGATCGCTTTGCGGCGCGCAAGCGCGTGGTCGCCGACCTCGACGCCGACCGGCTGGTCGCCAAGATCGATCCGCACGTGCAGATGGTGCCGCACGGCGACCGGTCCGGGGTGCCGATCGAGCCGTGGCTGACGGACCAGTGGTACGTGAACGCGGCCGAACTCGCCAAGCCGGCGATGGCGGCGGTGCGGTCCGGCAAGACCAAGTTCGTGCCGGAGCGGTTCGCCGCCGATTATTTCCGTTGGCTGGAGAACATCCAGCCGTGGTGCGTCTCGCGGCAGCTGTGGTGGGGCCATCAGATCCCGGCGTGGTACGGACCCGACAATCAGGTGTTCGTCGCGCTCGACGAGGGCGAGGCGATGGCCGCCGCCCGCGCGCACTACGGCAAGCAGGTCGCCCTGGCGCGCGACCCCGACGTGCTCGACACCTGGTTCTCCTCCGCGCTGTGGCCGTTCTCGACGCTCGGTTGGCCGGAGCAGACACCCGAGGTCGCGAAGTTCTACCCGACCTCGGTGCTGGTCACCGGTTTCGACATCATCTTCTTCTGGGTCGCCCGCATGATGATGATGGGCTCTCACTTCATGGAGGAGGTGCCCTTCCACGACGTCTACATCCACGGCCTCGTTCGCGACGAGAAGGGCCAGAAGATGTCGAAGTCGAAGGGCAACGTGGTCGATCCGCTGCTGATGATCGAGCAGTTCGGCGCCGACGCGCTGCGCTTTTCTATGGCGGCGATGGCGAGCCAGGGCTCGGACGTGAAGTTCTCGGTGAAGCGCATCGAGGGTTATCGCAATTTCGCGACCAAGCTGTGGAACGCCTCGCGGTTCGCGGAGATGAACGAGTGCCTGCGCCGCGACGGCTTCGATCCGCGCAGTTGCGAGGAGACCATCAACCGCTGGATCGCGGGGGAGACCGAGCGGGCGTCGCAAGGCGTTACCGAGGCGATCACGGCCTACCGGTTCAACGATGCGGCCGGCGTCGTCTACGAGTTCGTTTGGGGCGTGTTCTGCGACTGGTATCTGGAGCTGATCAAGCCGATCCTGGCCGGCGACGAGGGCGATGCCAAGACCGAGACGCGGGCGATGGTCGCCTGGGTCCTGGACGAGATCCTGAAGCTGCTGCACCCGTTCATGCCGTTCATCACCGAGGAGTTGTGGGAGCGCACGGCGGAGCATGCCGCGCCGCGCACCGGACTGCTGGCGCTGACGGCGTGGCCGGAGCATCTGGGGCTCGCCGATGCGACGGCGGATACCGAGATCGGCTTCGTGGTGAAGCTCGTCTCGGAGGTGCGCTCCGTCCGTTCCGAGATGAACGTGCCGGCCGGCGCCAAGATCCCGCTGGTGTTGACCGGCGGCGCGGCCAGCGACCTGCGCGCCCGCGTCGGGCGTCACGAGGAGGTGCTGACGCGGCTCGCCCGGCTCGACGGCATCACGTTCGCGGACGTGCCGCCGAAGCGCGCGGCGGTGTGCATGGTTGGTGACGTGACGGCGGCGCTGCCGCTCGAGGGCATCATCGACATGGCCGCTGAGGCCAAGCGGCTCGCCCGTGAGATCGACAAGACGCGGTCGGATCGCGACAAGGCGGCGGCGTGGCTCGCCAACGAGGCCAACGTGGCGAAGAGCCCCGAGCACGTCGTCGAACTCAATCGCGAGCGCGTGACCGAGGGCACCGAGCGGTTGCTGCGGCTCGAGGCGGCGTTGAAGCGGATCGAGGGATAGGCGGGGTCGATCGCACGGGAACTGCCTTCGTGGGTCAGCGGTCGACGCACAGTCAGTCCGAGTTGCAATCGGCCGGTTCGATCGACACAGCCTGACGGCGGCGCTGGCGAGTTCCGCGGGGCCGTTCACACATCGGGTGCCGCGGGGCGTTCATCGGCTGCGGCATCAAAAAACGCGGCACCGGAGAGCCGATGCCGCGCGTTGATGTCGGTCCGCAAGGACGACGATCAGCAGTGCCGATCGTACTTGTTGCAGGCCCAGCCGCTGCCCTGGTCGCAATGACGGGCCCAGCGGCGGCAATCCTGACGGGAGACGCGCGGCTCGTACCGCTCGTAGCGGCGGGGCTCGGCATTGGCGGCGGCGCCCGCGATGGCGAGGGCGGTGATGCCGACGGCGGCGCCGATCGCAATGTTGCGGCCCGTTCTGTTCTTGGCCTCGGCGGGTGCAGCGAGCGGCACTGCGGCGCTGAACGCTATGAGAGCCGCCAGTGCGAGGGCGGAGATGCGCTTCGACATTTCGGGAAGTCTCCCTGGGTTTGGGTATAGCATTCCAATTGGGAGCATGGGGCGGTGGCCGTCACAAGGTGCCCTCAGTTCACCACGGATCGGGGGACGGACACGGCGTGGGCAGAACATCCGGGCCATGGCTCGTCCGGCGCGCCGAAGTCACCTTCAGCGGATGCTGGTGATCAGTGGGGAGGGGGCGGCCGTGTCGCCGGTCTCGGGGACCGAGCTGATGGCGAGGCTGATCAGCCTCCACTCCAGGTTTTCGAGCACGAACCGGCCGGTGAATCGACGGCCCGGCTGCTCGATGTCGGCGACGGTGATCACGAACTGACCGGCGGCCGGGTAATCGACCGCACGGATGCGCGAGATCAGCGATGCGGCCCGCGTGAGGTCTTGCTCCTCGGCGGCCGCGGCGGGGACTTTGGCGGCGCGCGCGTCCGCCATGCGGGCCGCGTAGGCCTGCACCAGTCCGGTCGGCGTGGTGGTGTTGTCGACGAAGCGGTCGACCATGCCGGCGCCGATCTTGTTCTTGATCCGCTTCCACAGGCCCGGTTTCGGCGTGACCATACCGGCCTCGGCGATCTGCGGCACGAGTTGCGCCTCGGCCTTGAGTGACTGCTTCAGGCTGGCGCGGACGCTGTCCCAGGCGACCTTTCGCTGGAGCAGCGCGACGTCGCCCGTGCGCACGGCCTCGCGCAGGGTCCAGACGGCGATGAAGGGGGAGATCAAGTAGATGGTCGCGGCGGTGAAGCCGACGAACAGGACGGCGAACAGCCGCATCGCGAAGCGCCCTCGAAAATCACCGTTAACGCGTCGCAGGAAATTACGGCGAAGCGGGGGCCGGTCGGGCGGACTACAGGATGAAGTCGGAGGCGCGCAGTTCGTAGTGGCCGAGCAGGGCGAATTCGAAGTTGGCGGCGACGCTCGTGTCGTTGTTGGCCGCAACGATGGTGTGCGCGGTGCCGCCGATCGATTCGTGACGGAACACGAGTTGGGCCGGCGCGGTGATGCGGGACAAGGCCGTCTCGTTCAGTGTGAACTCCTGGTCGCCGGCGAGCCTCGTGTTGGCATCGATCTGCGACAGGTCGATGCGGTCGGTGCCCTGAACGAAATCCAGGATGACGTCGCGGGTGAGCGCGGTCTTGCCGGTCTCGGTGGCTTTGACGATGCGGAACGTGTCGGCGCCTGCCCCACCGGTCAGCTTGTCGGCACCGGCACCGCCGACGATCGTGTCGGCACCGGCGCCACCGTCGAGCGTATCGTTGCCGGCGCCGCCATCGAGATGATCGCTGCCGTCCTGGCCGTGCAGCGTCTCCGCCAACGTGCCGCCGACAATGGTGTCGCCGTAGGCCGAGCCGCTGATGCCTTCGATGCCCTTGAAGCGGTCGCCGGTGGCATCGCCGCCGGTGCCGCCCTTCATCACGTCGAGGATGATGCCGAGGGTCGCGTCGTCGTAGCTGACCCAATCGAAGCCGGTGCCGCCGTTGAGGGTATCGGCTCCGGCGCCGCCGACCAGGGTGTCGTTACCGAGGCCGCCGTCGAGGGAATCGTTACCCTGACCGCCGGCGAGCCGATTGTTGGCAACGTTGCCGACGATCTTGTCATTGCCACTGCCGCCGATCGCGTTCTCGATCAGGGAGCGCGTGTCCTTTTTGAAGAGCAGGGCGTTGGCGACGTTGCCGGCGGCGAGCTTTGTGCCGCGGCCGTTGAGGTCGGCGCGTTGGCCCTCGGCAAACGTGCTCCAGGCGCCGGGCGCCAGATTGAGGGTCAGGTTGCTGGCGTAGTCGGACAGATCGTAGGTGTCGGTGCCGCCGCCGTCCCACACCGTCATGAAGACCCGATTGCCGGCCGGGGTGCCCTGCGAGATGCCGTTGATCTCCATGGCGCCCGTCGATGCGCTCCACTTGTAGACGGTATCTCCGGCGTTGGTCGCGTAGTTGGCGCCGTAGAGCTTCTGGATGGCCGCGATGTCGTAGAGCATCAGCGACTGGGCGTAGCTCGCGCTTTCGTTGACGTAGCCCGTGCGCACGCTCGCCCCCGCGTAGGAGGCGTAGGTCATCACGGTGTATTCCATGCTGTTGGCGGCGCCGGTCAGCGCCTTGAAGGAGCCCGAGGCCTCGTGGGCATGCTTCAAGCCGACGGCGTGGCCGAGTTCGTGCAGAACCGTGTGGAAGGCGTAGTTGCCGACCTGCGGCGCTGCGTACCAGCCCTTCGACTGGTTGAACCAGACGTCGCCGCCCTGTTCCTCCGCCGTCGGATAGTAGGCCCAGGCGGTGCCGGGCATGTCGGATTGGGCGAAGCGCAGCGTGCCGGCGCCGGCGGCTGCGGCCGTGAAGCTCAGATTGGAGACCGAGGAGAACATGCCGAGCGCGGCGACGATGGCGCTCTGCTGGGTGGCGTTGACGGCGGCGAAGTTGTTCTGGGCCTCGCCCGTGTAGCCGTACTGTCCGGCACTGGTCGGAAAGCTATAGGTGATGTTCGGGGACGACCATTTGACGCCGCTGAGCAAGCCGTCGACGGTGGCGATGCGGGTCGAACCGACTCCCTCGCTGGACGCCTCCCCGGCGGCGACCGGCCCGAAGGCGGGCTCGAAACCGCGGGCGTGGGCAGAGACCGGGGTGCCCTTCTTGCCGGACGCAGAACACAGGACGCACATGCACAGACTCCGGGCGGTCGACGGGACGGCTCACAGGAGTTGGCAGTGTACGGGTGTGCAACCTTTGATTGTTTTAAGCGGACCGATAAAGTTGTCCGCTTGGGCGGCATCCCGCGGCTGCCGGCGGTGGTCCGAGCGCGGTCGTTACGCGGGTGGTTTCTAAAGGATGAACTGGGCTTGCGACAACGTCACGGCCCCGATCAGCGCGATCGAGAAGTCGGCAGCCAGATTGGCGTTGGTGTTGCCTTCGACGAGGGTGATGACGGTGCCGTCGGCCTGGCTCGTGGTCCGATAGATCAGCTGGCCAGCGGCGGTCAGCGTGGCGCCCTCGTCCAACAGCGTGAAGCTCTGGTTTCCCGAGACCGCCGTGTTGGCATCGATCAGGGACAGGTCGATGAGATCTTCGATGTCGCTGAAGTCGAGGATGAGGTCGCGATTGATCGCCGTCTTGCCGCTGTCCACCGTTGCGTTGAACCGGAATACGTCGGCGCCCGTGCCGCCGGTCAACCGGTCGGCACCGGCGCCGCCCACGATGGTGTCGTCGCCCGCGCCACCATACAGCGTATCGGCGCCGGCGAGCCCCATGAGGAGGTCGGCGCCGTCGGCACCGTCGAGGCTGTTCGCCGAGGACGATCCGGACAAGGTGTCGGCGTGAGTGGATCCAATCAGCCCCTCGATGCCGACGTAGCGGTCGCCGACGGCGTCGCCGGCGCGGGCGGTGGAGTTCGACAGGTGGGCGACGACGCCGGCATCGGACGACAGATAAGAGGCCCAGTCGTACCCTGCGCCGCCGTTCAACGTATCGGCACCGGTGCCGCCGTCGAGCGTATCGGCGCCATTGCCGCCCGCCAGGCTGTCGTTGCCGGCGCCGCCTTGCAGCAGATTCGCGGCGTTGTTGCCGGTGATCTTGTCGTTGCCGGTGCCGCCGACCGCGTTTTCGATCAGGGCGCGGGGGTCGTTCTCGAACAGCTGCGCGTTGGCGATGTTGCCGGGTGGGCGCTTGGTGCCGGCGCCGTTGAGCGCGGCGAGTTGGGCGGTGGATACGGTGCTCCAGCTACCCGGCAGTAGGCTGATCTTGAGATTGGTCGCGTAGTTGGAGAAGTCGTAGGTGTCGATCCCGCCACCGTCCCAAACGGTCATGAAAATGGTGTTGGAGACCGGGTCGCCCTGCTCCACGCCGTCGATCCGGAACGCGCCCGTCAGAGGGTCCCATCGATAGGTCGTATCATCGGCATTATGGTCGTAGTTGGCGCCATAGAGCTGTTGGAGTGCGCGGATGTCGTTGATCATCAGCGACTGTGCGTAGCCGCCTTCGGCATTCGTGTAGCCGGTGAGCCGGGCCCCCGCGTAGGAGGCATAGGACATGACGGAATACGCCATGCTGTTGTTGGCTCCGCTCACGGATCGGAAGGCGCCGGCCGTCTCGTGGGGATGCTTGAGCCCGAGTGCATGGCCGATCTCGTGCAGGACGGCTTGGAAGGCGTAGTTGCCGATCTCGGGAGCATCGAACCAACCGGTCGAGGCATTGAACCAGATATCGCCGCCTTGCTCTTCGTCACCGTCCGGATAGTACGCCCACGCGGTGCCCGGCAGGTCGGAGCGGGCGAAGCGCAGCAGGCCTTCGCCGGGCGCCGCGGCGGTGAAGGTGAGACCCGACACAGCCGAGATCATGCCGAGCACCTTGTGGATGGCGGCCTGCTGGGCGGCGTTCACGGCGGAGAAGTTGGTCTGCGCCTCGCCGGTATAGGCGTAGTCGTCGGCGCTGCTCGGGAAACTGTAAGTCAGGCTCGTGCTGGCCCATTTCGTGCCCATCAGTAGCCCGTCGATGGCGGATACCCCCGTCGGGCCAAACGTCGTCACCGTGCCGATGGTGCCGGTGCCGACAGGGCTCGCCCACCCGGCAGTCTGTTGACTGGTCGCCGGTCCAGATCTCGAGCCCTGGGTATTGGCATTGCACAAGATGCACATTGTCTGCTTCCCCAGTTTGGCGGGTCCCCGCCAGCGTCTGGATACTCGCAGGCGACGTGCTCATATTGTCTTTCGACGGATCATATGGCTTGGAACAACTGAGAACAGCCCTAACGAAGTGTTGCCCCGGGGAAGGGCTCAGGGACTTCCGACTGTTGCGCCGGTCGGGCTCCATGGGGTGGGTGATTCGTGGCCTGCGGCGGCTCGAACCCCGTCGGCGGGCGATTGGGCTTGGCGGTCGGCCTCAAAACGCCTCAAAGGGCGATCAGATGTTTAGCGGCCTCCCGGTCGGGGTTGCCCGGTCCGGCTTGTCTGACAGTGTGACCCAAGCACAACGGTGCGGCGGGTGGGTGCCCACTTTGAGCCATAAATGATGTGCGCTTGCAGACCTGAACGGCGGCTGAACGACAGTTGTGTGACGGCGGTCAGGGTGCCAAGGCTGAACTTCGGCGTGTGGTTGCGTCGCAGGACCTAGTCGGGGTCGGCCGGGGACTGCGTCCCCGGACTCGGGAAGCGGCCGAACTGGAAGGCAGGAGCGATGGACGCGGAATCGATCGCCGGCTCGAGATTGGCTTGGTCCCTGGAGCTTGTCCGGGCGGCGTGCCGAGGTGAGCGGGCGGCTGGCGGGATCGTGTTGGGGAAGACGAGTGCGCCCGAACGGCGGCGCTCGGCGTGGAAAGCGTCGGGGGGCGGCTATCAGGGTGGTGTTCTCAGAAAATTCGCCGATCCGGTGGTGGTGGCCCGTCAGGGCGCACGCACGCATGGCGGCGGCAAGGCGGAAGTGACTTGCTATGCGGATGTTTGAGCGAGCGCTCGCGCTTGTTCTTCTGGTGACGGTGCTGCCGATGACGGCCGCCGCTGCGGGGCGCGTGGACGGCGCGCCGCCTCAGGTGGTTCTGGACCAAGGCCTCAAGGCCTATCGGTCCGGCAAGCTATCGGTTGCCATTCCTGCGCTCGAGCAGGTTGCGGCCGTGGACAGCCGCGAGGGCTTCCTGGCCCAGTTCTATCTCGGCCGGATCTATTCCGACAATTCGCACCCGCTGACGGACCACGCCAAGGCCTACATGCTCTACCAGCGGATTGCCGATGCTTATGCGGACATCGATCCCGATGACGATCAGCGCGCTCCATTCGTCGCCAAGGCGCTGCTGGCGCTGGCCAGTTATCTGCGCCAGGGCGTGAGTGGCATCGGTCTCAAGGCCGACACCGAACGGGCCGCCCAATACCTGCATCACGCGGCGACCTTCTTCGCCGACGAGGACGCGCAGTTCGAATTGGCCAAACTGTTTCTGACCGGGGACGGGATCTCCCCCGATGTGCGGCGGGCCGTCCACTGGTTCTCGGTGCTGAGCCAGCGGGGGCATCCCGGCGCCCAGGCGTTCCTGGCGGATCTCTACTGGCGCGGCCGTCATGTTCCGAAGAATGCCGAGCGCGCGCTGGCGCTTGCTACGTTGGCCGCCGAAGGGGCGCCGAGTACCGAGCGGATCTGGATCGAGGATATCTATCACCGCATCTACTGCGGCACTTCGGACGGGCAACGTTCCGATGCTGGTGGTGTGGTCGCCGACTGGCGCCACAAGTACGGCCGGGCGCCCGAGCCCGAGCGTCCGAATGGGCTTTGGACCACGCCGACCCGGGCCTGCGACGACGGCCGTATCGTGCCGGTGCCGGCCACCAATCGGCGGGGAACAGAGGGGGCTGTCCGGGCGATGGGGACCGAGCTTCAGGCCGGCAACCCCGATGTCGCGACGGCGGCGACAGCAGCGCCCGCCAGCACGCTGCTCGAGATCGGTACGCGGCCGGTTCGCAATCCCTGATCGGGGCTCGTCCAGGGCTCAGATCGCAATCTCGACCCAAACCGGCACGTGGTCGGACGGCTTCTCCCAGGCGCGCGTCTGCTTGTCGATGCCGGTTGCGATGAGCCGATCGGCAGCCTGGGGCGACAGCAGCACGTGATCGATGCGGATACCGTCGTTCTTCTGCCAAGCGCCGGCCTGATAGTCCCAGAACGTATAGAGGTCTTCCCCGGGGGCGGTGGCGCGGATGGCGTCAGTCCAGCCCTGTGCGAGCAGCGATCGGAAGGCTGCCCGGCTCTCTGGCTGGAAGAGCGCATCGCCGGTCCAGCGGTCTGGAAATCGGGCGTCGCGCGGTTCGGGGATGACATTGAAGTCGCCGGCCAGTATGGCCGGCATTTCCAGAGCGAGCAGGCCACGGGCGTGGCGATGCAGACGTTCCATCCAAGCCAGTTTGTAGGTGAATTTGTCGGTGCCGACCGGATTGCCGTTGGGGAGATAGAGGCCGCCGATCCGAAGGGCCCCGTCACCGGTCGCGACGATCGCCTCGATGTAGCGGGCCTGGAGGTCGTCGGTATCGCCGGGGAGCCCGGTCACCACGTCCTCGATCGGGTGTCGCGACAACAGGGCGACACCGTTGAAACCCTTCTGGCCATGGACGGCCACATTGTAGCCGAGCGCGCTCAGTGACTCGGTCGGGAACAATTCATCGACGCATTTGATCTCCTGGAGGCAGGCAATGTCCGGGCGCGCCTCGGCCAGCCATGTCGGCAGGCTCTCCGATCGCGCCTTGATTCCATTGACGTTCCAGGTTGCGATTTTCATGTTTACTCCGTCGGCACTTTAACGTTGCAAGTGTTTCGCCAAATTATAGAAAAATTAGTCACCAATTATTGAGGCGTACACGCGAGAAAATGCATCCAGGGAGGTTGTGATATGGACATTTCTCTTTACCAGAAAACAACCACGAAGCGCCCGGTTTTCGTGCCCGCTCTTGCAGCGGCCAACGTATTGTTCGCCCTTGTTTGTCTGGTGGCTTGGCCTCATGTCGCGGTGTGGCTGGAGCCGATCGTGAGCTGGGTCAGTGGGCAGTCCATTGGCTTGCACCCGCGACCGATGAGCCTGCCGTTCCTGCTGGTCTGGCTGGTGCCGGCCGGCGCTGGTATCGTCGGCTGGACGCTGACCGAATGCGGCACGCTCGCGCTGGAGCGTCCGATCACCTTGTTTCCACTGGTTTATGCCGCGGCTGCCGTCTTCCTGGCAGTTGTCGACGGCTGGAACTGAGCCGGCGTGAGGCGTGACCGACCGGAACGGCTTCGCGGAAGGGGCTCGATCACGCCTGGGGGCGAACGGCCCGAACCCGGGAGAAGGTCAATCTAGACGGCAAAGCTCGTCCCGCACCCGCACGATGACGATGCGTTGGGGTTATTCACCTTGAACGCGGCGCCGATCAGATCGTCGACGAAGTCCACCTCCGCTCCGAGCAGATAGGGCAGCGACACGGCGTCGACGAGCAGCCGCGCGCTGCCTTGCGCGACGACGGTATCGTCGGGCGTCGGTTCGGCCGGTAGATCGAACCGGTATTGGAACCCCGAGCAGCCACCACCCTCCACGCTCAAGCGCAGGACGGCGGCGGCGCCGTCGGCCGCGGCGATCTGGGCGATGCGACTGGCGGCTCGGTCGGTCAGGCGGACGCTGGGAAGGCTCATGGCGAGGGCTCTCGGCTCGGTTCGGCGGGCTCGGGCGCAGAGGCTTGCATGCTGCGAGGAGTCGCGGCAAGGGAAGATGGGGTCGGTCGGACGTCTGGCCAAGGCCTCATCGCGATCGTGTTGTGACCAGCCGCCGTGCGGAGCGTCAGCCATGCCCCTGCCGCCACTCGCCCCGGGTGCCCGCGCGCCAGCCCCTTACGCTGCCTCGTCGATACCCGGTCGCGGCCGACTGCACGCCGAGCCAGCCTGCCCGACGCGCAGCCCGTTTCAGCGTGATCGAGACCGGGTCGTTCACGCGACCGCGTTCCGGCGCCTGACGCACAAGACCCAGATGTTCATCTATCACGAGGGCGATCACTATCGGACGCGGCTGACGCACAGTCTCGAGGTTGCCCAGATCGCCCGCACGGTGGCTCGGCAGTTGCGGCTCGACGAGGATCTCGCGGAGGCGCTGGCACTGGCGCACGACCTCGGGCATCCGCCATTCGGGCACGCTGGCGAGCGTGCGCTCGATCGGCTGATGAAGCCCTACGGGGGCTTCGATCACAATGTGCAGAGTTTCCGGCTCGTGACGCGGCTCGAGCGGACCTACATGGACTTCGACGGGCTCAACCTGACGTGGGAGTGTCTCGAAGGTCTCGTCAAGCACAACGGGCCGCCGCTGCTCGATCGCGGACCCGCCGGGGGGACGCTCGTCCATGCGCTTCGCCATTTCGACGCGCGGCTTCCGCTCGACCTGCACCGGCAGCCGTCGGCCGAGGCGCAAGTGGCGGCGCTGGCCGACGACGTTGCTTGGCACAGCCACGACATCGACGACGGGCTGCGCGCCGGCCTGATCAGGCTCGAAGATTTGGACAGTGTGCCGCTCGTCGAGCCGATCGTGCGCCAACTTCGCTCGCGGCCGCCGGTAGAAGCGAGCCGCATGTTTTATGCGGTGACGCGGCAGCTGATCACCGATCTCATTTCGGACATTGTGACGGAAAGCAGTGCACGACTGGCGGAGATGGCGCCGGATACGGCGGATGTCGTGCGCGCCGCCGATCAGTCGATCGTCGCCTTCTCACCCGCGATGCAGGCACGGCTCGCTGAGTTGCGCCACTTCCTGTTCGCCCGCCTCTACCGACATGCCCGGGTCGAACGCGTGATGGTGTCTGCGGAAGGGTTGGTCGAGGATCTGATCGAACGCTACCGAGCCGATCCGGGCCAGATGCCGGGTAGCTGGGCGGCGGCGTCCCGGCTCGGCGACGAGCGCCGCCGCAATCGCGTGATCGCCGACTTCGTGGCCGGCATGACCGATCGCTACGCGATTGCCGAGCATCGCCGTCTGTTTGACGCTACCCCTGATTTGCGTTAGCGGCCACGCAACGTGCGGCGCGTTCGCGGGCCGCCATCCTTGCTTCGCTCAGTTCGAGGTCGTGCTCATGAACGTGTTCCAGGAAGTGGCGGAGCACATCGCCGCCGCGCTCGAGGCCTTGAAGGGTGAGGGTCGGTTGCCGGCCGCTCTCGAGATCAAGGGAATCGAGACACAGGAGCCGCGCGATCCAGCCCACGGCGATCTGGCCACCAATGCGGCTTTGGTGCTGGCTAAGCCGGCCGGAATGAAGCCGCGTGACATCGCGGATCTGATCAAGGTCAAGCTCGAAGGACAGGGCGGATTGGCCCGGGTCGAAGTGGCGGGGCCGGGCTTCATCAATCTCAGCTACGACCCGTCGTTCTGGCATGATGTGATCCGGCGCATGCTGGGGCTCGGGCCGGCTTATGGCCGCGTCGACCTCGGTCGCGGTCGGTCCGTCGATATCGAGTACGTCTCGGCAAATCCCACCGGGCCGATGCATGTGGGGCATTGCCGCGGCGCGGTCTTCGGCGACACGTTGGCGAGCCTGCTCGCGTTTGCCGGCTATGCGGTGACACGCGAGTACTACATCAACGATGCCGGCGCCCAGGTCGACAAGCTCGGCCGCTCGGCCTATCTGCGCTATCGGGAAGCGCTCGGCGAGGACATCGGCGAGATCCCCGAGGGCCTGTATCCCGGCGACTATCTGAAGCCGATCGGCCAGGCTCTGGTCGCGGCGCATGGCCGGGATCTGCTCGGGAAGCCCGAGTCCGAATGGCTGGAGATCACGCGGGGAGCGGCCATCGCCAGCCTGCTCGCCGAGATCAAGAATGATCTGGCGGCTCTGAATGTCCATCACGACGTCTTCTTTTCCGAGCGGTCGCTGACCGAGGGACGCGATCAGGTCCGCGAGGCGATGGCGTTGTTGCAGGCGAAGGGGCTGATCTACCAGGGTCGGCTGCCGCGGCCCAAAGGTCACGAAGAGGACGACTGGGAAGACCGCGAGCAGACGCTGTTCCGTTCGACCGATTTCGGCGACGATATGGACCGTGCGCTCATGAAATCGGATGGGTCGTATACCTATTTTGCCGGCGACGTGGCCTATCACTACAACAAGATCGGACGTAAATTCGATCACTACTTCAACGTTCTAGGGGCCGATCATGTGGGGTATATCCCGCGTCTGAAGGCGGTCGTGTCGGCGCTTTCCGACGGCAACGCCCATTACGACACACCGGTCTGTCAGCTCGTGAAGGTCCTGCGCAACGGCGAGCCGGTGCGGATGTCGAAGCGGGCGGGGACGTTCGTCGCCCTGCGCGACGTGGTCGATGAAGTCGGTCGTGATCCGGTGCGGTTCATGATGCTGACGCGCAAGAACGATTCGCCGTTGGACTTCGATCTCGCCAAAGTCGTCGAGCAGTCGAAAGACAATCCGGTGTTCTATGTGCAATATGCCCACGCGCGGGCTTCGTCGGTATTTCGAAACGCTGATGAGGCCTTTCCGGGCATTGCAACGCCGGATGTGCTTTCGGGCCGCTGTCCACTCGACGGTTTGACCGATGCCGGCGAGATGGACATCGTGAAGCAGCTGGCGCGGTTTCCCCGCCTGATCGAGGGCGCGGCGCGCGATCGAGAGCCGCATCGCCTGACGTTTTTCCTGTTCGATCTCGCCGCCGCATTTCATACACAGTGGACACGGGGAAACGAGTCGCCACATTTGCGCTTCATTCGCCCGGACGATAGAAATATGACAGCGGCGCGACTCGCGCTTGTGGCCGCCACTCGTTTGGTGCTCGCCCAGGGGCTCGGTGTTTTGGGTGTGGAGGCACCCAACGAAATGCGCTAGTGCCGTCGCGGCATTTGGAGTGAAAGGGTCGAAGATGGCACGGTCGAGAGGCCCGGTTCTGCCCCCCGGCGGACAGGCGGCCCATGCTGGGGCCGAGCCGGCGCTGCCGGCGTACCCGCATCACCCGCAGCCACACCACGGGCATCCGCAACAGGTGCAGCCGCCGCCACAGTACGGAACGGCCGAGCGCGGATACGACGGCTACAGCTATCCGAGCTTCCCGCCGCAGCAACCGTATCAGCCGCCTGTGCAGCAGGACCCGCGCTACGCCGCGGCGCCCGAGCCGGCCAATCACGGCTATCCGGGCGCATCGGAATCGTTCGGGAACTACGCTCAGGATCCGCGCTACGGGGCGCCGGTTTACGATCGCGGCGGTGGCCAGGGCCACCGGCCGCCGCACGATCCCAACTATCCCCCGGCGTTCGACCAATACGCGCCGCAGGGCGCGCCGCCGCCGGCCTACCCGGCCGAGCCGCTGGCCTACAATCAGCCGCCCGCAGATCCGCGCTGGGCGCCGCAGGCGGAGCCGGGTTTCCAGGATTACCGGCGGCCTCCGGCCTATGACCGGGCCGCGCCACCGGCCCCCTACGCCGAGCCGGAACCCGAATTGCGCGGGGGCCAGTTCGATCAGTGGCCGCAGCCCGATGCGCGCGGCTACGATCTCGGGGCCTATGCCGCTGGACAGGGCGGGGGGCATCCACAGCCCGGCTTCGGTGTGCCGGCGCAAGAGGCGCAACGGGCGTGGCCGGGGCAGGGTGGCCCCTATGCCGAGCCGCCTCGGTTCGATCAACAGATCGATCAGAATCCGGGGGCGCTGCAGCCTTACGATCAGGATCAGGATCAGGACGAGGACGAGGAGCCCGAGGAGGCGCCGCGTCGCAGCCGCGGTCGCGGTCTGCTGATCGTGGCCGCCCTGGTCGGGGCCATCGGCCTCGGCGGCGGCCTGGCCTATGCTTACAAGATGTTTCTGGCGGCGCCGCCCAGCAACGCGGCCCGGGTGGTGAAGGCACCGCAGCAGCCGGCGAAGACGCAGCCGGCGGATCCTGGCGGGCGCAAATTCGCCAATACCGACAGCAAGGTGATGGACCGGTTGCCGTCCGATGGGACCGCCGGTCAAGGCGATCCGGCTGGCGACGAGCAGTCGGGCGCACGGCGGGTGCAGACCATCCCGGTGACGCGGGACGGCGCGCTGGCCGCACCGGCACCGGCGCCGCAGCCCTTGCTGCCGCCGGGCAGTTCCATCGTTCCCGGCATGACCATCGTCAACGGCGGCGTTCGCGCGCCGCAGGTGGCCGAGTCGGTCGGCCAGGCGCCGCCGCAGCAGCAGCCGGGCCGCGTGGCGGTGGCGCCTTTGCGGCCGCAGATCGTCGCCAAGGCCGAGCCCGAGCCGGAGCCTGAGCCTGCACCCGCGGCGCCGCAACGGCGGGCGCCGGTGCTGGCGGCGCCGGCAGCGCCACCGCCGGCCGCGCCGAAAGCGGCTGTTCCGGTGCGCGCGCCGGCGGCAACGGCGAGCGGGGCGCCGGCAGGGGCGGGCGCCGAGCCGGCCCGCAAGTCGACCGGGTTCGTGGTGGTTCTGGCGTCGCAGAAGAGCCGGATGGAAGCGCTCACGACGTTCGCCGATCTGCAACAGAAGTATGGTTCCGTACTCGCGGACAAGGTGCCGGACGTCCAGGAGGCCGATCTCAGCTCGCGCAACCTCGGCACCGTCTACCGGCTGGTGGTTGGACCCGCAGGGCCGCGAGAGAAGGCGCTGGGGGTCTGCAACCAGCTGAAGGCCGCTGGCTATCAAGGCTGCTGGGTCACCGGCAACTGACGGCTCGGAGCCGGTCGTGTTGGACGCGGTCGAGGGAGGGTGCGATACGCAAGGCGCTCGCCGTCGGCCTCGCCGGCCCACAACTTAGGGCCGATGAGGCTGCGTTCCTCGCCGCCGAGCGGCCGGCGGGTCTCATACTTTTCAGCAGAAATTGCGTTTCGCCCGATCAGGTTCGCGCCCTGATTGTGGCGTGTTGTGCCGCCATCGGCAGCGACGAGACGCTGGTCATGATCGACCAGGAGGGCGGGCGGGTCCAGCGGCTGAAGCCTCCGGTCTGGCGACAGCAGCCTGCCGCCGCTGCCTATGGCGATCTGCTCGAGAAGGCGCCGGACACGGCGCTACGATTAGCCGGTCTGATCGCCCGTCTCGCCGCCGACGAACTGGCGGGCCTCGGTGTCAACATGAACTGCGCCCCCGTGCTGGACGTTCCGGTCGCCGGATCGCACGGCGTGATCGGTGACCGGGCCTATGCCATGGCGCCCGATGCCGTGGCCCGGCTCGGCCGGGCGGTGATGGCGGGGTATGCCGCCGGCGGCATTGCCCCGGTGATCAAGCACATCCCCGGCCATGGGCGGGCCGGCGCCGACAGCCACCTCGAGTTGCCGCGCGTGAACGCCACGCGGTCCATGCTGGAGGCCAGCGATTTCTTGCCCTTCCGCCGCCTCGCCGATGCTCCGGCGGCGATGACGGCGCATGTCGTCTATGACGCGCTCGACCCCGAGCGCGCGGCGTCGATCTCGCCGGCGGTGATCGGCGGGCTGATCCGCGGCGACCTCGGCTTCGACGGTCTCCTGATGAGCGACGATATCGGCATGCAGGCGCTGTCCGGTTCGCTCGCGGCACGGGCGCGCGGCGTCATCGACGCGGGTTGCGACCTGGCGCTCCAGTGCAGCGGCCGGCTGGCCGAGATGAGGGAGGCCGCGGCGGCGGTTCCGGAGCTTTCTGAGACGGGCGCCGCGCGGGTCGCTCGTTGTCTCGCGATCCGGCGCGCGGCGACGGCGTTCGACCGCGACGAGGCGGAGCAGGCGCTGGCGGAGATGCAGGCCGCTGCGGCAGGGCCGGCGGGTCATGTGCCATCTGCATCCTCTCCCGTTGAATCAGTGTAGTGTTTTGCGCTTATGAGGAAAGCGCACCGACGCCAGGCATGACACCACCCGCGGACGACGCCGCGCCAGACATGACCAACTGGGACTTGCCGAACCCCGAGGAGGGGCCCGGCGAGGGTGAAGCGCTGCGCGTCGATCTCGATGGGTTCGAGGGGCCGCTGGACCTGCTGCTGGCGCTCGCGCGCCTGCACAAGGTCGACGTGGCGCGTATCTCCATGCTGGCGCTGGCCGACCAGTATCTGGCGTTCATCTCGGAAGCGAGCCGGATCCGGCTCGAGTTGGCCGCCGACTATCTGGTGATGGCGGCGTGGCTCGCGTACCTGAAATCCCGCCTGCTGATCCCGAAAGAGCGCCCCGACGACCCGTTGCCGAGCGGCGAGGAGATGGCCAAGCGGTTGGCGTTCCGGCTGATGCGGCTCGAAGCGATGCGCAAGGCGGCCGAGCAACTGATGGGGCGCCATCGTCTCGGCATTCATGTCTTCGCCCGGGGCATGCCGGAGGGCATGCGGACCATTCGCGCGACCGAGCATACGGCGGAGATCTACGATCTGATCAAGGCCTATGCCGACCAGCGCAGCCGCACGATCAAGCGGGTTCACGTCGTCAAGGCGCGGACGGTGTGGTCGATCAAGGATGCCCGCGGACGTCTCGAGGAACTGGTGGGGGCGACCGAGGGCGAGTGGGTTCAACTCAGCCTCTTCCTCGACAAATATCTGCCGTCGCCCGATGCTCTGAAGACGGTTCTCGCCAGTGCCTTCGGCGCGACGCTGGAGCTGGCGCGCGAGGGCGCGCTCGAAGTTCAGCAGGAGGCACCGTTCGCGCCGCTGTTCATCCGGCGGCGCGGCAGCGAGGCCTGGGTCCGAGTTGCCTGATTCGAGAGGTTCGACGTGCGTCATGGCCCGAAGGGGCGAAAGGAATGGAGAGCGTCCTATGGCGCAGCGATCGAACGCACTGGCTTCCCGCGGTGTTGAACGCATGGCGGCGGCGTCGGGGCCCGACCAGGGCGGGCAAGGCGGGAGCGAGGAGCCGTTCACCTCGGTGCACGGTTTTCCGGCCAACGTCGCGCCGCTTCCGTCGGCTGATCGGCGCGAGCGGTTGCGCGTGCTCGAAGCCATTCTTTTCGCGGCGTCGGAGCCGCTCGACGAGGCGACCCTCGCGGGCTACCTGAAGTCGGGCGACGACGTGGCGGCTCTGCTCGCGGAGCTGCAGGGCTTTTATGCCAGCCGCGGCATCGTGCTCGTTCATCTCGGCGGCAAGTGGGCCTTCCGGACGGCCGGCGACTTGGCCTATCTGCTCGAGAAGCACACGGTCGAGGCGCGGCGGCTGTCGCGCGCGGCCCTCGAGACGCTGGCGATCATTGCGTACCACCAGCCGGTGACACGCGCCGAGATCGAGGAGATCCGGGGTGTTGCGACCTCGAAGGGCACGCTGGACGCCCTGCTGGAAACCGGTTGGGTGCGCCCGCGCGGCCGGCGCCGGGCCCCGGGCAAGCCCATCACCTACGGCACCACAGACGCCTTCCTGCATCATTTCGGTCTCTCCGGGGTCAAGGACTTGCCGGGTCTCGCCGAACTCAAGGGGCTCGGACTTCTCGACGGCAACCTGCCGCCGGACTTCAAGGTGCCGGACCCGACCGATGTGGCCGCGTTGATGCCGGATGAACTGCCGCTCGATGCGCTTTCGTCCGACGAGGAGGACGACGCGGTCGAGGACGAGAATCTGCCGCTCGACTTGCCCGACGAGGACGAGGCGTCTAAGTCCGAGGGACCGGCGGACTGAGCTTGCGCCGGACGGCGGCACGCGAGGCGGCGTTGGATTTCAGGTTTTCGGGTTGGCGTGACGGGCTTCGCCGCTTGCAGAACGGCTGGCAGGGCGTGCGGACGCCGCAGCCCGTGGCAACGGAGGCGGCGCCGATGCGCCGCGCCGGCACGGCATTCGCCGCCGAGGTACGTTTCGAAGCCGTGGAGCGCCGGTTCGGCGACACCGTCGCGCTGGCCGGTGTGAGCCTGGACGTGGCGCCGGGTGAGGTGATCTGTCTGCTCGGCCCGTCGGGCTGCGGGAAGACGACGCTGTTGAGAATCGCGTCGGGCATCGAGCGGCCGACCGCCGGGCGTGTCGTCATCAACGGCCGCGAAGTCGCGGGGCCGGATGTCTTCGTGCCGCCGGAGCAGCGCAGCGTCGGCCTGATGTTCCAGGATTTCGCGCTGTTTCCGCACCTGACGATCCTCGAGAACGTGGCGTTCGGCTTGAGATCGCTGCCGCGGGCCGAGGCACAGCGCGAAGCGATGGCGGTGTTGGCACGGGTCGGGCTCGACCGGTACGCCGGTGATCACCCGCACATCCTGTCCGGCGGCCAGCAGCAGCGGGTCGCGCTGGCCCGTGCCATGGTGCCACGGCCCGCGGTCATCCTCATGGATGAGCCGTTTTCCGGGCTCGACGTACAACTCAGGGAGGCCATGCAGGAAGAGACGCTGGGCCTGCTGCGCGAGACCCGGGCGACGTCCATCATCGTGACGCACAGCCCAAGCGAGGCGCTTCGGCTCGGCGACCGGATCGCCGTCATGCGGAGCGGGCGGCTGGTGCAGGTGGGGCGCGCGGAGGAACTTTACCGACACCCCGCGGATCTCGTCGTGGCGCGACTTTTCTCGGAGATCAACGAGGTGCGCTGCCGGGTCGTCGGTGGGGCCATCCGCACGCCGATCGGGACGTTCGCCGCGCCCGAGCTGGCGGAAGGGGACTTGGCGACGCTCGGCATCCGCTACCGGGCGATCCGCATGGTGGGACCTGACGAAGGGCTGCCTGGCCGGGTGATGCACGTGCGGTTCGACGGCGACCTCGCGGCGATCGACCTGGCCGTGCAGGGCTTCGAGAAGCCTTTGCGGACGGTGGTGCGCGAGTGGGAAGAGCCGGCGCGTGGGGACGAGGTGCGCGTCGCGGTCGATCCGGCCAGTGTCCTGGTGTTTCCGGCGGAGACCAGCGACGAGGCGGCCATGGGGTGACACCGCGTCGGCGAGAAACTTGGCAGGTCTGGCCGGACCTTGCCCGTTAATCTTGTCGGGGGGGTAGCAAAATGCAATAGTCCGGCCCCATATGAGGACGATCCGTCCTAGAGGGAGTTAAGAAACAATGGGTGCAACTAGCATCTGGCATTGGATCATCCTGCTGCTGATCGTGGTGCTTCTGTTCGGCCGAGGCAAGATCTCCGAGGTGATGGGTGACGTCGCCAAGGGCATCAAGAGCTTCAAGAAGGGCATGACCGAGGACGAGACCGCGCAGAAGGCGGGCGAAACGAAAGCCATCGACGCCGCCAAGGCGGCGGAAGTCCGTCCGACGGCCGAGGGCTCGAAGATCGGCTGACCGCCCGCTCGCCGAGCGAGCCGGGTCATACTGAAATCGGCTGGCGCCGCCTCGAGTCCCTGGCTCGGCGGCGCTTTGCCGTCGGGGTGGAATGACGCATGTTCGATATTGGTTGGAGCGAACTGCTGGTCGTCGGCATCGTGGCACTGGTGGTGGTGGGTCCGAAAGAGCTGCCGGTGCTGCTGCGCACGGTCGGCAAGTATGTCGGCATCATCCGTCGGCAAGCTGGCGAGTTCCGCGCGCAGTTCGACGAGGCGATGCGCGAGGCGGAGCTCGATCAACTCAAGAAGGACGTGACGGCCCTGAAGAACGATGCCGAGTCGACCTTTCGTGATACCGAGCGTGCGGTGTCGAGCGAGTTCGACGCTGCGCACAGCGCCCTGAACACCGCGACATCGGCGACCGTACCGGTTCTCGGCACCGGGGCTGCTGCTGCGGCGGCCGCCGCCGCGACGCCAGAGCTGGCTGCCGTGGCCGCGGCAACGAGTGCGACGCCGACCGATTCAGGCAATGCCGCGAGCGGGGGCCAGCCGGCCGCCGAGCCCGCGATCAAGAGCGGAGCTTGAATTGTGACAGAAGTCAAAATGCCCGATCCGGACGACATCGAGGCGTCGAAGGCGCCGCTGATGGATCATCTGATCGAGCTGCGCCAGCGGCTCGTCTATGCGCTTCTCGCGGTCGGTGGCTTTTTCGTCGTCTGCTTCGTGTTCGCGTCCGACATCTACCACATCCTGCTGTGGCCCTATCGGTGGGCGCGCGGCGGTGACATCCGCATGATCTACACGGCGCCGCAGGAAGTGTTCTTCACGAACGTCAAGCTCGCGCTGTTCGGCGCCGTGTTCTGCGCGTTTCCGGTGATCGCGACGCAGATCTACAAGTTCGTCGCGCCGGGCCTCTACAAGAACGAGCGGGAGTCGTTCCGGCCTTATCTCATCGCCACGCCGCTGCTGTTCCTGCTCGGGGCGATGGTGGTGTTTTTCATCGTCATGCCGCTGGCGATGCGGTTCTTCATCTCGTTCGAGCAGGTCGGGTCGGTGACCTTGACGCTCGAGGCGCGTGTCAGCGAATACCTCGGGTTCATCATGGCGTTGATCCTGGGCTTCGGCGTCTGTTTCCAGCTCCCCGTCATTCTCACGTTGCTGGCGCGCACGGGTGTGCTCACGGCCGCGGATCTGCGGGACAAGCGGCGTTGGGCGATCGTCGGCATCTTCGCCGTCGCCGCCGTGCTGACGCCGCCCGATCCGATCAGCCAGATCGCCATGGCGTTGCCGACGGTGCTGCTCTACGAGGTCTCGATTCTTGCCGTCGACCGCGTGGAAAAGGCCCGGGCGGCGCGGGAAGCGGCGAAATCGTCATAGCCGGACGCGGCCGTTGAGGGTATAGGCGGTGGCGCCGTGCGCTCTGCCGTGCGGCCGGGCTCGTGCCGCCGCTCCCAGGGAGCTTCCGCCTCTCCGTCCGTCGTTCGCGGGTGGCCGGCGTGCCGCCGCCCTCCACTGGCTTCGGAGACGGCCTCAATGTTCGACATCAAGCTCATTCGCGACAATCCCGCAGCCTTCGACGCCGGCCTCGCCCGACGTGGTCTCGAGCCGCAGGCGGCCCGGCTGATTGAACTCGACGACGCGCGCCGGCGCCATCTCACCAGGCTGCAGGAGGCCCAGTCGCGGCGCAATGCCGCCTCCAAGGAGATCGGCAAGGCCAAGGCGCAGAAGGACGAGGCGCGCGCGGCCGAGCTGATGCGGGAGGTGGGCGAGCTCAAGGAGGTCATCCAGCAGGGCGAGGAGGAGGAGCGCAAGATCGACGCCGCGCTCAACGCCGCGCTGGCGCTCATTCCCAACACGCCGCTCGACGAGGTGCCGGAGGGCCGCGACGAGACGGGCAACGTCGAGGTGCGCCGGGTCGGTGCGCCGCCCAAGCTCGATTTCGCGCCGAAGCAGCACTTCGAACTCGGCGAGGCGCTGGGGCTCATGGATTTCGAGGCGGCGCAGAAGATCTCGGGCGCGCGCTTCGTGGTGCTGAAGGGCGCGCTGGCGCGGATGGAGCGGGCACTCGCGCAGTTCATGCTCGACACCCATACGACCGAGTTCGGCTACACCGAGGTCAATCCGCCGCTGATGGTGCGCGATCAGGCTGCTTTCGGCACCGGCAACCTGCCGAAATTCGCGGACGACCTGTTCCAGACCACGACCGGGTTCTGGCTGATCCCGACGGCGGAGGTGTCGCTCACCAACCTCGTTCGCGAGACGATCCTCGAGGAGGATGCGCTGCCGATGCGGATGACGGCCTGCACGCCGTGCTTCCGGGCCGAGGCCGGAGCGGCGGGCCGCGACACCCGCGGCATGATCCGCCAGCACCAGTTCACGAAGGTCGAGCTCGTCTCGATCACCACGCCGGAGTCGAGCCTCGCCGAGCACGAGCGGATGACCGGGGCTGCCGAGACGATCCTGCAGCGGCTGGGGCTGCCCTATCGCACCATGCTGCTGTGCACGGGCGACATGGGGTTCGCTTCGCGCAGGACCTACGACATCGAAGTGTGGCTGCCGGGACAGGATGCCTATCGCGAAATCTCGTCGTGCTCGGTGTGCGGGGATTTCCAGGCGCGGCGGATGGGCGCGCGGTTCCGCAGCAAGGCCGCCAAGGACGTCCGCTTCGTGCACACGCTGAACGGTTCTGGCCTGGCGGTCGGGCGCACGCTGATCGCGGTCATGGAGAATTATCAGCAGGCCGACGGGTCGATCGTCGTGCCCGAGGCGCTCCGGCCCTACATGGGCGGTATCGCACGGATCGCACCGGCAGTCTGAAACGGCGCACGAAACGTAGTCCCACCGGCAACGACGCGGAGCAGTGACATGCGCATCCTGGTGACCAACGACGACGGCATCGACGCGCCGGGCCTGCATGCGCTGCGCCAGATCGCGGCGGAGCTTTCGGACGACGTGTGGGTGGTGGCGCCGGAGACCAACCAGTCGGGCACAGGGCATTCGCTGTCGCTGCACGAGCCTTTGCGCATGCGCCGGCTCGACGACCGCGCATACGCGGTGCGCGGCACGCCGACGGACTGCGTGATCATGGCGGTGCGGCACGTGCTCAAAGACCAGCGGCCGACGCTGGTGCTGTCGGGGGTCAACCGCGGGCAGAACCTCGCCGAGGACGTCACCTACTCGGGCACCATCGCGGCCTGTTTCGAGGGCACGCTGATCGGGATCCGGTCGATCGCGCTGTCGCAGGCGTTCGGGCCGGAGACCCGACAGGCGCCGCGCTGGGAGACGGCGCTGGCGCACGGGCCGGGGCTGATCCGCGCGCTGCTGGCCGAGCCGTGGGGCGAGGGTGTGCTCATGAACGTCAACTTCCCGGATCGCAAGCCCGAGGAGGTGGCGGGCACCCTGGTGACGACGCAGGGGCGGCGCGACCAGGATCTGCTGTCGATCGAGGAGCGTCACGACACCTGGGGCTCGCCGTACTATTGGTTCGGGTTCCAGCGCAAGCGCTCGATGCCGAAGACGGGCACCGATCTGTGGGCCGTCTACAACGGGCACATCTCGGTGACACCGCTGCATCTCGATCTCACGCACTACGACAGCTTGAAGTCGCTGGCGGCGCGGCTCGACGGGCGGCTTGTGTAACGGGGCTTGGCGGCCACGATCTTTTCCGCCATCGGATTTTATGGCGATGATCTTCGGTGCGAGCGCTCCGGCGCGTCGCAGGCTGCCGTTTTGCGGCTTTAATTTCGCCGGAATGCTCCGTTAGCCCGCGCGTCCCTTGTCGAGCACCTCGTGTCCGGGCTCCTGTGTCCCGGCTGGCGCGTACGGCTCTGCCGCGGCGTGTTCCGTGAGCGGTGAGGGATCCCGGGGGCTCAGGCCTCCACCATGACGACGAGCTCAGTGGGTAGAGCATTGGTTCGAGAAACCAAGAGTGTGGGTTCGAATCCCATGTCGCCAGCCAAGCTCGCGGATAGCGAGCACTCGCCTGTAAAGCGAGTTGAACGAGAGGGAAGCCGGCTGCTTCCCCGCTGCTTCAACTGACATCGAGGCTGCGGCCGCGATGGCGGTCGGCAGCACGCGTCGCGGCGCTCTGCGCCAGCGTGGATATCGCCCCTGGCACCCGGCCGGAGGGCTTGGCCCCGTCGTGCCCGATCCCGTATCGGCGCGCACGCAGCCAGGTCCGATAGCTCGGTGCCGCGGGCTGAAGCGCTGGCCCGTGGCCGGGACGTGGGTGGCAGCCGGCGACCTGTCTGGGTCGTCGTACTTGCAGACTGCAGATTGGAGCGTGTCGTGTTGTTCAGGTTCAGGGTTATCGTCAAGGACGACGAGCGGGCGTTGCTGATGCGGGACGGCCGGTTCGAGCGGGTGCTCGGACCGGGCCGGTTCCTGGCGCTCGATTTCGGCCGGCGGCTCAGCGCCGAGGTGGTCAAGATCGCGCGGGCGGAGATCGCCGCCGACAAGGCGCTGCTGTTCGCGATGGCGCATCCGGCGGTGGCGGCGGAGCACTTCGAGATCGTGCAGGCGGGGCCTGGCGAGGTCGCCATCGTCTCGCTCGACGGCGAGCCGAAGCATGTCGTTCTGCCGAACACGACGCGGGCGTTCTGGAAGACGATCACCCGGGTCGATGTCGAGCGGATCGACGCGGCGGGCGACGTGCGGGTGGCCAAGCGGCACCTCGACAAGCTCGATCCGGCGCGGACGTCCATCGTCGTGCCGGCGGTGGTCGAGGCGCACGAGGCCGGTTTGCTGTTCGTCGACGGCCGGCTGGTCGAGCGGCTGGCGCCGGGGCGGCACGCGTTCTGGGCCGTCGGCCGGACGGTCCGGGTCCAGAAGGTCGATCTGCGGCCGACGCCGCTCGAGGTGACGGCGCAGGAGATCCTGACCAAGGATCGGGTCGGCATCCGGGTGACGCTGACGGCGTTCCTCCGGGTCGTCGATCCGGAAAAGGCCGTCCTGGCGGCGGGCGATGTGCCGAACACGGTCTACCGGCTCGTGCAGTTCGCGATCCGGGAGGCGGTGGCGACGCGGTCGCTCGACGACATCCTGGCCGCGCGGGATACCATCGACCGCGAGGTGCGGGCGTTCGTGACCGGGCGGACCGCGGCGCTCGGCGTCGAGATCGGCGAGATCGGCGTCAAGGACGTCATCCTGCCGGGTGACGTGCGGGAGCTTCTGAACAAGGTCGTGGAGGCGGAGCGGACGGCGAAGGCCAACCTGATCCGGCGGCAGGAGGAGACGGCGGCGACGCGGTCGCTCCTGAACACGGCCCGGCTGATGGAGGACAACCCGCTCCTCCTGCGGCTGAAGGAGCTCGAGGCGCTGGAGAAGCTTGTCGAGAAGGTCGGCCGGATCGATCTGCACGCGGGGGCGGGAGCCGGTGGCTTCGACGCCCTGCTGCAGAACCTCTACAGCCTGCGTGAGCGGGCGGAGGCGGCCAAGCCGAACTGAGGCCGCGCGGGCCGCCGCGACGCAGGCGGCGCAACGGAAAGGGGCACCTTCGCGGGTGCCCCTTTTTCGTGGCCGATGCGCCAGCGCTGATCGGCCCGGTAGCTCACTAATTTCTCGTTTCAGGGACTGTGTCACGATCTCGGTGGAAGCGTTCCGCTTCCCCTTCGACCGATCAGACCCTGGGCGGCAGGCTCAAACGAACTGGTTCACTTCGATCATGTTGGCGGTCGGGTCGAACATGTAGATCTGATGCATGCCGACCATGGCGTACACCTTGGCGTCCGATACGAGGACGCCACCGCTTTCGAGGCGCGCCTTGACCGCGAGAACGTCCCTCACGAAGAACGCCGGATGTCCCGCGATCGACGGATTGTGGGCGAAGCCGTTGCGGTAAGCGAAGCCGGGATCGGGCCGGATTATGTGCAGGCCGCGATTGAAGTCCCCCAGTGGGAGGATCGACAGTTCCAGCGGGTCGATGCTGAAATCGCCCATGCTCTGCGGCGCGCGCCAGCGGCCTTCGGTGAGGCCGGCCATTTCGACGTAGAAGCCGATGGCCTCGCGCACGTCGCAGGCTTGCAGGTTGACGTGATGGACGCCCCACCCCCACGCAGCCTCCCACGGCTGGATGGCGTCGCCGGCTGTTGTGCCGGCCGGGCGCTGACAGAAGGCGACGACGTTGCAGGCCGGATCGTTCGTGTAGATGGCCGGGACGTCGAAGTCGCCCGGCGGGGCCGGCACGTAGGGGACGGCGGCCTTGTCGAGATTGCGGGCGACGCGGTCGAGGTCGTCGATCTCCAGCGCGACGTGGCGGGCGCCGGCGGGACCGAGCAGATCGTTCGCTTGGCGGACCAGCGCACGTGCCGGGCGGCGCACGCGCAGACCGCGGCTGCCGCCGCCGAAAGCGATCGTCCGGTCGTCGATGCGGGTTGGGGTGCCGAGGCCCAGGTGCGTGCCGAAGAAGGTCTGCGCCGCGCCCAGATCATGGGTCGCGAGCGAGACGCGATGAATGGACCAGGACAATGGTGGCTCCCCTGAGATTCTGTGACGGACGGTTGCGGGGCAGGATCGGTCGGCAGGCGTGCCCGAGCAAGTCCGGCTGGTGCATGGATGCTGCCGGCGCGGCTCATGGCGGCCGGTTGGCAAGGTGTGCCGGGTCCTGGGTTTGGAGCGTGAAGCCCGCGATGAGGTCGGATCGAGTTAGGACACGAGCCTCCATCCTCCTGCGTAATCGGGCGCCGATCCCGCCCCTCCTGCGTCCCCGGACGCCGACCCTTCCTCCTCCTCCTCTGTCTCCGGACGCCCAGCCCCCCATCTGCGTCCCCGGACGCCGAGCGTCGCGAGGCGAGCCGGGGTCTTGCCGTCGTCGCGTGGGCGATCCGCATTATCCGGGCCGTGGTCTGGCGTGACCCGCCTGCCGCGAGGGCGAGA
>JBMOGA010000046.1:0-32192 GCA_049318625.1 Hyphomicrobiaceae bacterium
ACGTCGGCGAGATGGCGGGGCGCAGCGCCGTCGCCGAGGTGATGGACGGCGTCGGCCCGGTCAGCGCGGTGGCCGCCGAGCTGAAGGATCTCGAAGCCGCGATGGCGGACCCCGACCGCGCGGACGAGATGGAGGACATCGTCACGCGCTACGGCGAAGTCCAAGCCCGCTTCGAGGAACTCGACGGCTATGCGCTGGAGGCCCGCGCGCGCGAGGTTCTGGCGGGACTGAGCTTCAGCCAGGAGATGATGGACGCGGACGTCGGCGCGCTGTCCGGCGGCTGGAAGATGCGCGTCGGCTTGGCGCGCATTCTGCTCATGCGTCCCGATGCCATGCTGCTCGACGAGCCGAGCAACCATCTCGATCTCGAAAGCCTGATCTGGCTCGAGTCCTACCTCAAGGGCTACGAGGGCGCTCTGCTGATGACCTCGCACGACCGCGAGTTCATGAACCGGATCGTCACCAAGGTGGTGGAGATCGACGGCGGCACGCTGACGACCTATTCGGGCAACTACGAATTCTACGAGCTCCAACGCGCCCAGAACGAAAAGCACCAGCAGGCCCAGTTCGCCCGCCAGCAGGCGATGCTCGCCAAGGAGATCAAGTTCATCGAGCGTTTCAAGGCGCGCGCCTCGCATGCGGCCCAGGTACAGAGCCGCGTCAAGAAGCTGGAGAAGATCGACCGCGTCGAGCCGCCCAGGCGCCGCCACACCGTGGTGTTCGAGTTTCCGCCCGCGCCCCGCTCAGGCGAGGATGTCGTCAGCCTCAAGAGCGTGCACAAGCGCTATGGCAGCCGGGTCATTTATGAAGGGCTGGACTTCCAGGTGCGACGGAGGGAGCGGTGGTGCGTGATGGGCATCAACGGCGCCGGCAAGTCGACCCTCTTGAAGCTGGTGGCCGGCGCCACGGAACCGGACGACGGCACGGTGGCGCTCGGTGGCAGCGTCAAGATGGGCTATTTCGCGCAGCACGCCATGGATCTGCTGGGCGGCGACCATACGGTGTTCGAGACGCTCGAGGATGCGTTTCCCCAGGCGGGGCAGGGGTCGCTGCGTGCGCTCGCCGGCTGCTTCGGGTTCTCCGGCGACGACGTCGAGAAGCGGTGCCGGGTTCTGTCGGGCGGCGAGAAGGCGCGGCTCGTCATGGCGATCATGCTGTACGACCCGCCGAACTTCCTGGTGCTGGACGAGCCGACCAACCACCTCGATATGGCGACCAAGGAGATGCTCATCGCGGCGTTGTCGCAGTACGAGGGCACCATGCTGTTCGTCTCGCACGACCGCCATTTTCTGGCCGCGCTGTCGAACCGCGTTCTGGAACTGACCGACGACGGCATCTTCAAGTACGGCGGCGGCTATACGGAGTACGTTGCGCGCACGGGCCACGAGGCGCCGGGGTTGCGCAGCTGAGCCGCCTCGATGGCGCGGCGCCCTTTGCCGTTCCGTCAGTCATCCATCGGCGCCATGCCAAGGCGGGTTGTGACAGCGGATGCCCGATCCGCGATCCATCGCCGACGTGCGAAAACCAGCAGGCCCTGCCGCATCTCCTGTGACGGCGCCGCAAGGCCGTTCGGAGCCGTCCAAATCAGGCGCCAAGCGCTGCCCACCGTGGCGCCGGTTCGTCGGCACGGCTGTCTGATTCGGTGCGCCGCGCCGCTCCACTCTCATCCGATCCGAGCCGTCACCGGAGCCGTCCGTCTTCAGCCGCGAATCGGACATAAGGGAAAGCAGCCGTCGATGGCTGCTGGATGGGCTTACGGCCGCGGGATGATTGTAATCGATCGCTGGGCAATTCTGGTCTTGGGCACGGGGGCCGCACTTGCGAGTGCGGTGGCGGTGCTCGCGCTCGACCACCCTGCATCGCCGGCGCACCCGCCGCGGCCGCCGGATCAACTGCCGGTCGCGTTCGCCCTCAGAATGGCGCCCGACGAGCGCCAGCCGTCGGCATCCTCGCTCGATCGTTTCGCCTTCGTGCCGCCCGACATGCTGCCGACGTCCCTGCCGGGGCTGGACGAGGCTTCGGAGAGCGAAAATCCCGATGCGTGGTCGGCGGAAACACGGCCCGATGCATCGCCGCCGTTGGATGGCTGGCGGTTGTCCATCGCCCCCTCCCAGCGGCTGCCTTGGCCCGGACCGTCATCCGGAGCGCCGCCATCGTCCTATACGCTCACGGAGCGTCTCGTGGCGATCGGGCCCACGGCCACGAAGCGGCTCGCCGACCGGTTCGAAGCCGCCAAGGCGGCTTGGCCGCCGACCGAAATCGGGCTTGTCGCCATCAAGGACGATAAGACCCTCGAACTGTTCGCGCGGTCGAACGGCGGACCTTGGCGGTTCGTCCACCGCTACCCCGTACTTGCCGCCAGCGGAGGATCCGGCCCGAAGCTGCGCAAGGGCGACAAGCAGGTGCCGGAAGGCATCTACGGCATCTCGTTCCTCAATCCGAACAGCCGCTATCACGTCTCGTTGCGCGTCGATTATCCGAACGCCTTCGACCGTCAGATGGCGGCCAAGGAGGGACGCAAGGATCTCGGCGGCGACATCATGATCCACGGCAAGGCCGCCTCGGTCGGATGCCTCGCCATCGGCGATGAGGCGGCCGAGGAACTGTTCGTGCTTGCGGCACAGGTTGGTCTGCCCGGCGTCAAGTTGATCATTGCACCGACCGACATGCGCCGCCACCCGACGCCCGACGTCCTGCCGGGTCAGCCATTCTGGCTGCCGAGGCTCTATGCCGAGGTGCAGGTCGCCATGTCGGAGTTCAAGGCGCCGCCGGCCAAGAGCCTGCTGTCTCTGTTCGGGAACTGAGGCGGGGCGGACCGCTACCTGACTTTCAAGACCAGTTTGCCGCGGAAGTGCCGGCCCTGGCTGATGCGCTGGGCCTCGGCGGCTTCGGCCAGCGGGAACACGCGGATCTCCGGAATGCGCACCGCGCCCGTTGCCACCAGATGCAGGATCCGCTGCAGATGCGGGCGATCACGACCCACCGCTGGCCGCAGCGACCGCACGTCGTCGCGCGGCGACGCAGGCGCCGAAGGGCCGGAACCAATGAAGGCGGCGCGCCCTCCGCTGCGGACCACCGCGAATGATCGCTGAGCCACGTCACCGCCGACCGTGTCGAACACCGCGTCGACCCCCGTCACCACCTTGGTGAAATCGACCGCGTTGTAATCGATCACATGATCGGCACCGAGGCCTTTGACATAGGCGTGATTGGCTGCGCTGGCCGTCGTGATCACGTTGGCGCCGATGTGCTTGGCGAGCTGGATCGCGAAGCTGGCCACGCCGCCGGCGCCTCCATGAATGAGGATGGACTCGCCAGCCTGGAGCCTCAGGGTCTCCTCGATCGAGACGATGGCCGTCAAGCCGATGAGCGCGAGCGCGGCCGCCTCGATGTGCGACAGGCTGGACGGCTTCGCGCAGAGGATGCTAGCCTTTTCGGCCACTTTTTCCGCATACGTGGCATCGCGCCCCGCTGCCAGCACGCCGAAAACGGCGTCGCCGACCTGAAAATCCTGAACCCCTGCGCCGAGCGACGCCACGACGCCGGAGAAATCACGCCCGAAACCGCAAGGAAAGGTGTCCGCCCGCGGGGTCGACGTCGAGCCGGTGGCGCCCTCGCGCACCTTGACATCGGCGCCGTTCACACTCGCCGCGTGAATATCGACGACGACCTGCCCTGCCGCGGCGACCGGGTCGGGGAGATCTCCGAAGCGCAGAGCGTCGAGGCCCCCATACTGATTGACGTAGATCGCCTTCATGCTCGCGTCTCTCTCTGCGTGACCCTGCCGGTCGTTGCTCTAGGGCGGCGGCGCGGAGCCGAGCGGCGGTCCGTCGGCTCGCACCGCGCCCCAGTCATCCCCCAGGCGGCAAGAGAGTGCAAGCTCGGCGGCGCAGGCCGGAACCACGCCGTTTCCCGGTTCACCAACGGTGGCATGAGAAGGCGACAGTTTGCCCCTCGTGAGCGCCTCAAAATCACCCCATTACGCGCCGAAACGGGCCCCGTGGAACAGCCGGTCACCGTCATCGACGGACAGAAGCCGGCGTCCGCAGCGCACAGCGCACCGGCCGCCGAGGTTCGGCAGGACCGGGGATCATCATGAGCGAGGTCTACAATGAACACTGTGGTAACCCGCGGGCTCGCGCCTGCTGCCGTTGCGTCGGATTCGACCTGGTTCAAGCGGCTCTTCGCCAGCCTGCGCAAGGCGTTGGCCGATCGTCGCGCCATGAACGAATTGCACCGCTTGGACGATCGGATGCTGGCTGACCTTGGCCTGACCCGGTCCGAGATCGAGAGCCGGGTGCGAGGCCGTCGCTCAGCGGTGTAAAGCCCGCCCAGTAATTGTCGAAACGCTTGCCCTAGGGCAGCCAAGCCCTTCGTGGGGAGACCCCGAAGGGCCGCCGACCGGCAGGCTCTCAGCTCTCCGTCGTGGAGGCCCGCAGGTGCTGCTTGCGCAAGGAATCGGCCGAAAGACAGACCACCTCGGATATCTGTAGGAGTTGGCGGGCCAGAGGACTTATCTTGCGCCAGACCATGCCAACGGTCCGCGACGGTTGCGGAGCCTTGAAGCGAGCGACGGAAACGGACGCCGACCGCGTCTCCACCGCCACGGCCATTTCCGGAATCAAGGTCACGCCGATGCCGGCACTGACCATCTGAACGAGCGTCGACAGCGAACTCGCATCCAGAACTTCCCGCGGCGGCGACGATTGCAGATCGCAGAACGACAGGGCCTGGTCACGGAAGCAGTGCCCCTCTTCCAGAAGCAGCAGCCGCATCTCGCGCAGGGCCTTGCTGCTCGGCACCGGCGTTCCCTTCGCCTCGCCCGGCCGGACCAGCAGAAAGTTTTCCGAGAACAAGGCGACCTCGGTCAGCGAAGGCTCGGACACCGGCAGGGCGACAATGGCCGTGTCGAGCCGGCCTTCGACGAGTTCGTGGATCAGCTTGGGCGTCAGCGTTTCGCGTACGTGGATGTCGAGTTCGGGATAAAGGCGACCGAGGTGCCCGATCACCGTGGGCAGCAGATAGGGTGCGATCGTGGGAATCATGCCGATCCGCAACCGGCCCATCAGCCGGTCCCGCGACGCCCGCGCGAAGTCACCGAGCTCGTCGACGGAGCGCAGGATGTCTCGCACGCGGTGGGCGACGTCCTCCCCGAATCTCGTCAACCGGGCCTGTCGGGCGCTGCGCTCCAGCAGAACGCCGCCCAGAGCATCCTCCAGTTCCTTGATCTGCATCGACAAGGCCGGCTGGGAGATCGCACAGGCTTCCGCGGCGCGCCCGAAGTGGCAATGGCGCGCCAGCGCGTCGAAATAGCGGAGTTGTTTGAGTGAGACTTGAAGCATAAGCCCAAGTTATCGCAACAATCACCAGAGTCAATTTCCTCTGATGAGAAGCCTTGCGTACTGTGGTATCAGACGGTCCAGGGTGGAAAGCACGCAGACCACGACAGGAGGCGATATGTCCGACAATACCAAGTGCCCGGTTTCGGGCGGAGCACGGCGGCAGATGGCGAATGGAGCCCGATCGAATCGGGACTGGTGGCCGAACCAGCTGAACCTCAAGGTTCTCCGTCAGAACTCGCCACTGAGCGATCCGATGGGAACGACCTTCGACTACGCTCGGGAGTTCAAGAGCCTCGACATCGAGGCGCTCAAGAAAGACATCCTCGAGCTGATGACGACGTCGCAGGACTGGTGGCCCGCCGACTACGGTCACTACGGGCCGCTGTTCATTCGCATGGCCTGGCACAGCGCCGGCACCTACCGCATCGGCGATGGCCGCGGCGGCGCCTCCACCGGCACCCAGCGGTTCGCCCCGCTGAACAGCTGGCCGGACAACGTCAATCTCGACAAGGCGCGCATGCTGCTGTGGCCGGTCAAGCAGAAGTACGGCCGCAAAATCTCCTGGGCCGACCTGATGATCCTGGCGGGCAACTGCGCCTTGGAATCGATGGGCTTCAAGACCTTCGGCTTCGCCGGTGGCCGCGAGGATGTCTGGGAGCCGGAAGAAGACATCTATTGGGGATCGGAGGATACCTGGCTCGGCGACAAGCGCTATGCCGGCGACCGGGATCTCGAGAACCCACTCGCCGCCGTTCAGATGGGTCTGATCTACGTGAACCCGGAAGGACCCAACGGCAAGGCTGATCCGCTCGCGGCCGCCAAGGACATTCGCGAGACGTTCGCGCGCATGGCGATGAACGACGAGGAGACGGTGGCCCTCATTGCCGGCGGGCACACCTTCGGCAAGTGTCACGGCGCCGCTGATCCGAGCCGCTATGTCGGACCGGAGCCGGAAGCGGCCGATATCGCCCAGCAGGGCCTCGGCTGGAGCAGCACCTTCGGCACCGGCAAGGGCGTCCACACCATCAGCAGCGGCCTGGAAGGCGCCTGGACGCCGGATCCGATCAAGTGGGACAACGGCTACTTCGACACCCTGTTCGGGTACGAGTGGGAACTGGTGAAAAGCCCTGCCGGAGCGCAGCAGTGGGCCCCCAAGAATGGAGCGGGCGCCGGCACGGTTCCGGATGCCCACGATCCGTCGAAGCGGCACGCCCCGATGATGGCCACGACGGACCTCGCACTGCGGATGGATCCCATCTACGCGCCCATCTCGAAACGCTTCCATCAGAACCCGGATCAGCTCGCGGATGCGTTCGCCCGCGCCTGGTTCAAGCTGACGCACCGTGACATGGGACCCCGCTCGCGGTATCTCGGCCCGCTCGTTCCGGCCGAGGAGTTGGTGTGGCAGGACCCGGTTCCCGCCGTCCATCATCCACTGATCGACGGGGCGGACATCGCCGCCCTGAAGACGAAGATCCTCGCATCGGGACTGACCATCTCGCAGCTGGTCTCCACGGCATGGGCGTCGGCGTCGACGTTCCGCGGCTCGGACAAGCGCGGCGGGGCGAACGGGGCACGCATTCGTTTGGCACCGCAGAAGGATTGGGAGGTCAATCAGCCACCGCAACTGGCGACGGTGCTGCGCGCCCTGGAGGCGATCCAGAAAGACTTCAACGCGGCACAGTCCGGTGGCAAGAAGGTATCGTTGGCCGACCTGATCGTGCTCGGTGGTTGCGCCGGTGTGGAACTGGCCGCGAAGAACGCCGGACATGCGCTGACGGTGCCCTTCTCGCCGGGCCGCGCGGACGCTTCGCAAGAGCAGACCGACACGGCGTCCTTCGCCGTGCTTGAGCCGATCGCGGACGGTTTCCGCAACTACGCCAAGGCCGGCCTCAGCCGGTCGGCCGAGGAAATGCTCCTGGATCGTTCGCAATTGCTCACGCTGACCGTGCCCGAGATGACGGTCCTGCTGGGCGGCATGCGGGTCCTCAACACCAACGTCGGGGGCACCCGACACGGGGTCTTCACCAAGCGGCCCGAAGCGCTCACCAACGACTTCTTCGTGAACTTGCTCGACTTGCGCACGACGTGGAAGGCGGCCTCGCCGGCCGACGACGTGTTCGAGGGGCGGGACCGCGCAACCGGCGAACTCAAGTGGACCGGCACCCGCGTGGATCTCATCCTCGGTTCGAACTCCGAACTCCGGGCCATAGCCGAGGTGTACGGATGCGCGGACTCGCAGGAGCGGTTTGCGCGGGACTTCGTGGCGGCTTGGACCAAGGTGATGAACCTCGATCGCTTCGATCTGGCCTGATGTCAGCGACCGGATCTCGGCGGCCATCGTCCGGCCAGCCGGATCCAGACATCGGCTGACCAGGGCGCGGCCTGGGCGGCGCAGGGCTACTCGACGCCAAGAGGCGGCCCGGCGCGGATGGTTGCGAAAGAAGAGAGAACGGGGCGGCGCATCACGATCGGGTGCGCGCCGCCCTGCAACCACGCCCGCAGCCGCCGCCGGCAAGCGTGCTGCCGGCACCACGCTCATCGAACCATCGACGGCCAACTCGGTCGCGATCAAATAGACAGCCCCGAAACCGGTCACGGCACCGATTGATCGAGCCGCGGGCGCGGCAGCCGGGCTGCCAGCGGCCTTGCCAGCGACGGCTGGCTATTCCCTGGCCGAGACCGTTAAGTGCCAACAGAAAATCAAACGCTTAGGTGGGTTGATGGGCAGGAATGGCCGCCCCCCCCGGACCAGGAGCGACGGCACACCCTCACAACGGCAAAAGCTTCGAAATGGCGCAACGGGTCGCCTCTCCTCAAGCATCAAGTGCGAGCACGCCAATCCGGCCGTGCACGCGCCAACCCATTGGCACCTGGAGCGCCGTGATGCTACGCTAGCCAGACAAGAAGACGACGACCATAGTGGGAGGATTCGTATGGGCTGCGGACGGTCGATTGACCGCCGGACGCTCTTACATGGGTTGGCCGGGCTAGCTGCCGCCACGACGACGAAGCCCCGCGCGGCAACAGCGTCTCGTGCGCCGATCAGGTTCGGGCTAACGCCCGTGTTCCTGACGTCCGACCTCGCCCTATTGGCGAGCCTTCAAGCCTATCTGGAGCAAGCGACGGCGCGCCCGGTCAGGCTCGTCAGCCGCAGGACCTATCAGGAGATCACGGCTCTACTGTTAACTCGGCAGTTGGATGCGGCGTGGATCTGTGGGTACCCATTCGTAGCCTATCGTCAGGATCTCAGTCTGGTCGCGGTGCCGGTGTGGCAGGGTCAGACAAGGTATCAATCCTATCTCATCGCCCGATCGAACCAGCCGGGCTCCAGCCTCGCGGACCTGCGTGGTAGCGTGCACGCCTTCTCTGATCCGGACAGCAACTCCGGCTACTTGGTCACCCGCGCGATGCTCCACGACATGCAGAGCAAGCCGGAAACATTCTTCCAGCAGACGTTCTTCACTTACGGGCATCGTAATGTCATTCGCGCCGTAGCTACGGGCATGGCGACGACAGGGAGCGTCGACGGCTATGTCTACGAGGTGCTGAGGGATCGTGAGCCTGAACTCGTCAAGCCGGTTCGCGTTATCTCGAAGTCGGAGTGGCTGGGTTTTCCGCCCATTGCCTGTCCCGCAGGCGAGGCGTTTTCCGACGTCACCGTCGACGTTCGGACTGCGCTCGTCAACATGAGTTCGTCGGATGCCGGTCGCGAAGTGCTGGCGCTTCTGCGTCTGGACGGGTTCAGGATCGAGACGCCCGAATTGTTCGATGGAATAGCGCAGAAGATGCGCAAAGTGCGTGGAGAGACACGGTCGTGAGGACCTCCTTGGTCTCTGGCCCATGAAAATCACCCAACGAAATCCGGGACTTGCGGTCCCCGTGATCGTGGCCTTGCTGATGGTCCTCGTTTCGGTGACCGTGTCCAAACTCGTGCTGTGGCGTCTCGCAGATACTCAGGCGGAGCATTTCCGGCAGCTGACCGGCGCGTTCCTCGACGGATTATCGACAGCTTCCCACCGGTACGTGCTGCGGCGCGATCCTTGGGAAACCTTCGACGTCATCGATCGGGCACAGACGAAGTACTCCGGTATCGAAAGCCGTCTCGTTCTGGTCGTTCTGCCGGACGACACGGTCCTCGCTGCGTCCGATCCGCTCCTCCATCCCATCGGCTCTGCCGCGCCACAGGAGTCCCGGGCATCCGCCAGCGAACCGCGCCTCGATTCGGAAGGTGGCTATGTCTGGGTCCACCGCAGTCTGAGCGAGGGAGGCGTGGAGATCGGACGTATCGCCGCTCGTATCGATGTCACGCGTTTTCAAGCGGTCCAGAGACAAGCTCTCGTGACGCTGATCTCCTTCAATGTCGTTCTCACATTCATTTTCGTCGGGCTCGGCAGTTTGCTCGTCCGGCGAATCATGAAGCCGCTCATCAGACTGTCCGACTATCTGGCACGATCGGCTGACGGACGCCTCGAGCCGATTAGGCTTTCGGACATCCCCCCGGCGGACACCGACGTCGGACGCGCCTATCGACGCTACAACGCCGCGGCCGCGGCGATCGCAGAACGAGAGGAACTCATCCGGAAGCTCGCCGAGGAGGAGCGCCGCGCGCTGATCGGACGGTATGCTTCGGCAATGGCGCACGAAGTCAACAATCCCCTCGGAGGAATGCTCAACGCGGTGCGGATGATCGAACGCCATGACGACAACGCTGCACTGCGCCTTGCTGCCGCGCGGCTTCTCGAGCGCGGGCTGACGGGGATTCACAATGTCGTTCGCGCCTCATTGGTCACGTGGCGTGGTGAGGCCGACCCACGGCCGTTGGAGCCGGCGGACATCGAAGACATCCGCTACCTTATCCATAGCGAGGCCAGTCGCCGCGATCTCCGCTTGGCGTGGTTCGTCGAAGACGCCGCCTTTGAAGTTCCGGCGCAAGCGGTTCGTCAAGTCGCTCTCAATCTATTGCTCAACGCCTGCGCGGCATCGCCCCCCGGCACCACGGTCGATTTTTCGCTGACGATCGACGGCGAAGACCTAGTGCTCCGCGTCGAGGATCGGGGCCCCGGAATGCCCCGCGAGATGCGGCTGACGCTGGTGGCCGCCGATGACAAGGCCGGGGCATCGTACGGTGGCCTGGGGCTGTGGACCGTCGCGCGCCTGGCCCAATCGCTCCGAGGCTCCATTTCGCTGTCCGGACCGCCGGGCACTTGTGTGATCGTGAGGATTCCCAATGCAGTCCGCCGGCAAGTCCAGGCCGTCGCCTGAGCGAGGGCCGCTTCTTGCTCTCATCGAAGATGACCCGGTGATGGGTCAGTCCATCGTCGATTGGTTCACCGTCGAGGGTTATCGGACTGTTTGGTGGCGCAACGGCCAGGACGCGCTGGCCGCCTTTTCGCAGGCTCGTCCCGATGCCGTGCTTTGCGATATCCGCTTGCCGGACATGACCGGAGAAGAGATATTCCGTGAACTTGGTGCCCGTCTGGGAAGCTGCCCGATCATTTTCATCACCGGCTTCGGCGACATTGCGCAAGCCGTGCGCCTCATGCAGGTGGGTGCGACGGACTACGTGACGAAGCCCTTCGACATCGAAGCGATCATCCGGAGGATCGAGGACGCGCTGTCCGCCCACTGGTCGCTGACCGAGGGGTGGGAGCTCGGAATCGCGCCCGCCATCATCGAAGTCGAACAGCTTCTGCGGCGGGTGGCAGCGATAGACTCCACCGTTCTGCTGAAGGGGCCGAGCGGCTCAGGCAAGGAAGTAGCCGCGCGCCTGTTGCACCGGTGTGGCCAACGCGCGGAGCGACCCTTCCTTGCCGTCAACTGTGCAGCCATCCCGAAGGATCTCCTGGAAAGCGAACTCTTCGGCCACGAACGAGGTGCCTTCACCGGAGCCCATCAACGTCACGAGGGGTTCGCCGAGAGCGCGGGATCGGGAACCCTGTTTTTCGACGAGGTTGCCGAGTTACCGCTCGAGCTGCAAGCGAAGCTGTTACGCCTCCTGCAGGAAAAATCATTCCGACGCGTCGGCGGCGACAAACTGCTTCCTTTCCGAGCCCGCGTCGTCGCCGCGACCAATGCAGATATCGAAAGGCACGTCCGAGACGGACGATTTCGTGAAGACCTGTACTACAGATTGGCGGTTATCTCGGTCGATATGCCGCCGCTGAAATCTCGCGTCGAAGATATCGTGCCGCTGGCACGCCGCTTCGTCAGCGAGTACGCGCAGTCATTCGGCCGAACCATCAGGGGGCTCTCACCACAGGCCGAGAAGGATCTGCTGACACACGGCTTTCCCGGCAACATGCGCGAACTTCGCAACCGCATAGAGAGGGCTGTCGCACTTTCGGACCGTGACTGGCTGACGACGTCCGACCTTTTCCCCGAGAGGCGCCTTGGGGAACCGACCTTCGAGTCGACATCGAGGACACTGGCGGACGCGCGTGAAGCTGCCGAGAGGGCCCTTATTGAGGCAACGCTGCGAGAAGCGGAGGGCGACGTCGAGAAAGCCGCCCTGGTGCTGGACGTATCGCGATCGACCCTATTTGCGAAGATCAAGAGGTTTGGCATCAGAGGCTGAGTCCGGAAATCTGGACTCCTGGGAGCGCCGTAGTCTGTTTCTCTGGACTGACCGGAGTTTTCCGACTTCCATCTTGTGACTTCCGGGGGCTTTCGCCCACTCGTGTTGGCATGGTGTTTGCCTTGTGTGCCGTGCGGGCAGCGACCCGCACACTGGACATCAGGGAGGAAAACCATGTCCGAAGATAAACACCGCGCCCGCGACGAGGCACTGGTCCAGGACGTCCTGAAGAACGGGATCAACATCGACCGGCGTAGCTTGTTCGTCTCCGCGGCCGCTTTCGGGGCCGCCGCCGTCGCAGCGCCTGCGTTCGCGCAGCAGCCTGCGCCGACATCGCCTGCACCCGCGGCTCCTGCGGCGCCGGCGCGGCGCGCCATCATCAAGGACGACAGCCGCGTTCTCAACATCGGCGCAACCGTCCGGTCGGGGAACTACTGGAACTACAAGACCTTCATGACGCCCGTCGAAGAGTTCTACGTGCGCAATCACTACCCGACGCCGACTGTCGAGCAGAAGCCGGTGCTCTCGAAAGAGAACTGGAAGCTGAAGATCCATGGCGCTTCGGTCGAGCGGCCGATCGAAATTTCGTACAACGACCTTCTCAAGATGAAGTCGCGCACGATCATCGCGACGATGGAATGTCACGGCAACGGACGCACGCTCTTCTGGGAACAGGGCGGCTTCTCCGGACAGGAGGTCGCTGGCGGTAACTGGGTACTGGGCGCCGTCGGCCAGGCGGAGTGGCAGTTCGTACCGATGAGCGAGATCTTCGCCAAAGTCGGCATCAAGCCGGGCGCTCGGACCGTGTTGTTCTGGTCCGGCGTCGACGGCAACGACATGGGGCGGCCGATGCCCTTCGCCGATGTCTTGGCGCAGCAGAACGAAATGGGCATCTGCTTCGCGATGAACGGCAATCCCCTGACGGAGGATCACGGAGCCCCCGTCCGGGCCGTGGTCCCCGGCTGGGGCGGAACGGCGTCGATCAAGTGGCTGACCGAGATCCGCATCACCGACAAGCGCGTCTGGTGCCGTCTGAACACGAAAGGGGAGGTCTACATAGGGCCGACGTACAAGGCGCCGGAGAATGCAGCCGACGACGAGTTCATCGGAGTTACGGCCGCCGACATCAAGGGACCAATGGTCACTTGGATGCCGCCCAAGTCGTTCATCACCGTGCCGCTTGTGCTCGACAAGTCGCCCTCCGTACCGGCCAACTATCCGCTCAAGCGTGGCGAAGTGCCGAAACTCACGGCCGGACAGCAAGTCATGCGGGGTTACGCCTGGGCGCCGCAGCACGGCGTGAAGAAAGTTGACTACCGCATCGATGGTGGCAAGTGGCAGACCGCAAAGATCCTGCCGCCAAACCTCGGCAAGTACACTTGGGTGCGCTTCGAGTTCCCCTGGAATGCCTCGGCCGGCAAACACGTGGTCGAGACGCGCACCACCGACAACAAGAACGTCGCGCAGCCGGACAAGATCCCCTTGAACTCACTCGGAATGGCGAACTGGTCCATTCCGAAGTTCCAGGTAGAGGTCGTCTGATCCGTCGTCCGTAGAGGACAGCCCACTCTGCAATCTTCTTGCAGAGTGGGCATTTTTTGGCAGAACCACCACGAGACTCAAACATGAGACTGACGCCAATCCTCGTCATCGCGGTCTTGTCGCTAAGCACAACTGCCGCGCTTGCCGATGAAAGCAACCAGGTCGCTCGCGGAGGAACGCTGTTTAAGGAATACTGCAGTCTGTGTCACGGAGCGGATGGTCAGCGCGGCGAGGGGTTCCCGACCCCGATCTGGGGTGCTCAGTCGCAGATCCGGAAGTTCGAACATGCACTCGGCCTTTTCGAGTACATGCTATTCCTGATGCCGTTCGACAACCCGAACAAAATCAACGAACAGCAGAAGTGGGACATCATCGCCTACATGATGGCCAATCACGGTGCGATGGAGCGCACCAAGACCATCGAACCATCGACGGCCAACTCGGTCGCGATCAAATAGACAGCCCCGAAACCGGTCACGGCACCGATTGATCGAGCCGCGGGCGCGGACCGGTGGCGTGGCATCGTTGCGCGCTCGGAATCTTCGGGCAACCGGGTTCCCATCGGCGCGCTGGCACCTTGGAGCGGTGCGCGTCGTCGCGTGAGCGCGCGCGCGACCGCCGTGTGTCCGCGGGTCCAGGCAACAGCAGCCGCGGCGACTTGAGACCTGGGGCGCCGGGATGGTGGCGTGCGGCGTGGTCGGTCGCTCCAGCGCACTGTGAATCGCGCCATAGACTGATCTGGATCAGGACTGAAGGGCGGTGCGGCGCCGGGATTGATAGAATTTATTGATGTTATACAAAGCATTGAGCCGGCTTTGTGCGGCGCACCAACTGGCCGGGGCTTCAACGAACCGTCATCCAACCCTGCTACCCGCACGTCCCGGTGCGCTGCTATCGGATGCGGGGGCTGTCCGTGTTTACTCTGGCCGGCAAGAAGGCGCTGATACTGGGAATTGCGAATGAGGACTCGATCGCCTACGGCTGCGCCAGGAGCCTGCGCCAGCAGGGCGCGGATCTCGCGATCACCTACCTCAACGCCCATGCCGAACCGTTCGTGCGACCGCTGGCCGAGAAGCTCGGCGCCGAACTGATCCTGCCGCTCGACGTGCAGCAGAACGGCCAGTTCGCCAAGCTGTTCGACGCCATTCGTCAGGTCTGGGGCCGCATCGACATCTGCCTGCACTCGATCGCGTTCTGCCCGCGCGAGGATCTCCACGGCCGCGTCGTCGACTGTTCCCGCGACGGCTTCACGGCGGCGATGGACATTTCGGTGCATTCCTACATCCGCATGGTGCGTCAGGCCGAGCCGCTGATGACGGACGGCGGCACCTGCATGACCGTAACCTTCTACGGCTCGGAAAAGGTCGTCGAGCATTACAACGTCATGGGGCCGGTGAAAGCCGCGCTCGAGTCGGTCACGCGCTACATGGCGGCCGAACTCGGACCGAAGAAAATCCGCGTGCACGCGCTGTCGCCCGGCCCCCTGAGGACGCGGGCGGCGTCGGGCATCGCCGACTTCGACCAGTTGATGTCGCGCACTGCCGCGCTGGCGCCGACCCATCAACTCGCAACGATCGAGGACGTCGGCGCTTTCGCTGCTTTCCTCGCCAGCAACGAGGCCGCCAACATCACGGGCGGCATCCATTACATCGATGGCGGCTATCACGTTGTGGGGTGACACCATGAGCGATCCGGAGACGACAGTGGAGAAATCCGCCAACGGGGTCACCGGCGTTGGCTCACCGGCGCATCTGCACAAGAGCCTGCATCAGATGGGTGAGCAGACGAGCCTGATGCTCGATCTCGCCCGCAAGCACGCCGGCGGGATCGCGCAGGCGCATGGCGAGGCGCTGAAAGTCACGCTCGGCGAGGCCAGCGCCCTGATGCCGGAGTTCTACCGTGGAAACGCTGCGGAGAACCTGCAGGCCTACACCCAGGACGTGATGCAGCGCTGGGTCCTGTTCCTCGACACGCTGCGCGAGCGCGGCAACTCCTACGTCGTGCGGGAGAAGGAGGGCTTCAAGCCGGTTCTGGTGTTCGACTACGACATGGTCGTCGACGGCCGCAAGCTGGACCGGCCGGTGAACTACGCGCTGGTGCGCATCCGCCCGCCTGCGGACTATCCGCCGCAACGCGAGCAGGGCCGGCCGTTCGTCATCATCGATCCGCGCGCCGGACACGGCAGCGGCATCGGTGGTTTCAAGGCGGAATCGGAGGTCGGTGTCGCGCTCAAGGACGGGCATCCCGTCTATTTCTGCATCTTCTTCCCGGAGCCCATGCCGGATCAGACGCTCGCCGACGTCTGCGCGGCCGAAGCCCGCTTCCTCGAGGAGGTTCACGCACGCCACCCCGAGGCGCCGGCGCCATTGGTGATCGGCAACTGCCAGGGCGGCTGGGCGGCGATGATCCTCAGCGCCACGCATCCCGACCTCACCGGGCCCATCATCATCGCGGGCGCTCCGATGTCGTACTGGTCGGGTGAAATCGGCAAGAACCCGCTGCGCTATTTCGGCGGCATCGCCGGCGGTGCCGTCCCTGCCCTGCTGGCATCCGATCTCGGGGCCGGCAAGTTCGACGGGGCCGGGCTCGTTCTGAATTTCGAGCAGCTCAATCCGGCGAAAACCTGGTGGCGGAAATATTACGACGTCTTCGCCGACGTCGACCGCACGTCCAAGGATTTTCTCGACTTCGAGAAATGGTGGTCCGGCTTCTATTTCATGAACGAGAACGAGATCCGCTGGATCGTCGAGAACCTGTTCATCGGCAACAAGCTGACGCGCGGCGAAGCCGTGCTGCCCGACGGCACGCGGGTGGATCTCAAGCAGATCAAGGCCCCCGTCGTCGCGTTCGCGTCGCACGGCGACAACATCACGCCGCCGCAGCAGGCCTTGAACTGGATCCCCGATCTCTACGACAGCGTCGACGAGATCAGGGCCGTCGGCCGGGTCATCATCTATACGCTGCACGACAGCGTCGGCCACCTCGGCATCTTCGTCTCGGCCAAGGTCGCTTCCAAGCAGCACAAGCAGATCACCTCGGTCACCAAAACCATCGAGGCGCTGGCGCCGGGATTGTACGAGCTGCTGATCGAGGAGCGCGACGGCGTCTATCACGTGTCCTTCGAGGCGCGCACGATCGACGACATCCTCGCGCTCGGCGACGGCCGGGAGGCCGAGCGCGAGTTCGCGGCGGTCGCCAAGATGTCGGAGTGGGCGACAAAAACATACGAATTGACGATGCGGCCCATGATCCAGTCGCTGATCACGCGGGAAATGGCCCAACTGTTCGTGTCTCTGCATCCGATCCGCCAGCGCCGTTACATGTTCTCCGACCAGAACCCGCTGATGTCCGGGATCGGATCGCTGGCCGAGGAGGTCCGTCGCCATCGCAGCCCGGCCGCGCCCCAGAACCCGTTCGTCAAGCTGGAGCGGCTGCAAGCCGACCTCGTCGAGCACTCGTGGAACCTGTACCGCGACAGCCGCGACGCCATGATCGAGATCATGTTCCACGCGCTCTATGCCTCGCCGGTCATGCGCGCCGTGGCCGAGCAGAACCCGCCGCCCGCCGTCTCCCACAATCTCATGGAGTTGCCGGAGGTGAAGCGGGCGATCGGGCGGGTCGAGGCCGGCGGCTATGCGGCCGCCATCATCCGCATGCTCGTCCTGCTCGCCCGGGCCCGCGGCTCGGTCCGCCGCGAGCGGCTCGAGCGGTCGAACGCGATGCTGCACAGCCGGGCGCCGTTCGATTCGATGTCGCAGGACGAGCGCAACCACCTCATCTTCGAGCAGGGGCTCATCGTCCAGTTTGCGCCCGACGAAGCCGTCAAGACACTGCCGCTTCTGCTGAGGGACGACGTGGACCGCATCCGAGCGCTCGATCTGGCGCTCGATATCGCCGGTCCGGTCGACGAAATGGATGCCGCGACCATCGCGATGTTCAAGCGCATCCAGGGCGTGTTGCGCATGATGGCGCGCGACTGGCGCGAGCCCCAGTACGAGGTCGGCGCCCATGCGCCGGGCGCTCACCCGGCGGCCACGCAGAACGGGGCGGGACAGGGGCCGGCGCACCTGGCCCAATCGCCGGCGGATGGGCCCACTCCAGCCGTCGTGGTCGCGTTGAACGGCTCGGGCCGGTTGGAGGCAGCGCAATGATCCGCGAAAACAAGACCTACGACGAGATCGCGATCGGTGACGAGGCGACCGTCAAGCGCGTCCTCACCGCCAACGACCTGTACGTCTTCGCGCACGCCTCGGGCAATCTGAACCCGATGCACGTACCGTCGGAGCCCGGCACGGAGGGCGAGAAGCACGAGGTGGTGGCGCCCTCGATGTGGGTCGGGGCGCTGATATCGGCGGCGCTCGGCAATGCGCTGCCCGGCGCTGGTACGCTGTATCGCGCTCAGAGCCTGCGGTTCCTCAATCGCGCCCACGTCGGCGACGAGCTGACCGTCAAGGTGCGCGTACGGGAAAAGCAGCCCGACAACGTCGTGCTGCTCGATACGATGATCACTGGCCGTGGCGGAGATCCGATCGCCGAGGGCGTGGCCGAGGTCCTCGCGCCGGCCCGCAAGGTGCGGTTCGACGACGACACGATGCCCCGGCTGCTGGTCACGCGCCACCGGCATTTCGACGGGCTGCTGGAGCGCGCGCGCGGGCTCGATCCATTGCGCACGGCGATCGTGGTGCCCGAGGAGCAGCATGCGCTCGCCGGGGCCTTGCTCGCAGCACGCGAGGGGATCATCGCGCCGATCCTCGTCGGCGACGCGGCGCGGATCAGGACGGCGGCAAAGGCGGCCCGCTGCGACATCGCCGGCATCGAGTTGATCGAGGCGGCCGATGCGGACGCCGCGGCGGCCGCCGCCGTGTCCCTCGTCCATGCCGGGCGCGCCAACGCGATCATGAAGGGGCACCTGCACACCGACGAACTGCTGCATCACGTCGTCAAGAAGGACGGCGGCCTGCGCAGCCGGCGTCGCATCAGCCACGTGTTCGTGATGGACGTTCCGGGTCAGGATCACTTGCTGCTCATTTCGGACGCGGCGATCAATATCGCGCCGACGCTCGAGGACAAGGTCGACATCATTCAGAACGCCATCGAACTCGGGCTGGCGCTTGGGATAAAGCAGCCGAAGGTCGGCGTGCTCTCGGCGGTCGAGACGGTCACGCCCCACATCCCCTCGACGCTCGATGCGGCCGTGCTGTCGAAGATGGCCGAGCGCGGCCAGATCCGCGGCGGCATCGTCGATGGCCCGCTGGCGATGGACAATGCCGTCGACATGGATGCCGCCCGCACGAAGGGCATCACCTCGCTCGTCGCCGGCCGCGCCGACATTCTGATCGCGCCCAACATGGAGGCCGGCAACATGCTGGCCAAGGAGCTGACCTTCATCGCCCACGCCGAAGCCGCCGGCGTCGTTCTTGGCGCCAAGGTTCCCATCATCCTGACCAGCCGCGCCGACGGAGAGAAGGCGCGCCTGGCGTCCTGCGCCGTGGCGGCGCTGTTCAACGACTGGCGCCGCGCCGGCGGCCGGGCCTGATCGCGGCGAGGGGTGCACTATGGCGCGCGCCATCCTGACCCTGAATGCGGGATCGTCCTCGCTCAAGTTCGCGGCGTACGACTGTGGCACGGCGCCGCCGACGGCGCTCGCGAGCGGCCAGATCGAGGGCCTGGGCGTGGCGCCCAAGGTGCACATGAGAATGGCTGACGGGCCGTCGGTCGCCGAGCCCGCCTTGCTGCAGGGCGAGGTCTTGGACCATAGCGGAGCCCTCGCACAGGTTTTGCGGCTGCTGTCGGAGCATCTGCCGGGGCGGGAGATCGCGGCCGTCGGCCATCGTGTCGTCCACGGCGGTCCCAAGTACGGCAAGCCGCTGGTCGTCACCGATGCCATCCTCGAGGAATTGGCGGCACTCAATCCGCTGGCGCCGCTCCACCAGCCGCACAACCTTGCCGGGGTGGTCGCGGCGCGCGCCGCGTTTCCACAAGCGATTCAGGTCGCCTGCTTCGACACGGCGTTCCACCGCCACCACCCGTGGGTCAACGACACCTTTGCGCTGCCCCGCGCCTATTACGACAAGGGCGTGCGCCGCTACGGATTCCACGGCCTGTCCTACGAGTACGTGACCGAACGTTTGAGCCGGATCGCGCCGCACCACGCGGCCGGCCGGCTGGTCGTTGCCCACCTCGGCAACGGCGCGTCGATGTGCGCGATCCGCAATGGCCGCAGCATCGGCTCCTCGATGGGATTCTCGGCCCTCGACGGTTTGCCGATGGGAACACGGTGCGGCCAGCTCGACCCCGGCGTACTGCTCTACATGCTGATGCACGAGGGGCTGTCCCCGGAGCGGATCTCGGAGATCCTCTACAAGGAATCCGGGCTCAAGGGGATTTCCGGGGCCAGCAGCGACATGCGCGCACTGGAGGCCGCCGGAACGCCCGAGGCTGATCAGGCGATCGGTTGTTTTACCTTCCGTGTGCGCCGTGAGCTGGGCGCCATGGCCGCGATCCTCGGCGGCATCGACGCGCTGGCTTTCTGCGGCGGTATCGGCGAGAACGCGTGGCGTGTCCGCGAGAAGGTCTGCACCGGATTCGAATGGCTCGGTCTTGAACTGGACGAGCAGCGGAACCGGGCCAATGCGCCCACCATTTCCGCCGACATCAGCCGGGTCAAGGTCTTCGTCGTCGCGACGGACGAGGAGGCCATGATCGCCCGCCATACCCTCGCACTGATGAGGCCTCAGGTGCCGCTCGCCACCGCCTGATGCCGCGAGATGGTCGGCCGCGGGCGCGATGACGGGGTGGACGGCGGCGGCTCGTTCCCGCCTGCGGATACGATGATCGCCGGCAGGGCCGCTCGAATGGCGAAGGGTCCGACAACCTTAAGATGCTCCGGCTCGGGTCCATCATTCAGCGCTGGCGCCGGGCGCGGCAGCCCGGCTCCCAGCGGCAGCCGGTCGGTTCGGATCGTCACGCGGTGGCGTCATGATGTCGGTCTGATGCCGCAGTATCGAGGTAGGATACCGAGACCGAAACTGCGAGGGCCTCGACCATGCCACCGATGAGCGTCCGAACGTCCCGGCAACCGTTCGCAGCGATGCGGGTCTTCAGGCTCGTGCCGGCCGCGGCGCTGATCCGTGCCCTCGTATGCGGCCTGGCGATCGCCGCCGCCGCCGCGCCAGGACGCGCCAACGATCTCGCCGGCATGTATCCTCCCAGCGTGCTCGCCGCCGATGCCGCGCGGCTGGAGAACGCCGTCCGCAAGATCTGTACGCTCGGCCTCGCGCCAACGCTGACCGCCGACGAGAAGGCCCGGCTCGACGGCGTCATTCTAGAGTTTCCCATGCCGCAGCCGGGCGACGATCCCCTCAACTTCTATGCCACGGCCGATGCCCAAGGGCGGCCGGTCGTCGTCATGCCGATCCTGTCGCTCAAGGCCCTGGAGGATATGGCCACGGCCTACGCCTGGGTTCACAAGCGCGGCCTGCGGGCGTCGACGATCGACCTCTACTACGCCATGCTCCGGCACCGCCCGGCGGACCGTTTCGCGGGCGGACGCTATCCCGACATCCTGACCGCACTCGCCATCCCGAAGAACGCCAACGACGACGCGGCCGTCGACCGGCTGTCGCTGTCGATCCGCAACGAGGCGTTCGCCTTTATCCTCGGGCATGAGCTCGGCCACATCCTGTTCCGCCACAAGGGGTATGGCGAGGTCACCCGACAGCGGGCCCGCGACGACGAGGTGCAGTCCGACCGGTTCGCGCTGGACGTCATGGCGCGAAGCGCAACGCCGCCGCTCGGCGCGGTGCTGTACTTCCAGGCCCAGGTGTACCGGTTCCGCCACCGCGGCGAGTTCCCCACGCCGCTCGCGTTCGACGACTACCTGATGACGGTCGCCACCCATCCGATGACGGTCGACCGCATCGACGCCTTGGCACGCCACATATCCGGCCCGCTTGCCGACCGGCGCGGGCGCGAACGCGCGATCTGGGTCGGCATCGGCCAGCAGCTCGGCCAGGTCGCCAGCCTTTTGCGCGACGGCGATCTTGCCCGCTGCATCGCGCGTGTCGCAGCCGACGCCCCGCTCGAGGCCTTGCTGCCGGGGCGCACGGACCATCGCTGGGCGATGGAGCAGGCCTGCCGCTAGGGATCGGCCCCTTCAAAGACCACGGGCCTCGGCAGAGAAGCGCGGTCGAACGAAATGCGCCCCTTGTGGCAGCGGTCCCGGTGCCAGGATCACCGGCGAGGACCGCGGCCTTGCAGATGGTGGCAGCCCGCCGCGTCCGTGCAGGCCCTACGGCGACTGTGCCTGCCGCCACGGAAGGAAGCTGGCTGCGGGCTTGATCCGGACGTCTTGCCGGCCGCGATCCCGCCGTCCTGGCCCTTCCCACAGCGCGCGGGCAGGGCAGAGGATGCACCGCGAATGGGAATTCGCCTTCAGCTTCCGACCCCGAGAGCCGAAGCGAGACCACTGGCAGGCCCGCTTCGTGATGTGCCACGTCACTGTCCTGAAACCGCTCGTCTCGCATTCCGCGCGCGCAACATTGCTCGAGACGAGTGGCCGACTCCGTCGGCGATCACGAGCCGCCAATTCATGGGCCATCCTCGCTTTTCGGCCATTTGAACGGCTTCACTGTAGACGTTCAAGCCTCGAAGATAGCGGTTCGCCCCCTGGCGGTTTGCAGCGGCGCGGATGTCGAGAAGCTCGTCGCCTTGATCGGAACTTCCGACATAAACCGTGATCGGCAGGCTGAGATATTCCCGAAGGCGTGTCTCGCGCTCCTGCAAATCGAGTATGGAACCGAACCCGTACGGCGCCAGCTCGAACAGATTTGGAAAGACGTAGGCCGAGGGGTTGGCGATCACGATCCGGCCGGCCCCCCGCGGGGGGCAGTAGGCCGCGACGCGAGAAAGCATTTGCCCACCTGCCGAGTGGCCAAACAGCACATAGGAGTCTGCGGAGAACGCCTCGCGCTGATGAGCCCAGGAGATGAGTTCGTCGAGGATCCGGCCCATGCAGCTATCGACCGACGTGTCTCGAGAACTCACGCCCGCGCGCTGGTACCGCGATCGTGGAAATCTCTGCCGGTCGAAGTCCGGAGCGTAAACAATGAAGCATTCCTTCCGCGCAAGACGCCGGGCGCGACGCAGATAGGCGCGCGCGTCGCGATCGTAACCGGCGAACACGAACAGGATGCGGTTGGGGACGCAGCCGGTCGGCTCGAACCGATGGACGACCAGTGGGCCCCAAGCGAGATCAGCGGTCATGGTCGAATAGCGACGGTCGTCTCCAGCTAGTGCTGGTGTCGTGGCCGGAACAGTTGCCAGCATGATTGCGATCCCCAACAGATACGTGGTCCAGGAGCTGCGGTGCGAGTCCATAGGAACCTCGAAGGCCGGTGTCAGTTCTCGCGCATGCCGCGATGGAAGGACCGGACGATCGGCGCTGCGAGATAGGCTAGTGGTGTCCTTTCCCCCGTTTGAACGAAGACGTCGGCAGACATACCCGCGACAGGCTTGGCCTCGCTCGCCGACAACGACACGGGATCAAGAGCGATCCGGACAAGGTAATAGGCGCGGCCCGTCAGCTTATCGAGCAGTCGGTCAGCGGAGACGTTCTCGAGCGTTCCTTTGATCGGCTGGCTGCTGCGGCGCGTGAGTGTGTTCATCATGACCAGGGCCGGCAGGCCGACACGAACCTCTTCGATATCCTCTGGCCGGACCCGCGCCTCGATCACGAGATCGTCGCCCAGTGGGACAATCTCCATCAGGAGTTGGCCGGGAGATATCACGGCCCCCCGTGTTTTGACCTGGAGCCCGACGACGGTGCCATTGATCGGCGAGCGAATCTTCGTCCGGGAGAGAATGTCCTGTGCGGCCACCAGTTCCCGCGACAACTCGTGAGCGCGCGCTTGACGAGAGCGCAGTTCGTCGTCGATCGCCGCCAGCGAAGCCGAAACGAGCTCTGACTTGCGGAGTTCGGTTTCGATAATCTGCTGCTCCACCTGCAGCGAAGACGACTGTAGGCCGCTGCGTCGCTCCTCAACCTGGGCCATACTCCGCTGGATATCGACAACGGAACTTTTCCGGATCAGCTGCTTGTCCAGAAGGCTGGCCGCATCCGCGTACTCCTGCTTTCGCAGCGCGATCTGCTGGTCGACCGCCTTCAGCTGTTCTTTGAGGCCGGCTTTTTCCTCGATCAATCTCTCGCCACGTTTGGTGAGCACGGCCAGTTTCTGATCCTGCAAAAGACGACGGCTTTCGAATATTTTCCTCTGCGAGTTCATGGCATTGCGAACGGACTCCTCACGGCTCGCCTCCTGAACTTCCGGAGAGAACGCGATTTCAGTGAACCCGTCGCGCTCGGACGCCAGGCGGTCAACGTTCGCCAGCGCTTCGAAGTACTGCGCCTTGATCCGGTCGACGGCGGCTGCCGCTGCAACGTCTCGTAGTTCGATGACCACGTCGTCCTTGTTGACCTGCGTACCTTCGTTGACGAGCAGTCGGCCGACAATGCCGCCTTCAAGATGCTGGATGGCACGGCGATGAGACTCGACACTGACGATGCCGGGCGCCACGACAGCGCTTCCAAGCGGCGCAAGGCTGCCCCAAGCGACCATCACGCCGAAGAACATGGCAATCGTTCCCAGGGCCAACGTGCCATGCCAGTGGGCAAATGGCTGGTTCTTGCGATGGAGCGCTGCTGGCTTGGTGCTCATGGCGAAACTTCCTTCATGCTGACGTCGTCGCCAGGGCCGTCGTCCGGCGCCTGCCGCGAGTATTCGGCATATGAGCCGTAGATCCGAGGTTTTGCTGATTTTCCGAGTATGACGATTTTGTCGGCGAGGGCGGCGAAACGCTCCTGCTGCGACGTAACCACAACGATCGAGCCCCAGCTTTTGCAGATCGCAAGAACGCGAGTGAGCGAGGCCACGAGTTCCTCGTCGAGGTTCGCCTCCGGTTCGTCGAGAACTATGAGATGGGGGCGCCCGAACACGGCTCTGGCGATACCCAGCCGTCGTATCTCGCCGCCTGCGAGGAAATTGCTCTGATCCTTGATCTCGGTTTCGTAGCCGTCGGGCAATTGAAGAATGACATTGTGGATGCCGGCCAGTTTGGCGGCCTCCACGATGGCTTCTTCGTCGGCGCGTCGCATGCTGGTGATGTTCTCGGCAATGGTGCCGGAGAGAAGTTTGGTATCTTGCTGCAGATACCCGAGGAGACTTTGGCGCTCGAAGCGGGTGAAGCGGGCAATATCGAGACCGGCGAGCCGGACACTGCCCATCACAGGCTCGGCGGTTCCGGCGATCAGGCGGGCCAGTGTCGATTTCCCGGAACCCGAAGGTCCGAGGATGCACATGATCTGACCGGGCTCGACCGTCAGATCTACCTTGCGGAAAACGGGTCGTGACCATTCGCTGTAGGTGTGCGTCACCTGGTCGATATGAAGGGTCTGCGCCGCATTGGGGTCCCGGATGGCATGCTGCTCGGGGCGTGCGTCCTGCAGGCGGCGCTTGATCCGCTGATAGGCCCGCAATACGACGGCCAGTTGGCGCCATCCCACCATGGCACGGCGGATGCCGGCCGTTCCGAGACGGCCAAGCACGGCCGCGGCGATGATGCCTCCGACCGTGAGGGAATCGCCGATGGCCAGCCACACGCCGACGCCATAGCACGCGACGCGCTGGCCGTTCTCGATGTAGCGCATCGCCTCGCTGATTGCGGAGCCCGTCATCCGCGAGTTGCGGTTCTCGCGGCCACGACGCGTCAAATTCCGATGCCAGCGATCGGCCAGTTCGTCGAGGACGTTCAGCCCGGCGATCGTTTCCTGGTTCTGCTCTGCCGTTGCGATCCAGCGGTCGCCACGCTGCTTCGCGCGGCGCGCTGCCGCACGCATGGGGCGCGTGATGACTTCGTGGGCAACGCCCAGCACGAGGATGAGGACGATGCTCCCAATCACGATGTAGCCGAGCGTGGGGTGTATCAAATAGACAATGAACACGAAGGCCGGCGCCCACATGGCGTCGAGCCACGCCGTCGCACCGGAACCGGCGACGAACTGGCTGCATTCATTCAGATCATCGAGCGTGCGGCCGGGGCCTCGGCTGCGGTCATGTGCGACGCTGGATAGAAACAGATCTTTTCCGAGATTGTGCTCAATCCAATTGGACCAGTGTGCGAGCATCCAACGGCGCGTCAATTCGGCAATCGATCCGGCGGTCAGACCGAATACGGCAATGCCGGTCAACAGGTACACAGTGTCCAGGCTCCGGCTCGCGATGACGCGATCCAACAGTTGGAATATGTAGAGAGGCAGGGTCAACTTGAGAAGCGCGATAAAGGCGGTGAGAATGAAGACGACCAGAAGTCCCGGTCGCGACCGCCGCCATGCCTCCCGCAATACTCTCTGGCCGCCTGTTTGAGTGACTTTCCGCTCCAACGATGAGTTTGCGGAGCGGACGTGGGCGCCTGCCGCGTCGACGCTCGCAGTCTTCGCGGACGCTTGTTGCCGCCGCAGCCAATTCAGCATGTCATTCCTCTTTTCAGCGAACCGCGCCGCCCGCAAACGGGCAGCGCGTTGCTTGTCTCATCAAGCCGGGTAAGGGGCCCCGGCGGAGCGTCAGGCAGCCGAGTGGATGCTCAAACCGGAAAGCGGCTGCTTCAAACGGCGAGCCGACGAATTGTGGCCGATCTCGCTGGCACCATTCAGAATGTACTTGGTGAGGCTGCCGGCCTGCACCTCGGCAGCTGTGAACACCGGCATCCCCGTGGCCCGTGACGCTTCCCGGATCGCGAGCGGCGAACGGGTGAGCTGACCACTAAGCGCGAGGACATCGTGGCCCCAGCTTCTCAGTGTTTCGAGGCCGGCTTGTGCGCCCAACGCATCGTTGGCTGCAAATACGATGCCCCGGGCCGCCTGCTTGATGCGGGGCGAGCGCAGAACTGTGGCTGTCTCCTGGTGTTGCAAGCCATCGGCGACCTCGACGATCGCGACGTCGCACCCCTTCGCGCTGGCGTGACCAATCAAGCCGAGAACGGTGTTTTCGATGACCTCGGGTGCCACGAGGTATGTGCTCGGCAATCCGCCGTCGGTGAAATCCAGCACGACCTCTGCACCCATGTCGGACATGAACCAAAGGTCGCCGCCGGCCCCTGTCCCTGTCGATTTGATGCCAGCGACGCGATATCCGGCCTTGGCGAAGGCATAGACGAGTGAAGCTGCGGTCATGGTCTTGCCGGCATTCATGGCCGTGCCCGCGACGAGCACTGTCGGGATCGATGGAGGATCGGAATCGAACGTGATGGCGTACGAAGCGAGGTTCAGCCGTCGTCCCTGGCGATCGGCGATCAGGCCGATAGGTGTCACCCGCGTGGGGCTTCCCATCGCATCGTGTTTGCAGAGCTTCGTGGATATGATCCCACCGGCGGCGACAAGGTGGCACGGCTCCAGTGTCGTGGAGATGATCGCTTCGAACTGGTCGGGTGCGTAGCGATTGCCATACGCCGCGATGATGGTGTCTCCCGGTGAGAGATGCGCCCGGCGGCCGTTCGGCAATTCCAGCTTGGCATGGCTGCCGATCTTCTCCACCCGCGCAAGAACAAGGTCGCCGATCTGGGGCCTCGTCTCGCCCGTGATCAAGGTCTGCATGTGCTCGGCGGGGACGCGCCTGGTCGTGAACGCACGCTTCGCTTTGGCGAGCATGAGGCCGGTGAAATCAACGCGTGTCATGTTGTCTCGTCCGTTGCTGGTGGTTGGGTGGGGGCCGACTCGACTCGCGTTTGAGCCACTCCGGCACCCCGTTGGATCTCGGACATGCTGGACGCGGCGCTCGGCCTGCTTCCTGGCATTCGGACGAGCAAACGGCGTGGCCGCTGATCTATTCCGCCTCCCAAGTCGATTTCTCCTCCGGCGCGGATCACAGCGTCGAAAAGGCGTGGCTGATCGGGAGACCCCGCGTCAGCGGCATCCCGGGTGGCCGGGCCCGCCTGTGCACCGAACCCATGGAATAAGGAGACCGGTCAGGCGTTCCACTGCGGATCTGTGGAGAGAACGACCATGCGGCATCCAAGTCCCGTCTTCGCGATAACTGCTCTGGGCCTGTGTCTTGTTGTGGCGCCCGTCGTCCCCGTGCCCGCTGCGGACGCGGATGGCCTGTTCGGTCGCTCGCGCAACGGCGTGCCAGTGCTCCTGCGACCGTTCGATCGGCTCGCGAAGGACGTGGGCCGGACATTCCGCTGCCGATGTGAGGGGCTGCCGTTGTTGAGGTGCCCGTGCCGTAGCCCGCGCCCTTCGGCCCGAGGCCGTGATACCAAGCCGGTCATCGCTGAAGCACCAGCCAAGAACGGCCCGGTGCAGAATTCATGGCCCGTGCCTGTCGATGTCAGCACTTCGAACGCCGCGACGGGGGCGAGTTCCTTGCCCAGAAAAATTTCGGCCAGCGCGATGAATCATCCGCACGCGACCATCGAGATCCTTGGAAAAGACCTGTCGCAAGAGGACATCGTTGCGCTCCAGGCGGTTGCGTTCCGCGTGGTCGCCGTCCGCCAGTTCGCAGTGCTGCAGAGTTCCTTGACGCGGCTTGCGGCGCCGCCGGATATGACCGCTGGCAGCGCCCTCGCCCTGGCCCGAAAACTCCGGCCCAGCCGCCAATTCGAGCCCAATGATCTGTATCTCGCGGCCCATGCGCGATTCAGGGTCACGGATTCTCCGTGTGGGCGGGCCTGCAAGGCGCTGGAGATGACGCGGTGGGAGCCACAGTATGGAAGATGTGCGGTCGGCGCGCGCATCGGGGTGATCGATACGGCGATCGACGAAAGCCACCCGGCGCTCAGGCGGAGTCGGCTGCAGATCCTGTCGACCAGAAGCGAGGATCGGGCACCATCGAAGGCCGAGCATGGCACCGGAATTGTCAGCCTGCTGGTTGGTGAGCTTGGCGGCGACTTCGCGGCGCTGGTGCCGGGTGCCAGCGTCATCGCTGTGGACGCATTCCATAGCTCCAAGACCGGCGATTCAGCCGATGTATTCGACCTGATCGCAGCTTTGGACATCTTGAGCGCCCGAGAGATCGACGTCATCAACATGAGCCTCTCCGGACAGGACAACCGGTTTCTGCGCACCGCGATCGAGCGGGTACGGAACAAAGGCATTGTCTTGGTTGCGGCCGCGGGCTCCGAAGGTGGCAGTCCCGATGTCGGCTTTCCAGCACGGTATGCCAACGTCGTTGCGGTATCGGCCATCGGTGAGACCTTCGAACCCGCGCGCGGTGGTGTGCAAGGAAACCATATCGCGTTCGCAGCGCCGGGATCTGGAATCTCAGTCGCCATGCCCGACAGTCTGTTCGGGTTCGCCGATGGTACGTCCTTCGCCACACCTTTCGTCACCGCAGCCTATGCGATGACGCTGCGGCTGCTGAATGATCGAGAGCAGGCGACGCGGCTGATTACGTCCGGCGTCCGTGATCTCGGTGTCGTCGGTCGCGACAATGCCTTTGGGTGGGGGCTCGTGCAGTACACCGTGATGCCGCCGTGCTGAGAGATCGAGATCTGGGTCAGCCAGAACGCGTGTCTTCATGCCCCTGACGTCCAAAGGCTGCCCGCCCGCCAAAGTTCTGAATGACGTCGCATTCCGGATGTGGACGCAAAACGGTCGCCCGGTGATCTGCCGGGTCGATCGCGCCGCATTGCTTCGCCTCGAGGCGCAACGTCGTCACTGGGATCCGATCTCTGTTTTCGAAAGGAACCGGCGCCGGATCGAGGTCGTGGCCAGCCGGCTCTATGCGCAGGGGGCGAGAAAGCCATTGGTGACGCCCCAAGACCTCAGCATTCCCGCGAAGCCGAAATCACTGCGCGACGCGGGCTATCGGGTCGTCCGCTCTTGATGTGACTAGGGGCGCTCGGGTGGCCCGCCAGCGTCACCCACGGGACAATGCCATCAGGCGCGAAGCGCGCGAGCCTGTCGAATGCCAGCATCAGCGCGGCGACCATGCCGACCGTCAACACAGCCACCGCGGCCGCTTCGCCAGCGAGGCCCGCGTCCTCGAGGCTCAGAAGCGCAACACCCAGCGTCTCGGTGCCCGCAGACCACAACAGGGCGGAGACGGTGAGTTCGTTGAAGGCCATGAGGAAGACGAGCAGGGCGGCCGCCGCCATGGATGGCAGCAAGGCCGGCAGCACGATGTGGTACAGCCGCTGGCCGAGTGTCGCGCCGTCGACCGCCGCGGCCTCCTCTTGATCGCGGTCGAGGGCCGTCATGGCCGCTCGAATGGGCTCCAATGCCACCGCTTGAAAACGCGCGACATAGGCGAACAGAATGATCGCTGGCGTGCCGTAGAGCGAGACGTTGAGCAACGGCAGCGGCCGCAGGAGCAGCAGTATGCAGGCGATGCCCAGTGCAATGCCCGGAAGTGCGTAGGGCAACTGGATGACGAACCCGAGCGTCTCGCGCCCCCGGGTCATGCGGCGCTCCATGATGTGGGCCAAGAGTGCGCCGAGGATGGTGACCACCAGCGCCGCCGTGGCGGCATAGAGCAACGAATTGCGGAACGATCTGATGGTGACGGCCTGCACGGCGAGGACTTCGTGGAACTTGGCCAAAGTCACCGTGGAGGAACTGAGCGGCACACCCATCGCAGGTACCAGCGCCGTGGCCAGCAACGACAACAGCGGCACGATGGCGGCACCGAACAAAAGAGCGGCGAGTGCCGCCTCGACCAGAATCCTTGACCGCCCCAACTTCCAGAATGGCCGGAAACGCTCTTCGATCGGCAGCTTTGCCGCTTCGCCGGCGCGCATGACGGCCGCTACCGCGATGCCGGACGCCGCCACCAGTCCTGCCAGAACAGACAACCCCGCCACATCGGGCAGTATGCTCGGACCAAAGCTTGAAAGCTGGCGGTAGATCAGTGTCGGCAACGTCAGGTAACCGGACTGGATCCCGAGCAGGGCGGGAATGCCGAAGTTTCCGGCGCCCGCAACGAACGTGAGGACAGCCGCCGCGATCAGGTGCGGTCGGATGAGCGGCAGGACGACCGCGCGCAGCGTTCGGCTCGATGAGGCGCCATCGAGAATGGCTGCGTCGATGAGGCTCTGCGGGATCGCGCGCAACCCGCCGGCGATCGTCACCGCCGCAAGCGGCGCATGATGCAGCGTGAGAACTCCGACGATGCCCCACTTGCCGAGCATCGGATTCGCCGCGCCGGGGGTCGGCGACATGCCGAGCAGCCCGAGCAGAGGCGAGGCCGGACCGGCCAGCGTCTTGAAGGCCAGTGCCATGACCTGCGGCGCCACCAGCAGCGACCCGACGAAGACGAGGGCAACCGTTCTCTTGGCGCGCACATCGCTCGTTGCGAGTACGACCGCCACGGCGGCACCGAGAAGTGTCGCGGCCATGGCCGACAACACGCCGACCTCGATCGTATGCCACGTGGCGATAACGGCGGCACGCGACGTCAGAGTGTCGGCTAGGGCTTCCAGATCGAGACCGGCCGCCCGGAACAGGGCGGCCCAGAAGAGACGCAGCATAGGCGCGGCGGCGACCAGAAGCACGACCGTCAGGAGGCAGGCATCGAGCCAGCGCCCCTCGTGCCGCATCCAGTCGCCACCACCGCGTTCTTTCACGGACCGAAGATCTCGCTGAACCGCTTCTTGTTGGCGTTCTCACCGGCGAGCGCCTTGGCCGCATCCAAGGGCAGGACTTTCACGGAGCTTCGATCTGGATAGCCGGCGGGCAACGCAACGGTCGGGAGTGCGGGAATGTAGCCCTGACGGGCCGCCAGTCCCTGGCCATCCTTGGACAGCAGGAAGTCGACGAAGGCCTTCGCGGCTTCCGGGTTCTTTGTGGCTTTCAGGATTGCGACCGGCTCGCCGATCGCCGACACGCCTTCGGTCGGGAACACGAACTCGAGAGGCGCGCCCTTTGCCTTTTCGCGGATCGGCATGAAATCGACGATCATGCCATAGAGCTTCTCGCCGCCCGCAACCTGTTTGAGCACGTCGCCGTTGCCCTGGGCCGCAACCGCGCCGTTGGCCTTCAGCTTTTCATAATAGGCCCAGCCGCCGTCCAGCGCTCCTGTGAGAGACGCCGCATGGATGAGGGCGGCGCCAGAGGCCAGCGGACTTGGCATGATGACGAGGTCTTTCGCCTCGGGCTTCAACAGATCGGCCCACGATGCCGGCTTGAACGGCGCCTTGGTATTGTAGACGATGCCGGTGGTGATCAGTTTGGTCGAAAACCAATGGCGATCCGGGTCGTGGAGGCCCGGCGGGTAGGCGCTGACGTCGGCCCGGTCATGGGCCAGGAGCCGTCCTTCGGCCTTGAGGCCGGCCATGGTTACGGCATCGGCGATGAGCAGCACATCGGCCTGCGGTGCACCGGCCTCCAACTCGGCGCGCAGCTTTGCCATCACCCTCGGCGTGCCGTCGCGCACGAACGAAACGTCGACCTTCGGGTGCTTGGTCTTGAAGGCGTCGATGGTCTGCTGGGCGTCCGTGTTGGGCTGGCTCGTGTAGACCACCATCTTGCCCTCCTGGGCCAGACCCGGCGTGACCAGCAACGCGCCCGCAGCGCAGAGCGCCGCAAATGTCCGGAGTTTCATTATGATCGTCATGGTTCCATCACTCGTTTCGATGTCGTTCATCACGTGCCGCACGGGCGACTTCGAGCTCTGATAGCGTGCGGACTTGGGCCGTGTCCCAACGCGTGGTGTAATTGCGGTTCCGGCGGTATGGCCGGTTGA
>JBMOGA010000047.1:0-32027 GCA_049318625.1 Hyphomicrobiaceae bacterium
GGTGACGGCCGGGTTCTAACTTGATTCCTGGTATCGCGATCAGGGGCAGGGCAGCTTCAGGCGTGTAGGCGTGGGCGCACACGTAGCGCCCGAAGGCGTGCGCCTCCTCGACCGCCGCGGCGACCTCGCCCGGCGAGAACTGCAGGCTGTCCAGCGGGTCGTAGGGCGAGGCGACTCCGCCCGACATCATGATCTTGATGTGATCGCAGCCCTGCCGCATCTCCTCGCGCACGGCGCGGCGCACGTCGGCCTCGCCGTCGGCGACACCGATGGTGAAGGCGAGCGCGTTGCAGCAGTGGCAGCGGGTGCCCGGATCGGTGCGCCGGCGGCCGTCGCTGTGACCGCCGGTCGGGCCGATCGCCTTGCCGGCGATGAACAGGCGGGGTCCGGGGAGGAAACCCTGGTCGACGGCGGCCTTGATGCCCCAGTCGGCACCGCCGGTATCGCGCACGGTGGTGAAGCCGCGGTCGAGCATCGCCCGCATCAGCACCGCCGCGCGGGCCGTCATCAGGGTCAGCGGCATATCCTCGAGGCGGCGGATCACCACCTCGGACAGGAAGACGTGGACGTGCGAGTCGATCAGGCCCGGCATCACCGTCTTGCCGCCGCAGTCGACCACGGTGGCGTCCTTGCTCTTGATGGGCTTGGCGGAAACCTCGCGGATCTTGGCGCCCTCGATGAGGATCTGGTGGCCGCCGACCAGTTCGTCCCGGTCCGGGTCGAGCAGCTCGAAGTTCTTCAGAAGCAACTGGGTCATCGCGGCCTCGGGTTTGCCTGTTCGCTCCGACGGTCCTACAGGCGGCGGGGTGGCGTCAACAGAGGAGCCGTCGGGCCTGCCCTTCGCCGATTGCGGGTGCGGCCCGGGCGGCGGCGGCGCACTATCGGTTGCCCCACGGCCGCCAGGGAGATCACACGCGATGAAGCCAGCCCCCAATCCGGCCGCCGACGGCTTCACCACCCGGCCCGAGATTCTCGGCACCTTCGGTGCGGTCTCGACGACGCATTGGCTCGCCTCGGCGGCCGGGATGGCGATGCTGGAGCGCGGTGGCAACGCCTTCGATGCGGCCGTGGCGGCGGGCTTCGTGCTGCAGATCGTCGAGCCCCACCTCAACGGGCCGGGCGGCGAGGTGCCGATCATCCTGAAGCGCGCTGGCGACGACGAACCGGTCGTGCTGTGCGGCCAGGGCGTCTATCCGATGGCGGCGACGCTGGACCATTTTTCTTCGCTTGGGCTCGCCCAAATGCCCGGCACCGGACTGTTGCCGACGGTGGTGCCCGGCGCCTTCGACGCCTGGATGGTGCTGCTGCGCAACTACGGCACGATGCGTCTCGGCGACGTGCTCGAGATGGCGATCGGCTATGCCGAGAACGGCTTTCCGGTGGTCCCGCGCATCGCCGCAACGATCCTGGCGGCGCAGGACTTCATGCGCGACGAATGGCCGACAACGGCCGAGGTGTGGCTGCCGGGCGGTAACGTGCCGCGCCCCGGCACCGCGATGCGCACGCCGCAGATCGCGACGACGTACCGCCGCCTGCTGGCCGAGGCCGAGGCGGCCGGCGCCGGCCGGGACGCGCAGATCGAGGCGGCGCGCAATGCCTGGTACCGCGGTTTCGTGGCCGAGGCGATCGATCGCTTCTACCGGACGGCCGAACTCATGGACTCGACGGGGCGGCGTCACAAGGGGTTGCTGACCGGCGACGACCTCGCCCGCTACGGTGCCACCATCGAGCCGACCGTCTCACGGACCTACCACGGCGTGCGGGTGCACAAGACCGGTGCCTGGGGACAGGGCCCCGTCATGCTGCAGGCGCTCCGGCTGCTCGAAGGATTCGACCTCGCGGCCATGGACCCGGTCGGTGATCCCTTCGTCCACACCGTCGTCGAATGCCTGAAACTGGCATTCGCCGATCGCGAGGTGTTCTACGGCGACCCCAACCACGTCGACGTGCCGCTCGACGCGCTGCTGTCCGATGCCAACACTGCGGCCCGCCAGCGCCTCGTCGGCCAGACCGCATCGCACGAGATGTGCCCCTCCGATCTGCCGGGTGCCGCCGCGCGCATGGCCCGGGTGCTGGCGATGGCGGGCCGGGACGTGCACGTCGGTCCCGGCGGCGGCGAGCCGACGTTCGCGCCGCTGCCACCGGAATGGTTCGAGGCCCAGTGGGGCGATACCGTGCACATCGAGGCGATGGACCGCTGGGGCAACATCGTTTCTGCGACACCGTCCGGCGGCTGGCTGCAGGGTTCGCCGGCCGTCGCCGGCCTCGGCTTCCCGATCTCGACGCGCGGCCAGATCTGCTGGCTGGAGCCTGGCCATCCGTCGACGCTGCGGCCGGGCGGGCGACCACGCACGACATTGACGCCGACGCTCGTCACGCGCGACGGCGAGGCTTGGCTCGGCATCGGCACGCCCGGCGGGGACCAGCAGGACCAGTGGAGCCTCGTCACGTTCCTGCGCATCCTCCATCACCGGATGACCCTCCAGCAGGCGATCGACGCACCGCTGCTGACCACCCGCCACATGCCGCAGTCGTTCCACCCGCGCCCCTTCGATCCGGCCAAACTCGTGCTGGAGGGGCGGTTCCCGGAAACGACCGTCGCGGCGTTGCGGGCGCGCGGCCATGTGGTCACCGTCGAGGCGCCGTGGTCGCTGGGACGGGTCTGCGCCGTGGCCCGCTCGGGCGGCTTCATCCGCGCCGGCGCCAGCCCGCGCTTCATGCAGGGCTATGCGATCGGCCGATAGCTGCGCAGCGCCCAGGCGCCGACGTGGTCGCCATGCTTGATGAGCGTCAACGCCTGCGGGCTGCAACCTGCGAGACTGGTCGTGTTCCCGGCGTCCATCGGAATGCGCGGACCGGACGTCGAGCGAATGCGAGCATGACAGCGTCCCAGCCGAGCACACACATGGCAACAACGACCGAGTCCACGCGGGGTCCACCGGTGCGCCGCTGGCATCCCAGCGGCTACATGGTCAGCATCGCGTCCTCGCTGCTGATGGGTGTGCTGATCGCCGCCTTCTTCGTCGCCCTGGCGGGTTGGAGCCCGCCCGCGGCGTGGCAGACGTTCAGCGATTTCGCCGTGACGTGGATTCTGCTGACCTACATCTGGGTCCAGCTCGGCAGCCTGATCCTGGTCGGCGCGGGCACCAAGAACCAGATGTGGGTGGATGCGCTGACGTCGATCGTGCCGCTGTTCGTGATCTGCTACGTCATCATCCAGCATCACGCCGGCTACGTGATACTTTCGCCGTTCCAGGCACGCACGGCCTGGGTCACCGCGTATACGATGCTGCTCGACGTCATTGTCGATTCCGGCGTTTCGGTGATGCTCAGCCGGCAGGTTCTCGACCTCGGCCATCGCGGCGTTCTCTGAGCCGCCGCCGCCAGCAGAGAGGTGATTTCCTTGGTTCGACGCATCTTGATCGCAACGGACGGGTCGGAGCTCGCGATGCGGGCCGTCGTGCAGGGTGTCCACCTGGCGAAGGCGAGCGCGGCGACGGTGCTCATCGTCAACGCCTTCACGCCGCTACACAGCCTCGGCGCGCGGGAGGACATGTTCGCCGGCCAGCCGGAGGCGATCCGCAAGGCGGCCATCGCTCTCGTCTACTCGCAATCGCAGGACGCGCTCGACCGCGCGGCGGCGGTGGCCAGGGACTGCGGCGTCGCCTGCCAGATGAAACAGGTAGATGCGGAACAGCCCTACAAGGCGATCCTGGCGCTCGCAAAGTCGGAGGGTTGCGACCTCATCGTGATGGCCTCCCACGGGCGCAGCGGCATTGCCGCGCTGGTGCTCGGCAGCGAGACGACCAAGGTCCTCACGCACAGCGACATACCCGTGCTCGTCTGCCGGTAAGGGCGCGCGTGTCGGCGTCGCATGAACAAGCCCTGCGTCGCCGGATGGCCATGTGGCCAGCTATCCGGGCCAATTCCCGGTTCCGTGACCTCATCTCGCCCCCTCGATAGGATCATCAGGATCGGGGCGCTTTTTCGAAACGGAGTCAAAAAAGGAGCCGATCGTTCAGCACCGAACGCACCACCGGGCGCGCGGCTTGTGCCTATCGCTATATCTGGTAGGATACGGCGAGATCCAGATGGCGCGAGGATCCGGACCCATGCGATCGATCTACCGTGGCCTGCTGCTGATCGCCGCTCTCACCGGTATGGCCTCGATCGCGCAGGCGCAGGCATCGCGCCCGGTCGTCGTCTTCGCGGCGGCGAGCTTGCAGACAGTGCTCGGAAAAATTGCCGCCGACTGGAAGGCGACGACGGGCAAGAGCCTGACGTTGTCCTACGCCGCGTCGTCCGCGCTCGCACGCCAGTTGGAGAACGGGGCGCCGGCCGACCTGTTCGCATCCGCCGATCTCGTGTGGATGGATTGGGCGCAGGAGCGCAAGCTGATCAAATCGGAGACCCGCCGTTCTCTCCTCGGCAATGAACTGGTGCTCATCACCCACCGCGATACGCCGCTCGAACTGAAAATCGCGCCGAACTTCGCTCTCGCCGCCGCGGTGGGCGACTCGCGGCTGGCCACCGGCAACCCGGGCTCGGTTCCCGTCGGCCGCTACGCGCAGGCAGCGCTGACGTCACTCGGGGTCTGGCCCGCGGTTGCGCCGCGGCTCGCTGGCGCGGATAGCGTCACCGCCGCACTGGCGTTGGTCGCGCGTGGCGAGGCCAAGCTCGGTATCGTCTATCGTACGGATGCGGCATCCGAGCCGAAGGTGCGGGTGATCGACACGTTTCCTGCCGACAGCCACCCGCCGATCGTCTACCCGTTCGCGGTAACGGCGGGCTCGACGCACCCCGATGCTCTCGCATTTCTCGACTATCTTTCCTCGCCCACGGCCGCGCACATCTTCAAGGCCGAGGGCTTCCTGCTTCCCACGGTCGGTCGCTGATGTCGGGTCTCGGTCTGTCGGCAGAGGAATGGACGGCGGTGGCGCTGAGCCTGCGGGTCGCCAGCGTTGCGACGCTGGCCAGCCTGCCGCTCGGCATACTGATTGCACTGATACTCGCCCGCGGGCGCTTTCCCGGCAAGACCCTGCTCGACGGGATCGTCCACCTGCCTCTGGTGCTGCCGCCGGTCGTCACCGGCTATGTGCTGCTGATCCTGTTCGGACGGCGGGGCCCGATCGGCGCGTTCCTCGAGTCCACGTTCGGCATCGTCTTGTCGTTCCGCTGGACGGGGGCGGCGCTCGCCTGCGCGGTGATGGGTCTGCCGCTGATGGTGCGGGCCATCCGGCTCGCCATCGAATCGATCGATCCGCGGCTCGAGGAGGCCGCCGGCACGCTCGGCGCCTCGCGGGTCTGGGTCTTCCTGTCCGTGACGCTGCCGCTGGCGCTGCCCGGCATCCTGGCCGGTGCCGTGCTCTGTTTCGCCAAGGCACTCGGCGAGTTCGGTGCCACCATCACCTTCGTTTCCAACATACCCGGAGAGACGCAGACCATCCCGTCGGCGATCTACAATTACACCCAAGTGCCGGGCGGCGATCTCGGCGCGCTGCGGCTATCGCTGATCGCGGTCGGCATCTCGCTCGGCGCGCTGGTCGTCTCGGAGCTGATTGCCCGGCGTGCCGGCACGAAGGGTACGGGTCCGACATGATCTCGTTCTCGTGCCTGCTGGCCCGCAAGGAGTTCACGTTCGACGCCGCATTCGATGCTGCCCACGGCGTCACCGCGCTGTTCGGACCGTCCGGCTCGGGCAAGTCGACCGCGATCCGACTTCTGGCGGGTCTCGACCGGCCGGATCGCGGACGCATCACGATCGGCGACACGGTCCTGGTCGATACGGCGCGCGGGATCTGGGTCGGTCCGCACAAGCGGCGGATCGGGCTGGTCTTCCAGGACGCACAGCTGTTCCCCCATCTGTCGGTGCGCGCCAATCTCGGCTACGGACTGTGGTTCACCCCCGAGGGGGAGCGCCGGATCGGACGTGATCCTGTCGTCGACGTGCTCGGGATCGGGCACCTGCTCGACCGGCGCCCGGCGACGCTGTCGGGGGGCGAGCGCCAGCGGGTGGCGATCGGACGGGCGCTGCTCACCTCGCCGCGCCTGCTGCTGATGGACGAGCCGCTGGCCTCGCTGGACGCGGGGCGCAAACTCGAGATCCTGCCCTTCATCGAGCGTCTGCGTGACGAATTCGACATCCCGATCGTCTACGTCTCGCATGCGGTGGAGGAGGTTGCCCGGCTGGCGCGGCAGGTCGTGAGCATCGAGCACGGGCGGGTGGTGGCGACCGGAGCGCCGGCCGACGTGCTTTCCGCGGCCTCGCTCGCCCGCGCCGCCGACCGCTTCGACGCCGTGTCGGTGCTGACCGGCCAGGTCAAGGCCCATATGGCGGACTACGGGCTCACCATCATCGACCATCCGGCCGGCGAGATCGTCGTGCCGGGGCGGATCGACGCCGCGGTCGGGCGTGTGCGGATCGCGATCCGCGCAACCAACGTGACACTCAGCATCGGGCGGCTCGGAAACATCAGTGTTCGCACTATTTTGACCGGGCGGATCACCCATCTAGTGACCGACGACGGACCATTTGCGCTCGCCACCATCGAGTTGCCGGGCGGCGACACGCTGCGTGCCTATGTGACGCGGCTCGCCCGCGACAAACTCGGCCTCGACGTCGGTGATCAGGTGCAGGCCCTGGTGAAATCGGTCGCGATCGACGAGCGCGGCGTGCCGGGCCTCCATGTGATCGCCGCCGGCGAGCCGTGAGCGCTCATCCGCTCGCCAGATCAGTCTCGAACGGAGCCAGTTCCTCGCGGATCGCGGCGCGTGTGCGGTCCTCGATGCGCCGGTAGGCGGCGACCACGGCGCGCCCGAACTCAGTCAGCTCGGCACCGCCGCCATGCGGTCCACCGGTGGTGGCGACGATCACGGGTCGCGTGAACATCTTGTTGACCTCGTCGACCAGCAGCCAGGCCCGCCGGTACGACATTCCGAGACTGCGGCCGCCAGCCGAGATGGAGCCGGTCTGGCCGATCGCCTCGAGCAGATCGACCTTGCCCGGCCCGAGGCGACGCTCACCGAGGACAATGCGCAGACGCGGCGTCGCGCGCGCCGCCATCCCCTCGTCGGCGTCGGTGGCGCGCCGCGGCGGGAGTGTCGTGGTCGGCCTGTCCTTCATGCTGGCGATCCGCCCGGTTGACTATGGTCGACTATACCGCGGCTGCCGTCGGGCGTCAGCGGGATCGTGCCCGCCTCGCGCCCCGCTGCTCGGGATTCCGACAAGCCCTTTTCAGTCATTTTCGCTCATTTTTAACGTTTCAATTCTGGCCTCCGGATCAATCATTTATTCGCATTGCTATGAGAGTGTTTCAATGACGACGTGGGTGATGCCGTCCGAGTCCTTGTCCAATGAGTGTTTTCGTGAGCCAAATGAGCACCGCTTTCTCTGCCGCTTGGACGGTTACCCGCTGCGCCGCCCTGGCGCTCGTGCCCTTGTGCGCCAGCGCACTTCCGGTGATTGCGGACAGCGTGGCGTCCGGCCCCGTGCACCTCAACGTGGCCAGCACGTTCCCGGTGACGATGCCGATTCTCGGCGAGGTCTCACGGAACCTGCCCGAAAAGATCCAGCGCGCATCCGGCGGCGCCCTCGTTTTGAAATTCCATGAGCCGGGTGCGCTCGTACCGGGAAATCGGACCGTCGACGCGGTGGCGGACGGCACGGTTCACGCCGCCTGGGCCGGCGCCGGATGGTTCGCCGGAAAGAACAGCGCCTTCAACCTGTTCTCGAGCGTCCCGTTCGGACCCGGGATCGGCGAATATCTGGCTTGGCTCTATCGGGGCGGCGGGCTCGAACTCGCCCGAGAAATGTTCCACGCCCGAGGCGTCCACAACATTCCTTGCGGCATCATTCCTCCCGAGGCATCGGGCTGGTTCAAGCGCGAGATCCGGTCGATCGAGGATCTGCGTGGCTTGAAGATGCGGTTCTTCGGGCTCGGCGCCCTGGTGATGCAGCGCTTCGGGGTCGAGACCCAGCAGCTGCCGCCCGGCGAGATCCTGCGCGCGCTCGAAAGCGGCGCCCTCGACGCGACCGAGTTCTCGCTGCCGGCCATGGACAAGCCGCTCGGCTTCCATCAGGTGGCGAAGTATTACTATTTCCCCGGCTGGCATCAGCAGGCGACGCTGTTCGATCTCTACGTCAATCGCGACGTCTGGGATGGCTTGGCCGACCAGCACCGGGCCGTCATCGAACTGGCCTGCAGCGATGCCATGCGCGAGATGATCGCGGCGGGCGAGGCACTGCAGTGGAAGGCGATGCGCGATCTCCAGGCTGAAGGCGTTCAGATCAAGCGCTGGTCGCCGTCGATCCTGGTCGCCTTCGAGGATGCCTGGCGGGACGTGGCGCGTGCCGAAGCCGCCAAGAACCCGGACTTTGCCCGCGTGCACGAGAGCTTCTCGCGCTTCCGCGAGGACTACGCGATCTGGCGCCACTTCAGCTTCCTTCAGTAGTTCCTCCGAGTTTTCCCCTCCACCATGCCAGTCGTCCGCCAGATCCTCGACGCCTACGGCCGTATGTCGTTGCGGGATCGTTTCCTCGTGAGCTGGACGGTCGCGTCGCTGTTGATCGGCCTCGTGGGGCTGATCGGCCTGCTGCAACTGGGCAGCGTGAACGGCATCACCGAGGAGATCACCAAGTCCTGGGTGCCGCGGCACGAAGCGCTCGACCGGCTTGCGGCCGACACGACCGCCCACAAGCTGCTCGTGCAGCAGCAGCTCGAGGTCGCGAGTTTCCGGCACCTCGCCGAAGTGCAGCGTGATGTCGCGACCTTGACCCGCTCCATCGCGCAGGAAGCCGAGATTCTGGAGCGTCAGCTGCAGAGCGTCGATGAGCGCGGCTATATGCAGTCGTTTCGGGACAGCTGGGTTGTCTATCTGATCGAGGTCGAGCGTGCGGTCGGAGCGCGCGAGATCGGACAGATCACGCAGGCGACCGCCATCTTCGATAAGCCGGTGAGACACGCGTTCACCGAGGCCAAGCAGGCACTCGGCCGGCTCGATGCTGCGTTGGGGGATGACCTTGCCGGCCTTCGCGCGGCAGCCGAAGCCAAGTACCGCTTCTCGTTCGGTCTGGTGCTCGCCATCACGATGCTCTCGATCGCGGCATCGGCGCTCGGCAGTGCCTGGATCAAGAGATCCGTCAGCAGTCCCATCATTCGCGTCAGCCAGGCGATGCATCGGCTGACCATGGGCGGCGAAGTCGCAGCCCTCGATGTCGACCGGACGCGCCAGGACGAGGTCGGCATCCTCATGCACTCGGTCAATGCGTTTCGCCACAGCCGGGCGCGGGAGTTGGAACTGGCCACGCTTGCCGACCAGGAGCGCTCACGCCTCGACGCCGCCATCGAGAACATGCCGATGGGCCTGGCGATGTTCGATGCGGGTCTCGGCCTCATCGTCTGCAATGCCAGCTTCCTCGACATGTATGGATTGCCCGCCGATCTGGCTCAGTCCGGCCGCACGGCCGAAAAGATCACCGCCGATCTCGTTGCGCGCCAGATCATCTGCGCGGCCAGCGGAGAGTCCATCCTGCGCCTTCTCGACCACGCCGCCGAGAGCGCCAACTCGATGCTCCGGCTCGATCTGTCGGATGGCCGCACCATAAGCCTCAAGAGCCAGCGGATGCGCGATGGCGGCTGGGTGACCATCCACGAGGACGTGACCGAGCAGCACAAGGCGGAAGCCCGCATCCGCCACATGGCGCGCCATGACGTGCTGACGGACCTGCCGAACCGCGGGTTGTTCCGGGATCGCTGCGAAAGCGCACTCCAGGACCTGCCGGCCGACGGCCGACTGGCGATCCTCTGCCTCGATCTCGACCGGTTCAAGCTGGTCAACGATACACTCGGTCATCCGGCCGGAGACCAGTTGCTGCAGTGCGTCGCCGACCGGTTGCGGTCGTGCCTCGGCGCGCACGACACCGCCGCGCGGTTCGGCGGCGACGAGTTCGTGGTGCTCAAGACCCGGATCGCGTCGGGCGAGGACGCCGAGCTGTTCGCCCAGAAGGTCATCGCAGAACTCAGCGCACCTTACGAGATCGCCAATCAACACGTCAGCATCGGCTGCAGCGTCGGTATCGCGCTGGCCCGCGATCATGGGATCGAAGCCGAGCAGCTCCTGAAGCAGGCCGACATCGCGCTGTACCGGGCGAAGGCGGACGGCCGTGGCGTGGCGCGCACATTCGGCGAGCGGATGGATGCGCGGATTGCCGCCCGCAGCGGGCTCGAGGTGGATCTACGCGAGGCCATCGAGCGGGATCAGATGTCGCTGCACTACCAGCCGATCGCCGACCTTTCGCGGATGGAGATCGCAGGCTTCGAAGCGCTGCTGCGGTGGCAGCACCCGGAGCGCGGGATGGTGGCGCCCTCCGAGTTCATCAGGGTGGCCGAGGATACGGGCCTGATCGAGCGGATCGGCGACTGGGTGCTGCGGCGCGCCTGCGCGGACGCCAGCCAATGGCCGGCTCCCCTGAAGCTCGCGGTCAATCTTTCGCCCGTTCAATTCCGCCGCGGCCATGTCGTGACCAGCATCCGCGAGGCGCTCGCGGTCTCCGGACTGGCGCCCGACCGGCTGGAGATCGAGATCACGGAAGGCCTGATGCTGCGCCAGAGCGAGGCTATTCTGGAGATGCTGCACGAGTTGCGCGAGCTCGGCATCGGCATTCTGATGGACGACTTCGGCACCGGTTATTCGAGCCTCAGCTACGTGCGCAAATTCCCGTTCGATGCCATCAAGATCGATCGCTCGTTCGTCCGGGATGTCCTCTCCGACACGCATTGCCGCGCCATCGTCGACACCGCGTTGCGGCTCGCCACCCGGCTCGACATGGCGACCATCGCCGAGGGCGTGGAAACCGGCGAGCAACTCGCCTACCTGATCTCCGAGGGCTGCACCCACGCGCAGGGCTATTTCATCGCCCCGCCGGCGCCGGCAGCCTCGATCCCGGCCACGATGTTCGCCGTGGCCGAGCGGCTGAGGGCCGCACGCGAGACGGCTGCGGCCCATCGTGCACGGATCACAGCCGCTTAACCACGATCGGCGGCCTTTTTCGATCGAATGCGCCGGTCCAGCCCGATCGCTATCGGGGACCGCCCCGCCCGCGCCACCGTGATACCGCAATTCTATTCTCGAAACGGGGTGGCGGTTGGACGGATGTTCGGGGATTTTCCATGTTCGCCGGTTTCTTGCGCTCGACAGTTGCGTTCGTCTCGCTCGCGGGCGCCATCGCTTTTGCGTACCCGGCCCACAGCGCCGAGCTCGTGATCCTGCCCTATGCGTGCCAAGTGATCCGTGGGCAGCCGACCTTGACCATGGCCGAAAACACCGGGCACCGCATCGTCGGCCGCCGCGAGACAGACACCTTCACGGCCTGCGCGCCGAGCGATGCCGCGCAGTGCCGCCGCTGGACCATTCACCGCTTCGACATGGACTGCGGCGGCCATATCGTGCCGTGGACGGAAGTCGTGGCATCGAGCGCCGCACAACGGCGCGCATGGCTCGAAGGCGGCAATTTCCGTCTGCGCATGCCGCCGTGGTGGGGAATCTCTCGCGACGACCCGTGTTTTGCGCCGTATGCCCCGCAGGATCGGTGGCGACCCGGTGGGATGCGGCGGCTGTGCGCCGAGCGCCGCGCCAGGGGCGAGGACATTGCCGCCAACACGGTCGTGTTCCCGGCAGGCTTCGCGCCGACGTTCGGACTCGACGCCATCTTCGTACCGGCGCCGCCCGGCACCGCCGCTGTCACGCCCGGCAGTGATCCGGCGCGGACGGGTCCTGGGGCTCCGAAGGGCGGCGTCAGCGATCCGCGCCCGGAGCGACCGACGTCTCCCAAGGTCACGGCCGGCGTACCCGCTGGCGTTGCTCCGGCATTGCCGGCCAAGCCGGCCCCGACCCGGCCGGCCGGATCGGTGGACACCGCGTCGGTCTCGCCATCGGTGTCAGCCCCCGGACCTGCGCCGACGCCGCCGCCGGCGCCAACGCCCGCCGTGCGGCCCGAAAGCAAGGCGCCTGCGGAGCCCGACAGCACCGGTACGCGAACGCTCGCGGTGGTGCCGCGGATCCTCAACGCACCCGGCGCCGACACCGCGGCGGCGGCTCAACCCGACAACAAGCCCGAACCGAAACCGGCACCGGCCGTGGCACCCGAGCGGAGCGCCGGGCCGGCGGCTGCCGCCAACCGCGCGCCCGGTGTCGAACCGGCACCTGCGCCGCTGCTTCCGGACAGCACGCCACCGGCCGGTTCCGCGCTCGCGGCCGGCTTCTCCTTCGACCGGCCGGGATTGGTGGTGCTGGGACTGGGGGCCGGCGCCGTCGTCCTCGCGGTCTCGGCGTTCGTGATCTTCGGGGCCGCCCGACGCGGCCCACGTACGGCCACCGGCCCGGTCGAGCGCGACCTCGGCGCCGTGCGGTTCGACCCGCAGCATGGCACGGCGAGCCGGGAACTGATCCCAGCCCCGGCGCCGACCGGCCGACCGGTTACCGCACCGGCGCCCCCCGGACCGCCGCCGCAGAACCAGGGCGCCGGGGGCGGCGTCGCGACGATCCCGCAAACACCCCAGGACGCGCTGCGGGTGCTCGGCCTCGGGCTTGGTCCCGATGCCGATCTGATAGCCATCAAGAAGATGGTCGATGCCTTGCGCTTCAGCTGGCACCCCGACCGCGCCAACGACGCGGACGATCGCCAACTGCGCGAATGGCGCATTCGCCAGATCAATGCGGCGTGGGAGATCCTGGCCGCCGAAGCCGGCCAGCGCCGGACCGGCTGACGGGCCACGATCCCTGCCGGCGATCGTGGCCCGTGCCGACAGGTCTCAGGCCTTCTTCGGCGGGATGCGGACCAACTCCATCGGTGTCGCGAAGTAGCGGAATCCGTCGCCCTGCTTGGCGACGTTGCCATAGCCCGGCCAGGGGAAGTGATATGCGAGCATCGGGATCTTCTGGGCGGCCAGCATGTCCAGTATGCGCACGCGCGTCGCCGCCGACTGCTTGGGATCGGTGTCGTAGGCGAACTCGGTGCGCGGCCTTTCGGTCAACAGGATCTGATGGTGGGTGAGATCGCCGATGAGCGCGATCGATTTGCCCTCCGACGACACCATATAGACCATGTGGCCAACCGTATGGCCCGGCGCCGCCATGGCGGTGATGCCCGGCAAGAACTCCTGGCCATCCTTCACGAACACGATGCGATCGCGGTAGGGCAGAAGGTTCTTGCGGGCGTGCTCGACGAAGGCCTTGTTCTTCTTCGGGTCCTTGTCGTCGGTCCAGAAGTCGAAATCAGCCTGGCTGATATAGACCTGGGCGTTGGGGAAGAGACGGCGCCCGCGCGCATCGACCAATCCCCCGATGTGATCGATGTGAGCATGCGAGCACACGACAGCGTCGATCGCGGCGGGGCGAATGCCGGCCTCGCCCAGGCTCTGGATCAACCGGCCGGTCGTCGGACCGAACATTTTCGAGGCGCCCATGCCGGTCTCGAACAGCACCAGCTTGCTGCCGGTGTTCACCACAGGGCAGTTCTGTTCGAGCACGATGTTGTCGGGGGCGAGGAAATTATCCTTGAGCAGACGTTCGATGTCCGGCTTCGACAGCCCGAGGAATGCATCTCCCGGGGCGCCGAGCGGCAATGGGCCGTCGGACACCATGGTGATCTGCATCTTGCCGTGCGGGAAGCGGTAGAAATACTGGGGCTGACGGGTGGCGAACGGCGCCTTCGCCTCGGCAACCGTCGATCCGAGTCCGCCGAGGCCCGACAGGCCTGCCGAGAGCGCCGCAGCACCCCACATGAGTTGACGTCGCGAGAAATCCAATTCCGACATGTCGTCCTCCCAGGGTTCTGGCCGCGTGGCGCGGCCCGTTGGCACGTGGAGAGCGTGCGCCTGCAGGCTAGGCGATCCATCGAGAGGGTTCAAACGAGGAGCCTTGCGCCAGCCGCGCGCCGGCCCCTCCCGCGGCGCCGGGCAGAGCGGTGCCGCGCCGTGGACGTCACTTGCCGCCGGCCACGGCGATCATCCTGGCGATCTCGGTCTGCCCCTTGCTGCGGGCATGGGCGAGCGGAGACACACCCTGTTTGTCCGCGATATTCGGATCGGCGCCGGCGGCCAGCGCCATCCGCGTGACATCGACGTGGCGCGGTCCGCCGTTGCCCAGGATGACGATCTCGAGCAAGCAGGTCCAACCGAGATTGTTGACGTGATTGATGTTGATGGCGGTCGTCAGAAGCACCTTCACCGCCTCGACGTGGGCGCGTTCGCATGCCGGTATCAAGGCGTTGCCGCCGAACCGGTTGCGGATCGAGAGGTCCGGCTTTCGAGGAATCATCAGCTGGAGCACCTCGGCGCGGCCGAGGGCACCGGCCAGCAGCCACGGGGTGTCCTGGTTCCGAGCCTGGGCATTGATATCGGCACCGGCTCCGATCAGCCAGGCCGCGACCGGCGTATGATCGCCCTGCACCGCAAGCAACAACGGAGTCTGCTGGGTATCGTCACGCGGGTCGAGGGGCGCGCCGCCCGCGACCAGAGCCTGCACCGCCGCGAGGTCGCCGCGCCGTGCCGCGGCCAGCATTTCGCGGCCGGCCGGTGGGCCCTGCTGGGCCAGGAGCGGCGTGACGGCCGCCGCCAAAGAGGCGATGACCAGTCCGATGAACGCAATGTGCCAGCGCATCCCTGTCCGTCCTTACTGCCGCCTACCGCAGGGCCGGCTTGCCGCCATCGGTGCCCGATGGCCCGTACATCATGCGTGCAATTCCGGCGCGGGCCAACGCCTGCTGGCAGATGGCACAGGGGATCGATGTGGAATAGATGACGGCTCCGTCGAGCAGCGACGTCCCGGCTTGGCGCTGCGCGTCCCACAACGCGACCCGCTCGGCGTGGGCGTCGGGATTGCGATCGGTGACGACGCGGCTCGGACCGTGGCCGATGATCCGGCCGTCCCGGACGATCACGGCGCCGTACGGCTGGTCACCCCGCGCGACCGCCTCGGCCTTCATGCGATGCGCTTCGTCGATGAACTGACGCGACGCGGTGTCCGCGTCGGCACGGCACGGGACAAGGCCGTGAACGAGGGCGGCGCCGAGCACGGCCAGAACGTGGCGGCGGCGACATCTGCACGATCTGTCCATAGGCCCTGCTCCGGCGATCGGACCGGCCCTCTACCGGCGCGATATTCTCACCTCGATCGACGAATGGCGCAACGGCTCAGCCGGTGCGTGTCCCCGCCTCGCCGCGCAAAGCGGCCGCGGCTTGCAGAATGCGCGCGATCATGTCGTCGAGCGCCCGGCGCTCCGCCGGCGTGAGAACGGCCAGGATCGCCGCCTCGCGGTCGCGCGCCAGCGGCACGATCTCGCGGTAGAGCGCGCGGCCCTCCGCCGTCAGCCGGACCATGCGCTGGCGCTTGTCGCCGGGGGCCTCGGATCTCGTGACGATCCCGCGCGCCTCGAGCGCACGCATGGCGCGGCTCACCTGCATCTTGTCGAGGGTGGTGATGCGGCCGATGTCCCGGGCGGCGATGCCGCTGGAGCCGCCGAGTGCCGCCAGCACGCGCCACTCCCAGCGCGTCAGCTTGAACCTCACAGCATAGATCTCGGCCACCGCGAGCGACACGTTCTCGGCGAGGACGGCCAGCCGATAAGGAAAGAACTTCTGCAGATCCATCGGCACGTCGGTGACGCTGGCCGATTGGCCGCGCCCTCCCCTTCGATCCGCCATGCTGGTCCTCCCCGGCTTCGGCAGCCCCCCGGATGGGGCGCCACCCCTTGATCGACATCAACGCAGCCTGATAGTAACATTCGTTACCAAATCGGCGATCGGTAGCAAGATCAGATCGCCAGGGAGAACGCCATGCGGATCCAGCAGATCCACCACGTCGCCTATCGCTGCAAGGACGCCAAGCAGACGGTCGCGTTCTACAAGGCCGTTCTCAACATGGACCTTCTCGGTGCGATCGCCGAGGACAAGGTGCCGTCGACCAAGGCGCCCGATCCCTACATGCACATCTTCCTCGACGCCGGTGCCGGCAACATCCTGGCCTTTTTCGAGCTGCCGAACTCGCCGCCGATGGGGCGCGACCCCAATACGCCCGACTGGACGCAGCACATCGCCTTCCAGGTGAAGGACATGGACGCATTGCTCGAGGCCAAGCGGCGCGCGGAGGCGGCCGGGCTCGACGTGGTCGGGCCGACCGATCACTCGATCTTCAAGTCGATCTATTTCTGGGACCCGAGCGGGCATCGCCTCGAGATCGCGACCTGGACGACGACGCCGGACGAACTGGCTCGCATGAAGGCGGTCGCGCACGAGATGGTGGAGGAGTGGTCGCAGACCAAGCGGCCGCCACGTCACACCGCCTGGCTGCACGAGAAGGAATTTTCGGGCAAAGCTTGAGCGCCGCCGGTCACGGCCGCGGCGCCGCGTCTGGCCCGCCTTTCTCCCAGGGATGGGGAGCACCCCGATGCTGAACACCTACAGCTATCCCGCGTTCCCCTACGTGCGCTCGGCCGAGCAGGCGAGCGGGCAGATCGTGCGCCATCCCGTCGTGGTGATCGGCGCCGGCCCGATCGGGCTCACCGCGGCCCTCGACATGGCGTACCGCGGCGTGCCGGTCGTGCTCGTCGACGACAACAACACGGTCAGCGTCGGGTCACGGGCGGTCTGCTACGCCAAGCGGCCGCTGGAGATCTGGGACCGCCTCGGCTGCGCCGCGCCGATGGTCGCGCGCGGGATCAGCTGGAAGGTCGGCAAGGTGTTCTTCCGGGACGATCTCGCATACCAGTTCGATCTTCTTCCGGAGGCGGATCAAAAGCAGCCGGCGATGATCAATCTCCAGCAGTACTACCTGGAGGAGACGCTGGTCGCGCGGTGCGCGGCCGACCCGCGGATCGACGTGTGCTGGAAGCACAAGGTGGTCGCCCTGCAGCAGGCCGACGACCACGTGCGCCTGACCATCGAGACACCGGACGGCATCTTCCAGACCGAAGCAGACTGGGTGATCGCCTGCGACGGCGCCAACTCGGACACGCGGCGCATGGTCGGCGCGACGTTCACCGGCCAAGCCTTCCAGGACCGTTTCCTGATCGCCGACGTGGTGATGAAGGCCGATTTCCCGACCGAGCGCTGGTTCTGGTTCGATCCGCCGTTCCACCGGGGGCAATCGGTGCTGCTGCACCGCCAGTCCGACAACCTCTGGCGGATCGATTTCCAGCTCGGCTGGGACGCCGATCCCGAGGTGGAGAAATCGCCCGAGCAGGTCATTGCGCGCATCAAGGCGATGCTCGGCGACGCGGTCGAGTTCGAGCTCGAATGGGTCTCGATCTACCAGTTCGCCTGCCGGCGTATCGACAAGCTGCGGCACGGCCGCGTGCTGTTCGCCGGCGATGCGGCGCACCAGGTGTCGCCGTTCGGCGCACGCGGCGCCAACACCGGCGTGCAGGACGTCGACAACCTCGCCTGGAAGCTCGCGCTGGTTGTCGCGGGCGACGCGCCGCCCGCACTGCTCGATACCTATCACGCCGAGCGGGCGGCGGCGGCCGACGACAACATCGCCCACTCGACGCGGTCGACGGACTTCATCACGCCGAAAAGTTCGGCCAGCCGGATCTATCGCGATGCCGTGCTGGAACTGGCGCGGGAGCACGCGTTCGCCCGGCCGCTGGTCAACAGCGGGCGGCTGTCGACGCCGACGCCCTATGCCGTGTCGCCGCTCAACACACCCGACCGCGATGCTTTCGACGGCGGCGTCGCCCCCGGCACCAACGCCGCCGATGCGCCGGTCACGATCGACGGCCGCGGCGGCTGGCTGCTCGAGGCACTAGCCGGCGGGTTCACGGTGTTGACGTTCGGGGCCCCACCCGACGGTCCCGAAATCGCGCACCGGGGCGTCGCGGCTCGGGTTGTCGCGGTCGGCCGCGATGTCGAGGATGCGAAAGGGCTGGTCGCGCGGCGCTACGCGGCAGAGCCCGGCACGACCTATCTGCTGCGCCCCGACCAGCATGTGGCGGCCCGCTGGCGGGCCTTCGAGCCCGAGGCCATCCGGCACGCCATGGCCCGCGCACTCGGCTACGGACCCGATAGGGAGGACGCGCCATGCCGCTGATCACGACACCGAACATCGCCGATCCAGACGGCTTCTATCAGGAACTGATCGCCAGCCAGCGCGACTTGTCGGACGAGGAGGCGGCGACGATGAACGCCAAACTCGTGCTGATCCTGGCCAATCACATCGGCGATCGCGCACTGATCCGCGCCGCGATCTTGGCCGCGGGCGGCAAAATCGCAGCCGCACCGAACATGTGACGTGCCGTCAGGCCGGCAGCACCGCGCCGCCACGAGCCAGCAGCGCCTTCAGCATGACGGCGGCGCCGCACTGCTTCGACACGGCGTTGGCGTCCCACACGTTGTCGGCGACGAACTTGCCGCGCATGTAGTGATTGGAGAAGCTCCAGAGGTACGGCGTATTGATGCCGTTGGCGCGGCTGCGGAAGCCATTGTAGGCCTCCCACCGGAACAACATGCGCGGCAGGCTCCAATCCTCGAGATCGACGAACTTCTCGTAGGCGAGGCTGTCCTTGGCGCTCGACACCCAATCGGAGGGCGGATTCCACGGTGTCGGCCGGTTCTTCGGCACCTGCACCGTCTTGCCCCGGAGCGGGTCGCCGTTGTGGAGATGGGCCCTGAAATTGAAGCTGCATTCCAAGCCGTGAATGATGCCGACGAAATACCACGGCACGCAGACCTGATCCTCGAGCTGCTGGTACAGTTTGCGGTTGTCGTCCTCGAGCAACTTGGAGACGTACCAGCCGATCTGCGATTGATATTGCTCGCGAATGACCACGCTGTTGAACAGGCGCACGTAGTCGTCCTTGATGGATTCATAGGACGGACGCCCGGTGGCCACGGCCACGCCGGTCACCGCATCGCGGTCGGTGTGCGGGCTGCGCTCGTCCTGATTGATCCGTTGCAACAGGTCGGTCGACCGCTCCACCAGACGGACGACGTCGCCGGCCGGCGCGGTGCTGGCCGACGCCGACGACTGGATGGAGCCGACCAGATCGACGAGCGCCGGCATGATCTGAAGGAAGTCCCCGGTCGCCTCGGCGCCGAGCGCCATGCGCGGGGCCGAAAGCCCCAGTCGCTCGGCATCGCGCGCGATCGCGATGAACTCGCGCCACACCGCCGACGTCGTCGCCGTGCCCTGTGCCAGCGCTCCGCCCGCCTGCATCAAGGCCCCAGGCGCCGCGACCGCGGCACTCGCCCCGGCGACGAACGACCGGCGATCGACCGTGGATCCACCCGCCATGACGCACTCCCTCGCCCGCTTCAATCAATGACCTTGGATAGGACGCGGAAGTGTCGATCGTGTGATGGCCAGCGTCAAGCCGTCCGGTGCCCGATGACGGCCTGCCTGCGCCCGCATGAGGTCACGGCGGCACACGGGCGAGGCCTCATTCGGCGCGCGGGGAGTTCTGCCTCACACCCGTGCTGGAGGCGAACACCTCGCGCAGGACGCGCCGGCCGCGCCGGCAACCGCGCCGACAGGGGCATTGGGGGGGCATTCACAACGGCGTGATCGCGGGATGCGCCTGATCCGGGCTGACGCTACATTGTCCACAAGGCTGCCCGGGATCGCCGGGCCGATAAACGAATTTGGGGAGGACGACGTGGCCAAGCTGACTGTGAACGGGAAATCCGTCGACGTGACCGTCGACGGCGAGACACCCCTGCTGTGGGCGCTGCGCGAACAGCTCGGGCTCACCGGCACGAAGTACGGCTGCGGCGTCGCGGTCTGCGGGTCGTGCACGGTGCACATCGACGGCGTTGCGGTGCGATCGTGCAGCGTCAAGGTCGGCAGCCTCAAGCCCGAGCAGAAGATCACCACCATCGAGGGCCTCTCGCCCGCCGGCGATCACCCGCTGCAGAAGGTGTGGGTGGAAATGGACGTGCCGCAGTGCGGCTACTGCCAGACCGGCATGATCATGACCGCCGCCGCATTGCTGGCCGCCAAGCCGAAGCCCACCGATGCCGACATCGATGCCGAGATGAGCAACATCTGCCGTTGCGGCACCTACCAGCGCGTCCGCGCGGCGATCCATGCCGCAGCCGGTAATGTCAAGGCTCAAGGGTGAGGACGGCGACCATGACAGACGCAATCAAGCTTTCCCGCCGTTCGTTCGTCACCGGTTCGGCCGCCGCCGCGGGCGGCCTGTCGCTCGGCTTCCACATTCCGTTCGGCGGCTCGACCGCAGCCGCACAGGACGCGGCGGTGCGCGAGGTCAACGCCTGGGTGCTGATCAAGCCCGACGACACGGTGGTGATCCGCATCGCCCGCTCCGAGATGGGCCAGGGCACGCTGACCGGCCTTGCGCAGCTCGTGGCCGAGGAACTCGAGTGCAACTGGGCCAAGGTGACGACGGAGTATCCGACCCCGGGCCAGAACCTTGCCCGCAACCGCATTTGGGGCGACTTCTCGACCGGCGGGTCGCGCGGGATCCGGCAGTCGCACGACTATGTCCGCCGTGGCGGGGCGACGGCGCGTGAGATGCTGATCCAGGCGGCCGCCAAGGACTGGGGCGTTGCGGCCTCCGAGGTGACGGCCGCCAACAGCGTGCTGACCCACGCAGCCTCCGGCCGTACGACGACCTACGGCAAGGTGGCTGCCGCGGCGGCCCTTCTCGAGCCGCCGAAGGACGTCAAGCTCAAGGATCCGAAGGACTGGAAGATCGCCGGCAAGCCGCTGCCCCGGCTCGACACCGCGCCGAAGGTCACCGGCCAGCAGATCTACGGCGTCGACCTGAAGCTGCCCGGCATGCTGAATGCCGCGATCAAGGCCTGCCCGGTGTTCGGCGGCACGGTCGCCGGCATCGACGACGCCAAGGCCAAGGCCATGCCCGGCGTGAAACACGTGCTGCGTGTTGCGGACAACGCGGTGGCGGTCGTCGCGGAGACCTGGTGGCAGGCGAAGACCGCGCTCGACGCCGTTGCCATCACCTGGGACGAGGGCGCCCACAAGAACGCGTCGTCCGAGGCGTTCGCGGAGGTGCTGAAGGAAGGGCTCGGTTCGTCTACCAACGTCTTCGTCGGCAATCAGAACGGCGATGCACCGGCGGTGCTGGCCACGGCTTCGCGCAAGATCGAGGCCATCTACAGCTATCCGCACCAGAACCATGCCACCATGGAGCCGATGAACGCGACGGCGCTGTGGACCGCGGACAAGTGCGAGGTGTGGTGCCCGACGCAGAACGGCGAAGCCGCACTCGCGGCGACGGCCACCGCGGCGGGCCTGCCGCAGACCAAGTGCGAGGTGTACAAGGTGCATCTCGGCGGCGGCTTCGGCCGGCGCGGCGCCGTGCACGACTACGTCACCCAAGCGGTGCAGATCGCCAAGCAGGTTCCCGGCACGCCGATCAAGCTGATCTGGAGCCGCGAGGAGGATATGACGCACGGGCGGTATCACCCCGTGACGATGGCCAAGATGACCGGCGCGCTGGACGACAAGGGCAACCTGATCGCGCTGCACATGCGCATCTCGGGGCAGTCGATCCTGTCGTCGATCTTCCCCGGCGCGCTGCAGAACGGCCGCGACATGGCGACGTTCCAGGGCGTCGGTCCGGACAACCCGGCGCAGCCGACGGCCAGCGAGCACGGCATCTGCTACGCCTTCCCGAACCTGCTGGTCGACCACGCCATGCGCAACCCGCATGTGCCGCCGGGTTTCTGGCGCGGCGTCAACGTCAACCAGAACGCGATCTACATGGAGAGCTTCCTGGACGAACTGGCGGCGGTGGCCGGGGTCGACGCGCTCGAGTTCCGGCTCCGGTTGCTCGGCAACCAGCCGAAGGCCCGGGCCGTGCTGGAAGCAGCTGCGGCGCGTGGCGGGTGGGGCAAACCACTGGCCGACGGCGTTCAGGGCCGCGGCCTGTCGTTCCTGCGCTCCTTCGGCAGCTACACGGCTGCCTGTGCCGAGGTCTCGGTGAGCGATCGCGGCAAACTGAAGATCCATCGCATCGTTGCGGCAACCGATCCGGGCCATGTGGTCAACCCGCGGCAGATCGAGATGCAGGTCGAGGGGTCGTTCGTTTATGGCCTCGGGCCGCTGCTCTATCAGGCCTGCACGGTCAAGAACGGGCGGATCGTCGAGGACAACTTCGACACCTATCCGCCGCTGCGGATCGACGAGATGCCGAAGGTGGAAACCATCGTCATGCCGTCGGGCGGCTGGTGGGGCGGCGTGGGCGAGCCGACCATCGGCGTGGCTGCTCCGGCGGTGCTGAACGCGATTGCACGGGCGACCGGCAAGCGCATCCGGCATCTGCCGATCAAGGAACAGAACCTCAGGGCCTGAGGATGCGGGCGGTCGCGGCCGCTCTGATAGGGTTGGCCGGGGCCGTCGTCTCGGTGCCGGCGGCCCGCGCGGGCGATGCAGCGCCACTCACTGTCTTCGCGGTGTCCGGTGATGCGGTCGACGCACCGCTGGCCGGTCGCAGCGGCGACGCCGCGCGCGGTCGCGCCATCGTACTCGACCGGGCCGGCGGCAACTGCCTCATCTGCCATCGCGTACCGGTCGACAGCGAGCCGTTCCAGGGGGAGCTCGGACCGGATCTGGCGGGTGTCGGCGCCCGCCTCAGCGTCGGCCAGATCCGCTTGCGGATGATCGACCAGAGCCTGATACATGCGCAGACGCTGATGCCGCCCTACTACCGGATCGACGGGCTGCGGCGGGTGGCGCCCCGCTTCGCCGGACAATCGGTGCTGAGCGCGCAGGAGATCGAGGACGTTGTGGCTTGGCTTGCCGACCTGAAATGATAGGGTCGCGGCGGCAACAGGGATCGAGGCCGGAATGCGGTTGGGAGATCGACGCGACAGGTTGAGCCGGCGGCAGGTCCTGGCGATCGGCGTTTGTTCGTCGGCCGGTCTGCTCGGGCCTGCCGGCGCGCGGGCCGGGACACCTCCGGCGCCGTTCACCACCGCCCTTGCTGCCCTCGCAGGCGGCCGAGAGATCAAGGCTGGCCGCGTCCACATCGACATGCCGCGTCTCGCCGAGAACGGCAACTCGGTGGCGTTCAACGTCACCGTCGACAGTCCGATGACGGCTGCGGATCATGTCCGCACGATCCATCTGCTGTCGGAGCGCAATCCGATCCCGCTCATCGCACGCTTCCATATCGGTCCGCGCGCCGGGCGCGCCGTAGTGCGCACCTATGTGCGCCTTGCGACCACGCAGAACATCCATGCCGTGGCCGAAATGAGCGACGGCTCGCTGTGGTCGGCCGAGGCAGAGTCCGTCGTGCTGCTCGCCGCCTGCATCGACGGCGGCTGAGAGGAGATCCGCATGCGCCCCCGCCGTATCTCCATGCCCGCCGTCGCCAAGCGCGGCGATATCGTCGAGATCCGCACCGTACTGCTGCATCCGATGATCACCGGGCACACGGCGAGTGGTGCCAACACGGTGCCGCGGCAGATCGTGCATACGTTCGAGGCCAGCTACGACGGCGAGATCATATTCCGGGCCGAGATGTTTCCGGGCATCGCCGCCAACCCCTATGTGGGTTTCACGACCGTGGCGACGCGGACCGGCGACGTGACTTTCACGTGGATCGAGGACGGCGGCGCCCGCACGATCGAGCAACGCCGGCTGACGGTCGAGGAATGATCGGGCGAACGGGCCTGCTCCTGGCGCTCGCGATGGCCGTCCTGACGGTCGGTCCTGCGCAGTCTGCCGACACGACGCGCCAGTCGGCGACGGCATTCCTGTCCGCCGAATTGCGCGCCGAGCAGGAGGACGACACGCGCAATCGCGGCCTGCTGTGGGTCGACCGAGGTCAGGAGTTGTGGGCGCGACCGGAAGGCGCGCGGGCGGTCTCGTGCGCCACGTGCCACGGCACGGCCGGCACCCTGAGGGGCGCCGCGACCCGCTATCCGGCCGTCGACCCGGCGAGCGGCACCCTGCTCAACCTGGAACTCAGGATCAACCGCTGCCGCGTCACCCATCAGGGGGCGGAGGGCCTGGCCCACGAGTCGGAGGCGTTGCTCGGTCTGACCGCCTTGGTCGCATACCAATCGCGCGGGCTGCCGGTGACGGTGACGATCGACGGCGCCGCGCGGCCCTTCTTCGAGGCCGGAAAGGCGTTCTGGCACGAACGGCAGGGCCAGCTCAATCTGGCCTGCAGCCAATGTCACGACGACAACGTCGGCCGCAAGCTGCGCGGCGATACGATCTCCAGCGGCCTCGGTACCGGATTTCCGGCCTATCGGCTCGAATGGGACGGTCTCGGCTCGCTCGGCCGGCGGCTCAGGGCTTGCCAGATCGGCGTTCGCGCGGCCAGCACCCCGCCCGCCAGTACCGAACAGCTTGCCCTCGAGTTGTATCTGGCGTGGCGTGCCCGGGGGCTGCCGCTCGAGAGCCCTGCCGTGCGGCGCTAGCCCGGCGCCCAGCGACGTCCAGGCCTTCGATCTTCGGCGTTGGCTGCATAGCGCGGCGGTACCGTCCCAATTCTGGCCAATCGATTGGACGGCGTTCAGACCGCCGGCGGCCGGTCGTTAAGGGGTCGGTGCTTTCATGGACGGGTCGTAGTGGGGGCGTAGCGTTCATGGAATCGTACGTCGGCGGGATCAGGGATGGCAGTCGGCAGAGCGTAACCCCGCTGTTTCGCCGGCGGGCGCGCAGCGCGCGGTTGCTGGTCGCCGTCGCCATTTCGGGCGCGCTCGGACTACTCGGCATCGCACTGCTCGTCCTGGCCGACATGAAGGCGATGACCTGGGAGCGGGCACAAACCGAAGCAACCAACATCGTCAGTATATTGAAAGACGACATCGGGCGCACGCTGCGGGAAGGCGACGTGGTGCTGTCGGGAATCACCGAAGTGCTCGAAATGCCGGAATTCCGCGGTCTCACTCCGGAGGTGCGCCGAGTCTTCCTGTTCAGCGGGGCCCATGCCACCGCGCAATTCTCGGCAATGCGGGTGCTGAGCTATGACGGCACCCTGCTCTACAGCAACGAGCACGAAAGCCGTTCGTCCATGGGCGACCATCTCGCCCTGCTGCACCACGCCAATACGCGGGCCGACGTGATGCACGTGAGCCAGCCGCTTCCCGACCAGCGGGGCGGATTCGAGATCGTGCTGAGCCGCCGGTTCGAAGTCGCGAATTCTTTCGCCGGCGTGGTGACCGCCCATCTCCCGGTCACCTACTTTGCCAGATTGTTCGCCTCGGTCCAGTTGGAGAAGGGTCTTTCGTTGACGATCGTCCATGGCGACGAGCGGCTCGTCTACCGCACGCTCGACGGCGTCAAGCGCACGGGTGTCAGCGTCCGCGGAACGCCATTGATGACGCGTGCTTCGTCCTCATCGGAGGGTCACCTCGAGGAACGCAGCACGATCGATGGTGTTCTCCGCCACTACACCCACGCGAAGATCGACCAATTCCCCCTGCGGGTCCTGTTCGGTCGCAGCATCGATACCATCGCCAACGCGCACTGGAACAGCGCGCAGTGGATCGTCGCCGTCATCGTGTTCCTCGCCGCCATCCAGGTGTTTCTAGCCGCGGGGCTGGTCCGGGAATTCCGCTCGCGGCTCGCCGCCGAGGAGAAGCTCGAGGACTTGGTCAACCGCGACTCCCTGACCAATCTGGCCAACCGCCGCCGCTTCGACGCGGTGATGAGCACCGAATGGCGGCGGGCGACGCGGTCGCAGGAGCCGGTGGCGCTGCTGATGATCGATGCGGACCACTTCAAGAAGTACAACGACTACTACGGCCACCCGGTCGGCGACCGGCTGCTCGAAACGCTGGCCGACGCCATTCGCGCGGCGGCCAAGCGGGCCGGCGATCTGGCGGCACGGTTCGGCGGCGAGGAATTCACGATCGTGCTGCCGGGACTGCATCTCGCCGAAGCCGCGCACGTGGCCGAGCAGCTCAGGAGCACCATCGCGGCGCTCGAGATCGAGCACCACAACCACCCGCTGGGCTTCGTCACCGTCAGCATCGGCGTGGCGTCGCTGGTGCCGGTCGCCGGCATCGGCGGCCCCGACGACCTGGTCGCCTGTGCGGATCTGGCGCTCTACGATGCCAAGGAGAACGGCCGCAACCGGGTGGAGGCGTTCGGCCTCGACGACGAGCAACCGCGCATGGCCGCCTGAGCGGGCCGCTATCTCGCCGCGCAACTTGATGCTCGCGCCATCCGCCCGGGCGATGCCATGATCCGCCCTCCATTCGAAGCCAAGGAGCGGTCATGGCCCCCCGTCTGACGATCTTGAACGGTCCCAATCTCAACATGCTCGGCATTCGCGAGCCGCACATCTACGGCACGACAACGCTCGCGGCCGTCGAGGCGAGCTGCCGGCACATGGCGGAGTTTCTCGGCGCCTCCCTGGCGTTCCACCAGTCGAATCACGAGGGCGTCCTGGTCGACTGGATCCAGGCCGCGCGCGAGAGCGCCGACGCGCTCATCATCAATCCGGCCGGCTATTCGTTCACATCGGTCGCCATCTACGACGCGCTCAAGACCTTCGAAGGTCCAATCCTCGAAGTGCACATCTCCAACCTGCACGCCCGCGACGAGCTGCACCGCCACTCGAAACTGTCGGCCGTGGCGAAAGGCGTGATCTGCGGTCTCGGGACCTATGGCTACATCGTCGCCATGCAGGCGGCGGTGCGGCTGGTCGGCGAACTCCCCGCGGGCCTGCCGGCGCCGCTCCGCACCGGCCCTGTCTGAATACGGAGCGGCGGATCGAGACCGCCGGGACCGCCAACGACAATCGCCCCGGCCAGACGGCCGGGGCGTTGCGCCGTTTCGGGCGGATGGTGCGATCGGTCAGATCGTGGTCTGCCAGTTGCGCAGCTTCACCTGATCGTCGACGCTCTTGACGCCCGGGATCTCCGAGACGAGCACCTTCAGCGCGCGCTTCTGGTCGTTGGAGTCCACGAACCCGACGAGCTGGACCATGCCGTCGCTGACCGAGAAGCTCACGTAGATGGTGTTGATCCACGATTGCTTGTGAATGGCCTCGAAGACGGCCTTGTGCAGGGCGCCGTTGTCGATGCGCTCGGCGCTGCCCACGATCTTGCTCATGGCCAGGGCGCGGACCAGATCCGAGCGGCTGATGATGCCGACCACCTTGCCGTCGCGAATGACGGGGACCCGGCGAATGCGGTGTGAATCGAGGATGTCGGCGACCTCGGCGACGCTCGAGTCGTAGGGCACGGTGACGACGACGCGGGACATGATGTCCTCGACGGCGGCTGAGTGGGCCTTGACGAACTCGCGGGCGCGGCTGTCGGCATCGGTGAACATGTCCAGCCACCAGCTGCGCTTGCGCTCTGTGCCGGTTTCGCGGCGGTGCAGCAGATCGCTTTCGGTGACGATGCCGACCAGCGCACCGTCGTCGGTCAGGACCGGCATCGCACTCACGCGATGCTGGACCATGAGGGCCGCGATCTCGTGGACTTTCATGCCCGGTTTGGCGGACAGGACGTTGGGAGTCATGATCTCGTGCGCTTTCACGGCACGGTCCTTTCCTGCATTGCGCTGTGATGTGGGCCATGTGGCCGGAAGGGTCGCGCAAGCACATTGACGCCGGTCAAGAAACGACTGCGCGCCCGACATTGCTGCCGGGCGCGTGGACCATGCGCATTTCCGTGCGTTGACGGCGCCGCACGCGCGTGCGGGACCGCCGCCGTTGTCAGCTCGACGGCGTCTTGAGCCCGACCGCCAGGCGCGCCGAATCGACCTGGGCGCAGTCGGCCATGGTGAAGCCGGAGCCCTTGGCCGAGGCGAGATCCTCGCAGGCGGCGAAGAAGGCCTCGCCGGCCTGCACAAGCTTCGAAGTCGGATTGAGGCGCGTGGTGAGTGCGCGGTATGCGAGCCGGCCGAGCTTCTGGCGGCCGATGCCCTGCACGGTGACGTCACGATGGCGGCCGCCCTCGGCGATCAGGAACGCCATCTTGTTGAGGATACCGCTGTTGAAGTGCACGCACCCGTTCAAATAGTCCCACGTCGAGTTGCAGAGCGGCTCTTCCGGCCTCAGATACTCAGAATAGTGATCCGGCTGGCCGTAGTTGTCGGCGAGCGAATAGTCGCGACCGCGATCGAACAGCCGGGACTTGCTGTCGTTCGATAACGGCGGGTCCGCGAGGCTGCGCAGAGGACGCGTGACGCTGCGCCCGGGCAGGGCCTCGCCGATCACCCAGTTGGCCTGCTGCGGCGTCACCACGAACTCGATCAGCGTTCCGAAGATGTCGGCGAGCGACTCGTTCACGGCGCCGGCCTCGTCGGAGTAGACGAGATCCGCTTCGTGGATGATCACGCCGTGGGTGATCTCGTGGCCGACCACGTCGAGGGCCACGGCGAAACTCGGCCCATAGACCATGACGTTCGGCTTCGGGCACTCGACGCCCTGCCTCTTGCACCAATAGGCGTTCTGGCGCGTGCCATAGCGCACGTAGGATTCGAACGGCGAGGACGACGGCGTCGCCTGCCGTCCGTTGTCGTCGTAGCTCTTGCGGCCGAACATGTCGAGATAGTAGGTCCGCACGCCCGCCGAATTGAAGAACGCGAGCGCGGCATCCGACGGTTTCTCGCCGGGCCCCGTCACCGACGCGACCGACGATTCATCGAGCACCTGCTTGCCGGGGAACGTCGTGTCGCCGCCGAGATCGAACACGCGGCGCGGGCCGACGGTCTGGTGATCGCGAAAGTCGTAGACCACGGCGCTGGTCTCGGCGTCGATGAAGATCCGGAAGGCGTCGAGCGAGACGAGCCATGTCAACTTGAGCGGCCCGGCCGTCACGCCGCGCGTCGACATCAGCGCCGGGTCGAAAACGGTGAGCTGCGCTTCGGCCGGCAAACCGTCGATCTGCGAGAAAATCTGTTCGAGCAGGGGATCGCGGGGCCGCGACTGCAGCAACTGGCGCAGGCGGGCACGGGCGGCCGTGATGGCGGCGGCCTGATCGATGCGCGGGGTCGTCGAGGCGATCTCGGCGGTCGAGAAACTGGCGACGATCTCGGTGACGGCCAACGCCGGATTGACCACGTAGCGGGCCGACGAGCCGAATACCGGCACGCCGTTCACCTTCTGCGAGACGCGGGCGATGGTCTGGCCCGGCACATCCGGGTCGCGGCGCATCTCGACGACCTCGCGGGTGGCGCGCGCGCCCTGCGGGAAGGCTGCGGCCACCTCGCTCGTCGCCATGAACGCCTCGACCACACGCCGCACGTCCTCGAGGCGGGGCTGGCCCTGGGCGTCACGCGCGGTCGCGGTCAGCGCCACGGTCGGGTCCGGCACGGCGCGCAGTCCCTTGATGCGAGACGGCAGGCCGGTCGCCGGATCGAGCTTGGCATCGAGCGTGGGGTTGGTGCGCTTGGCGGTTTCGAGCGCGCCACTCACGGTATCGCGCACCGTCTGGGCCTCGGCCGCTGCGGCCACCAGCAGACCCGCGGCAAGCGCGGCACCTGCCGTCAGTTGGCGAAATCTCATGGGGCTTCCTCCCGAGACGGACTCGACTTGCGTTCAGCTACTGGCAGGCCGGCTTGCGCCGGGGCGCCGCCCCGGTCAGCGGCGCCGGAACCGTGCTCGACACCAGCGGGGTGGCGTCCCGCGGCACCGGTTGCCCATCGGTGCCCGGCGTCGTCGGCGGACGCCCGGCGGCGGCCTGTTCCGCCGCAACCGCGACCACCGGCACCTTCCAGCGCTCGACGACTTCGTCGAACGTCAGCTCGGCGTAGGCGGTCTTGAAGTCCTTGGTGGCGTCGGACCAGGCGAGCTGCAGCGCCTCAACGTCGCCGCGGGGCTGACCGGCCAGCGGCACCAGATCCGTCAGATCGAGTGACGCGCGTCCACTGCCGTTGAAATCGACCAGCGGCCAGCAGCGCTCGTCTTCGTCGACCTCTCCGTCACCGTTGAGATCGACCTCGATGATGCCCGAGCGCCGCGCCGCCTCGATGATCGCCATATGTTTCTTGACGATGAGGAGATCCTCCTCGTCCACCTGCCCGTCGCCATCGAGATCGGCCAGCAGCTTCATGGTCGCGGGGTCGAGCTTGACGACCGCCGCCAGCGCATCGATCCGCGGCGCCGCGCCGCTGCCGTTCGACGCGACCGAGGTCGTGCGGATGGCGTCGGCGATCTGTTGCGGCGTCGACTTCGGCGAAAGCTCGAACAGGATGGCGGCGAGCGCGGTGACGTGAGGGGCGGCCTGCGATGTGCCGCTGCACAGACCATATTCGTCGCTGACGCCGGCCAGGGTGCTCATCACGTCGACACCCGGCGCCGAGATGTGGCCGCCGGTGTTGGAAAAGGAGGCGCGGCGTCCGTCGCGGTCGATCGCCTCGACCACCAGGATGTTGGTGGCTGGCCGGAATGTCGCCGAGCGGTAGGTGCCGGCGAATGCGAACGGCGTCGCGAGTTCCGCGGACAAGGGCTGGGCGAGGCCATGCGAATCGTTGCCGGCCGCGGTCACGAACAGAACCTTGTCGCGCCAGCGGTTGGCCAGATAGCGGACGACCGAGGCGCTGTTGAGCACGTGGGTCTTGAGGCTCTGGTCGCGCTCGGGATCCTTGCCCCACTCGAAGCCGGCCGCCGACCAGTTGTAGGCAAGGCTGATGTTGACGACGCGGCGCTCGTTCTCGCCGAGCGGGGCGTCCTCTTCGAGGAACTCCGCCAGATCTTCGAGGGCGCCGCTGTAGAGCAGAGCCCGCTGATTGAACGTATCGGTCACGCCGAGCGCGCTGCCTTCGATCCAGTTGTCGGCCGAAATCGGGATCGCCTCGACGATGGCGTTGGGCACCATGCCGTCGATGCCACGGCCGCGCCCGTAGAGGGCGCCGGCAATGCCGGCCACGTGGGTGCCGTGGCTGAACTGACAGGAAGCCTGGCGGGGGTTGGGCGGCATACCCTCCTTCACCGCGCTGTAGACCAGATGGCCGTGCGTGCCGAAGCCCACGTCGAGGAAGGTCATGCGGGTCGGCTTGCGCTCCGGGTGGGCCTGACGCGCGCGCTCGACGATGCGCCATACGGGCGGCATACGGAGCATTTTCAGCCCCCAATTGCCGTCGTCGGTCTCGCCGGTGCGCCAATGCCACGACACCTTGGCGCCGCCGGCACCGGTGACCGACGTGTCGACGCGGCGCGGCACGGTCTTGGGGGCGATCGTCGTATCGACGAATGCCGCCTCGACCCCCGGCTCGTTGCGGATGGCGCGAATGATCGGTGGCTCGAGCACATCGGTGATGGTGCCGGCCGACGGTGCGGCGCCGCGAGTCTGGGTCGACGGACGCTGGACATGAAGCAGACCCAGCGACGGCACGTGCCGCACGACGTTCAAGCTGTACTTCGAGATGAGGGCATCGAGCTGGGCGCCCGTGATGTCGGGCTTGAGCTGGATCACGAAGGTGTCGCGCGCGACGCCGATCGTGGGGTTGGCGCTCTGCGCGAGGCGGGTCGCGTCACCGGGTACGCGGCGCACTCCCGCGTCACCCTCGCCCACGGTTGCGGGCGCCAGGCCGAGCACCGATCCATCGTCCAGTGTCGAGCGGCGGTCCTGCCCCTGTGGCGGCGGCGCGCTCTTTACCGATCCATCCGGCTTGACTTGGAAGAATTCGACCGGCCGATCCGGCTTGCGGTTCTGGTCGATCGACCGGGCCCCGCGCGTCGATCTCTGCTGTCCGAACTTCTCCTCGAGCAGCTGCTTGAGCCGCTGGTCATTGGGCGCGCTCGACTGTGCGGCAATCGTGCCGGGCCAGATGGCGATCGCCGCGGCCAGGATCAGGATGCGCATGTCGTCCCTCCTCGGGTTCTGACGGGGTCGACCATACGCCGACCCCGCTCGGGTTCTCTTACTTGTAAATCCGCTTCCAAAGATCGGTCGCCGTGTCCGTACCCCACTGCCACCAGCTCTTCGGGGCTGGTGCCGGCGGTGGCGCATTCTGCTCCGGTGGCTTCGAGAACTCCGGCAGCGGAGCCGGGGGTGTTGGAGCCGGGGGCGTCGGAGCCGGGGGCGTCGGAGCCGGAGGCGTCGGAGCCGGGGGCGTCGGAGCCGGAGGCGTCGGAG
>JBMOGA010000048.1:0-31932 GCA_049318625.1 Hyphomicrobiaceae bacterium
ACTTGCCGCCTGACTCAAACCAAACAGCCTCCGAGGAACTCGGGACAGTTCACTTGGAGAACGTGGTTCGCCGCGGCCGTATTCGTTCTCATACGCCAAGCGGATCGTTCGCGAAGCGCGGCGCGCCAAAGGTCTTCCCGAGCACGTGACCATGACCGCCTGTCGCCACGGTGGGATGACCGAGCTGGGTGATGCGGAACTGACCGAACAGGGCGTGATGAGCCTGTCGGGGCATCGAAGCCCGGAGGCCGCTCGCGGCTACGTCAAGAAGACCGAGATCCAACGACTAACCGCGGCTCGGAAACGACGCGCCTGGGTGGTCGAGTTAGAACACGCGCGGAACGGGAGTCAGAATGAACATCAGATCCGCGAGTCAGAATGACCGCTGATGAGAACATTTGTTCTCGTGTTAGCTGTTTGATTTAGCAGGAGAATTCAATGGCGCACCGGGCAGGATTCGAACCCACGACCCCCAGATTCGTAGTCTGGTGCTCTATCCAGCTGAGCTACCGGTGCCTACCAATTCAATCGCCGGGGTCGAGGCCCCGGCGCGAAGGCTCGATCTACTAATGCCTCCGGCGGGCGAGTGCAAGCGGGTTTTGCATCCGGGCCGAGCCATCCGCGCGGCGCTCTTCAGGCCGAGACGCGGTCCGGAATCTCGATCTCGAAGGTGGCCCCCTTGTCGCGGTCGAGCAGGCGGATGGAGCCGCCGTGCGCCGCGATCAGCTCGGCCGCGATGGCGAGGCCGAGGCCGGTTCCGCCCTTGCGCGCGCCGCCCTGGAAGGCCTGGAACAGATTGGCGCGCGCCCGCGCCGGCAGGCCCGGACCGTCGTCCGAAATCTCCAGCACGGCAACCGCTCCCTGACGACGGGCGGACACCCGGATCTTGCCCTGCGGCTGCTGCTCGAGCACGTGCACGGCATTGCGCACGATGTTGTTGAGCACCCGGTACAGATGATCGCGGTCGGCGTCGATGCGCAGGTCTTCGGGGATTTCGATGCGGTAGTCGACCAAGCTGCGCGGCAGGCCCAGACCCTCACCGACCTCGCGGACGAGCGCCGCGAGAGGAACGGGCTCGCGCCGTGGCGCCGCCTCCTCGGAGCGGCCGAAGCGCACGGTATCGTTGCAGAACGCGATGGCGCGGTCGAGCGAGGCGATCAGTTTGGGCGCAAAGCGCTGGACGGTGGGGTCGGCCACGCCCGAAAGGCGGTCGGACATGAGCTGGGCGGTCGCCAGCATGTTGCGCAGGTCGTGGTTGATCTTGGCAACCGCGAGGCCGAGCTGGGCGAGGCGGGACTTCTGCAACAGAAGCTGGGACAATTCGGTCTGCATGGCGTGCAATTCGCGCTCGGCCACGCCGACCTCGTCGACACGCACACCCGGTTCGATGATCCGGCTGGCATCATCCGGCCGCTCGGCGAAGTGCACCATGTTGCGGGCCAGCCGCATCATCGGCAACACGAGCATCCGGTTCAGTGCCATGTAGATCAGTGATGCGGCGATCAGTGAAATGACGATCGACAGACCCAGGATGTTCAGACTGTAACGCAGCATGTCGGCCCGCAGCATATGCTCGGGCATGACAACCTCGACGAACTCGAGGTCGCGGTCGTCCGGCATGCCGGCGAGGGCCGCCGGACGGCCGATCACGCGGATGATGCGCGGCGGCCCGTACAACACGGCGAGCGCCTCGGCGATCATGGCGGCGCGGGCCGTCAGCCAGCCGATCGGGCCGGTCTCCGTCACCCGCAGGTCATAAGTTGCGGCGACATCGACATCGCGCGACGGCGGAAGAACCATCAGGCGCTGGTGGCCCTGCTTCAACGCGACAGCCTTGACCTGTGCCATGGAGAGGAGTGCCTGGCGCATCGGCTCGGGCACCGCGCCGCCGGGCGAGACCGACGCCGCGAGCGAGGCCAGACGCGCGGCAACCAGGCGATCACTGAGCCAATTGATGCGATAGTTGGCGACCGAGGGCAGGAAGATCAGCACCTCGGCCAGCATCACGAAGGCGATGGTCAGAACCAGCAGCTTCGCGGACAGCCCGAAGCGCCACGAAACAGGCGGCACACGCCACAGGCCGCGCCCGGCCACCGGCGGTACCGCCTGGGCCTGCGCGTTATCGGTCCTCTCGACCGTGTCCTGAGGCACGAACCATCCTCGATCTGCTCGGTAGGGCTACGGACGAACCGGTCACCCAGTTTCGTCCTATCAGCCGAGCTTGGCCAGAAGTTGGACGACTTTGCGAACGACAGGGTTGCCCGCCGCACCGGCATAGTACCGGTAAGCCGCCCGTTTGTTGATCTCGGAAAGCGTCGGATAGGGCGAGACCCAGTCCGTCATCGCCTTGATGCCGAGGCCTTGCGAGAGGGCGAGCGCCCACATCTGGATAAGCTCGCCGGCGTGCTCGCCGACGATGGTGGCACCGAGAATGCGGCCCTTTTTTCCGACCACGACCTTGACGTGGCCTTCGGTCGTCCGCTCGGCCTGGGCGCGGTCGTTCTCGTGGTAGGGCCAACGCAGCACGCGAGGGGCAAGGCCCTGATCGGCCGCCTGCTGCTCGGTCAAGCCGACGTGCGCCAGCTCCGGATCGGTATAGGTGACCCACGGAATGACGCGCTGGTCGACCTTGGCCGGCCAGCGGAATAGCGCCCGGCGGATGACGATGCCCGCGTGATAGTTGGCGACGTGGGTGAATTGCAGACCGCCGATGCAGTCGCCGATGGCGAAGATCCGGCTGTTCGATGTGACGAGGCCGGGGCTGACCTTGATGCCCGACCGGTCGTAGGCGACTTGGGCGGCCTCAAGACCTAGGTCGGCGACATTCGGGCGCCGGCCGACGGCGAGCAACAGGTGGGTGCCAGCGACCGTCTCGGAACCGTCCGGCATCTCGATAACCACGCGGACATCGCCCGCGGCGCCGGCGACCGATGTGACCTTGGCGTTCTCGCGGATCACGATGCCCTCGGCGCGCAGGCGCTCGAGGACCACGGCGGCCAGTTCCGGATCGTCCTTGGCCAGCGCCCGGGCACCTTCGAGGACGGTGACACGGCTGCCCAGGCGCCGGTGGGCCTGCGCCAGTTCCATGCCGATCGGGCCACCGCCGACGACGATCAGATGCTCGATCCGGGTCGCGTTGGCGAAAATCGACTCGTTGGTGAAATAGGGGACGTCGGCGAGGCCGGGAATCGGCGGCACGGCGGGCGACGAGCCGGTTGCGATGACGAACCGGCGGGCACGGATGCGCAGCTCGCCCGCGACCACGGTCCTGGCGTCGACGAAGCGGGCGGCTGCCAGCACGACGCGAACGCCGAGACCGGTGAAGCGCTCGACGGAATCGTTCGGTGCGATGCCCGCGATCACGCCGTCGACATGGGCACGGACGGCCGCGGGGTCGATGGCCGGCTCGACCGGGGCAATGCCGAACGGCGCGGCCGTGCGCATGGCCTGCGCCCGCCGGCCGGCCGCGATCAGCGCCTTGGACGGCACGCAGCCGTAGTTCAGGCAGTCGCCGCCCATCTTGTGCTTTTCGACCAGCACGACACTGCGCCCGAAGGCGGCGGCCGCCGCTGCGACCGACAAGCCGCCGGAGCCGGCGCCGATGACACACAGGTCGGGTTCGATGGTGTCCAGAGGCATCGCCGGCTGCCCGACCGCCGGTCCGGCGGGATTAGTGCGCTGCATGGCGCTTGCTCCATCTCTTCGCGAACACGGGAATGAGGGCGACGATGCCGAGCAAGACGAACGCCGCCAAGAGCTCGTTGGTCACCAGGGAGCCGGCATCGACACCTATTTTGCACACGACGGTGACATCGGCCTGGGCCCGTTCCAGACAGGCGGCATGAGCCGCGCTCTGGGCGGCGACCACACTTGAGAGGCCCGAGCCGACGATGGCGAACGCCAGCGTTGCCGGGATGATGCCGAGAAACGTGCCGAGCACATAGGTCGTCAGCGAGACCCCGAGGAAGGCCGGCGCCAGATTGACCACCACGAACGGGAAGATCGGGACTAGCCGCAGAAACAGCAGATAGGACAGGGCATTCTCGCGGAACCCCTCGCGGAGGCCGGCGAGCCAGGGACCGGCCCGCTCGCCGAGGGCGGCCCCGAACGAGGAGCGCGCGACCAGAAAAACGATGGTGGCACCGAGCGTGGCGGCGATCGTGATGACCGGGACCGCGACGATCCAGCCGAACAGCAGGCCCCCGGCAACGGTCATGACGAGGCCGCCGGGCAGCGACAGGGCGACGACGGCCACGTAGCCGAGCGCGTAGGCGGCCACGGCGAGCACAAGGTTCTGGTCGATGAACGCCCGCAGCATCGCATGATGGAGCGCGATGGACTCGAACGTCAGATAGCGGTGCCAGCCCATGCCCAGCACCGTCGCCATGGCCGCGGCGAGAACCACCAGCGGCAGCCAGCGCCGCCACTGGAACCGGATCGGGGTGCCGGTGGGCTCGGTCGGGAGACCCATGATCGACCTACTCCGTGCGGAATTTTCCATCTTGCCCTCGCCAGCGACCGGCCGTCGAACCGGCGCGGTGTGCGATGGTAGGTATCGGACGTGATCGGGCTGCGGTAGGTCGTCTCACCCACTCGTGACAACGGAACCGCGTTTGTGATCGGGCGTGAAGGCCCATTCTCAGCCTGTGAACAGCCTCGCACGGGACCAGCAGCCGGACCGACCGTCCTGATTGACTTCAAACCGAGCCGGCCCTATAGACCGCGCCTCAGCTCGACGATGGGATTTTGGCGCGTGCTGGGCTCGATGCGGTGTGTCCCGCTACTATTGCGGTGACCCGGTCGGCCGAGAGCGCCCGTTATATGGAGTTCGCGCCGTGAAACGCACGTATCAACCGAGCCGGCTCGTCCGCAAGCGCCGCCACGGTTTCCGCAAGCGTCTGGGCACCAAGGGCGGCTTGGCCGTTCTCGCGCGCCGCCGCGCCAAGGGCCGGAAGCGCTTGTCCGCCTAAGTGCGGGCGTTTCCGGCGGTCATGAGGCCATCATGGCTGTCGTCGGGCTCTGCACGATCAAGCGACGCGCCGATTTTTTGCGCCTGCGCGGGGGGGCCCGGTGGGCCAATTCGGCGTTCGTGCTCGAAACCAAGCCGCGCCCCGATACCCGCGAGCCCGGAGGGCCTCGTTTCGGGTTCACGGTGACCAAGCAACTCGGCGGCGCCGTGGTGCGCAATCGCATTCGCCGCCGCCTCAAGGAAGCTTTCCGGAAGGTCGCCGTACCGGTCGCCCGGGATCAGCACGACTACGTCGTAATCGCCCGCCCGCCGGCTGGCACGGTTGCCTTCGCCGAACTCTCGTCGCTCGTCTCGGAGGCCATGGATCGGGTTCACAGCAGCGCCCAACGGCGCGGCCCTCGTCACCCAAAGGCCGCTCTCTCCGGAGACCTGTGACGCGCGCCCACTTCCCGCGACGGCCAAAAGCTGCAAAGAAGCGGCCACGTCCGTTTCCCTTCCCTGACAGCCGGAGCCTGCACCCGCTATGCAGTCGCAAAAGCCCGACAACCAGAAGAACCTTCTGGCCGCCATCATCCTGTCCGTCGGCGTGCTGCTGCTTTGGCAGGTGTTTTATGCCGGGCCGAAGCTGAAGGAGGAGCAGGAGCGCCAGAAGCGCGCCGCCGCGCAGACCGAGCAGACCGCGGGCGGGCCGGCACCCGCGGCACCAGGGGGGGCTAGCGGCACGCCCGTCGCGGTGCCTGGAACGACAGCGCCTGCGGCGCCGGTGGGCGTCCCCAGTGCACCGCCTGTGAGCCCGGCAGCTTCACGCGAGGCCGCTCTGAAGGCGGTGCCTCGGATCGCCATCGACACCCCGCAATTGAAGGGCTCGATTTCGTTGTCCGGCGGCCGGATCGACGATCTGGTGCTCAAGGCCTACCGGGACACCGTCGACCCCAACAGCCCGAACGTCGCGCTGTTCTCGCCGGCACAGGCGGCGCAGCCCTACTTCACTGAATTCGGATGGGTTCCGCCGGCCGGCGGAACCACCAAGGTGCCCGGCCGCGATACGGTCTGGCAGCCGGCGTCGCAGGCGCCGCTCACCCCCAGCTCTCCCGTGGTTCTGACCTGGAACAACGGCGAGGGGGTCGTGTTCCGGCGCAAGATCGCCGTCGACCAGAACTACCTGTTCACGGTCTCCGACGAGGTCGAGAACAAGAGCGGTGCCGAGATCCGGCTGTACTCCTATGCGCGCGTTTTCCGCGAGGGTACACCGAAGATCGAGGGCTTCTACATCCAGCACGAGGGCCTGATCGGCGTGCTCGGCGAGAAGGGTCTGCAGGAGCACGGCTACTCCACCATCGCGAAGGACGGTGGCAACCTGCGCTTCGACAAGATCACCGGTGGATGGCTCGGGTTCACCGACAAGTACTGGGCCGCGACGCTGATCCCCAACCAGAAGACGCCCTACATCGCGAACTTCGCGGCTGTGGCCAAGCGCACCGCGACGACACGCGAAGCGTTCCAGGCCGACACCATCACCGCCGAGCCTGCCGCCATCCCGGCGGGGACGACCCACAGCATCGACACCATGCTGTTCGCGGGTGCCAAGCAGGTCAAGCTGATCGAGGGCTACAGCGAGAAGCTCGGAATTCTGAAATTCGACCTGATGATCGACTGGGGCTGGTTCTACTTCATCACCAAGCCGCTCTGGTATCTGATCGACATGCTCTATCACGTCTTCGGCAATTTCGGCGTCGCCATCCTGGTGGTGACGGTGATCGTCAAGGCCGTGTTCTTCCCCCTCGCCAACAAGTCGTATGCTTCGATGGCGAAGATGAAGAAGCTGCAGCCAGAGATGGAGAAGCTGCGCGATCGCTACAAGGACGACAAGCCGCGCATGAGCCAGGAGCTGATGGCGCTGTACCAGAAGGAGAAGATCAATCCGCTGGCCGGCTGTCTTCCGATCCTGCTGCAGATCCCGGTCTTCTTCGCGCTCTACAAGGTGCTGTTCATCTCGATCGATATGCGGCACGCGCCATTCTTCGGGTGGATCCGCGATCTTTCGGCACCGGATCCGTCGTCGCTGTTCAATCTGTTCGGCTTGTTGCCGATCCCGCCGTTCGAGGTCTTTCTGCTCGGCCATACGCTCGGCGCATGGGCGATCGTGATGGGTATCACAATGTGGCTGCAGATGCAGCTCAATCCGCAGCAGCCGGATCCGATGCAGCAGGCGATCTTCAACTGGATGCCGCTGTTGTTCACCTTCATGCTGGCCGGCTTCGCGTCCGGCCTGGTGATCTACTGGGCCTGGAACAACGCCCTCTCGATCGCCCAGCAGTACGTGATCATGCGCCGCCTCGGCGTCGATGTTCCGCTGGCCGACAACCTGCGTAAGACGTTTGCGCCAGTCGGCAAGTTCATCGGATCGCTGGGAAAGAGCAAAGAGCCCTGATGGCTGCCGCCGCGCCAGAGCTTGCTGCGGCCAGCGACGACGAGCTGGCTGCCGGGGAGGCACTCTTCCGGCAGGTTTTCTCGTTTGTCCTGGGGGCGCCCAGCATCGAGTTCCTGCCGGCAGCCGACCGCCCGGAGATCGCCCTTGCCGGCCGGTCGAACGTCGGCAAATCGAGCCTGATCAACGCCCTGGTCCGGCGCCGCGATCTGGCGCGCATGTCAAATACGCCGGGACGGACGCAAGAGCTGAACTTCTTCCGGCCGGCGCATACCGAGATGTATCTCGTCGACCTGCCGGGCTACGGCTTCGCGAAGGCCCCCAAAGACAAAGTCGACGCCTGGACGGCCGTGGTGAAGGACTACCTGCGCGGACGGCCGACGCTGAAGCGCACCCTGCTGCTGATCGATGCCCGGCACGGCATCAAGGCCGTCGACCGGGAGATCATGAAGCTGCTCGACAGTGCGGCGGTGACCTATCAGGTCGTGCTGACCAAGACCGACAAGATTTCGGAGATCTCGCTCGGCGTGCTGATGGAGGCGACGATCGCGGCCATCAAGGAGCACCCGGCAGCCTTTCCGGAGGTTCTGGCGACTTCGTCCCAGAAAGGCCTCGGCCTCGCCGAGCTCAGGGCGGCCATCGCCAAAGTCATCGAAGAGCGCTGAGAGCGGGCGGCGCTTAAGCCGACGTTAGCCATACCGTGCGACTGTTTCCGGCACTCACTCGATCAGGAGATCGGCCGTGCGCAGGAACAGTCGTTGGTTGTGGCGCGGGATCGGAGCCGTCACGGCGGGGGCTGCGCTCTATGCCTTCTCGCCCGACCGACCGGGCGCGCCGACGCTGAAGGAACCACAAATCGGCACTCTGCGGATCGTCGACCACAGCATCGCACTGCCGGAGCTGAAGCTGTGGGGCGCCGGCCCGCCGATGGATCTGCAGTGGCGCGTGGTGGCGGCGGTTCCGCCGGCTGCAGCGCCCGAAGAAAAATTGCCGGCCGAGGTCCGACCGGTCCGCAAGACCAAGGCCGTGGCGCGTCCGGCACAGCAGAAGCCCGTCGCGGAAGCGACCGACTGGCGCCACGATCTCGTCTACAACAAGTTGGGACATTAACTCCGATCGCAGGCGGGCGCGACCGATCGGACCCTAGCCGCCGACCAGCGTCATGCCGAGCTTGAAGGCATCCTCGCCGAATTTGGCCAGCACGCCGCCGAGTATCGCGGCCACGGCCCAGCCGCCCCACCGGCTCGCCAACCGGCCGTAGTTCACACCGACCCGAACCTCGATGATCTGATCCGGCAGGGCCGTCTCGGCCGCCAGTCCGTCGGCCCCGACCGTTCGTGCCGCCGCCACGAGTTGCAGCCGCGCACGGCCGCGCCGCTCGGGCAGAACCGTCCAGCGCCAGCTCGCGAAATCATCCGACATGAGACCGGGCCGGCTCTCGATCCACTGCGTCTCGGGTGACGCCGTCTCGATCCACATGCCACCTTCGGGAGCGCGCAGTTTCACCGACATCGCCCGCGTCACGACCAAATCGTGGCGGACCGGCGTGCCGCGACCTTCGAGGCCGATCGCCACGTTCTGTAGATCGGCCCGCGCGATGCGGACCTCGACGATCTCGGGCACGCCGACGCGCATGAACCGCGGGACGTTTTCGATGAGTTGGCCAAGGTCGACGCCGCGGCCGACCGGCACCGGCACCTGCGATGCCGATCGCGGCGCGGGTGCACCCGGCGGCGGCGCCTGCCGGGCCTCCTCGACCGCGCCACCGCGTTGCGGCGGCGCCTGAGGCGCTTCCCGCCCGGTTTCGGGCCAGGGAGCCGGCGCCTGGTGCTCGGGAAATCTGCGGGCCTGACGCCCGTCCGGCGGTGGAGGCGGCGCCAGGGGCGGCAGGGCGACGGGCCGTGGCTGCGTGCGACGCGGATCGGGCGACTGGGCCGAAGGTTGCGGCGCCCAGCCCTGACCACCCTGCGGATCGTGGGTCGGCGCGGGCGGCGGCATCGGATACTGCGCGCGCTGTGGCTGTGGCGGCGGTGGTGGGCGGTGGGCCTGCGGCGGCGCGCGCAACTCGGGTGCGGGTGCAGGTGCTGGTGCCGGCAGTGGTGGCGGCACCGCGATAGACTCGGGCCGGTAGGGCGTCAATTCCGGTGGTCCCCGCTTCGCCTCCGGCAGCGGCGCGGGCGCGGCCCCGAAGGTCGGGTCGGCGATGGCGGGCTGGGGAGGCGGCAGTTGGGGTGCTGGTTTCGGCTGCGGGGGCTGCGTACGCCCCGTGTTGATGCGCTCGCGCACCGACGCCAGGATCTCCTCCGCGTTCGGCGGCGGGCCACCGGTAACGGGGCGGGGCGGGGCGATGCGGTCCGGATCGAGCCGCGGCTGGGGTGCCGAAGGTTGTGGTTGTGGTTGCGGCGGCGCCAATTCCGCGGGCGGGCGGGCGGGCGGCTGACGCGTGGCGGCAGTGGCGCGTTGCAGGGCCTTGATCGTCTCCTCGAACGTCAGACCTTGCGAGCGCAGCATCTGAGCCGCGGCACTACGGCCTTCGCCGACGATGGCCGCCAGGACGATGGCGCCATTGATGTCCCGCCGGCGGCTCTGATGGGCGGCCGCAGCGGCGTACTCCAGGATGCGCAGGAGGTCGGGATCCGCGGCAGGCTCGCCAACCTCTCCCGGTTGCAGCCGGTCCTCGATGCGACCGATGAAGGACGAGGCATCGGTGGCCAGGCGTTGAATGTCGATCTGGCAGGCTTGCATGACCAAGCCCGCGTCCTGATCCTCGCACAACGCCAGCAGAAGATGCTCGAGGGCGACCTTGCGGTGGGCCTGTTCGCGAGCATAGGCGTGCGCCCGCTGGAAGGTCTCGCCGAGGGTGCGCGACATCGCCACCCGGCTCAACGCTTCCTGCATCGACTGCGCCATTCCGCTCTCTCCCTCCGCCGTCCAACAAGCCGTCGGCGGCCTGATACGGCTGCCTGTCGTCGCCGAGGCCGCTGCGAGCAGACCATAAGGACGAGTCGGGGCCCTTGCGCCACCTCAACACACGTCCCCTGTCCTCGCGATTGTAGCCGCGGCCAAGGCGCTATAAACCGTCGACGGCGACGGTTGACAGCGAAAGGCGGCGAAGTGATGAGCACGAACGGGGGCGGCCACGGCATCAAGGAGCCCGGACAGGGCGTTTCCGATCACGTCAAGGCGCACATTCTGGCCGAGGCGCTGCCCAACATGCTCCGCTACGACGAGGAGACCGTCGTCGTGAAGTTCGGCGGCCACGCGATGGGCGACGACAAACTCTCCGAGGCATTCGCCAAGGACATCGTCTATCTCAAGCAGTCGGGCGTGAACCCGATCGTCGTCCACGGCGGCGGGCCGCAGATCGCGGCGATGCTCAAGAAGCTCGAGATCAAGTCCGAGTTCGTGCAGGGCCTGCGTGTGACCGACAAGCCGACCGTCGAAGTGGTCGAGATGGTGCTGGCCGGCGCCATCAACAAGGACATCGTCACCGCCATCAACCGTCAGGGTGGCAAGGCGGTGGGCATCTCGGGCAAGGATGCCAACCTGATGATCGCCAAGCGCATCACCGAGATGCCGGACCCGACCTCGAACCTGATGAAGGCGGTCGACATCGGCTACGTCGGCGATCCGATCGAAATCAATCCGCAGGTTGTCGACGTCATCTCGAAATCCGACCTCATTCCGGTCATCGCGCCGATCGGTATGTCGCGGGATGGGGAGACGCTGAATATCAATGCCGACACCTTTGCTTCCGCACTGGCGGCGCGGCTGAAAGCCAAACGGCTGCTGCTGCTGACCGACGTCGAAGGCGTTCTCGACAAGAACGGCAAGCTCATTCCGGAGCTGACCATCGAGGAGGCGCGGGCGCTGATCCGCGACGGCACGATCACCGGCGGCATGATCCCGAAGATCGAAGGCTGCATCGAGGTCGTCGAGGCCGGCGTCGAGGCTGTCGTGATCATCAACGGCAAGGTTCCGCACAGCGTGCTGCTGGAACTGTTCACCGACCACGGCGCCGGCACACTCGTCGGCATCCGCAAGAAAAAGGGTTGAGAACTGGCGTGGCGAAACAGCCCCCCACCACGACGCCTGCCGCGCCCCCGCGCCGGGGCTTCGCGGCGACGCGAATCTGGGTGTTCGATCTCGACAACACTCTGTATCCGGCCGAATGCAATCTGTTCGCCCAGGTCGACCAGAAAATGGGCGAATTCATCGCCGGCTATCTTGGCGTACCGTTCGCGTATGCCCGGCATCTTCAGAAGAGCTACTACCGGCAGTTCGGCACCACGCTGTCAGGGCTGATGAAGGTCCACAAGATGCAGCCGGAGCCGTTCCTCGACTACGTGCACGACATCGATCTATCCGTCGTGAACGAGCACCCGGAACTGGCGGCAGCGATCGCGGCGTTGCCGGGCCGCAAGCTGATCTTCACCAACGGCTCGCAGCGCCATGCCGAGCGGGTGGCCGGCAAGCTCGGCATTCTCCACGTGTTCGAGGACATCTGCTCGATCGAGGCGTGCGACTACGTGCCGAAGCCGGATGCCGACGCGTTCGACCGCATGGTGCGTCGGCATGGGGTGGCGCCGACGCAGGCGGCGATGTTCGAGGACATGCCGCACAATCTGGAAGCGCCGCACGCGCTCGGAATGACGACGGTGCTCGTGCATTCCAGCTACATGGATCATCCGATCCAGCATTCGATCAAGTCATGGACGGCGCCGCCGGAGCACGTCCATCATATGACGGAAGACCTGCACGGCTTCCTGGTGAGCCTCGACCCCCCGAAGGATTGACCGGCGCGCCGGCCGCTCGACTATCGGGTCGGGACCGGCTTCTCGCCCCGATAGTCGTAGAACCCGCGCTGCGTCTTGCGGCCGAGCCATCCGGCCTCGACATACTTCACGAGCAGCGGACAGGGCCGGTACTTGCTGTCGGCGAGCCCCTCGTAGAGCACCTGCATGATGGAGAGGCAGGTGTCGAGGCCGATGAAATCCGCCAGCTCCAGCGGGCCCATCGGATGATTGGCGCCGAGCTTCATCGCCTTGTCGATCGCCTCGACGGTGCCGACACCCTCGTAGAGCGTGTAGACGGCCTCGTTGATCATCGGCAGCAGAATGCGGTTCACGATGAAGGCCGGGAAATCCTCGGAGACCGCGATGGTCTTGCCGAGCGTGGTGACGAACTCGCGCGACGCGATGAACGTCTCGTCCTCGGTGGCGATTCCGCGGATCAACTCCACGAGCTGCATCAACGGCACCGGATTCATGAAGTGCATGCCGATGAAGCGCTCGGGACGATCGGTCGTCGAGGCCAGCCGCGTAATCGAGATCGACGACGTGTTGGTGGCGACGATCGTGTCCTTGCGCAGCTTCGGGCACAGATCGATGAAGATGCGGCGCTTGACCGCCTCGTCTTCCGTTGCTGCCTCGATGACGAGATCGCAATCACCGAGCCCGTCGAACGTCGGTGTGAAGGTGATACGCGCCATCGCCTCGGTCACGGCGGACTCCTGCACCAGGCCGCGCGTGACCTGACGCATCAGGTTCTTGCGGATGGTCGCGACCGCCTTCTCGAACCGATCCGGATCGAGATCGTTCATCATCACGCCATAGCCGGCGAGCGCAGCCACGTGGGCGATCCCGTTGCCCATCTGGCCGGCACCGATGATGCCGATCTTGCGCACCTTGTAACCGGCCGCGTCCGCCTTCTTCGTCGACACCATGGCGTCCATTAGTTCGGTTCCCCAACGCGAATGCGGGTCTATTTTCCGGCCTTGGCAAGCTCAGCCTCGAGCTCGGGCAAAACCTGGAAGAGATCTGCGACGAGTCCATAGTCGGCGACCTGGAAGATCGGCGCTTCGCCGTCCTTATTGATCGCAACGATGACCTTGCTGTCCTTCATGCCGGCGAGATGCTGGATGGCGCCGGAAATGCCGACGGCGACATACAGCTCGGGCGCGACGACCTTGCCGGTCTGGCCGACCTGATAGTCGTTGGGCACGTAGCCTGCGTCGACGGCGGCGCGGCTGGCACCCAGCGCGGCGCCGAGCCGATCGGCGACCGGCTCGAGGTATTTCGTGAAGTTCTCGCCGGACTGCATGCCACGTCCACCGGAGACGACGATACGGGCCGAGGCCAGCTCGGGCCGGTCGGATTTGGCCAGTTCGGCCCGCTCGAAGGTCGAGATGGCGACGGGCGCCGGCGCACCGATCCGTTCGATCGGCGCCGAGCCGCCTTCGCCGGTCGCGGCGAACGAGGCCGTGCGCACCGTGATGACCTTCTTCGCGTCGGTCGACTGTACAGTCTGAATGGCGTTGCCGGCGTAGATCGGCCGCTCGAACGTGTCGGCCGATTTGACGGCCGTGATGTCCGAGATCTGCATCACGTCGAGCAGCGCCGCGACACGCGGCAACGTGTTCTTGCCGCGCGCCGTCGATGGGGCGAGCAGGGCCTCGTAATTCTCCATCAGGCCGACGATCAACGCGGCCACCTCCTCGGCGAGCTGGCTCGAGAGGCTCGGCGCTTCGGCGAGCAGTACCTTGCCGACCCCCTGCAGGCGCGATGCGGCCTCGGCGGCGGCGGCACAGCCGGAACCGACGACCAGGATGTCGACGGTCTGGCCGATCGCCCTGGCGGCGGTCAGCGCCTTGGCGGTCGCAGCATTCAGGGCCGCGCCATCGTGCTCGGCGAGCAACAAAGCAGCCATCAGATCACCCCCACCTCGGTCTTGAGCTTGTCGACCAGCTCGGCGACGCTGGCGACCTTCACGCCGGACTTGCGGGTCGGCGGTTCGGTGGTCTTCAGGACTTTGAGGCGGGCCGTGATGTCGACGCCGAGGTCGGCCGGCTTCTTGACGTCGAGCGGCTTCTTCTTGGCCTTCATGATGTTGGGCAACGAGGCGTAGCGCGGTTCGTTCAGTCGCAGATCCGTCGTCACGATGGCCGGCAGATTGAGCTTCACCGTCTCGAGGCCGCCGTCAACTTCTCGCGTGACGATGGCGGCACTGCCCTCGATCACGACTTTCGAGGCGAACGTCCCCTGCGGCCAGCCCAGCAGTGCGGCCAGCATCTGGCCCGTCTGATTGCAGTCGTCGTCAATGGCCTGCTTGCCAAGAACCACCAGGCTCGGCGTTTCCGCCGCGACGATCGCCTTGAGCAGCTTGGCGACGGCGAGGGGCTCGACGGCCTCTCCCTCCGGCGTTTCGACGAGGATGCCGCGATCGGCGCCCATGGCCAGCGCGGTCCGGATGGTTTCCTGCGCCTTGGCCGCACCGATCGACACAGCCACGATCTCGGTCGCGATTCCCTTTTCCTTCAAGCGAATCGCCTCTTCGATGGCGATCTCGTCGAAGGGGTTCATCGACATCTTGACGTTTGCAAGCTCAACCCCGGAGCCGTCCGGCTTCACGCGGATTTTGACGTTGTAGTCGACGACCCGTTTGACGGGCACAAGAATTTTCATGTTGCGGGCGTCCTAGTCCCTGTTCGGATTGCTCGGCATCGCTCGATTCCGCCGTCCCGGAAACCGTCACCGCCCAAAAAATAGTCGTGAAACCCGAGGCGGGAGAGGCTTCTTCGCAGGTGCGAGAAGCGAGGGTAGGCAGCGGCCCCGTATGAGTCAACGGATGACGCAGCATCTATTGGTCGCAGAGCCCGGCCGGGTGGCCGGGCAGTATGCCTGCTATGCAGGCAACTCAGGCTGCGCGCAGGTTCCTGTCGAACAACAGGACGCCGGGACGCCGCAGAAAAACGATCAAGACGACACCCGCGGCGATGCCGCCGATGTGCGCCCACCAAGCAACCGGCCCGGTCTGCGGCAGCAACACCATCACGAACTGCGTCGCGATCCAGGCGCCGAGCGCCAGAGCCGCCGAGATGCGCAGCGGGATGAACCGGAACGCCAGAACCCAGACCCGGACCCGCGGGTGCAGCATGATGTAGGCGCCGATCACTCCGGCCACCGCGGCGCTCGCGCCAATCAGTGGAACCTTGGCGGCCGCGGGCATGACCATCTGGATGGCCAAGGCATGCACAGCGGCGCCGAAGACGCCGCAGATGATGTAGAAGGCCAAGTACTTGAGGTGCCCCATGGCATCCTCGACGTTGTCGCCGAACACCCACAGGAACAGCATGTTGCCGGCGAGATGCATGATGTCGCCGTGGAAGAACATGTAGGTGAGCAGCGTCGCACCTTCCGGGACGGGCAAGGCGTCGAGCGGGCCACGGGCAGCGCCGCCCGGAAGACCCTGGCCGAACAGTTCGAGCGGCACGACGGCAAAACTCGCGATGACACGCTGATCGAGTCCCGACATTTCGAACAGAAACACGACGATGTTCAGCGCGATGAGGCCGATGGTCACGTACTGGAACGAGATGGACCGGAGCGGATTGTCATCCTGGATCGGCACGAACATGGACTTACTTCCCCCAAGCGATGTTCCGGCGCTCCGCGCCCTTCGCAGTCAGCGGTTCTGCCCCGGCACCCAGAGCACGTCACTCTTGCCCCGGTCGTTCACGTATCGGCTGGCCACGAAGAGGAAGTCCGACAACCGGTTCACGTACTTCAGTGCGGCATCGCTCACCGGCTCGTCCGGCTCGGCCGCCAGTTCTACCATCAGGCGCTCGGCGCGGCGGCAGACGGTGCGGGCGACATGGAGCGCCGCGGCAGCTGGCGTGCCCCCCGGCAGGACGAACGAGCGCAGCGGCCGCAACTCGCTATTCATCTCGTCGATCTCTGCCTCCAGCCGGTCGACCTGGGACGCCGAGATCCGCAGCGGCTCATAGGGTAGCGGTTCGCCGCGATCCGGCACGCAGAGGTCGGCGCCGAGATCGAAGAGATCGTTCTGGACACGCGCCAGCTTGGCGTCGACGGCGGGCACACCCGCGCCGAGATAGGTGCGGGCGAGGCCGATCGCGGCGTTGGTCTCGTCGACGGTGCCGTAGGCGGCAACGCGCCGGTGATCCTTGCGCACCCGTTCGCCGCTGCCCAGCGCCGTCGAGCCGTCGTCTCCGGTGCGGGTGTAGATCTTGTTCAGAACCACCATTGGTGCGGCACCCGTGCAAGTTTCTGTTCTGGCCAGCTGCTCGAACGCCGGTTGGCGGGCGTCAAGCTCTCGTCAAGTAAACGGTCAGCATAATCAGTACGATCGCAACGAACTGGAGGCCGACGCGCCAGCGCATCAGTTTCTGGCTCAGGTTCGGGCTCGAGCCGCGCAGCATGGTGGCCAGCCCCATCACGAGGACGACGCCGACGGCGATGACCGCCAGTGTCGTTACATGGTAAACGGCTTGCATGGGCCGGCGCCTCGTCGCTGTGGGCCGGCTGGACACCCGGCTGGCCTACGTTTCTCTTCGACGTTGGTTATCGACAAACTATGGCGGAGACCGTCTTTTTTGCCCAGCAAAACAATTGCCGCAATGCTCGTTGCCTTCTCTAGGCGTGGCAGAGTTGGCGTGCGGCGGACAACGAACCGGTCGACGAACGTGGAGACGGGTGCAATCGAACCGATGCGGACATGGCGGCTGGCCGCGCTCGGTGGCGTGCTCTGCGTGGCGGCTTCAGCCGTGGTCGCGTCAGCGACGTTCGCGCAAGCCCCGGCCAACGACGCGACCCGTCAGCAGGACGCGCGGCGGCAGATGGAGCAACGCAAGCGCGACGTCCAGCAGGAGGTCGCCGAACTCGCCCGCGAGCGCGAGCAGATCAATGCGCGGCTGATCGAGACCGGCAAGGCCATTCAGCGCGGCGAGACGAGGCTCAACGAGATCGAGGCCAAACTGGCGGACCTCGAGGTGCAGGAGCGCTCGGTCAAGGGCTCGCTGGCCGAGCGGCACCAGCAGATCGCCCGCCTGATGGCGGCCATGCAGCGGATGGGCCGCAATCCGCCGCCGGTCATCATCACCCGGCGCGAAGATGCGCTCGAGATGGTGCGCAGCGCGATGCTGCTGGCCCGTGCCTTCCCCGAGATGAAGCAGCACGCCGAAGAGCTTGCCGGACAGCTCAACGAGCTGGTCCGCGTGCTCGACGCACAACGGTCCGAACGGGAGCGGGAGAAGACCGAAAAGACACGCAACGAAGAAGAAAAGGCACGTCTCGCTTCCCTTTACGAGGCCAAGCGGCGAACCGAGGCCGAGAAAAACAAGGAACTTGCCGAGCTGCGCCGGTCGGCTGCCGAACTCGGCCGCGATCCATCGACCAACCTCAACGAGTTGCTGCCGCGCCTGGACAAATCCGTGGCCGAAAAAACCGGTCTCGGCGACTACGAGGCCGAGCTTAAGGCGCGCGAGGCTCTGCAGGCCCACGCCAGTGCTCCGGCTGCGGCTCCCCCCGCCGCGACGGCGGCGCCCCCCGTGGCTGCGCCAAAGAGTGCCGCCGAAGCCGCCCCACCGCCGAAAGGCGGCACCGCGGTCGCCATGCTGCCGCCTCCCTCGGCCGTCGAGCTCAGTCCGCGCACAGATGCGGCAGCCTTCAATCCGGGGCGGCTCAAACCGTCACTGCCGTTCACCGCCGCCAAGGGCCGCCTGCCGCTGCCGGCGATCGGCCGGCGGGCGCTCGCGTTCAACGAAAAGACTCAATACGGCGGGCAGTCCAAGGGGATCGTGATCGAGACCCGTCATTCGGCCCAGGTGACATCGCCGGCCGACGGCTGGATCATTTACGCTGGTCCGTTCCGAAGCTACGGGCAACTCTTGATCATCAATCCCGGCAACGGCTATCATATCCTATTGGCAGGCATGCATCAGATCGACATACAGCTCGGCCAGTTCGTGCTGGCCGCCGAGCCGGTGGGCACCATGGCGCCCGCGGTGAAGCGGAATTCCCAGGACAATTCTCCCGTCCTGTACGTCGAGTTCCGGAAAGACGGTCGCCCGATCGATCCGGAACCGTGGTGGACCGAAACCGTGCAGAAGGTGCAGGGATGACCCGTAAAAACGACTATGCGTTCTGGACGTTCGTCATGCTGGCAGGCCTCGCCGGCGCGACGACCGTTTTGAACGTGTCGCGCACGTACTCGGCCACAACGCCGAATGCGGAGATCTACCGCCAACTCGACCTGTTCGGTGATGTGCTCGAGCGCGTGCGGGCCGATTATGTCGAAAAGCCCGACGATGCGCAGCTGATCGAAACCGCCATCAACGGCATGCTGACGTCGCTCGATCCGCATTCCGCCTATCTGAGCCCCAAGCACTTCCGCGACATGCAGGTGCAGACTCGGGGCGAGTTCGGCGGCCTCGGTATCGAGGTGACGATGGAGAACGGCATCGTCAAGGTGGTCGCGCCGATCGACGAGACTCCTGCCGCCCGCGCCGGCGTTCAGGCCAACGACCTGATCACGCATCTCGATAGCGAGCAGATCGTCGGGCTGACGCTCGAGCAGGCCGTCGAGAAAATGCGCGGGCCGGTCAATACGCCCATCAAGCTGACGATCGTCCGCAAGGGGCGCGACGACACTCTCGAGATCAGCATCGTCCGCGACGTCATCCGCATCAATCCGGTGAAGGTACGGGTCGAGAAGGACGGCGAAGTCGGCTACATCAAGATTTCGACCTTCAACGAGCAGACGCACGCCAACCTGACGAAGGCGGTGGAGCAGCTCAAGAAGGACCACGGCAAGAAGATCAAGGGCTACATCGTCGACCTCAGGAACAATCCCGGTGGGTTGCTCGATCAGGCGATCGCCGTCTCCGACGACATGCTGGAGCGGGGCGCCATCGTGCTCACCAAGGGACGCAATCTGGAAGAGACGCAACGCTCGCAGGCGCGTCCCGGCGACGTCCTCGAGGGCAAAAAGATCGCCGTACTGATCAATGGCGGCTCGGCCTCCGCATCGGAGATCGTGGCCGGCGCCCTGCAGGATCACAAGCGGGCCACGGTGATCGGCACTCGCTCGTTCGGCAAGGGCTCAGTGCAGACGATCATTCCGCTCGGCGCGAACGGGGCGATCCGCTTGACCACGGCGCGGTACTACACGCCGTCAGGCCGGTCGATCCAGGCCAAGGGCATCGATCCGGACATTGTGGTCGAGCAGGAACTGCCCGACGACATGAAGGCCAAGACGCCCGACCGTCCGCGCGGCGAAGCGAGCCTGCGTGGCCATCTCCGCGGCGATGCCAAGGAAGCCGAGAAGGAAAAGAAGGAAGAGTCGGGTTCGTCCGCCTATGTGCCGCGTGAACCCGAGAAGGACATGCAGCTGCAGTTCGCCCTCAAGTGGATCCTCGATCCTGCGGCCGAAGTGGTGGCGCCCAAGACCGATACGAAGGCCGACACCAAGGCCAACTGAGGCTATCACGACGGGACGTTTCGAACGCTTCTGGGCGCCGCAGGGCGCCCAGATCATTTCCGGACGGGGATGAAAGGAACGACGACATGACGGCAGCGGCGGAACCGGGGTATCGGCCCTGCGTCGGCATCATGGTGATCAATCGCGCGGGTCTGGTGTGGATCGGCCGCAGGGCAGACGCGCCGCACGAGCCCGAGGGACCCGGCACCTGGTGGCAGATGCCCCAGGGCGGCATCGACGCCGACGAGGATCCGGAGAAGGCGGCACTGCGCGAACTGTTCGAGGAGACCGGGCTCACCAGCGTCTCGGTGATCGGCCAGACGGCCGGATGGGTCAACTACGACCTGCCGGCGGAACTCATCGGGAAGGCTTGGGGCGGTCGCTTCCGAGGCCAGCGGCAAAAGTGGTTCGCGGTGCGCTTTCACGGCATGGACAGCGAAGTCACGATCGAGCCGCCGGCCGGTCACCAGCGCGAGTTCGATACCTGGAAGTGGGCACCGGTCGGCGACCTGATCACTAACATCGTGCCGTTCAAGAGACAGGTGTACGAGCAGGTGATCGCCGAACTCGGCCCCTTGGCCAAGCCGCTCGACGCCGGGGCGGCGCTCTGAGCCGCATCCGCCACCTGCGCCCCAGCCATCGTGCAAACTGACGGCAATCGTCTCACAGTTTGTTGCGAATCAGCGCAACGGTTGCCCTTGTGCGGCACCATGGTGATCCGTCCCTTGCGGCAGATTGGAAACGGCTTTGTCCGACTCGACCACGTCGTCCACCGATCGCGAGCTTCCGTTCCGGCCGAGCGTCGGAATCATGCTCGTCAACCACCACGGCCTCATCTGGATCGGCTGCCGCCGCCCGAAGTGGGCGGAGATCGGCACCGAGGTTTGGCAGATGCCGCAAGGCGGCATGTTGGACGGCGAACCACCGGAGGTCGCGGCGGTCCGCGAGCTTCAAGAGGAAACGAGCGTCCGCTCGGCCGTCGTGATCGGCAGTATCAGGGAGCCCTTGACCTACGAGCTGCCGCCCGAGCTCATCGGCGTGGCGCTCAAGGGCAAGTTCCGCGGCCAGATTCAGCGCTGGTTCGCGTTGCGCTTCCTGGGCGAAGATCGCGAAATCGACATCGCCGGCCGGGATGGAAAAAAGGCGGAGTTCGACACCTGGAAGTGGGCGACGTTCGAGCAATTGCTCGAGTTGACGCCGGATTATCGCAGGTCACTGTATGAGCGCGTGGGGCATGGACTGCTGCCCCTGGTCCGCAACTGATTTTTCGAGCGCCGCGCCGTCAGGACATCAGCGCGCCACCTGAAGACCGCGCAGGGCATCGAGCGCCGTCGTCGCGACCCACCGGGCCTCGTCTGTCGTGGCGGCCGTCAGAGCCGCCTCCGCCGCCCGCAATTCGCTCTCGAGCACGTTGCCCTTGAGGTCGCCTGCATCGATGGCCTTCTCGGCGAGCACGGTCAGTCGCTCGGGATCGATCTCGGCGAACCCGCCGCCGACGAAGATGCGGTGAACCTTGCCGCCCGCCGTGATCTCGACCAAGCCCGGCTGCAGGGCGGCAACGACCGGCGCATGGCCCGGCAGCACGGTCATCTGCCCGGCTGCGGCAGCCAGGATCACCTGATCCGCATCGGCGGACATCACCATCCGCTCAGGGCTCACCAGCTCGAACTTGAAAGTACCGGCCATCGCTATTCCTCGATCGCGTGGCGCGCCTCAGGCGCGACCGCCTCCGCCGTCGTCACTCGCCGCCGCTGCCGGCCGCGAGTTTCTCTTTGACCTCGTCCCGCGACTGCAGCCGCGTTCCGCAGAACGGGCAGAAGAACATCGGGTGATCGACCAGTGCAGCCCCGTCGTCGTCCTCGGCATCGACCAGGCCGACGGTCAAGTAGATGACGCCAGTGTCGCCTACCGTCACGAGTGGATCGAAGCCATCGCCGGCGAGCGCTTCCTTCAGCTCGCCGCAGCAGCTTCCAAATCTGCTCGCCTCGACCGGCGACGTGACATCACCCGTGCCGCTCACGATCTCAGGCAGCCTCCGCCAGCTTCTCGGCCTTCGCGATGGCTTCCTCGATCGTTCCGACCATGTAGAACGCCTGCTCGGGCAGGTGATCGTAGTCGCCGTTGCAGAGGCCCTTGAAGCCCTTGATGGTGTCAGCGAGGCTCACGAGCTTGCCCGGCGAGCCGGTGAACACCTCGGCGACGTGGAACGGCTGCGACAGGAAGCGCTCGATCTTGCGGGCGCGGGCCACCGTCATCTTGTCGTCTTCGGAAAGCTCGTCCATGCCGAGAATGGCGATGATGTCCTGCAGCGACTTGTACTTCTGCAGGATCTGCTGAACCTGGCGAGCGACCGCATAATGCTCGTCGCCGACGACGCGCGGCTCGAGAATGCGCGAGGTCGAGTCGAGCGGGTCCACGGCGGGGTAGATGCCCTTCTCGGCGATCGAACGCGACAGCACGGTGGTCGCGTCCAAGTGGGCGAACGAGGCTGCCGGGGCCGGGTCGGTCAGGTCGTCGGCCGGCACGTAGATGGCCTGCACCGACGTGATCGAGCCCTTCTGCGTGGTGGTGATGCGCTCCTGCAGGGCGCCCATGTCGGTGGCCAGCGTCGGCTGATAGCCCACCGCCGAGGGGATACGGCCGAGAAGCGCCGACACCTCGGAGCCCGCCTGCGTGAAGCGGAAGATGTTGTCGACGAAGAACAGCACGTCCTGGCCCTGATCGCGGAAGTGCTCGGCGACCGTAAGGCCGGACAGCGCGACGCGCGCACGGGCGCCCGGCGGCTCGTTCATCTGGCCGTAAACCAGGGCGCACTTGGAGCCCTTCGTCGAGCCGTTGTTCTTCTTCGGATCGAGGTTCACGTTCGACTCGATCATCTCGTGATAGAGGTCGTTGCCTTCGCGGGTGCGCTCACCCACGCCGGCGAACACCGAGAAGCCACCGTGCGCCTTGGCGACGTTGTTGATCAGCTCCATGATCAGCACGGTCTTGCCGACGCCGGCGCCGCCGAACAGGCCGATCTTGCCGCCCTTGGCATAGGGCGCAAGAAGGTCGACGACCTTGATGCCGGTGACGAGGATCTCGGCCTCGGTCGACTGCTCGGCGAAGGTCGGCGCCGGCTGATGGATGGCGCGCTTGACGGCCGTCGTGATCGGGCCGGCTTCGTCGACGGGCTCACCGATCACGTTCATGATGCGGCCGAGTGTCTCGTCGCCGACCGGCACGGTGATCGTGTTGCCCGTATCGGTGACTTCCTGGCCGCGAACCAAGCCCTCGGTCGAGTCCATGGCGATGGTGCGTACCGTGTTCTCGCCCAGATGCTGCGCGACCTCGAGAACGAGGCGGCCGCCCTGGTTCTTGGTCTCGAGCGAATTCAGGATGGCGGGCAGGTGGCCTTCGAACTGCACGTCGACGACGGCGCCCATGACCTGACGAATGCGACCGACTTGATTTGCCATTGCTCGTTCCTTTGTCCGTTCGGGTCAGAGCGCCTCGGCGCCCGAGATGATCTCGATGAGCTCTTTGGTGATGTTCGCCTGACGCTGCCGGTTGTACTTGATCGTCAGCTTGTTGATCATGTCACCGGCATTGCGTGTCGCGTTGTCCATGGCGGTCATGCGGGCGCCCTGCTCGGACGCCGCGTTCTCCAGAAGGCCACGGAAAATCTGGGTCGCAATGTTGCGCTGGAGGAGTTCGTCGAGGATCTCCTCCTCGCTCGGCTCGTACTCGGCGATCGCCTCGGCGACGCCGGCCTTCGCCGCTTTGCTCTCGGGGATCATCGCCGGAATGACCTGCAGAGCGGTGGGCTTCTGGGCGATCACGGAGCGGAACTCGGAGAAGTACAGGCGGCAGACATCGAACTGACCGGCTTCGAACATCTTGAGCACCCGGGCGCGGATGTCCTCGGCCTGCGCAAAGGCGATCTGGCGGATACCCTTGAGGTCGACGCGGTCGATGATGTTCTTGCCGAGATCGCGACGCAGGTTGTCGGCGCCTTTGCGTCCGACGGCCAGGATCTTGACCGTCTTGCCCTCGCGGATCAGCTGATTAGCATCGGCGCGGGCGAGGCGGGCGATATTGGAATTGAATCCGCCGCACAATCCGCGCTCCGCCGTCATGACGACGAACAGATAGGTGTCCGCGCGACCGGTGCCGACGAGCAGCGGCGTTGCACTCTCGGAACTGGCGCGGCTGGCGAGACTGCCGAGCACACGATCCATACGCTCGGCGTAGGGGCGCGCCGCAGTGGCGGCCTCCTGTGCGCGCCGCAACTTGGCGGCAGCGACCATCTGCATCGCTTTGGTGATCTTCCGCGTCGCCTTAACCGAGGCAATGCGGGTGCGCATTTCTTTCAGAGATGCCATGGCGGCGTCGGCGCTTTCGCTTTCGATTGCAACGTCACGGTGTCAGATGGGGTGAGGCGCTCCGAACCAGCCGGGGCGCCTCGAGCCGTCAAACAAACTGCTTCTGGATCTGGATGACGACCTCGCGCAGCTTGGCGGCGGTCGCGTCCGAAAGATCCTTGGTGTCCCGAATGTCGTTCAGGATCGCGGCGTTGGAGCCACGAAGACTGGCCAGCAGGGCATCCTCGAAGGCCTTGATCTTGTTGACGGCCAGCGGATCGAGGAAGCCGTTGACGCCGGCGTAGATCACGCAGACCTGCTCTTCCATCTTGAGAGGCGAGAACTGCCCCTGCTTGAGGAGCTCGGTGAGACGCGAGCCACGGTTGAGCAGTCGCTGCGTCGCCGCGTCGAGGTCGGAGCCGAACTGGGCGAAGGCCGCCATCTCGCGGTACTGTGCCAGTTCGCCCTTGATCTTGCCGGCGACCTTCTTCATCGCCTTGGTCTGGGCCGAGGAGCCGACGCGCGACACCGAGAGACCGACGTTCACCGCAGGACGAATGCCCTGGTAGAACAGGTCCGTCTCGAGGAAGATCTGGCCGTCGGTGATCGAGATCACGTTGGTCGGGATGTAGGCCGAAACGTCGTTGGCCTGGGTCTCGATGACCGGCAGCGCCGTCAGCGAACCGCGGCCGGCGGCGTCGCCCATCTTGGCGGCGCGCTCGAGCAGACGCGAGTGGAGATAGAACACGTCGCCCGGATAGGCTTCGCGGCCGGGCGGACGGCGCAGCAGCAGCGACATCTGGCGGTAGGCGACGGCCTGCTTGGACAGATCGTCATAGATGATGACCGCGTGCATGCCGTTGTCGCGGAAGAATTCACCCATGGTGCAGCCGGAGAACGGCGCCAGGAACTGCATCGGCGCCGGATCGGAGGCAGTGGCCGCGACGACGACCGAGTATTCGAGCGCGCCGTTTTCTTCGAGCGCCTTCACGAACTGCGCGACGGTCGACCGCTTCTGGCCGACGGCGACGTAGACGCAATAGAGCTTCTGGCTCTCGTCGGTGCCCTGGTTCAGAGACTTCTGATTGAGGATCGTGTCGAGCGCCACGGCGGTCTTGCCGGTCTGGCGGTCGCCGATGATGAGCTCGCGCTGGCCGCGGCCGATCGGGATCAGGGCGTCGATGGCCTTGAGACCGGTCGCCATCGGCTCGTGCACCGACTTGCGCGGAATGATGCCGGGCGCCTTGACGTCGACGCGCATGCGCTTGTCGAACTGGATCGGGCCCTTGCCGTCGATGGGGTTGCCGAGCGCGTCGACGACGCGGCCGAGAAGACCCTTACCGACCGGGACCTCGACGATGGCGCCGGTCCGCTTGACGGTGTCGCCTTCGGCGATCGAGCGGTCGTCACCGAAGATCACGATGCCGACGTTGTCGGATTCGAGGTTGAGCGCCATCCCGCGAATGCCGCCGGGGAACTCCACCATCTCACCGGCCTGGACGCGGTCGAGACCGTAGACGCGCGCGATGCCGTCGCCGACCGACAGCACCTGCCCAATCTCGGCGACCTCGGCCTCCTGACCGAAATTCTTGATCTGCTCCTTCAGGATCGAGGAGATCTCCGCGGCCCGGATGTCCATCAGCCAACCTCTTTCATGCGCTTCTCGAGCATTTTCAATTTCGTCCGAACCGAGCTGTCGATCATGCGGCTGCCGATCTTGACGATCAGGCCACCGAGCAGCGCCGGGTCAACCTTGGTATTCAACTGCACGTCCTTGCCGACGTGATTCTTCAGCGTCGTCTTCAGCTCGGCGATGTGTTCATCGCTGAGCGGGACGGCCGATTCGACCTCGACATCGATCTCGCCGCGGGCCTTGGCGGCCAGTGCGCGATAGATCTTGATCATGTCGGGCAGGGCGAACAGGCGGCGGTTGCGCGCCACCACGAGCAGGAAGCTGCGGGTCAGGCCACCGATGGCCGCCCGATCGAGCACCGCAGCGAGTGCGCGCTGCTGCTCCTCCGAGGAGAAGACGGGGCTCATGACCAGGCGCGCCAGATCCGCGCTCTCGTCCATCAGCCCGCGAAATGCGATGAGGTCCGCCTCGACCGCGGCCTGCTGGCCGGTCTCGCTCGCGAGGTCGAACAAGGAGGCCGCATATCTGCCCGCCACGCTCGCCATGATTGGTTCGTCGGTCGCCACGTCGATGCTCTCGTGTAGCTCGAGGGGTCGGAGCGCGCACCCGGCTCGGTATCGCTCACGTATAGGAAGGTCCCCCGGAAGGAGCACGCGCAGTGGCGCGTTGCCGTCCCCCCTTCCGACAGCGAGGGGTGCTTAACATGGGTGCGGCAGGCCTTCAACCGGCCAGTTCAGGTCCACGATGCCGCATTTCGGAGGGGGTGTGGACAGGCGCGGCGGGATCGATGGGCGAACGGTCGCCCAGTGGCGCCGTGCCATTCTGCTTGCGGCGCTGAAACTCGGCCTCGAGTGGCTTCTCGAGGTCGCGGCGATCGGTCTTCATCGGGACGCCATAGTGGACCAGAAGCCACTCCAGGTTATCGTAAATATCGTTGCGGCCAATGCTCACGCGACTCCACCAGAAGACGAGCCGGTAGTCCGCATAGAACCTCTCGATCATCGGGCTGATGGTCTCCGCGATGATCTTCTTGTCGAATTCGCCGGCCCGAACACCGCGCGCCAGATACTCGAGATAGTTGAAGACGTAGCGGATCGAGTCGATCGCGGGAACCCGATCCTTGGTGAAGCCGTCCGGGGCGTCATACGCGCGATACAACTGCAAGAGCCGCTCCAGATGCGCAACCTCGCTCAAGGTGTCGTTGTACGGGATCTCAGCGAAGATGTTGCGCCGGTTCTCCTGAAACTCCTTGCTGGTCATGAGCTGCAGGATGGCATTCAGGGTGTGGGATACGCGCGCGTTGGACATCGCCAGGTAATTCGTGACGACCCAGCCGATGGTCGCAACCCAACTGGCCATGATCGCCAAGAGGCCCGCGGTGCGCACGTTCGGCGAGGCTTCGCGATAGACCTCGAAAGCCAAGTTGGCGAAAAACACGGTGAAGAACAGCACCAACAGCAGCAGCACGACACCGGTGCGCCGGGACCGATAGGTGTAGAAGACGGCCGTCTGGATGAAGGCCACGGTCAGCGCCACGGCGCTGGTGGCAGCCGCTGTTTCGTACCACGGCAGCGAGGCTGCCAGATCTACGAGATAGGGGCTTTGCAGGACGATGTAGATCGACCACGCGGACAAAACGAAAAAGACCGTCGCGAGGACGATCTTGATATCGAAGTCCAGATCTCTCTTCTTGGAACCCTTGTGGCGTCTCGCCATCTTGCCCCCGTCTGCACCCGCAGATGAGAACAAAACACAAACGCCATCGCGTGTGAGCCTAGGTGTCTACCCAGGTGTTCACTTCCCGACACCGACAGTGCGCAGCATGCCGCACTCCCCCAGAAATCATCAGTTGCCTGTATGTACCCGCATCACGGCTTAATCAAGATGATTGTCGACACCTGTTGATAATTCTTGAACTCACAGGAAGCTGTACGGGTCGATGTCCACGGTCAGGCGCAGGTCGCCCTTGGGAACGGGAACATCGTTCAGCCAGGTTCTCAGGTAGCTCTGGATATCGAGATCGCGCGGGGCTTTGACGAGGAGACGCCAGCGGTGACGGCCGCGGACGACGGCGAGCGGCGCTTCGGCCGGTCCGAACACCGCGATGCGCTCGGACGGGGGGGCGCGGCGGGCGATCTCGCGGGCATAGGCCTCGGCCTGCTCCTTGAAGCGGGCCGAGACGACCAAGGCGGCGAGCCGGCCGTAGGGCGGATAGAGGGCCGCCTGGCGCTGACCGATCTCGCGCTCCAGGAAGGCCTCGCGGTCGCCGCGCACGATCGCCTCCATGACCGGGTGTTCGGGCATGTGGGTCTGGATGAATCCGCGTCCCTCGGCGAACGAGCGGCCGGCGCGGCCGGTGACCTGATGGAGCAGTTGGAAGGTGCGCTCGGCCGCCCGGGGGTCGCCGCCCTGCGCCAGTCCGAGATCACCATCGACGACACCCACCGTCGCCAGCAGCGGGAAGTGATGGCCCTTCGCGACCATCTGGGTGCCGATCACGATGTCGATGTCGCCGGATTCGATCGTGCGGATGATCTCGCGCATCTCGACCAAGCCCGGCACGAGATCGCTCGACAAGAGCGCGAGCCGGGCCTCCGGGAACCGCTCCTGCACCTCCTCTGCGATGCGCTCGACCCCCGGCCCGCAGGCCACGAGGGCGTCCGGTTCTCCGCATTTGGGGCACTTCTCGGGGATCGGCAGCGAGAACCCGCAGTGGTGGCAGTGGAGGCGGCGGCGGAAGCGGTGTTCGACGAGCCACGCGGTGCACTGCGGGCAGTCGATGCGATGGCCGCAGGCGCGGCAGAGCGTCAACGGCGCATAGCCGCGCCGGTTGAGGAACAGCAGGGATTGGCGCCCGGCCGCCATCGTCTCGCCGAGCGCCGTGACGAGCGGTGGCGCCAGCCAGCGACCCTTCTCCGGCGGGTCGCGACGCAGGTCGATCGGCGTGATCTCGGGCAGTTCCACGCCCGAGAACCGGCCCGGCAGAACCAGATGTCGATAGCGCCCCGTGCGGGCGTTGACGTGGCTCTCGAGAGAGGGCGTCGCGGAGGCCAGCACGACCGGCGCACCCCCGAGGCTGCCGCGCACGACGGCCATGTCGCGGCCCTGATAGTGCACGCGATCGTCCTGCTTGAAGCCCGGATCGTGCTCCTCGTCGACGATGATGAGACCCAGATCGACGAACGGCAGGAACAGCGCCGAGCGGGCGCCGACGACAACGCGAGCCTCGCCGGTTGCGGCGGCGCGCCACACGCGGGCCCGCTCCGGCGACGACAGGGCCGAATGCCACTCGACCGGCCGGCAGCCGAATCGGCCTTCGAACCGGCTCATGAATTGGCCGGTCAGCGCGATCTCCGGCAGCATGATGAGGGCTTGATGGCCCTTTTCGAGGACCCGCGAGACGGCTTCGAAATAAACCTCGGTCTTGCCGGACCCGGTGACACCGTCGATCAGCGAGACCGAATAGTTGCCGGCATCGACCGCCGCACGCAGCGTGTCGACGGCTTGCTGCTGCGCATCGTTGAAGCTGTTGGCCCGGAAGGCCGGATCGGGATGCGGGTAGCGGCGCTCCGGGATCGCGACCTCGACCAACTGGCCGGCGGCGACCAAGCCGTCGACCACGCTGGTCGTGCAGGCGGCCTCGGTGGCGAGCGCCGATTTTGCACGGACCAATCCGTCGGCCGCGATGTCCATGGCGCGGCGGCGGGCCGGCGTCATGCGCGGCGGCTCGGGCGCGCCATCGACGACGCGGACGCCAGTGCGGGGCTTCTGCGGCTCGAACACGGCTTGAGCGCCCATCATCATGCGCACAACCATGCCGAGTGGGCTCAAGGTGTAGCGGGCCACCCACTCGGCGAAGCGCAACGACAGAATCGGCAAGGCGGGCACGTCGAGCGGCGCGATGATGGCCTTCAACTTGCGCGCATCGACCGCCTTGCCCTCGCCGACTTCGCGATCCCAAACGATGCCGATCCGGCTCTGCGGACCGAACGGGACCAGGACGAAACAGCCCGGCGGCAAATCGGCGTCTGCCGGCGCCAAGTAATCGTAAGTCTGGTCGAGCGCCACGGGCAGCAGCACGGGCAATCGCCGCAGCGCCGCCCGGTCTGGTAACGAGAGCTCGAGAAGACTGGTCAAGGTCGGGGCCGGCCGCTAAAGACGCTGAGAATCGCAGCTAGCCTATAGCCCAGGATGGGGCGACGGCGAGGCAAGGAAAACGCACATGAAGTTCTTCGTCGATACCGCCGACGTGTCCGAGATCAAGGAGTTGGCGGCAACCGGTATGGTCGACGGGGCGACCACCAACCCGACACTGGTTGCCAAGGCGGGCCGCGATTTCAAGACGATCATCGCCGAAATCTGTGCCCTCGTGCCGGGACCGGTCTCGGCCGAGGTCGCCGCGACCGACTACGCGGGCATGATGGCGGAGGCGCGGGTTCTCACCAAGATCGCGCCCAACGTCACCATCAAGGTGCCGCTGACGTGGGACGGCCTCAAGGCGTGCCGGGAACTGACCGGCGAGGGGACGATGGTCAACGTCACCCTGTGCTTCTCGGCCAATCAGGCGCTGCTGGCGGCCAAGGCGGGCGCGACGTTCGTCTCGCCGTTCATCGGCCGGCTCGACGACACCGGCATCGACGGCATGGAACTCATCGCCGAGATCCGCACGATCTTCGACAACTACGTCGACCTCACGACCGAGATCCTCGCCGCCTCGATCCGGACCGTCGGCCACGTCAAGCAGGTGGCGATGATCGGTGCCGACGTGGCGACGCTGCCGCCTTCCACATTGAAGTCGTTGATCGCGCATCCGCTGACCGACAAGGGGCTGGAGATGTTCGTGGCCGACTGGAAGAAGTCGGGCCAGAAGATCCTCTGAAACGGCGGCGCGACGGCCGGCCTCTCGCCGTGACGCGGGTCCGCGTCCGCTCGGCCGATCGTCGATTTTCAACCATGTCGCCGCTATTGGCGGCCGCTCGTCTCGGTTGTGCCGTGGCGGCAAGCGATCCTTAAGGAATCGTTTGCAATCCTGGCGCCATGACGAACCCGTTGGAAACCTTTTCGAGCCGTGACGCGAACCCGCTCGATGCCGATGCGGCCGCGGCGGTCACGGCTTGGCTCGACCATGTTAGCGATCACCGCAGCGGCAGTGCCCACACGCGCGAGGCCTACCGGCGCGACGTCGACCAGCTCGCCACCTTCCTCTTCCGCCGCAGTGGGCGCGCCGTCACACTGGACGACCTCGGCCAGATCGACGCCCGCACGGTGCGCAGCTTCCTCGCGAGCCGCCGGGCCAAAGGGATCGACAGCCGGTCGCTGGCGCGGACGCTGTCGGCGCTGCGCAGCCTGTTCCGCTGGCTAGAGGCCGAGACGATCCTCAAGAATCGGGTTCTGCTGCAGGTAGCGGCCCCCAAGATCCGGGCCGGCGTGCCGAAACCGCTCACCGTGGAGAAGGCGACCGCCGTGGTGACGCCGGGTGGCGCGGAGCATCTCGACTGGGTGGTGGCACGCGACATGGCCGTGCTGCTGCTGCTGTACGGATCGGGCCTGCGGATCTCGGAAGCGCTCTCGCTTACGGCGCAGACGGCGCCGACACGGATGCGCGACGTGATCCGTATCCAGGGCAAGGGCGGCAAGGAACGGCTCGTTCCGGTGTTGCCTCTGACCGTCACAGCTATCGAGCGCTATCGTGCGCTTTGCCCCTATCCGCTCGACGGTGATGCACCCTTGTTCGTCGGTGCCAAGGGTGGACCGCTCAAGGCCCGCATCATCCAACTGGTGATGGAACGCCTGCGCGACCAGATCGGACTGCCGGCGACAGCGACTCCGCATGCGCTGCGCCACTCGTTCGCGACCCATCTCCTCTCGGCCGGTGCCGATCTGCGGCAGATCCAGGAGCTGCTGGGCCATGCTTCGTTGTCGACCACGCAGGTCTACACCGACGTCGACCGTGATCGACTGCTGGCCGTCTACGACAGCGCACATCCCCGCGCGCAACGCACTGCCTGATCCTGTTTGGAGTCGCGATTCATGACCCGCTTGCGATCGATCATCGGCCCTTGCCTTGCGCTCGCATTGGCCCTTCTGCCTCAGGCGACCGGTGCCGAGGCCGCGTGCGGCGGCAAGGACCTTCTGGCGGAGCTTGCCTCGGCCGATCCGGCTGCGCATCAGCGCGTGTTGGCCAGCGCGGCCGAGACGGCCAACGCTTCGAGCATTCTGTGGAGAGTTGAGAAGGCCGGGCTCCCGGCTTCGTGGTTGTTCGGCACCGTGCATCTTTCGG
>JBMOGA010000049.1:0-30572 GCA_049318625.1 Hyphomicrobiaceae bacterium
GAATCATATTCGCGGAGGGCTGTCAGCCGGCGAGAAGTTCAACAGCCTGTTAGATTAAATTGGAGCGGTCATGGATATCTCCCAGTCACTCCCGGCGACCATCGACGCGGCCGCCGCACACGAACTGAAGGCGAAGCTCGAGGAGCGACTTCTGGCGGGCTCCGACCTTGCGCTCGAGGGCGCGGGGGTGGAGCGCGTCGGTACCCAGGCGATCCAGGTTCTCCTGGCCGCCGCGGGCAGTTTCGCCGCCGAAGGACGGGCGTTCAGCCTGGCCCATCCCTCGGCGACCCTCTCCCAGGCGTTCGAAGATCTAGGCCTCGCGAGCACGTTGAAAAGTTGGAGAACGGACTGATGGCAAAGCGCGTTCTGACGGTGGATGATTCGCGGACCATGCGGGACATGGTCGGCTTCACCCTGCGTTCCGCCGGGTTCGAGGTCGTGGAAGCCGAGGACGGCATGAAGGCGCTCACGCTGCTCGAGGGCACCACGGTCGACCTCGTCATCACGGACGTGAACATGCCGAACATGGACGGCGTCACGCTGTGCAAGCGCCTCAGGGCGCAGGGCAAGCACAAATCGACACCGATCCTGATCCTCACCACCGAGGGCGGCGACGACAAGAAGGCCGAGGGCCGCGCCGCCGGCGCCACCGGCTGGATCGTCAAGCCGTTCGCACCCGAAAAGCTGCTGCAAGTCGTGAACAAGGTCTGCCCGCTCGGCTGACCCGGAGACATCGAATGTCAGGAATTGGCTGGAGCTCGGACGATTTCGCGCAGTTTCGGAAGACCTTCTTCGACGAGACCGCGGAAAGTCTGGCAGATCTCGACGAGCGGCTGTCCCGGCTGGCGTCCGAGCGCTTGGATCGCGAGGAACTGAACGCGATCTTCCGCGCGGTGCACTCCATCAAGGCGGGAGCCGGCGCGTTCGGATTCACGCACCTGGTGGGTTTCTCGCACACCATGGAGGCCCTGCTCGATCGCCTGCGCGACGAGCGCATCGAGCAGGACGAGCGCATCGCCAATGTCCTGGTCCGTGCCGGCGACGTCCTCGCCGACCTCGTGGGTGCCGCCCAGGAGGGCCGCGAGGTCTCCGAGGAACTGAGCGATCCGGTCTGCCGGATGCTGAAGGCTCTGCTCCAGGAGGATGCCCCCGCCGGCACCCCGGCCGCCGCCCCCGCTGCCGCGGCGGGGCACCCGGCCGTGTCGGCCGCCACCCCTTCCGACGGTCGCACCACCTACCGAATCGAGTTCAAACCCTTCGCCGAACTCTATCGCAACGCAAACGAGCCTCTGCTCCTGGTCCGCGAACTGAAGCGGATGGGAACGCTGACGGTCGCGTGCGATACCGGCGCGCTGCCCAAGCTGTCGGCCATCGACACCGACCAGAGCTACCTGTCCTGGGTGCTGCACCTGACGACCGCATCCACCCCGAACGATATCGCCGAGGTGTTCGAGTTCGTCAGTGACGACTGCGCCCTCACCATCACAGATCTCGATAAAGAGCAATCCTCGGTTGCGAAAATCGCGGACGTCGCCGACGAGGCCCAACCCACGGCCGCCCCGCCATCGCCGCCACCCGTGGTTGCCGCCGCTCTTCCGGTTGTCGCCCGCAAAACCCCCGCCGCGACACCGGCAACGACAACGGACCAACCGGCAACGGCAGCCGACGGACAGAAGAAGGGGGCAAAAGGCGTCTCCTCGATCCGCGTCGACCTCTCCCGCGTCGACCGCCTCGTCAACATGGTCGGCGAGCTGGTCATCAGCCAGGCGATGCTGCTCCAGCAGAGCCAGGACCAGAGCAAGGAGTCGGGGCTCAGACGGTTGCATGGGCAGGAGGAGCTGGCGGCCCGCACCCGCGAGCTCCAGGAATGCGTCATGGCCATCCGCATGCAGCCGGTGAAGTCGATCTTCGCCCGCATGCCGCGGCTGGTCCGCGACGTCTCCGACAAGCTCGGCAAGAAGGTGCGCCTCGTCATCAAGGGTGAGCAGACCGAGGTCGACAAGACCATCATCGAGGAACTCGCCGATCCGCTCACCCACATGATCCGCAACGCCATCGACCACGGCATCGAAAGCCCGGCGGTGCGCGCGGCCGCCGGCAAGCCCGAGGAAGGCACCATCGAGATCTCGGCCTGCCACCGCGGCGGCAACATCCTGATCCAGATCGCAGACGACGGCGCCGGCATCGACCGCGACCGCCTGCTGCGCAAGGCGATCGAGAAGGGCATCGTGCCGGCGGGCGCCAAGCTCACCGAGGAGGAGATCGACATGCTGATCTTCGCCGCCGGCTTCTCGACCGCCGAGAAGGTGACCGACGTGTCCGGCCGCGGCGTCGGCATGGACGTCGTGCGCCGCAACATCTCCAACCTCGGCGGCCGCATCCACGTCCAGTCCACGCTCCATCGCGGCACCCGGTTCACGCTGATCCTGCCGCTGACGCTGGCCGTGCTCGACGGCATGCTGCTCGGCGTCGGCCGCGAGCGCTACGTGCTGCCGCTGACCTGCATCATCGAAGCGATCCGTCCGGAGCAGAAGAGCATCCGCACGATCCTCGGCGGGCGCGAGGTGGTGTCCATCCGCGGCGAGTTCATCCCGCTCGTCTACCTCTATCGCATCTTCGACGTACCGGGCGCCGTCGCCGAACCGTGGAAGGGCCTCGTCGTCCTGGTCGAACTCGAAAACGGCGCCAAGATCGGCATCGTCGTCGACGAGATGCTCGGCCAGCAGCAGGCCGTCATCAAGAATCTTCAGGGAACGTTCGAGCCGGTGGCCGGCGTCGCCGGCGCCACCATTCTCGGCAACGGCCGCGTCGCGCTCATCCTCGACGCCGAGCAGCTCGCCGCCTGCGACAAGCGGGCACCGGACGCGGCGGACGCAGCATCGGCAGAGCCCGCAGCACCATACGGCCACGACGCGCCATCGCCGGCAGACGCGGCTCATCACGACTTACGGGGAGTGTGACATGGACAACGCGACACCATCGGCCGGTTCCGCGCCGGAGCATCAAGCCCTGGACACGCTCGCCTCCGGCGGCACCGTCCAGTTCATCAGCTTCAAGATCGGCGACGAGGAATACGCCATCGACATCATGGCGGTCCGCGAGATCCGCGCCTGGAGCGAGACGACGCCGCTGCCGAACCAGCCGGATTTCGTCCGCGGCGTGCTCAATCTGCGCGGCACCATCGTCCCGATCTACGATCTGCCCCGCCGCTTCGGCCTCGGCGTCACGGAAGCGGGCCCGACCCACGTCATCGTCATCGTCCACGTGCTCGATCGCACCGTCGGCCTGCTGGTCGACGCGGTGTCCGACATCCTGACCGTCTCCGGCGCCCAGATCCGCCCCGTTCCCGACGCCGACCGCGTGACGGCGGCCGAGTTCCTGTCCGGCATCATCGCCATCGACGACGGCATGGTCGTCATGCTGGCTCTCGAAAAGCTGTTCACCCGCCCAAGCCTGCCCGCCGCCATCGCCGCCTGATCCGCCCTCGTAAAACTCAGCTGAAAGAACGCCCGCCATGTCGCTCGACCAACTGAAAGTCCCGACCAAGCTCGGATTGATCACCGGGGTCATGTTCGTACCCCTCGTTCTGATGACGTGGTTCTTCTACCACCACGCCAGCGTGGACGTGACTATCGCCCAGCAGGAACGCGACGGCGTCACCTACCTGCGCGGCGCCTGGCACGTCACGAACGCGCTCACCACGGCGGCATCGGATCCGGCGACGACGCCGCTTCAGCTCATGAAGAACGCGCCCGACATGGCCAAGCTCGGCAAGCAGTTCAATGCCGAGATGGGAACGACGGAAGCCGCCCGCGGCCTCGCCAACGCCCTCGCGCTGGTCGGCTGGCCCAACCGCCCGCTGCGCGCCGACGAGGCCGACAAGATCATCGCCGAGGCGCGCACGCTGATCACCAAGATCGCCGACGGCTCCAAGCTGACCCTCGATCCCCAGCTCGACAGCTTCTACGTGATGGACGCCGTCACCACCAAGTTGCCCGAGACGCTCGACCGCGCGCGCCAGTTGCTGGCACTCTTGCACGCCCACAAGACCCACAACATCACGGATGAGGAGCGCGCCGAGTTCCTGGTCCAGTTGGCGCTGTTCCGCAATGCCGTGGAAGGTGCTTCCGGCTCCCTGCAGTCGGCCTACAAGGCGAACACCGAGGGCACGACCCGCGCCAACCTGGAAGGCTCGGGCACGTCCTTCACGCAACTGACGGCGCAGTTCGCCGAGGAGATCCGCGCGATCGCCGTCATCCTGCGTGATCCCGAGCAGCGCAAGACCGCCGACCTCGGTCCGGCCATCGCGCTCTATGCCCAGTCGCAGCTCGTCACCGACACGTTGTGGCACGCCGCCGCCAACGAACTCGACCGCCTGCTGGCCGCCCGCTACAGCTCGTCCAGCAACGAGATGTGGCAGGTCATGGGCGCCACCGCCCTCGCCGCCCTGCTCGCCTTCTTCCTGACGTTCTATGTGAGCCGCGGCCTCGCCACCTCGCTCAGCCGCATGACGGCGGCCATGGACCGGCTGGCCCATGGTGACTTCGGCATCCAGGTCGAGGGCACCGAGCGCAAGGACGAAATGGGCCTCATCGCCCGCACGCTCGTCCACTTGCGCGACAGCGGCGCCAAGGCCGCCCGCGACTTCGAGGAGAGCGTGCGCATCAAGGTCGCGCTCGACAACTGCAGCACCAACGTCATGGTCGCCGACACCAACGGCACGATCCTGTTCGCCAACAAGAGCGTGCTGGAGATGATGAAGGGATCCCAGACCGAGATCCGCAAGAGCCTCAAGAGCTTCGACGTGGACAAGATGGTCGGCGCCAACTTCGACATCTTCCACGCCAACCCGGGCCACCAGCGCGCCATGCTGGAGAAGCTCTCGTCCACCTACAAGACCAGCATCAAGGTCGCGGGCAAGATCTTCAACCTCTCCGCCAACCCCGTACTCGACGGTGAGGGCCGCAAACTCGGCTTCGTCGTCGAATGGCACGACGTCACCGAGGAGCGCGCCGTCGAGGCCGAGATCGACGCGCTGGTCACCGCCGCCGTCGCCGGGAACTTCCGCGAGCGCATCAGCCTCGACGGCAAGCAGGGCTTCATGCGCAGCCTGGCCGACGCCATGAACCGCCTGTGCGCGACCACCGCCTCGGCGCTGGACGAGGTCAACGCCAACCTGTCGGCCCTGGCCGAGGGTGACCTCACCAAGCGCGTCACCAGCTCCTACGACGGCATGTTCGAAGAGCTCAAGACCAACGTCAACACCATGACGGACCGCTTGAGCGGCATCGTCGACGAAGTCGTCGTGGCCGCCAACGAAGTCGCCAACGCGGCTTCCGAGATCACCACCGGCACCAACGACCTGTCGCAGCGCACCGAACAGCAGGCCTCCAACCTGCAGCAGACCGCCGCGTCGATGGAGGAGATGGCCTCCACCATCAAGCAGAACGCCGACAACGCCGCCCAGGCCAACCAGCTCGCCATCGGCGCCCGCTCGGTCGCCAGCGACGGCGGCGACATCGTCAGCCGCGCCGTCACCGCGATGTCGCGCATCGAGGACTCCTCGCAGAAGATCTCGGAAATCATCGGCGTCATCGACGCCATTGCCTTCCAGACCAATCTTCTGGCGCTCAACGCCGCCGTCGAGGCGGCCCGCGCCGGCGACGCCGGCAAGGGCTTCGCGGTGGTCGCCTCCGAGGTCCGTCTGCTCGCTCAGCGTTCGTCGGAAGCCGCCAAGAACATCAAGGACCTGATCGTCCAGAGCAGCGGACAGGTGAAGGACGACGTCAAACTGGTCAACGACGCCGGCAGCGCCCTGACCGAGATCGTGACGTCGGTCAAGCGCGTGGCGGACATCATCTCGGAGATCGCCGCCGCCAGCAAGGAGCAGTCGACCGGCGTCGAGGAGATCAACCGGGCCGTCAGCCAGATGGACGAGATGACCCAGCAGAACTCCGCGCTCGTCGAGGAGAACGCCGCCGCCAGCCACACCCTGCAGGAGCAGGCGCAGACACTGCGCGAGCACATGTCCTTCTTCTCGACCGGCAATGCGCAGACCACGGGCCCGCGCACCTCGGGCAAGGAGAGCAAGACCGTGACGGCGATGCCGAAGGCCCGCTCCAAGGCCCTCGTCCCGGCGCCCCGCCCGCCGGTCAAGAAGGTGGCCGCCGCCGGTGGCGTCGCCCGCATGCAGGCGGAACTGCAGGAGGCCTTCGAGGACGACGCCGACTGGAAAGAGTTCTGATCCGTCGCGTCCCGTCCCGTCCACCATCACATGGCAGCGCGCACCCCTCCGGGGGTGCGCCAGCCGACCCATCGACCGGGTGACCGCGCATGTCCACCGCCGTATCGCACCACTGGTCGGACCAGCCCGAGATCAAGCTCGGCGCCAAGGAGTTCGGCTACATCTCCTCGCTCGTCTACGACCGTTGCGGCATCGTGCTCGGCGACCACAAGCGCGACATGGTCTGCACCCGCCTGACGCGCCGCCTGCGCTCCCTCGGCCTGCCCTCGTTCAAGGACTACTGCGATCTCGTTCAGGGCCCGGACGGCGAACGCGAGATTGGTGATCTGATCAATTCGATCACCACCAACCTGACCAAATTCTTCCGCGAGAGCCACCACTTCGACCACCTGCGCGACGTCGTCCTGCGCGAAGTGCGCGCCGCCTCGGCCCGCAACGGCCGCCCGCGCCTGCGCATCTGGTCGGCCGGCTGCTCGTCGGGCGAAGAGCCCTACTCGATCGCCATGACCGTGCTCGAAGCGGTGCCCGAGATCGCCCGCTGGGATGCCCGCATCCTGGCCACCGACATCGACACCACCATCCTCGCCCGCGCCGTCGCCGGCCTCTATCCCGCAAGCGACCTCGGCGAGATGCCGAAGGCGCTGCAGACCCGCCATCTGGTCCAGCACGAAGGCGCGCCCGACCGCGTGCAGATCGCCGACGCGCCGCGCCGCCTCATCACCTTCAAGCAGCTCAATCTCATGGGCAAGTGGCCGCTCAAGGGCCCGTTCGACGCCATCTTCTGCCGTAACGTGATGATTTACTTCGACGCGCCGTCGAAGGCCGCGCTGGTCGAGCGCTTCGCCGGCCTGCTGAAGCCGGGCGGCTATCTGTTCATCGGCCATTCCGAATCGCTCCTGACCCAGCAGACCGCTTTCAAGCTGAAAGGGCGCACGATCTATCAGAAGAGCAGCTCATGAGTGCAGCCGCCGCCAAATCGTTCCATCAGGAAGCCCGCGTCGGCGAGAAACGCGACGCGCGCTCCGACGGGTGGTCGCGCATCCACGATCCGAGAACGGGTCTCTACGCCGTCCGTATCCGTCCCGGCGAGTTCTACACGACCGCGGACAAGAACGAGGTCGTCGTCACCATCCTGGGCTCGTGCGTGGCCGCCTGCATCCGCGATCCGCGCACCGGCTACGGCGGCATGAACCATTTCATGCTGCCCGAGAGCGCGGGCGGCGACTGGAACGGCGTCTCCGCCGCCATGCGCTATGGCAACTTCGCGATGGAAGCCCTCATCAACGCCATCCTCGCCCGCGGCGGCGTGCGCAGCGACCTCGAGATCAAACTATTCGGCGGCGCCGACCTGGGCTCCGGCTCGCAGACGGTTGGGACCTCCAACGCCGAGTTCGCGCTGCGCTATCTCGAGAGCGAAGGACTGCACATCACCGCACAGGATCTCGGCGGCAATCGCGGGCGGCGGGTCCATTACCGCCCGTCGACCGGCAAGGTCGACCGCCAGCTCCTCAAGGCCACCGACGGCTCCGCCATCGGCACCGCCGAGCGGAACTACAACGCCAGCCTGCGCAAAGCGCCCGTCGAGGGCGACATCGAACTCTTCGACTGAGGGCCACCACATGGCAAAGACTCGTGTGCTCATCGTCGACGACTCCGCACTGATCCGCCAACTGCTCACCCGCATGCTGTCCTCGGACCCCGACATCGAGGTCGTCGACACCGCGCCGGATCCGCTGATCGCGCGCGAGAAGATCAAGCGGCTCAACCCCGACGTCGTCACCCTCGACATCGAGATGCCGCGCATGGACGGCATCGAGTTCCTGCGCAAGATCATGGCATTGCGCCCCATGCCGGTGGTGATGGTGTCGTCGCTGACCCAGGAGGGCGCCGACGCCACGCTGCGCGCGCTCGAGATCGGCGCCGTCGATTTCGTCGCCAAGCCGACCAGCGACCTGCAATCGGGGCTGCTGCAGAAGCAGGCCGAGATCATTCAGAAGGTCAAGGTCGCCGCCGCCGCCCGCGTCCGCACCCGCGCCGTCGCCGACAGCGGCCCGCCGCAGATGCTCAAGACCGGCCCTGGCTATGCCTCGACCGAGAAGATCATCGCCATCGGCGCCTCGACCGGCGGCGTCGAGGCGGTGACCCAGATCCTCCGCATACTTCCCGCCGACAGCCCGGCCGTACTCGTCACCCAGCACATGCCGGAGCGCTTCACGACCAGCTTCGCCCGCCGCCTCGACGGCCTGTGCGCCATCAACGTCTCGGAAGCCCGCCACGGCGTACGCATCCTGCCGGGCCACGCCTACATCGCGCCGGGCAGCACCCACCTCGAACTCGGCCGCTCCGGCGCCAACTACGTCTGCCACGTCGAGCGCACCGAGCTGGTCTCCGGCCACTGCCCCTCGGTCGACGTCCTGTTCCATTCGGTCGCCCGCGCGGCCGGCGCCAACGCCGTCGCCGCCATCCTCACCGGCATGGGCAAGGACGGCGCCGACGGCCTGCTCGCCATGCGCAAGGCCGGCGCCCACACCATCGGCCAGGACGAGGCCACTTGCGTCGTCTACGGCATGCCCCGTGTCGCCTACGAGGCCGGCGCCGTCGAGTCGCAGCTGCCGCTCGCCAAGATCGCCGCCGAACTGCTCGAACTCGGCGCCGCACGGCGCAACCGCAACATTCGCGTCTGACACCGGGCGGCCCGCAGCACCCGGCCCGCCCGCGGCCGCTGTAGCCCGGCCCGGCCCGGCCATGCTAAGCCCATTGCGAACCAATGGAGCACACCATGACCGCGCTGAAGCCCCTCCGGATCGGCATCCTGGGCGCCGCGAAGATCGCGCGTCAGTTCGTCGAAGGCGTCGCCCCCTCCCCCCTCGTCGAGGTGGTCGCGGTGGCCAGCCGCGAGAAGGCCAAGGCGGAAGCGTTCGCCGCCGACTTCGCCATCCCCCGCGCGATCGGCTCCTACGAAGCGATGCTCGCCGACCCCGACATCGACGCCGTCTACAATCCGCTGCCGAACAGCCTGCATGCGGAATGGTCGATCAAGGCCGCCGCCGCCGGCAAGCACGTGCTGTGCGAAAAGCCGCTCGCGGTGTCTGATGCCGAGGCCCGCGCCATGTTCGACGCCGCCCGCCGCCACGGCGTGCACTTGGTCGAGGCCTATCCCTATCTCGCCCAGCCGCAGACCCTGAAGACGCGCGAGCTGCTGCGATCGGGCGCCATCGGCAAGCCCCAGCTGATCCGTGCGAGCTTCGGCGTGCCGTTCTCCGACCCGACCAACATCCGCCTGATGCCCGACCTCGCCGGCGGATCGCTGATGGACGCCGGCAGCTACTGCGTCAGCTTCGTGCGCGTCATGGCCGGCGAGCGGCCGAGCCGCGTCCAGGCCATGGCCCGCTGGGGCGACACCGGCGTCGACCGCGCCCTGCTCGCCGCGATCGAGTTCCCGTCCGGGCTCGTCGCCCAGGTCGCCTCCTCCTTCACCACCGCCTACCACCGCCAGGGCCAGATCGCCGGCGACAACGGCATCATCGACACGTGGTTCCTCAACCATCCCCCGCTCGGCGGTGCGCCGGTCGTGCAGCTCCGCCAGGGCGCGACGGTCGCCGCGCCGCTCGAGACGATCACGGTGGAGGGCGGCAACGGCTTCCGCTACGAGGCCGAAAGCTTCGCCCGCCTCGTCGGCGGCGATCCGGCCGGATGGAACGGCGCCACGGCCGAGGAATCGATCGACATCGCGGCGACGCTCGCGGCCCTGCTCGCCAGCGCCCGCAGCGGCATACCGGTCGCGCTGCCCGGCTGATCCGGGCGCAATCCCGAACACCGATCCGCGCCCGCTCACGGGCTTGTGAACGACACCGCCGGGCCTGCCCCCGCTATAACGGCCCGTGACACGGCACTGACCCCAGAGAGAGACCCGATGCGGCACGCACTCGTCGCCCTCCTGCTCATGACGCTGCCGGCCGCGGCGGCAGACCCCCTGCCCATCTTCGACGCCCACGTGCACTACAGCCACGACGCCGTCGAGATGATCCCGCCCAAGGCCGCCGTCGAGATCCTGCGCAAGGCCGGCATCCGCAAGGTGATGGTGTCGAGTTCCGACGACGACGGCACCCAGCGGCTGCTGGCCGAGGCCCCCGACCTCGTCGTGCCGTCGCTCAGGCCCTACCGGCGGCGCAGCGACACCGCCGGCTGGACCAACGATCCGACCATCATCGACTATGTCGAGAAGCGGCTGAAGTCCTACACCTACCGCGCGATCGGCGAATTCCACGCCTACGGCGGCGACATCGACAAGCCGGTCGTGCAGCGCATGATCGCCCTGGCGCGCGAGTACAAGCTGCTGCTGCATGCCCACTCGGACGCCGACGCCATCGAGCGCATCTTCAAGACCTACCCCGAGGCGATCGTGCTGTGGGCCCATGCCGGCTTCGACCGGCCCGAGCGCGTGCGCGAGATGCTGCGCCGCCACCCCAATCTGTGGTGCGACTTGGCGTTCCGGACCGATCAGGCCAGCGGCGGCACCGTGGCGCCGGAATGGCGCGAGGCGTTCCTCGAATTCCCCGACCGGTTCATGGTCGGCACCGACACGTTCACGCCGGAGCGCTGGTATTACGTCGGCGAGCACGCGACCTACAGCCGCCGTTGGCTGGCGAGCCTGCCGGGTGATCTGGCCGAGCGCATCGGGTATCGCAATGCCGAGGCGATGCTGGCCCGCCTCGCGCCCGCCGCCGCCGGGGCCGTCCGATGAACCGTCTCGCCGGCCTCGCCGGCGCCCTCGCCCTTTGGCCGGTCGCCGCTGCGGCCAACTGCCTGCCGCCGGACGCCGGCCATGCCATGAAGCCGGCGGGCACCGCCCGGTTCGCCGCCGCGCTCCGCACCGACCCGTCGCCCGTCAAGGTCGGGACGCCGTTCGTCGTCGACCTCCGGGTCTGCGCCCTCGACGGCGCGCCGATCGAGCGGTTGGCCATCGACGCCACCATGCCCGCCCACCGTCACGGCATGAACTACACCCCGCGGATCACCGCCCAGGGCGACGGCCGCCACCAGGCGAGCGGATTTCTGTTCCACATGCCGGGCTGGTGGGAGATCACGCTGTCGGTTTACGCCGATGGCAGACCGTACCGCCTGACCCACGGTGTCGAGATCAAGTGACCGTGCGGGCCGCCATGTTCGCGATCCTGGCCGCCGTGACATGGGCGCTCGCCGGCGCCGTCGGCGCTGCGGCCGAAGACGACAAGCTCGTGCTGTCCGAAGCCGAGATCGCGCAGATCATCGCGCATGGTCCCTGGCCGCAACCGGCATCGCGCGATCCGAGCAATCGCGTCTCCGGCAACCCCGCCGCCCAGGCCCTCGGCCGACAGCTGTTCTTCGATCCGCGACTGTCCCGCCCGGGCACGGTGTCGTGCGCGACCTGCCACAGGCCGGACAAGGGCTGGACCGATGGCCGGGCGCGCGCCAAGGGCATCGCCGAGGTCGACCGCAATACGCTCTCGCTGTTCGACGTCGCCGGCAACCGCTGGTTCGGCTGGGACGGCCGCACCGATAGTCTGTGGGCGCACAGCATCGGCCCGATTCTCGATCCCCGCGAGATGGGCGCCGATGCCGCCCACGTCGCCACCGTGCTTGCCACCGACCCGGCGCTCGCCACAGCCTATCGCGCCGTGTTCGGACTGCCGCCGGACGCGGGCGACCCCGAGATCACGCTGGTCAACACCGCCAAGGCACTGGCCGCCTTCCAGGAAAGCATCGTCTCGGGCCGCACCGCGTTCGATGCGTTCCGCGACGCCCTCGCCGCCGGAGACCGGGCGGCGGCGGCCCGCTATCCGTTGGCCGCCCAGCGCGGCGCGGCGCTGTTCGTCGGCCGCGGCAAGTGCCACTTCTGTCATGTGGGCCCCGGCTTCACCAACGGCGAGTTCAGCGATGCGGGCGTGCCCTATTTCATCGCGCCGGGCCGCGTCGACTCCGGCCGCCACGGCGGCATCGCGAAACTCCTGGCGAGCCCGCACAACCTCACCGGCCGCTTCAACGACGACCCCGCCCGCGCCGACGCCTGGGCCACCCGTCAGGTGGCCGAGCTGCACACCAACTTCGGCGCCTTCAAGGTGCCGAGCCTGCGCAATCTGACCCGCACCGCGCCCTACATGCACAACGGCTCGCGGGCGACGCTGCGCGACCTGGTGCGCCACTATGCCGAGCTCGACACCGAGCGGCTGCACACCGACGGCGAGAAGATCCTCGAACCGTTCGCCTTCACGGAAGCCGAGACGGCCGATCTGGTCGCCTTCCTGGAGTCGCTCTCCGAGCCGTGACACGACGGCCGCGGGGCCGAAACGGAGTAACCTGCCGCGCGACACCGCCCGGCCACAGATGGGATCGGGCGTCCGCGATCGCCTCCCGCCGCAGACCGCGGCTCTGCAGCGCGATGGCCCTGTCCGTTCTCGGCCAGGTTGCGCACGCCGTGAGGCCTCCCGAACCTCGACAGCTGACAACAACGCGATATGATCGGCGCTTACGGTATTCATTGTAAGCTATTCCGACGTTTCCAACAGCCGCCCCGCGTAGCAAAGGCACCGTTTCCATGGATCACACGTCGGCCGAGGTGCAGGAAAGTTTCCTGGAGGCGCATCGGACCTGGGGCACCGGTCAATTCGAAGCCTTCATGAATTTCATGGATGAGAACGTGCTCTACATCGTCAATATCGATGGCCAGCAGGTTCCCTACGCCATGAGCGCCCTCGGACGGGAAGACGTCCGTTTCAGATTCTTGCTGCTCCTGCAGACGTTCGACATCGAGAAATTCGAGGTCCTAGCCCTGTTCCCCGAGCCGCAGCACATCACCAGCCTTGTGCACGGCATCTATCGGCACAAGGCGACAGGCGAGATCCTGGATGTGAAGGTCCGGTTTCGGGGCTGGGCCACGAACCGCGGCACCTTTGAGCGGTTGGAGGAAATCCACGACGCGCGCTACGTCGAGGCGTTCGAGCGGTTTGCCTTTTTCCTGCAGAACACAGCCAGCACGACCTAGAAGTCGGCTATCAACCCCAAGGCTCGCAGAAGTCGACCACGAAGCGCCGGACGGTCGGCCCTCTGTCACGGTGCGATGTCGCCGTCCTGCTTCATCCAGCGCACCGCCGTGCGGAAAGCCTCCAGCGTTCGGGCGATCTCCTCGGGGCCGTGCAGCGCCGACACGAGACCGCCCGGCGCCCCCATGATGTCGACGCCGTTGGCGATCAGCGCGATGCGCAGGCGATAGGCCTGCTCGACGTTGCGCGTCCCCTTGAGGCCCTTGAAGCCGAGCGCGCCGGCGTCGAACGTCGCGGGGTCCAGCGGCAGCCGCGCCGGGTTTTGGTGAATGAGGAACGTCGAGGCGTCGCCGTAGACACCCCACGCGACGTCCTCCTCGACCAGTATGCGGCGCATCCCGTCGCGCAGCGCGGCGGCGGACTGTTCGGCCCGCGCGCACACATCCTCCCGCTCGACGATGCCGAGCGTCGTCACCGCCGCCGCCGCGCAGACCGGGTTGGCGTTGAACGTGCCCTGGTGGCCGACCTTCTCGCGCTTAGCCTGTTTCATGGCGCCCGCATCGAGCTGGTCCAGGATGGCCGCGCGCCCGGCCACCGCGCCCCCCGGCATGCCGCCGGCCACGATCTTGGCCAGCACGCACAGGTCCGGCGTGATGGCGAAGCGCTGCTGCGCCCCGCCCCTGGCCCACCGGAAGCCGGTGATCACCTCGTCGAAAATGAGCGTCACGCCGTGGCGCGTGGTGATCTCGCGCAGTGCGGCGAGGAAGCCCGGCGGCAGCGGCACCTGCCCCCAGCTCGCGCCCGACGGCTCGATCAAAACAGCCGCCACGTCGTCACGGTCGGCCAGGATCGCCTCGACCCGCGCCGGATCGTCCGCCGGCAGCAGAATGCTCTGCTCGACCAGCGCCGGCGACAGGCCAACCGGCACGCCGCCGTCGAAATGCGACATCGCGCCGGCCGCCACCGCGTCGTGCCAGCCATGGAAGTGGCCGACGAACCGGATCACCTTCGGCTTGCCGGCATGCGCCCGCGCGAGCCGCAGCGCCAGGTGCGAGGCCTCCGTGCCGGACGCCGTGAACCGCACCCGCTCGGCACACGGAACGAGCCGGTTGACGAGTTCGGCCCACGCGACCTCCAGCTCGTGCGCCGACCCGAAGTGGGTGCCGATGGCCGACTGCCGCTGGATCGCCTCGACCACCGCCGGATGCCCGTGGCCGAGCAGCAGCGCACCGTGGCCGCCGAAGTAGTCGACATAGGCGTTGCCGTCGACATCCCACTTGCGCGGCCCCTCGGCGCGGGCCGCATAGATTGGATAGGGCAGCAGCGTGCGGCTGTCGTGCGTGAGCCCGGCCGGGATCACCTTGCGCGCCCGCTCGTACAGCGCCGCGGAGCGCCGGGTGCGGGACCGGAATTCGGCCTCGACCTTGGAGTTGGTGCCGGCCTTCACTGCGGGGTTTGCCATGGCTTTTTCCTCTTGGACGACTGAGCCTAGACTATGGTTTGCGGATTGGCCACGAGTGCCGGATCGGGCCGGCCGTCCAGCGCCGCCATCACCGCCCGCGCACAGACGACGCTCATGCGGTCGTAGGTGCTGGTCACGTGCGAGGCGGTATGCGGCGTGAGCACCACGTCGTCACGGACGAGCAGCGGATTGTCGGCTGACGGAGGCTCGGCGGCCAGCACGTCGAGCCCCGCTCCGGCAAGCTGCCCCGCCTCGAGCGCGCGCGCCAGCGCCGCCTCGTCGACGACGCCGCCGCGCGCGACGTTGACCAGCAGCGCCGTCGGCTTCATGCGGGCGAGCGCCGCCGCCCCGATCAGGCCCCGCGTCGCGGCCGTCAGCGCGCAGGCCAGGATGACGGCATCGGCATCGGCGAGCGCCGAGTCGAGCGACGGCGCCACCGCGATCCCGAGCGCCGCCCCGGCCGCCTCGGTGAACGCCGGGTCGACCCCGACCACCCGCATGCCGAAGGCGGCGGCGCGGCGCGCGATCTCGCGGCCGATCCGCCCGAGGCCGACCACCACACAGGTCTTGCCGGCGAGTTCCACGGCGCCGAACCCGCGCGGCCAGCCGCCGGCCTTGATCGCCCGGTCGCGCGCCGGCCCGCGCTTGGCCAGCGCCAGCAAAAGATAGAGCGCGTGCTCGGCGACGGCCCCGGCATTGGCGCTGCCCGTCGTCAGCAGGGGTATGCCGCGCGCCGTCAGCGCCGCCGTGTCGAAATTGTCCGTACCCGCCCCCATGCGCGCCGCCACCCTGAGCCGCGGCGCCGCTGCGATCATCGGCGCGGTCAGCACCGGCCGCTCGGCCACCAGGATGACGCCGTCCGCATCGGCGAGAGCCTCGGCCAGAGCCTCCCCGCTCGGCCGCGCCAGCACCCGCAACGCGAGATCCGGCCGGCCCTGCAGCAGGTCCATGCCCGGTCGCGGCATCGGTTCCGACAGCACGAGCGTGACGACCATCGGTCTCCCCCAGCAGTCCGGCTGCCCATTTTCCGGCATCCCAGCTGCTGCTTTCCTGGGCAGCCGCGGCATTGCCAATCGCTTCGGAAGGGTGCCACACTCCCCGCGGGTTTTCGATGGTGCAGTCATAAGAGCTTGGCTGCCGAGCAAGGGGAGAGAATGGCGATGTTCAGGCGTGCATTGACGGTGGCGGCGATGGCCGCCGCATTGGCGTGTCCGGCCGCGGCGCAGGATCTGCCCAAGAGCCAGTTCAAGGTGATCGGCCTCAACAGCCCGACGCCGGTCTCGATCTACGACGAACTGCCGTTCTGGAAGAAGACGATCACCGAGGCGTCGAAGGGCGCCATTACCGCCGACGTGACCCCACTCGACCAGATGGGCATCGACGACAAGACGATGCTCCGCCTGTTGAAGCTCGGCGTCATGGATTTCGCCGGCATGGACATCTCCAAGATGGCCGGCGACGACCCGCGCTTCGAGGGCTGCGATCTGGCCGGCCTCACGCTCGATCCCGACAAGGCCCGCGCCGCCTGCAGCGCCTATCGTGGCGTGATCGACCGGCAGATGCAGAAGAACTGGAACGCCAAGCTGCTCGCCATCGGCGGCAACACGCCCCAGGTCTTCTGGTGCCGTGACGTGATCAGCGGCCTCGATGGCTTCAAGGCCAAGAAGGTGCGCGTGTTCAACAACACCATGCGCGACTTCCTCGGCGGCGTCGGCGCCACCGCCATCAGCATGGCGTTCGGCGAGGTCGTGCCGGCGCTCAACGCCGGCGTGGTCGACTGCGCCGTCACCGGCAGCCTGTCGGGCAACACCGCCGGCTGGCCCGAAGTGACGAAATCCGTATACCCCATGTCGCTCGGCTGGAGCATCAACGTGCTGGCCGTCAATCTCAGCACGTGGAACCGCCTCGACGCCAAGACCAAGGCGTTCATCGAGGAGCAGATGAAGGCCTACGAAGAGAAGATGTGGGCCACCATCAAGACCACGACAGGCGAGGCCGACAACTGCAACACCGGCAAGCAGCCCTGCACCATGGGCAAGCTCGCCAACACGACGATCGTCGCCGTCAAGCCGCAGGAGGCCGAGATGCACAAGAAGCTGCTCGAGACCGCCGTGCTCGCCGGCTGGGCCAAGCGCTGCGGCGCCGAATGCGCCAAGGAGTGGAACGAGACGGTCGGCAAGGCGCTCGGCCTGACCGCCCCGACGCCATAGGTCCTCGGGCGCAGCGCCGGGGGGCGCTGCGCCACGGCTCCCGTCGGGAGGCCGCTGCTGTGGTAGGGGGAACGGGACAAATGGAGCGGTTACAGCAAGTCGCGGAGCGCATCGCCCGCTGGGGCGCGATCGCCGGCGGCGCCATGCTGCTCGTAGCGTCGGTCGTCATCTGCGTCGATATCGTCTTGCGCTATGCGTTGGCCATGACGGTGGGGGGCGCCGACGAGCTGGCCGGCTACGCGCTCGCCATCGCCAGCGTGTGGGGCTTCTCCACCGCGCTGCTGGCCCGCTCCCACATCCGCATCGACACCGTCTACGTCCGCGTCGGCGCCCGCACGCGGGCGGCCCTCGACGTATTGAACCTCGTCTGCCTCACCTTCTTCATCGGCCTGGTGGCATGGCACGGCTGGGGCGTGCTCGAGCAGTCCTGGGTCTCCAACTCCCACTCGCTGTCGGACCTGCAGACACCGCTCATCGTGCCGCAGGCCCTGTGGTTCGCCGGGCTCGCGTTCTTCGTGGTGGTCGCGGTGCTGCTGCTGGCCCGTGCGCTGCTGGCCTTCGGCAGCGGTGATTTCGCCGCCGGCTTCGCATTGATCGGCTCCAAGTCGGCGGTGGCGGAGGCCGAGGAAGAAATCCGCTCCGCCGAACTCGTGCTCGACAAAGAGAACAAGTCATGACAGCAGCTGTTTCATTGATCGTTCTGCTGATCGTGCTCGGCAGCTCGGTCGCCGTCGCCGGCGGCATGGGCATGGTCGGCCTCATCCTCAACATGCTGTTCACGCCGATGCCGCTGTCGCGGGTGATCGGCGAGCTGAGCTGGTCGACACAGACCAACTTCATCCTGACCGCCGTGCCGTTCTACATCATGTTCGGCGAGATCCTGCTGCGCAGCGGGATCGCCGGGCGCATGTACGAGGCGCTGGTGCAGTGGATGTCGTGGCTGCCGGGCGGCCTCATGCACTCCAACATCGGCGCCTGCGCGCTGTTCGGATCGGTATCGGGATCGAGCGTGGCGACCGCTGCCACCATCGGCGTCGTCGCCATCGGCGAGATCGACAAGCACAAGTACAACGAGCCGCTGTTCCTCGGCACGCTGGCTGCCGGCGGCACTCTCGGCATTCTCATTCCGCCGTCGATCAACATGATCATCTACGGCGTCATGACCGACACCTCGGTGCCCAAGCTCTATCTCGCCGGCTTCATCCCCGGCTTCATCCTGACCGTGATGTTCAGCCTGACGGTGCTGCTCCTGTGCATCTGGAAGCCGGCATGGGGCGGCGAAAAGGTTCAGACCGACTGGGCCTCGCGCATGCGGCTGCTGCCCGATCTGCTGCCGCCGCTCGCCCTGCTGATGATCGTCGTCGGCGCCATCTTCTTCGGCCTGGCGACGGCGACCGAGTCGGCCGCGGTCGGCATCGTCGGCGCGCTGGCGATCACCGCCTGGCGGCGCCGGTTGACGCTGGCGATGCTGCGCGACGTCTGCGAGGCGACGGCACGGACCACCGCGATGGTGGTGGCGATCCTGCTCGGCGCGTTCTTCCTCAACATCGTGATCCAGACCATCGGTCTGACCCGCCAGCTGAGCGATCTCATCAAGGCCTATCAGCTGTCGCCGTTCCAGGTGCTGATGGCGGTCATCGCGCTCTATCTCGTGCTCGGCACCTTCATGGAGGAGCTGTCGATGATGATCGCGACGATCCCCATCACAACGCCGCTGATCGTGCAGGCGGGCTACGATCCGATCTGGTACGGCATCCTCATCGTGCTACTGATCCAGACCGCGATGGTGACGCCGCCGTTCGGCATCAACCTTTTCGTCATCCAGGGCATCAGGGGCAGAGGACGATTATCCGAAGTCGAGATCGGCTCGGCCCCGTTCGTGCTCGCTCTGCTGGCGATGATCGTGCTGATCTGCATCTTCCCCGACATCGTGATGTGGCTGCCGCGGTTGATCGGCTGACCGCTACCCCATCTCGATGACGATGTTGCCGCCGCGGTCGAGGCTCGCCGCCGCGCCGGGGCGCACCAGCGTGGTCGAGTCGTACTCCTCGACGATCAGCGGCCCGGTACGGCCACTCGCAAGATCCGCCCGCCGCAGGATCGGCGTTTCCATCCAGCCGTGCGTCGGGCCGAAATAGGCCTGCCGCGCGCCGGAGGGCTCGGGCTCCGGCCGCGTCGGCCGCACCCGCTCGGGCACGCCCGACCCCTCGCGCAACCCCTGCCCGACCACCTGGATCGCCACCAGCTCGACCGGTTCCTCCGGACCCGCCCGATGGCCGTAGGTGCGCTCGTGCTCGGCGCCGAACGCCTCTTCCAGATGCGCGACCATCCCGGCGTCGAACGCCCGCTCCGGCACCGGCACCACCAGTTCGTAGCTCTGCCCGTGGTAGTGCAGCGCCGCCGACCGGCGCAGCCGCGCGCGCGCCCCCGTGAACCCTTCGAGCGCGAGTTGACGGCTGGCCTCCGTCGCCAGTTCGTCCCACGCCTGCGCGATCTCGGCGAGGTCGGCCTTGCGCAACAGCCGCCGGAAGGTGCGGCCGTAGTGATGCTCGACGTCGGCGTAGAGCAGCCCGAACGACGAGAACAGACCCGCCGACGGCGGCACCACGATGCGCCGTATGCCGAGCGCATCCGCCATGCCGCAGGCAAACAACGGCCCGTTGCCGCCGAACGCGAACAGCGCGAACTCGCGCGGGTCGCGGCCGCGCTCGGTCGAGACCGCCTTGATGGCGCGGATCATGTTGGACGCCGCGATCTGGTGGGCGCCAAAGGCCGCCGCCTCGACCGCGAGGCCGAGCGGCCGCGCCACCTTGTCCTCGAGCGCCCGCCGCGCCTTGGCGGCATCGAGCTTCAGCGCGCCGCCGACCAGATGCTGCGGGTTGAGATAGCCGAGCACCACGTTGGCGTCCGTCACCGTCGGCGTCTCATTGCCCTTGCCGTAGCAGACGGGACCCGGCACCGCGCCGGCACTCTCCGGCCCGATCTGCAGCGCGCCGCCACGGTCGATCCAGATCAGCGAGCCACCGCCGGCGCCGACCTCGGCGAGATCGATGGCCGGCACCTTCAGCGTATAGCCGGCGCCGGTCAGCAGCCGCGAGCCGATCATGATGCCGGCGCCGACCGCATACTCCGACGCCCGCATCACCTCGCCGGCCTCGACCAGCGACGCCTTCGCGGTGGTGCCGCCCATGTCGAACGTGATGATCTTTTCGAGCCCCTTGGCGCGCGCCAGTGCCTGGCCGCCGACGACGCCGCCCGCCGGACCGGACTCGATGATGTTCATCGGCCGCGCCGCCGCCGCCGTGTCGGTCGTGAGCCCGCCGTTCGACTGCATGAGCAGCACCCGCGCCGGCACGCCCGCCGCATCCAGCGACTGGCGCAGCGCCTTGAGGTACGTGGCGACGATCGGCATGACGTAGGCGTTGATGACCGTCGTCGAGGTGCGCTCGTACTCCTTGATCTCCGGCAGCACCTCGTAGGAGATGCTGAGCGGCAAGCCCGGTGCCTTGCGCCTGAGCACGTCGCGCAGCATCAGCTCGTGAACCGGATTGGTGAACGAGTTGAGCAGGCAGACGGCCACGGCCTCCACGCCTTCCGCCAGAAGCGCGTCGACCGCCCGCTCGGCATCGGCCGGCGACAGCGCCCGCTCGACCTGGCCTGTCGCGTCGATGCGCTCGTCCACGACCTGCCGCAGATAGCGCTCGACCAGGGGCTCGGGCTTGGTCCACGCGAGATCGTACATCCGCGGCATGCGCAGCGTACGGATCTCCAGCACGTCGCGGAACCCCTTGCTGGTGATCAGGCCGACCCGCGCGCCTTTCTTCTCCAGTATGGCGTTCGACGCAACCGTGGTGCCGTGGCGGATCTCCTCGACATCCGATCCGGCGAGGGACTGCTCACGGAACACTTCGGCGAGCCCGTCGACGATGGCCGCCGCATAGTTGCCGGTGCTGGACGATATCTTCTTGGTGTGGATCGTGCCGTCGCTGCCGAGCAGCACGATGTCCGTGAACGTTCCGCCGATGTCGACGCCGACACGATAGGTGGTCATGGTCCGCTACTCCGCTGCCTTGACCGGGATCGGGTCGTGCCATTGCACCTTGGGAACCGCGGTCCACCCGCGCGCCGCGCGGATCTCGCCGCGCCGCCGTTCCGTCGCCGCGGCGTCGACCTGCCAGCGCGCCGTGTCGACGATGACGCCATAGTCGGCCGCCGCGCGTCCGGGCGACAGCAGTTCATTGCGCACGTCACGCAGCACCGCCGCCGGGTCCCGCTCTAGCGGATCGCCCCACCCGCCGGCGCCGGCCAGCACGTGGCGGAACACCTCGCCCTTGCGCATCGTCATGGTGAGCTTGCTGTTCAGCGCCCGCGCCTCGGTCTCGGGGTTCATCGTATTCTCCGACGGCGCGCCGGGACTGCCGCCGTACAGGCCGAACGGCCGGTGGGTGCGCCGGTCGGAGCGCACCTGCAGCGTCGCCTCGTCCTCGGTCAGCCGGTAGTCGCGCAGGAACGGCACGCCGCCGCGATACTTGCCGGCCCCGGCCTTGTCGGCCACGAACTCGTAGGCGAGCAGCTGGATCGGATGCTCCGCCTCTGTCACTTCGATCGAGTGCGAGGCCATGTTGGCGAACATGTGCGAGTTGCCGTCGAGGCCGTCGGCCCACGGCCGCGCGCCCCAGGCCCCGCAGGTGAAATCAACGTACACGAACGGCTTGCGCTCCGTCGTCCACCCGCCGATCGAGACGCCGGTATTGCCGCCGTCGCCGGCCGCCTTCACCTTGTCGGGCAGCATCATGGCGAGCGCGCCGAACATGCAGTCGGTCATGCGGAAGCCGGTGAGCCCACGCGCCGCGCAGGCGGCCGGCAGCACGCCGTTGCCGACGGTGCCCGGCGGGCAGATCACCTCGATCGCGCGGAACACGCCTTCGTTGTTGGGAATGCCCGGCGGCAGCACCGAGCGGATCGCCGTGTAGCTGGCCGCCTTGGTGAACGACAGCGTGTTGTTGATGGCGCCCTTCACCTGTGGCGACGTGCCGGTCCAGTCGACGACCATCTTGCCGCCCGTCTTCCGGATGGTGACGAACAGGCGGATCGGCTTGCCGATGTCGACGCCGTCGTCGTCGATCCAGTCCTCGAAGCTCCATTCCCCGTCCGGCAGATCGGCGAGCGCCGCGCGCGTGAGCCGCTCGGCGTAGTCGATCGCCTCGTTCATGTAGTGTTTGGTCTCGGCCACGCCGAACCGCGCCACCAGCTCCGCGAACTGCTGTTCGGCGATGTGGCAGGCGGCGAGCTGCGCCCGCAGATCGCCGAACAGCTGCACCGGCAGCCGCACGTTCCGCTCGATGAACGTCATGATCGTCTTGTTGATGCGGCCCGCCTCGTAGAGCTTCATCGGCGCGATGCGCAGGCCCTCGGCGTAGATCTCGGTCGAGTCCGACGCGTTCGAACCGGCCACCCGCCCGCCGACGTCGCAGTGGTGGCAGACCGTCGCGGCGAACGCGAGCCGCTCGCCGTCGTGATAGAGCGGCTTGAAGATGAAGATGTCCGGCAGATGCATGCCGCCGTCGAACGGGTCGTTCATGATGAAGACGTCGCCCGGCGCCATGTCGTCGCGGAAATGCGTCATGATCGACTGCATGGCGGTCGGCACCGAGCCGAGATGCCCCGGCAGCGTCAACCCCTGGGCCGCCAGCCGGCCATCGGCATCGGCGAACCCGGTCGAGAAATCCATGTTGTCCTTGAGCACACCCGAGTAGGTGGTGCGGAACACCGTGAGCGCCATCTCGTCGGCGATCGAGAAGATGGCGTTCTTGAACAGCTCAAAAGCGATCGGACCGGTCTTGACGGTCATGGACGGCCCCCCGGTTTGGCGGCGTCGCGCGACGCGACACGTGTCGCATCGAGACTAGGAACTGCCGCCGCGACCGTCCATCCTCCGCGAATGGAGAGCAGCCCTTCGGCAGCCGCCGCCGCGACCACCGGCACCCGCCCGAAAACCGCGCGTTCCGCCCAAGGTTCGGGCACAGGCACCGGCGAACCCTTCGCTGAGACAGCCCGGCGTCACCCATCACGTTGCACGTTCGGACCGCTGCGAACGTGCGCCCCGAATTGCCGCGCAATCATCACGGGCGCCGAGTGCACCCGCATGCCATGAGGTACAGTGAGATGCGCGGCCGCTATGGATCGCAGCCGCGGGTGTTTCGACACCGAACGCACCTCACTCGCGAACCCGGGAACCAGGCTGGATCGTGCGCCAAGAACCAACCACGGACATGAGCCGGTCGCGCCGGGCGTGGCGCGCGCTCTGCGTCGTCCTTCTGTTCCTCGTCGTCGGTCCGCCGGTCGGCGCGGTGGCTTTTTTCCTGTCGGTCGGCCTGCTCGGGATGGGCCGCAACGTCGACCTCGCCGGGATGGTCTGGCTCGGCCTGTTCGCGGTCATCTACGCGGTGCCGCTGAGCTACCTGTTCGGTGCCCTGCCGGCCGCCGTCGCGGGGCTCGCGGTCGCCGCCCGCCAGGACCGAGCCGGCCCCATCGGCTGGCGGTTCTCGCTGTTGATCGGCGCCGCCATCGGGCTCGGCCTGCAGCTCGTGACCAGCCAGCCGATCATCGCACCGGACGCGACCACGACATACGGCATGCCCATGGGCACGGCGGTGATGCTGCTCACTTGCCTGGTCGCAACGCTGCTGTGCAGCCGCTTGGCGCGCCGCTTCGCCCCGCCCGTGCGGCGATAGGCCGGGGGCCGAAACCAACCGCGGCATCTGATTGCAGTGCTAAATTGATTTCACCAACTCAGCCGATCGGCAGAACGCAATCCCGAATGTCACTTCACGACGATGCGAATCCGGTACTTGGTGCTCGATCCAACGGACGAAATCACCTCAAACTCAACTTGGTCTGTTCCAGCAAATCCTTGATCCGAAGCGTAGTGGAAAAGAACCCCCACGGACTCTCGCTCGTTGCACTTGAATCTAATGTTATCATTTTTTGTAAGCCGTAAATCCGCTTCCGGGCGCGTGCCCAAGCTTTCCCTTCGTAGGTGCTTTGGAGATCCGGACCGTCAAATGTCCCGTGGTCGAGCAATCCGGGTTCAGGTTTTAGTGCGACCAAATTTTTGCGCGCTCGCCAGAGACGACGACACTTGTTTCATTGCGTAGAGGCATCTCCTGCGCGATAGCAACGATGGTGCTGACGGCAAGAGCACCCAATGCAGACGAGGCTATCCGCATCTGCTCTACCTCACGCTAATCTTCAGCCGGTGTTTGCGACTCGACCCACTCGCGTAGAATGCTTCGATCTCAGCGCTATCGGTGCCCTTGAAGCCAGCATTCGACGTATAGAAAATGGCCGATCCGTCGACTGTTTTCTCGTTGCACTTTGACCGCGAATTTTCTTTGGACCAGTAACCGAAGCCCCTCGTATCCACGACCTCGATCTTGCCATTCGCAGGAGCCCTGGTAACCCGCACCGTGACAAACCCGATGGGTGTGCAGTCGGGATTCACGGCCGTCAAGAATCCGATTCTTGTCCTGGCCTCGGATATGACGACCCGCGTATAGCTGAACACGGGATACTCTTGGGCCGACGCCGGTAGAGAGACGGCAAGCACGCATGCCAGCGCGATCCACAATCGCAACATGATCATTCCCGCATCAATGCTGATGTAACCTCTGATCTTCATCCAGCAGAAACTGGAATCCGGTCGTCAGCATACGCTCACGATAAGTGTCCTTCAAGCTCTTAGGTATGTTGCCAGCCTGCCGCGTCGTTGGCCACCGTCAGCCAGCCGAGCTTCGAGTGCGGGTGGTGGTGGTTGCAATCGTGCCGCAACGCCGCGATGAGCCGCCACGCCTCGCTGAGTGAGTGGCGCCACTTCTAGTTGAACCGCTCTGCCGGAAGCCGGGCACTGATGCTCGCGGCCAACGCGTTCTGCACTGGGTTGCCCGGCTGGAGATATCGTCCGGCGCGTGAGCCAAAAAACCTTCGGGCCGCAGGCCCGGGGAGCAAAGCGACCCGGCGCTTGCCGCCGCCCCGGCGGAGCGCCGCGAGGCGCGTGAGCCAAAAAACCTTCGGGCCGCAGGCCCGGGGAGCAAAGCGACCCGGCGCTCGGCGCCGCCCCGGCGGAGCGCCGTCAGGCGCGTGAGCCAAAATTTGGTGGAGAGGGCTGGATTCGAACCAGCGTAGGCGAAGCCAACGGATTTACAGTCCGTCCCCTTTAGCCACTCGGGCACCTCTCCGACCGGGCATCTGCGCAAACAAAATCGCCCCGCGATGCCAGCGGGGCCGGGCGGCTTTATGGTGACCTGGCCCCGGATTGTCAATAGTAATGCATGCGGCGTGCCCGCCGCCGGCGGCGCAGCGACCGCACCCCACCGAACCGCGCGACGCCCATCCATGACCATGAAAAACAGACGAGATCCTCAAGGCACCGGCGGCAAGGGCCGGCCCGGCGGGCCGCGCGCCGACGCGCCGGAGGAGGAGGACGGCCCGGTCCTCCTATACGGCAGCCACGCCGTCGAGGCCGCGCTCGCCAATCCGGCTCGCGTCGTCCTCAATCTCTGGCTGACCGAGAATGCCGAGCGCCGCCTCGCCAGCGTCGTCGCCGCCCGCGGCGTCGCCGCCGAGCGCGTGCTACCGCGCGAACTCGACCGCAAGCTCGGCCCCGATACCGTCCACCAGGGCGCCATGGTCGAGGTCGAGCCGCTGCCCGACGTTACCCTCGAGGACCTGGCCCCGCTCGCCGATGGCGGGCGCCCCGTCATCCTGCTCGATCAGGTCACCGACCCGCACAACGTCGGCGCCGTGCTGCGCTCGGCCGCCGCGTTCGGCGCCGCCGGCATGGTGCTGACCCGGCGCCACAGCCCGCCCCTCGGCGGCACCTTGGGCAAGGCGGCGTCCGGCGCGCTGGACGCCCTGCCGATCGCGCTGGTCGGCAATCTCTCCCGCGCCATCGCCGCCCTCAAGGATCTGGACTTCACGGTCATCGGCCTCGACGGCGAAGGGCCGACCCGCCTCGAGGACGAGCCGCTGACCAGCCGCATCGCCATCGTGCTCGGCGCCGAGGGCCGCGGCCTGCGCCAGCTCACCCGCGACACCTGCAGCCGCATCTGCCGCCTGCACACCGACGGGCCGCTGGCCAGCCTCAACGTCTCGAATGCGGCGGCGGTGACGCTCCACCACCTGGCGCTCATCCGCCACCGGGCCGCCGGCTGAGAGCTTACGGCCCGGGTGCGGCCATCGCAGACGGGGACCGTTGTTCAGGAAGGGTCGCGCGGCAGCAGCATGATGGCGGTGCCCATCGCCGCGCTGGAAAACGTCAGCACGAAGCTGACGATCAGCATGGCGCTGCCGATGACCACGGCATCGCTGGCCCACAGTAGGTCGAGCAGACCACCCACGTTCGACGCGATCAACACGACGGCGAGCGCCGCCCCGACTCCGCCCCCGATGACCGCGTGCAGGCCGAGAAAACGTAGCAAGCGGGGAAATCGTGCGCTCGTGTGATCGAACCAGGTCATGACTACCCCGTGCATTCGGCTCCGACACCCGCGCCTAAACCACGACAACGCCCGCCGCTGTGACCTGGATCACCAACGGCGCCGAACGGCAAAGGGCGGCACGTGTTGGCGTGCCGCCCTCGCAATCACCAGAGAAGTCGGGAAACGCTGCGATCAATCGCAGACCGTGCGCCGCTCGCAGATGCGCTCGCCACCGCGGCAGACGTAGTCGCCGTAGCGATTGTAGAAGCAGTGACGATCGCGCCAGTAGCACTCGCGCGGACCCTCGTAGCAGGTGCGGCGATAGCCGCGATCCTGGGCGTGGGCATAGGCGCCGAGCAGGCCGAGGCCGATCACGCCGGCCGCGACACCGGCGGCCACCCGGCCACCGCGCCCGGCCGACGCCGGCTCGACCGACGCCACCATGGAACCGACGACGACCACGGCCGCCATCATGAACAGAGCGAATTTCTTCAGCATATGGGTCACTCCCCGGAATGCGGCCGTCTCCAACGACCGATGATCGTGCGAAGCTCTCGCCTCTTACCGACGCAGTACGCCACGAAGCACATGAATGTGGCATGAACGCGAGATGGACATCTGTTCGTAACCACCGACGGGCCGGCGTTCACCCCGCCCGGCAACCCGTAAATGGCTATTTCACGGGCAGCGGACGCGGCCCGCGCTCGTACCAAACCGTCGCACGGGGCTCGACCGGATGGCCCCAAGACGACTGGTAGGGCGGCAACACGGTGTCGTAACGATGCCGGTAGCGCATGGCGGCGCGCGGCACCCAGTAACCCGAGTTGACATAAGGGTAATAGCGAGGGACCCGGACGGTATAGGCGTAAGGGTCTTCGCTGGTGCGGCCGACCCGCACGAGGTCGCCGGCGAACGTCGGCACGGCGCCGAAGAGGGTGGCGGCGGCAGCGAGCCCCGCCAAAGCGATGATTCGGGAACGCATGCTCAACTCCTGGATGCGAAACTGCCCTCATGAAGCGCCGACAAGGTAAAGAAAGTGTTGCCGCACGACCGGGCGCAGGTCAACAGGGACCCTGGGCCGCCCGATACTGGTCAGGACGCGGCGACGCGGCTATAACCCCCGCGTCGACGGCAGCCGGCTTAGCTCAGCGGTAGAGCAGCGGTTTTGTAAACCGAAGGTCGGGGGTTCAATCCCCTCAGCCGGCACCACGCTCCAGACCCCTAAGTGCCCTTGATTCAAAAGAAAAAAGCCCAGCCTTGTGAGGGGCTGGGCGGATCTGAGATGGAGAACATGGGGTGGACAAAATGGACACGAAGGACATGAGCGGACACCAGACTCGGTACAAAACTCGGTACAGGTGGCGTTGGATTCCGGCCTACGGATTCAGGGGCTGGTTCCTACGGCGCCTAGGCTTTGCCGGCATCACCTGGCCGTGGCGCGCGATCTGGATACTGCCCGAGGAGTGGGAGAACGAATGGCTGTGGCGCCATGAGCTGGTGCACGCCCAGCAGGTCGAGCGGGACGGCGCCGTGTGGTTCTCGGTGAGATATCTGTGGTGGCTGGTGCGGTACGGCTACCGGAACAACCCCTATGAGGTCGAGGCGTATGGGGTGGATCGATAGGCTCCCTATTGCTCAATGATCTCTTTCAACTGCGCGTCAATCTCTTCGTGCGACATGCCTGGATAAGCGCGGATCATGTTCGCGCGAAAGATCACCCGCAACCGTTGCAGTGCCGCCTCTTGCTCGGCGATGCGGTCACATAGCATGTCGACTTCGGCCTCTGTGATCCAGCCCGCTCCGGTTGTTTTGATGTCCTCGACGCTCCGCATTGGTCGCTCCTATCTTGGTTCCGGTTCGCGCCGCGCCTGATGGATCGCCCAGGCCATCGCTCGAACGTGTTCGGGTTTTATTTCCGGCATGTCGCCAACGGCCCGCAAATCTTCCCACAGTCGCAGAACGGGCTCAACCGGCTGTAGGCGGAGTTGGGTATCGACATCCGCCAGTTCGTCTTCCGTCATGGCGTGCAAACGCTTCATCGTATCCGCTCCTTATTTCAGGCGTTCGCTGAGCGGTTCCCCGCCAGACAGAACGCTAACCCGGTCCAATATCTCGGCGTGTTTTTGGTGCAGCGCGTCAAGTTCATGGTCGCGGCGATACTTGTCCATGTTGACAACAAGGAATGGAATGCAGTCCCGAAGTGCCGCCTCTAGCACTTCGATACGCTCGCGCGCCTCGCGGAGCGTATCTGTGGCAACCCGGATAGTCTCTGCGTCGGTCAAAGTTCGGCTCCTCAGTTACTCGGCTTGATCGGTCGCCACCACGACGGCTGCGGCTGGCGTTTGAAATGGCCAAGCCACCGCTCGCGTGCATACTCACCGTCGTATGAAACGCACTTTTCGGCCTGATCGTAAGGCAACGCGGACATGATGTAGTCTTTGCAAGTCGGGCACCAGAAGACAGCCAACTGCTCAAACTCGTCAATCTCGTCCAGTTCGACGCATTCGGAAAAGTCCGGGCTACACTTGCGCCGTTGCGCGCCTTTGCCCTTGCACCACATAGCCACAGCATCCGCTCCTTCAGCAGTACCGATTAGGTACATAATCGGTGGTTAGGCCAAAGTTCGAAAATCGAACACTGCAACCGCTCTTATGTGATCTGTTTCATCCAGCCGACAGACCGCCGCGCCCACATGACCCAAGCCAGCCAGCCGACCGGAACTCCTTCCACGCCACGGCGCTTTGGCTCGGCGACGTGCTTCTCGTAAACCGCGCTAGTAAGCTGTCCGAGCGTCACGTCTTGGCTCCTTATTGCACAATCTTAGAACGGCATATCGGCATACGGCGAGCATTCGTCGCCGTGCGTTCGGCCACAACGCCCGTGTGTCACTTTAATCTTGCGGACCCATGCCTGCTCTAGCGCCTTCGGTAAGTTGAGCTTGCTACTCTTTTCGTAGCCCACAGCACGCGGTTCGCCGTGCCTTTCCCAGCCATCGCCGGCCGGCATAGGTGGCGTGCGCTCCAGATCAGGACGCGGCCCATCAGGCGTATTGACAAGGTTCGTCGTGGCCGCGCGCTCTTGCGTCGGGCCGACCCAAACCCACGCCATGCACTTCATGCCGTAACAGGGCTTAAACCCGTTGTATGGGCAAAAATTATTCGATGCGGATTGAGCGTCAATCGTCGGCATGTAATCCTCCCTGGTGCGTTAGCGGTTGGCAACGTGCCACCGCGCAAGGGCGATGGCATCCGATAAGGCATTGTGCGGCCGATCCGGCTGCACGTCACCCGAGTTCAGAAGGCGCATATCCAGCGGAACGCACCAGCTTTCGGTGTAGTCCGGTCCGCTCATGACCCGCATCAGGTGTGCGAAGTCGTCCGGCCAATCGGCGATGACGCCCTCGTCTCCGTACCGCTCAAGGAAGTGCTGCAAGCGCATACGGAACACGCCCACGGGCTCGGGCTCACGGTCAAGTATCGGGATGACGTGCTCGGCCACCCACGGGTGGATGCGCTCCGGCAGCGGCAGGACGCCGTAGAACGTGTGCGGCCCCTTGTCGGATGCCAGCGCCAGCGAGATCAATTCCCCGCCGTGACCATTGAACTCTGTGTCGAGATAAAGCGTCAAGGCAATGGCTCGGATTAGGAGGGGTGGCCGATACTCAGTTCGAGTTTTTCAGGACCTTGTTCAGCTCCCGTTGAAGGCAGCTGGCACAATCGATCCCTTCGTAAAAGTTGTTCCAGCCGCCACCCTTGCGCCATTTGGCATAGTGAGCCGTTCGGCCATCTGGCCAACGGACAATCACAACGGCCTTGAGGTAGCGCGCGGACGGGTTCTTGGTGACGTGCAAGACTTCCATTTGTACCTCCCTATTGCTGGTTTGGTTCGGCGGGTAGCTCCACCCATCCGCCCGGCTTCCGCACAAAAAACGCGATAGCCTGCCCGTCGACAGAGTGGGCGCTTAGTTGGCGGGCGTAGACCCACGCCACATCTCCGTCTTCCATCGACGTCATCCGTTCGCAGGCGCGATAGCGCTTCGTGGCGTCATCCCACACGAGTATTGGACGGTCAGCCGGCGCCTCGGACATCGGTTTCAGCATGTTTCGCTCCTATCTTGGTTCCGGTTCGCGCCGCGCCTGATGGATCGCCCAGGCCATC
>JBMOGA010000050.1:0-29048 GCA_049318625.1 Hyphomicrobiaceae bacterium
GCCGCGGTTCTCACCTTGTTTGACGCGGTTCCCTTCCTGATCGTCGCGCCATACTTGGTCGGCGACCTCGGATTTGATCACGTCGGGCACGGAATTCGCCGGCAGAGCGCCGGTGGTGGTGTCGAAACGTATCGATCGACTGTCAGTCGAACAGCCGGCGAGCAGAATGGTCGCGACAGAAACAGCGACTGTAGTGGATCTCATTACCGCCCCCCATAGATCGAGCTCCCATAGGGTCATGATTCCCCGCCAGCGCTCAAGTCCAGCCAGCGCCCGGGTTTCGCAGCGGTGGCGCGTTGAACGACGTCACCATCACCGACATCGGGGATCAAGACCCGGCCGCCACCATGGGACACAGGGAATCTGGCCGCTCTTCCGACAGGCAGATTTTGGACCCGGCAGCGACCTGTCGATCCTGGCCTTGCGGGCTGTTGCGCCCTGCACCCTCTCGGCCCTACGCGCCGATGTGCGGCACCGCAGCGTGTCGGCGGCTCTCGGGATCATCGGGTCGGCCTTGACGGGCGGACGGTCACGATTGGCACGGCGCACCGGACGCCTGACAATGGGCCTGTGACGGCCACGAGCTGGTTCGCGGGCGGCTGGCACTGCTCACTTTGCTGCAGCTGCGGTGGGTGTGTCGCGCAGGGCTCGCCGCCGCTGATCATCCGCAGGCCGCATTTATCACGTTGGCCATCGCGGAGATGAGAACGACAGCAGTGTCGGTGACCAAGCTGCCATGCACGCTGAACGCCGCCGCAGAGCACGCTTGCTGCGGCGCACATGGCAAGTTCCACAGTTTTCGTCATATTCACAACACGGGTGTTGAGCGCCCACTCTGAGCCAGCAACCGGTCACAACCGACGCTCCGAGGCCGTCAGCGGTGCGGGGCACATGGCCGCCGTGGGCGGGTGGCAACCGCTGACGGAGCAAGACAAAGAGCGACATGTGACTGGCCCTGGTGGCGCAGAAGCAGACCAACCGCAACGCGGATGACCAAACTGCGTGCGTTCGATCGGAGTTGGTCTTGCATCGCCAAGGCAATCGCGTCCGGCAGCATGCCCGTGGCGGTCCAGTCGGGTAGCGATGCGGGCAAGAGCCGCGATCTCCAGCGGTGCCAAGGCGCACCGATGACGTCCATCGCACGCAGTGTTGAGAGGACTTGATTTCACCGGCACCCGAGCTTGCTGCAAGTCATGGGCGTTGACCAGACAATGAGCCGTCGACCTAAAGGGAGTGAAGCCATGAAAGCACTGAAGCGAAAACTCGCATTGGCAGCCGCGACGACCGCCGTCGCAATCACAACAGCCGGGCTCGCCTCGGCGCAGACCGTGCCGACCGATCAAATCGTTAGCACCATGCGGACGCTCGCTGGTGGCCAGAAGGCCCGGCCGAGCGGCGCCAAGGGCCAATGCTTCATCGGCACGTTTACGCCGACGGCCGAGGCGAAGGGGTTGTCCGCATCGCTGGTATTCGAAAAGCCGTCCCGGGTCGTGGCTCGCTTCTCCGTCGGCAGCGGTAACCCCAAGGTCATGGACGGCAACAAGATGGTCAATCGTGGCTTCGCCTTCCGGATCGACGCCGGCGGCCGGGGCGAGACCGAGTTCGTGATGGTAAACGCCCCCATCAACTTCGTGAAATCACCGGATCAGATGCTGGCCTTCTTGCAGGCGCGTCTGCCCGGTACGGACGGCAAGCCTGACGCGGCCAAAATCAAAGCGTTCGCGGATGCCAACCCGGAGACCACGAACCAAGGCAAGTACTTGGCCGGCCGCCCGGTCCCCGGATCGTGGGTCGGCGTCAATTACTGGGGCATTCACGGCTATACGCTCGTCAATGCGAGCGGGGCCAAGCAGCTCGTCAAGTTCCAGATGGTGCCGACTGCGGGCGAGATCGGCCTGACAGACGACGAGGCAAAGGCCAAGCCGGCCGATTTCCTCGTTGATGAACTGAAGGGCCGCATTGCGTCCAATGCGCCGGCTGGCTTCGACATGATCGCCATCATGGGGCGTCCGGGAGACGAGAAGACCAACGCGACCGAGCAGTGGGGCGATGAGGACAAGCGTCCGCGCACCAAGCTTGGTACGCTCGCAATCACCGCGATCGAGAAGAACGAGGCCTGCGACGGTACCATCTTCGACCCGCTGAACTTGGCGAAAGGGATCGAAGGGCCGACGAATGATCCCTTGTTCACCGAGCGGCAGCCCGCCTATGCCATCTCGATCGGTCAACGCCTCTGAGCCAGCGAATGAAAGGATGGATCAGGTTGTTGCCTGGTCCATCTCACTCGCCTGAAGGCCGTGCGCGTGAGCACGAGTCCGTTGCGGGTCATAACCAACGATCGGAGTCCGTCGGCGGAGCGGGCCGCGACGTTGTCGTCGCGAATGCGCTGCGCCTACATTCGCAAGGATCCGCTTTTAGAAGCGGCGCGTTAGACCCAGTCGCACACTGCCATGGTCCAGTGAGACGTCACGCTTCTGGCCCGCGAGCTTCACCTCCTCGCTGCCAAGAGCATAGCCGATCGCTTCGATGCGCGCGGTCCAAGCCCGGTCGATGGCGTATTCGGCGCCGACCCCGAACGCAAATCCTGCCCGCACGCCATCGTCTTTGCCGCCTGCAGACGATTTGATTTCGAAGTCGCTCAAGGCTAAGCCGACGGTTCCGTAGATCAGCAGTTGATCCCAAGCATAGCCGCCGCGCAGCCGGACCGACCCGAACCAATCCGATGTGGCCGTCACCGTGCCGAGGCCATTCAGCGGCTTCTTTTCATTGAATCCGGCGGGAGTGAAGTCGGCTTCGATACCCCAGATCCAGGGGCCTCTGGTGAAGTTGTAGCCGATGACCGGGGTGAACGTGACGTGGGAGGATTCCACATCGGCCAAGCCCTTCTTGCCTATGCCGTTGACGTCGACGGCCGAGCCGCTGCCGCTCACCGTGCCGCCGAGGTATAGCCCCCGCCATAGTCCGGGCGTTCCGTCGCCGTAGCCGTCTCCCGCCTGCGCCGGCAAGGCGAGCAGGACCGACGCCAGCGCGCCTGCGGCTGGGACGAGCATGCTCTTGCGAAGGGTGATGAGCTTCATGTGTTGATCCTTTCGATTGCTTCCGGTAACGCTTCGCCGCCCGGTGCGGAGACCGGTTGAGGCTGAGGTTTTGCCATTGGATTGGCGGTTGCCTGGCTGAGCGTGAGTGAGAAGCGGGTCGGAGTAGGTCGCTCCTGATTAGGATGTAAAATTGATCGATAAACATTAAGTACAGAACGCGGATCGTTGAGTCAACCGGAATTTCATTGACCTGAGACCCGTCGCTCGTCCACTCAGGGGGGGGAGTCCTAGGCTGAAGTCTTGCCCGCTGCCGGTCGTGGCGGCAAGGGCGTGATGGTGGTCGCGGAACTCTTCCGGTGTCCTGTTGGCTAGTGCCGAGTGGGGCCTTACGCGATTGAAATCGTCGCGCCAGACCGCCAACAGCGCTCGCGCCTCGCCGAGCGTCGAGAACAGTGTCTCGTTCAGCAGCTCGTCGCGCAGCCGACCGTTGAAGCTCTCGACGAACGCGTTCTGCTGCGGCTTGCCGGACTGGATATAGTGCCAGTCGACGCCGCTGGCCTTGCTCCACTTGAGGATCGCCATGCTGGTGAGTTCGGTGCCGTTGTCGGAAACACATGTTCTGGGCTTGGCTCTCCGCCGCGCGATGACGGCATCAAGCTCACGGGCCGCACGGGCTCCCGACAGCGAGGTGTCGGCGACGAGCGCCAGGCATTCCCGCGTGCAATCGTCGACGATCGCCAGAATGCGGAACCGTCGCCCGCCGTTGAGGCAGTCGGAGACGAAGTCCAGGCTCTAGCGCTCGTTAGGGCGCGAAGGCTGGCCGAGCGTCGCCCGCATGCCCAACGCCCGCTTGCGCCCACCGCGCTTCCTCACCGCCAAGCCTTCTTCGCGGTAGAGCAGGCGGAATCGCTTCTGGTTCATCTTCAGTCCTTCCTTGCCAAGCATGAAATGCAGCCGTCGGTAGCCGAACCGGCGCCGGATCGCCGCCAGCTCGCGGATGCGCTGGCGAACAGAGGCGTCGTCGGGGCGCCGGCTCCGGTAGCGGATCGTCGAGCGATCAATTGAAAGTGCGGTGCAGGCCCGCCGCTCGCTCACGTCATGCGCTTCGCACACGTGAGCGACAGCCTGCCGTCGAGCGGCGGGCGTCACCACTTTCGGCTGTTGACGTCCTTCAGGATCGCGTTGTCGAGCATCGTCTCGGCCAAGAGCTTCTTCAGCTTCGCGTTCTCGTCCTCGAGTGCTTTGAGCCGCTTGGCGTCGGACACGTCCATGCCGCCGAACTTCGCCTTCCACTTGTAGAAGGTCGCCGAGCTGATCCCGTGCTTGCGGCAGACATCCGCCGTCGGTCGCCCCGCCTCCTGCTCGCGCAGGATCGCGATGATCTGTTCCTCGCTGAACCTACTCTTACGCATCGTCCGTCTCCTCCCTGGAGGTTACGGACTCTACCCAAATCTGGAGGAATTGGCGGGTCTCATGTCATCATGTTAATCAATAAATTGCGATATCGATGCTGTTTTCAGCGGGCGGCAGGGATTATTCGAACGAAGCGGAGTGATGAAATGTCAGCAAGCGACGACAAGCGCTGGTTCAGGTTTCTGGATCGGGCCTTCTTTGCGGTGTGGGCGGCCTTGCCCGTCATGATCGGGATCGCGATCTGGTCCGCCCTGCACCAAGGCGAACCGCTCGAGGGCATGACGAGCGAACAAATTCAGTGCCTCAAGATCCTTCCCACCATTTCGTCGATGTCGAGCTCGGGACAAGCGATCGTATGGACACTCTTCGCGTTCAACACGTCGATCTATGTGGTGCTGCTCGCCTTCCTGCACGGCATGGTGCGCCGTTTCGCCCGTGAGCGCATCTTCGTGTCCGAGACGCTCGCGAGCTTATGGCAGATGGGCGTGATCCTGATCGTGTGGCCGTTCCTGGAAACGGGTGCCTTAGCTCTCGCAAGCTTCGCACTTTGGGAAGTCGAAAAGCTGCCCTTCTCCACGTACCGCTTCAACCTCGACATCGCTCCGATCGCGGTTGGCCTCTTCCTGCTCGCGACGCAGAGCGTCATCCGCAAGGCTATCGCATTGAAGCAAGACTCCGATCTCACGATTTGAGGTGCGCAATGCCCATCCAAGTCAACCTCGACGTGATGCTCGCCAAGCGCAAGCGTCGGCTCGGCGATCTTGCGAACGCCATTGGCATTTCGATCCAGAACCTCTCGGTCTTGAAGACGGGACGCGCGCGCGCGATCCGCTTCTCGACGCTGTCGGCCATTTGCAGAGAGCTTTCGTGCCAACCAGGCGATATTCTCGAGTTCATAGACGGGCCCGAGTTGCCTGACGCTGAGGAAGTATGAGCTCGAGTGTGGCTCAGGCCGGGGCCAGCAAGCCGCACAGACGCTGTGCGCGTGAGCACGAGTCCGTTGCGGGTCATAACCAACGCTCGGGGTCCGTCGGCGGCGCGGGCCGCCCGCACCCTCTCCGCTCACCCTTTTTTCGTCTTCGCCGCCTCGAACAGCGGCAGCACGTCCTTGAGGTTGGCCTTGATGGTGTCGATGCGGCTCTTGCCGGAAGGATGGGTCGAGAACCACTCGAGCGGCTGGCCCTGTGAGGCCGCGCTCATCTTCTCCCACAGCGTGATGCCCGCCCGCGGATCGTAGCCGGCGCGCGCGGCCAGCTCCATGCCGACCAGATCCGCCTCGCGCTCGTCGTCGCGCGAGAACTTGAGGCCGAGCAGCCCGCCGCCGATCCGCGCCAGCTCGCCCGCGTTGCCGCCGACCAGCACGTTCACCGCGATGGCGCCGATGTTGGTCAGCGTCTGCTTGGCCATCCGCTCGCGGGCGTGCTCGCGCAGCGCGTGGGCGATCTCGTGGCCCATCACCATCGCCACCTCGTCGTCCGTCAGCTTGAGCTTGGAAAGGATGCCGGTGAAGAAGGCGATCTTGCCGCCCGGCATGCAGAACGCGTTGATCTGGCGGGAGTTGACGATGTTCACCTCCCACTTCCAGTCCTTGGCGCGGGCGTTGAATTTCTCCGCGAAGGGCGCCAGTTCGCGGAAGATTTTCCGCAGCCGCAAGACCTCCGGATGATCGTCGGGCAGCAGCGCGCGCTTGTCGCGGGCCTGGCGGATGATCTGGTCGTACTGCTGTTCGCCGACCCCCTCCACCTTGGTGGCCGGCACCAGGTTGCGCAGGATCGACGGACCGCCGACCTTGACGCCCTCGTCTTTGGCGGCCGGCGGGGTTTGAGCCGCGGCCGGCAGCGCGACCAGCACGAGCGCCAGCAGCGCACCGAAAGACCAGCTCGAACGGGACATCCGGCCCCTCCCAGGTTCCGACCATGGCGACAATTCCGGCCACCATATAGGCGTTTCGTGGCCGGATCGCGAGGTGCGGTCGCCTGTTGACGATTGATCCTCCGGGCGCCGCCTGCGTACCATGATCAGCAGCGTCCGCGAGGCAGGCATGGCCGGTGAGCAGCAGGGCAGAGTAGAGGTCGTGACATCCGTCGCGGCGGTCGACCCCATCGTCTGGGATGCGCTCGCGAACCCCGATCCGGCGACCTATAACCCGTTCCTGCAGCACGCTTTTCTCGATGCGCTCGAAAAATCCGGCTCGGTCGGCGGCCGCACCGGGTGGGTGCCGCGCCACATCCTGCTGTCCGAGCCTGACGGCACACTCGCCGGCGCCCTGCCGGCCTATGTGAAGATGCACAGCCAGGGCGAGTACGTGTTCGATCACGGCTGGGCCGAGGCCTACGAGCGGGCCGGCGGCGCCTATTACCCCAAGCTGCAGGTGGCGGTGCCGTTCACGCCGGTGCCGGGCCCGCGCCTGCTGGTCGGCGCCGGCGACGGGGCCAATGCGCGCCGCGGCGCCCTGGCGGCGGGCGCGGCCGAGTTGTGCCGCCAGTCCGGACTGTCGGGCGTCCACGTCACCTTCTGCACCGAGGCGGAGTGGCACCGGCTCGCCGCCGCCGGCTATCTCCAGCGCACCGACCAGCAGTTCCACTGGACCAACGCCGGCTATGGCTCGTTCGACGATTTCCTGGCCTCGCTCGCCTCGCGCAAGCGCAAGGCGATCCGCAAGGAGCGCGAGCAGGCCAAGGCGGCCGGCCTCGACATCGTCTGGGTCACCGGGGCGGACATCACCGAGGCCCACTGGGACGCCTTTTTCGCGTTCTACATGGACACCGGCAGCCGCAAATGGGGCCGCCCCTACCTCAACCGCCGCTTCTTCTCTATGCTCGGCGCCGCCATGGCCGACCGCTGCCTGCTGGTGCTGGTCCGCCGCGCCGGCCGCTGGATCGCCGGCGCCCTCAACATGATCGGCGGCGACTGCCTCTACGGCCGCTACTGGGGCGCCGTCGAACACCACGCCTGCCTGCATTTCGAGGTCTGCTACTATCAGGCCATCGAGTTCGCGATCCGCCACCGCCTGCCCCGCGTCGAGGCCGGCGCTCAAGGCGAGCACAAGCTGGCACGCGGCTACATGCCGACCCCCACCCATTCCGCCCACTGGATCGCCGACCCGGCGCTGCGCCGCGCCGTCGCCCGCTATCTCGACGAGGAGCGCCGCGCCGTTGCCGAGCAGCGCGAGCTGCTGGCCGAGTACGGCCCCTACCGCAAGATCCCGGCGCCGGAGGATGCCTGACCGACCCGCCCATCCCCCCATTGCATTCCGCCACCGCCCGCGCGATGACGCGAGGTGGCCGCGCGGCCGCACCGCCGGCAGAGGACGACGCATGCAGCACTTTCTTCTCGCGACCGCCGGGGGCGCCATCGGCGCGGGCGTGCGCTACCTGATCAATGTCGCGATGGCCACCTGGCTCGGCAGCGCGTTCCCGTGGTCGACGTTCCTGATCAACGTCACCGGCTCGCTGGCCATGGGGCTCGTCGTCGGCGCCCTGATCGGCCGCGAGACCGAAACCCTGGCGCTGCGCATCTTCCTGGCGACCGGCATCCTCGGCGGCTATACGACGTTCTCCGCCTTCTCGCTCGACGCCGCGACCCTGCTCGACCGCGGCCAGCTTGCGGCCGCGCTGGCCTATGTGGCCGGCTCGGTCGTGTTGTCGATCCTCGCCCTCTATGCCGGCCTCGCGCTGGCCAAGGTCATCACGCCATGAGCGACCCCGTCGAAACCATCGCCGTCGCCCGCGAAGAGGACGGCCTGCGCCTCGATCGCTGGTTCCGCATCCACTTCCCCGAGGTCGGCTACTCCTACCTCCAGAAGCTGCTGCGGTCGGGCCAGATCCGCGTCGATTCCAAGCGCGTGCAGGCCAACGCCCGGCTCGACGCCGGCGCCCAGATCCGCGTGCCGAAGATCATCCGCCAGCCGAAGACCAGCAAGCCGAGCCTGACGCCGCCGCCGGGCCTCTCCAAGGCCGACCGCGACTTCATCGAGCGCATCATCCTGTACGAGGACGACGACGTGATGGTGCTGAACAAGCCGTTCGGCATCGCCGTCCAGGGCGGCACCGGCACGCGGCGCCACCTCGACGGCATCCTGGCCGGCATGGCGGACCGCTTCGGCGACCGCCCGCGCCTCGTCCACCGCCTCGACCGCGACACCACCGGCGTCCTGCTGGTCGCCAAGACGCGCGAGGCCGCCTCGAAGCTCGGCCGCACCTTCCAGACGCGCACGGCCGCCAAGACCTACTGGGCCCTCGTCAAGGGCGTGCCGCGCCCGCCGCAGGGCCGGATCGAGGCCGCGCTGGTCAAGGCCTCCGGCCCCGACGGCGACCACGTCCGCAAGTCGCTGCCCGGCGAGCAGGCCGAGGCGATGCACGCGACCACCCACTACGCCGTCATCGACCGCGTCGGCCAGAAGGCGGCCTGGGTCAGCCTGAAGCCCGTCACCGGCCGCCAGCACCAGTTGCGCGCCCACATGGCGCTGATCGGCCACCCCATCGTCGGCGACAACAAATACGAGGGCGGCCTCGATCTGCCGGCCGAGAACATGGAGGCCAAGCTGCACCTCCACGCCCGCCGCCTCGTCATTCCCCATCCGCGCCCGGGCCAGGGCCGCATCGACGTGACCGCGCCGCTGTCCGAGCACATGCGCACGACCTGGGCGCTGCTCGGGCTCGACGCCGATCGCTACGACGCCGGAAAATTCGATGCCGACGGCCAGGACGACTGACGCGCCCCCACCGAAGCGATGACGGAGCAACCGGACATGCCCTCCGCCCCCCTGTTCGACCCGCCGGCCCTCGTCGCCTGGGCGGCCGCCGTTCTGGAGCACCGCGGCGTCGACGCCGACAAGGCCCGGACGGTCGCCGACGTGCTCGTCGAGGGCGACCTGCTCGGCCACGACACCCATGGGCTAGCGCTGCTCGGCCCCAACCTCGCCAAGCTCGACGACGGCGGGCTGATCGGCCGCGGCGAAGTCGACGTGCTGGCCGACCGCCCCGGCGCGCTGCTGTGGGACGGCCGCACGTTGCCGGGCCCCTGGCTGACGCGCGCGGCCATCCACGCCGCCGGCACCCGCGCCCGCGCCAACGGCACCGCCATGGTGGTGATCCGCCGCTCCGGACACATCGCCTGCCTCGCCGCCTACCTGGAGGCGCCGGCCCGCGACGGCTTCCTGGTCGAAATCCACTCGTCGGACCCGTCGGTCGCATCCGTCGCGCCCTATGGCGGCACCCGCGCCGTGTTCACGCCGAATCCCATCGCCGTCGGCATACCGACCTCCGGCGATCCGATCCTGATCGACGTGTCGACGTCGATCACCACCAATGCCATGTCGGCGCGGCTGAAGGCAGCCGGCCAGCGCTTTCCCGGCCGCTGGCTGCTCGACGGCCAGGGCCGGCCGACCGACGATCCCGCCGTCTTCGACCACGACCCGCCCGGCACCATCCAGCTGCTCGGCGGCGTCGAGTCGGGCCACAAGGGCTTCGGCCTGACTCTGATGGTGGAAGCGATGACCGGCGGCCTCGCCGGCTATGGACGCCCCGACGGCGTCACCGGCTGGGGCGCCACCGTCATGGTGCGGCTGACCGACCCGGACCTGCTGTGCGGCCGCGACGCCTTCGACCGCCAGCTCGACGGGCTCGCCCGATCGTGCGCCGAGAATCCCGCCATCGACCCCGCCGAACCCGTCCGCCTGCCCGGCCAACGCGGCCTCGCGCGCAAGCGCCGGGCGCTGGCCGAGGGCCTGCGGCTCAACCCGCTCGTGCACGCCGCCATCGGCCGCCTAGCCGAGCAGACCGGGATCGCGCTGCCGGCCTGAGCGTCCATCCGCGTCGCGAAACACACGCCGGTAACCACGGTGGGCGGAGCCGCGCGTGTCGCACCGCTCCGCCCTTTCGCTTTGCAAGAGGCACCGGCGCCGCGGCGCCGGCCAACCTCAGATCGTCAGCGTGCCAGCTTTCGCCGCCGCGTAGCGGGTGGCGACGGCCGACCAGTTCACGACGTTCCACCACGCGGCGAGATAGTCCGCTCGGCGGTTCTGGTACTTGAGGTAGTAGGCGTGCTCCCACACGTCGTTCCCCATCAGCACCATCTGCCCGTCCATCAGCGGCGTGTCCTGGTTCGGCTTGGAAACCAGCGCCAGCTTGCCGTCCTTGGTCACGGTCACGAACACCCAGCCCGAGCCGAACACCCGCGCGCCGGCGCCGTTGAAGTCGGTCCTCAACTTGTCGAGGCCGCCGAGATCGCGCGTGATCGCCTCGGCGAGTTCACCCGACGGCGCGCTGCCGCCGGGACCCATGATCTGCCAGAACATGGTGTGGTTGGCGTGCCCGCCGCCGTTGTTGCGGATGGCGGTGCGGATCGCCTCCGGCACCTCGCCGAGCTTGCCCAGCATCTGCTGCAGCGGCATCTGGGCGAGTTGGCCGTGCTCCTTGAGCGCGTTGTTGATATTGGTCACGTAGGCCTGATGGTGCCGGCCGTGGTGGATCTGCATCGTCTGAGCGTCGATGTGCGGCTCCAGCGCTTCCGGCGCATAGGGCAGCGCGGCGAGGCTGAACGGCCCGGCGGGGGCCTGCGCGAAGGCGCCACGCCCGCCACCGACCGCGACGAGGGCTGCGGCGCCGGCCAGGAAGGTGCGCCGGTGTAGGATTGACATGGTCGTCTCCTCAAGTTTTGACACGTGCTTGGAAAGCCTGGGAACGTCGGCGATCAGGCTTCGGAACACCTAAAGCATCGAAGGAGGCGCCGTGCAACGGCTCGATCAGGCGATGGTGGCGCGCGGGCTCGCCCCGACGCGCTCGCGCGCGCGCGATTTCATCCTGCGCGGCCTCGTCCGGGTCGGTGGCACCGTCGTCACCAAGCCGGGTCACGACGTCCGCGACGGCGCGGCGCTGGAACTGGCGGCCGAGGCCCGGGCCTTCGTGTCGCGCGGTGCCGAGAAGCTCGCCGCCGCGCTCGATCATTTCGGCTTCGACCCGGCCGGTCGCATCGCCCTCGACATCGGCGCCTCGACCGGTGGCTTCACCGAGGTGCTGCTCGCCCGCGGCGCCCGCCGCGTCTGGGCCATCGACGTCGGCCACGGCCAGTTGCATCCGGCGCTGGCGGACGATCCGCGCGTCGTCCGCCACGACGGCACCGACGCCCGTACCCTGACCACGGATCTCGTCACCGATCCCATCGCCGCCATCGTCGCCGACGTGAGTTTCATCTCACTGATGAAGGCGCTGCCGGCCGCCCTCCGCCTCGCCGCGCCGGGAGCCTGGCTGGTCGCGCTGGTCAAGCCGCAGTTCGAGGCCGGACCCGACAATGTCGGCAAGGGCGGCATTGTGCGCGACGCCGCGGTGCGCGAGAAGGCGGTGGCGGACGTCGCCCGCTGGCTCGGCACGCAATCGGGCTGGCGGGTCCTCGGCCACATCCGGTCGCCGATCCTCGGCGGCTCCGGCAACGAGGAGGCCCTGCTGGGAGCCCGCCATGACTGACGGCACGCGCGTCACCATCACCAGCCTCGGCGCCCTCGGCGACGGCGCCGCCATGGACGGCGGCGCGCCCCTGTTCGTGCCGGGCGGCCTGCCCGGCGAGACCTGGGAGATCGGCCCCGGCGGCGCCAACACGCTGGTCGTTCCGCACCCCGATCGTCAACCCGACCGCTGCTCCCATTTCGGCCACTGCGGCGGCTGCATGGCCCACCACATGCCGCCCGCCCTCTACGCCGAATGGAAGCGCGACATCGTGATCTCCGAGCTCGGCCAGCACGGCCTGCCGGCCGACGTCGTCGCGCCGCTGGTCACCGTGCCGCTCGCCTCGCGCCGGCGCGCCGTGCTGACGGCCGAGCGTCGCGGCGGCCCGTTCGCCATCGGCTTCCACGCCGCCCGTTCGCACCGCCTCGAGCCGATGACGGACTGCGCCATCCTGGTGCCGGCCATCCACCGCGCGCTGCCCCTCCTCGCCCGGTTGGCGGCCGTACTGCTCACCGCGCACGACGAGGGACGCTTCACCGTACTGGCGACCGACACCGGCCTCGACGTCACGCTGACCGAGCCCATCGTCGAACTGCCGGCCGGCGCCCGCGCGGTGGCCGCCGACATCGCACGTGAAGGCCGCTTCGCCCGCATCTCGGTCGGCCGCACGCCGGTGGTCACGCTCGGCCCGCCGCAGCTTTCGTTTTCCGGCACCGTGGTCGTGCCGCCGCCCGGCGCCTTCGTCCAGGCGGTCGCCGAGGCCGAACGCGCGATGACCAGCCTCGTCGTCGAGGGTGTCGGCCGCGCGCGCCGCATCGCCGACCTGTTCTCCGGCACCGGAACATTCACGCTGCCGCTGGCGCGGTCGGCGCGCGTGCTGGCTGTCGATTCCGATGCCGAGGCGATGGCGGCGCTCACCGCGGCCTTTCGCGGCGCCACCGGGCTGAAGCCCGTCGAGGCGCGGGTGCGCGACCTGTTCCGCGAACCGCTGTCGGTGAAGGAACTGGCCGATCTCGACGCCGTTGTGCTCGATCCGCCGCGCGCCGGCGCGAAGGCGCAGGCCGAGCGTCTGGCCCGAACCAAGGTCGCGCGCGTTGTCATGGTGTCCTGCAATCCGGCCACCCTCGCCCGCGACCTCGCGATCCTCGTCGCGGGCGGCTACCGGCTGGTCGCCGTGACCCCTGTCGACCAGTTCGTGCTGTCGGCCCATGTCGAGGCCGTGGCCGTGCTCGATCGCCCGCGTTGAGAACTACGCCGTGCCGGCCAGCAGCGCGTCCACGTAGGCCGGCACGATGCGGGTCGCGGGGCCGTGATGGGCCGCGGCGAACAGCCGGCGCCCCTCTGACGGCTCGAGATTGAGCTCGACCGTGTGCGCCCCCGCCGCCCGCGCTTCGGCGACGAAGCCGGCCGCCGGATAGACGTTGCCGCTGGTGCCGATCGAGAGGAACAGGTCGCACGCCGCCAGCGCCTCCGCGATCACCTCCATGTGGTAGGGCATCTCGCCGAACCACACGACGTCGGGGCGCATCCGGCCGACGTGCCCGCAGCCCGGACAGCGCGTCTCGACCGAGAGGTCGGCTGTCCACGGGTGGCGTTCGTCGCAGGCGAGGCACCACGCCTTCAACAGCTCGCCGTGCATGTGGATCAGCCGCTGGCTCCCCGCCGCCTCGTGCAGGGCGTCGACGTTCTGCGTCACGACCAGCACATCGGCCCGGTGCTCGCGTTCGAGCTTCGCCAGCGCGACGTGGGCGGCATTGGGGGCCACTTTGGCGTGGGCGGCACGGCGCAGGTTGTAGAACTCGTGCACCCGGCGCGGATTGGCGGCGAACCCCTGCGGCGTCGCGACCTCCTCCACCTTGTATTTCGACCAGATCCCGTCCTTGTCGCGGAACGTCGAGATGCCCGATTCCGCCGAAAGTCCGGCGCCCGTCAGGATGACGATGTTGCGTTACGTGGCCATGATCGCACCCCTACTCGGCGGCCAGCCGCGCCTTGAGCTCGGCCACCTCGGCCTCGAGCTCGCGGACGCGGGCCTGGAACTGCTGGATCGTGCGGCCGACGTCCTCGGCCGCGAACAGTTGCGGGATGTGCTGGGGACAATTGGTGTCCCAGGCCTCGACCGTGAACACGATCGCCTGCTCCGCCGTGGCCTTGTAGTCGCCCGACTTGAGCTGCGCGATCAGTGCCGGATCCTGCACCACCCGCGCCTGTCCCCAGATCTTGAGGCGGCGCCGTGATTCGTAGTCCATCACGAACAGGAAGGCCTTGGGGTTCTCGCGGAGATTACCGGTCGTGATGTACTGGCGATTGCCGCGAAAGTCGGCGAACGCGATCGTTGTGGCATCGGCGATCTTCAGGAAGCCCGGCGGCCCGCCACGGTGCTGCACATAGGGCTGCCCGGCGGCATTGGTGGTGGCCAGATAGACGGTGCGCGCTGACTGCAGGAACGCCGCGACCTCCGGCGTGATCGCCGCCCGCCAGCCGCCCCGCGCCTCCAGATCGGCGAACGTCTTACGCGAGCCGCGTGCCTCCTGGACGGCTTTGACGCTGTCGCTGAACGCAATATCGCTGGTCGGTCGCACGGCGAATCTCCATGGCACCCGGGAGCCAGCGGCTTATATCACGCCGAAAGGTTGTGCACAGCTTATGGGGCACCCCCGGCCGGCGTGGCGCCGCCCCGTCACCGCGTCTGACGCGCCACGGTGCGCAGCAACGCCGAATCGTCCTCGGCACCATCAGCCGCCTTGGCGGTGTCGTACCAGCCATAAGCCGCCCGCCCGACCGGCATGTCGAAGGCCTGATCCCGCGCCTGCTGGAGGCAGTAGCGGGTGTCCTTCTCGCGCAGACCGATCGACAGCGCCGGCACGTCCGACAGCCGCTCCTCCACCATCGCCCGCGCGACCCGCTTCACGTGCGGGCTCGCGCACGGCCCGCTTTCGATCGCCGCCACCAGCGTCTCGCGGTCGAGGCCGAGCCGGTGCGCCAGCGCGACGCCCTCGGCGAGACCCGCGATCTGCACGGCGCCGAGCAGGTTGTTGATCAGCTTGAACGCGGTGCCGGTGCCGACCGGTCCGAAGTGCAGGATGCTGCCGGAGAGCGAGTCGAGATAGGGCCGCGCCAGCGCCAGATCGGCCGGCGCCGCGCCGACCAGCAGCACGAGCTTGCCCTCGGCCGCCGCCACCGGTGGTCCGTTGACGGGACAATCGATGTAGACGAGGCCGCGGGCCTGTGCCTTGGCCTGCAAGCCGAGCACATGGCCATGCGACAGCGTCGAGCATTCGACCACCAGACTGCCCGCCTCGAGCACCGCCAGCGCCCCGTCCGCCGCCGTCCACACCCGCGCGGACGCCTCGTCGTCCGCGACCATCGAGAACACGGCATCGGCGCCGGTCGCAGCCTCGGCCGGCGTTGCGGCTGAGCGTGCCCCCTTGGCGACCAGGCCCGCCGCCTTGTCGGCCGAACGGTTCCACACCGCCACGCGGTGCCCGGCCGCCAGCAGCCGCCCCGCCATGCCGGTGCCCATCTTTCCCAGTCCGAGGAATGCGACGTTGGCCACAGCGGTACTCCGTCTTGAAAGAGGCCTTCGGCTCAGAAGAAGCGCGCGTCCTGCTCGCGCCGCAGACGCCACAGCGGCGAACTCTCGTCCGCGGTCACGTCGTCGACCGTCAGCATCTGGCCCGCCGCCAGCGGCCGCGTCAACGACCGCCCGACCGCCATGTAGTAGGGCAGCGGATTGCCGCTGCGCACCGGCGCGGCCGGCGTCAGCAGCGGATCGAGACCGGGCACCGCATGGCGCAGCCCCACGATCTCGAGGCGATGTCCGGCCGGCAGATCCTGCGCCGCCCGCGCGGTCAGATCCACCACCGGCCGGTAGGTCTCGTCCACCGAGGAATTGCCGAGCCGGGCCGCCGCCAGCACCGACATCGGCGCCTCGACGCCGAGCAGGTGCGAGGGGTTGTAGACGAGCCCGTAGCGGCCGTCCGGCGACGTCGGAATTCCCTTGCCGCGGAACAGCGCGCCGGACTTGGCGTCGGCCCACCGGACCACCACGAACACGCCGCCCGCGAAGCTCGCCTCGTCCGGCCGGCGCAGGCAGTTGAACACGTCCAGCCGGCCGTCCCCCGCCAGCACACCACCATCCGCCATCGGAGCATAGACCTCGGGCAATTCGGCGGTGTGCACCAGTGGTGCATGATAGTCGGGACGATCAGGCACGAGGCCGGTCGCATTCGCCACCAGCGCCATCTCGCAGAAATCGGGCACGGTGCGTTGCGGCAGCCGGGCGAGCGCAGTGGCCCGCGCCGCGATGGTCGCGCGGCGGTCGGCCGAAAGCTTCCATAGGCCGGCGATTTCGGGTGCCGTCACCCGCTCCGTCGTCCACGTCACCTCGTGCGTGGCCGGATCATAGACGTAATCGTACTCGCTCGACTTGCCGGCCGCGACGATCGGCAGCCCGAGTGCCCGCGCCCACGTCACCAGCGAGATCAGCAGGGCCGGCTGGTCACCGTCGACGAGCGTATACGGAACGTCCGCCGCGCGCGCCTTGGCCGCCAGCAGCGGCCCGACCACGCATTCCGCCTCCTTGCTGACCATCGCGACGCCGATACCCGCCGCGATCGCCGCCTCGGCATGGCGCGCGCCGTACACGGGATCTCCGGTCGCCTCGACGATCATCTCGATGCCCGAGGCCAGCAGGTCCTCGAGCGACTGGCAGACGGCGATCCGCCCCTCGCCGACCGCCTGGCGCGCCGCGGCCGCGCTGTCGACCATCCGCGCATCGTGTCCGGCGGCCTTCAGGATCTCCGTGGTGAGCTGAGGATTCTTGTCCAGAACCGAAACGACTCTGAGCCCCTGCATGCGGCGCGACTGGGCGAGCAGCGACTGGCCGAACTCCCCCGCTCCGATCAACGCGGCGGTCACCGGCCGCGCCCGCGCGGGCGCCAGCAGTTTCTCGAAATGCACGGCGCTTCCCCATTTGGTTTTCGTGGATCGGCCGACGCTAGCAAACCCGAGCCCGCTTGGCCAAACCGTTTACCAACTGTGGGAATTCGGCCAGATCCGTTCGGGCGACGGCGCCCCGTAACATCATACGACCACTTGCCGGACCGGTCGGCTCGGTCTACTGTCCCGGCCAACGATTAAACAAGGAACCACAACGGTTCCGATTTAGGGAGGACGGCCATGGTGAAAATCAACAGGCGTGGATTCATGAAGGCGACGGGCGCTGGCGCGCTCGCGGCCTCGACGGGCGGCCTCGCCGCCATTCTCGAATCCGGCCGGGCACCAGCCTACGCTCAAGCCACCGAGGTGCATTGGCTGCGCTGGAACGACTTCATTCCGGCCTGCGACCAGTTGCTCCGCACCAAGCTGCTGCCCGAGGCCGAGAAGGCGCTCGGCATCAAGGTCAAGTACGAGACGGTGAACGGCAACGACCTGCAGCCGCGCATCACCTCGTCGATCCAGTCGGGGTCCGGTCCCGACCTGCTCATGCTGTTCAACAATCACCCCCATCTCTACGCCAACAGCCTCGTCGACCTGTCCGACGTGGCCGAGGAAGTGGGCAAGGACCAGAACGGTTACTACAAGATCTCGGCCGCCAACTGCGGGTCCGGGGGCAAGTTCTTCTCCATGCCCGCCGCGATCATCGGCGCCATGACGATCTACCGCAAATCGATGTTCCCGAATGGCGCACCGAAGACCTGGGACGAGTACCGCAAGGCGGGTGCCGAACTGAAGAAGAAGGGCTATCCGATCGGTCAGTCGTTCGGCCAGTCGTTCGGCGATCCGCCGACCTTCGCCTATCCGCTGCTGTGGGCCCACGGCGGCGCCGAGATCGACGACAAGGGCAAGGTCGCGATCAACTCCAAGGAGACGATCGACGTCGTCAAGTGGATGGCATCGGCCTGGAAAGAAGGCTTCGACGAGGGCGGACTGGCTTGGGACGACGCGTCCAACAACCGCGCCTTCCTCGCTGGCACCATCAGCGCGACCCTGAACGGCGCCTCGATCTACATCGAGACCCTGCGCAAGCCCGATCAGTACAAGACCGCTGACGGCAAGCCGCTCAAGGACGACGTGTTCCACGGTCCGCTGCCGGCCGGCCCGAAAGGCCAGTTCGGCATGCACACGTTCACGTCGCACGTGCTGCCGAGCTACTCCAAGAACCAGAAGGCGGCGAAGGATCTGCTGCGCTTCTTCCATAAGAAAGAGAACTACGATCAGTGGTTCTCGACCTCGCAGGGCTTCTATACGCCCGGCACCACGGGTTGGGAGTCGCACGCCGTTTGGACGAAGGACCCGATCATGGCGCCCTTCGCGGTGGCCGGTAAGCTCGGCGCCACGCCGGGTCACCCGGGCGAGCCCAATGCCAAGGCGGCCGAGGTGCTGACCAAGTACCTGATCGGCAACATGTTCGCGGGCGCCATCAAGGGCCAGTCGGCCGAAGATGCCGTGAAGGCCTGCGAGGCGCAGCTCAAGACGATCTACGGCGCCTGAGCACGACGACGCGACACCAGCGTCGGTCACGGTTGCTCAAAGGTCTCATCGAGCAGTGGACCGGGGCGAGCTTCGCCCCGGTCCTTTAGCTGAGTTTTTCAGGGAAGATCAGTCATGGCGGTGACGACCGCGACCGCGGAGAGGAACGTTATTGGCAAGCCGAAGTGGCGGCCGCTCGAAGGGGAAGGCAATCTCGCGTTCCTGCTTCTGCTGCCGACACTGGTGCTGCTCGGCATGTTCATCGCCTATCCGTTCCTCCGCGGCATCATGCTGGCGGTGACGGACACCAGGGTCGGAATCCCCGGCAAGTGGGTCGGGCTCGACAACTTCGCGCGCCTGTTCGCCGATCCGATCTTCCACGCGGTCGTCAAGAACACGTTCCTCTATACGGCGGTCACGACGGTCTTCAAGCTGGCCCTCGGCCTCTGGCTGGCGCTGCTGCTGAACCGCAATTTCAAGTTCAAGGCCTTCACGCGCGCCTTCATCCTGCTGCCGTTCATCGTGCCGACCGTTCTTGCGTGCTTCGCCTGGAAATGGATGTTCGACCCGACCTTCTCGGTCGTGAACTGGATGCTCTGGAAGGTCGGCCTCATCTCGAGTTCGATCAACTGGCTGGGCGACGGCGATCTCGCGATGCTCTCGATCATCATCGTCAACATCTGGCGCGGCGTGCCGTTCTTCGCCATCTCGCTGATGGCCGGCCTGCAGACGATCTCGCCCGACCTCAATGAGGCCGCCGCGATCGACGGCGCCAAGCCCCTGCAGCGGTTCTGGTACATCACGTGGCCCCTGCTGCTGCCGGTGACCATGGTGGTCGTTCTGTTCTCCGTGATCCAGACGTTCGCGGATTTCCAGATCGTCTACGTATTGACGGGAGGCGGCCCGGCGAACGCGACGCATCTGTTCGCAACGTACGCCTACCAGTTGGGCATCGGTACGGGACTGCTGTCTCAGGGCGCGGCCGTTTCACTGGCCATGTTCCCGCTGCTGTTCCTGATCGTGATCTTCCAGCTCATGTACATTCGCCGCGTGGAGACCCGCTGATGATCGAGGGCGCAAAGTGGCGGCGATGGGTCTTCTTCCGCTTCCCGATGGCACTGTTCCTGATCTTCCTGTTGTTCCCGTTCTACTGGATGGTCATCACCACGGTGCGGCCGGATAATGAGCTCTACATTCCGTGGATGCGGCCGCAGTACAAGCCGCTGTGGACCTGGAATCCAACGCTCGTCCATCTGCAGTATCTGAACAACGAGACGACGTTCTGGCTGTGGATGTGGAACACCACGTTCATCGCAGTGATCTCCACGGCCATCTCGCTGGTCTGCGGCGTGCTGGCAGGCTATGCGCTGTCCCGTCTCAATTTCCGCATGGCCGGGCTGCTCGGCACCGGCATCTTCGTCACCTATCTCGTGCCGCAGACACTGCTCTTCATTCCCCTGGCCGAGATCATCCGCACCTACCAGCTCGGCGACACACCCTGGTCGTTGATCCTGACCTATCCGACATTCCTCATCCCATTCGTCACCTGGTTGATGATGGGGTACTTCAAGGCGGTCCCGAAGGAGCTCGAGGAATGCGCCCGCATCGATGGTGCGTCGCGTTGGGAGGCTATGCTCTACATCATCATTCCGGTTGCAGTGCCGGGGATCCTGTCGGCAATGATCTTCGCATTCACGCTGTCGTGGAACGAGTTCATCTACGCCCTGGTGTTCCTGTCCTCGCCTGAACAGAAAACGGTGCCGGTCGGCGTCATCTCCGAACTGGTTCGTGGCGACGTGTTCTTCTGGGGACCGCTGATGGCGGGCGCTCTGCTAGGCTCCATCCCGGTGGCGATCGCCTACTCGTTCTTCGTCGAACACTACGTGTCGGGCCTCACCGGCTCCGTCAAAGGCTGAGGTTGCACAGGACTTGCATGCACGAGGCGGCGCCGGGCGCGCTCCTCTGGGGGAAAAGAAGAGAGTTACCATGGCTCAAGTCAGCATTCACAACGTCCACAAGCGGTACGACGACTTCCACGCGGTCAAGAACGTCAGCCTCGAGATCAAGGACACGGAGTTCATGGTCCTCGTCGGCCCGTCGGGCTGCGGCAAGACCACGACGCTGCGCATGGTGGCGGGCCTCGAGAGCATCACCGAAGGTCACATCAAGATCGGGGACCTCATCGTCAACGATCTGCCGCCGATGGATCGTGACATCGCCATGGTGTTCCAGAACTACGCGCTCTACCCGCACATGAGCGTGTTCGACAACATGGCCTTCGGCCTCAAGATGCGGAAGTTCCAGAAGGCCGAGATCGAGAAGCGCGTGCAGGAGGCGGCCGACATCCTCGGCATCCGCGACCATCTGCACAGGAAGCCTCGCCAGCTCTCCGGCGGCCAGCGCCAGCGCGTGGCCCTCGGCCGCGCCATCGTCCGCCACCCGCAGGTGTTCCTGTTCGACGAGCCGCTGTCGAACCTCGACGCCAAGCTGCGCGTCCAGACGCGCGTCGAGCTGAAGAAGCTGCACAACCGGCTCGGCACGACGGCCATCTACGTCACCCACGACCAGGTCGAAGCGATGACGCTCGGCGACCGCGTGGTCGTCATGAAGGACGGCATCGTCCAGCAGGTCGGCGAGCCGCTCGACCTCTACAATACCCCGGCCAACAAGTTCGTCGCCGGCTTCATCGGTTCGCCCGCCATGAACTTCTCCAACGTGCGCATCATCGAGGATGCCGGCACGCTGTGGGCCGAGAACCCCGGCATGCGCATCAAGGTGCCCGACCATCTGGTCGCGCGGATGCGCCCCCACACCGGCAAGCCCGCCACCCTCGGCGTTCGTCCCGAGGACATCTCCGTCGCCAATGGCTCCGACCCGGCCGGCTCCACGTTCGAGGCTCTGACCGAGGTCGTCGAGCGGCTCGGTTCCGAGACGCTGCTCGATGTCCGCGTCGCCGACGGCACCATGGTGGCGAGCGTCGATCCGACCTCGACCGCCAAGATCCAGGAGAAGATCCAGCTCGCCTTCAACCCGAAGAAGCTCCACTTCTTCGAGGACAAGACCGAGCGCTCGATCAACGCTCTCTGACCGGTCGCTGGTCGCAATGAAGGAACCCCGCAGCGGCGGGGTTCTCCCCCTCTCGCCTTGTCGACGACACCCCGGGTGAGAGGGTCAAGCAAGGAGCGCCCGATGGCCGCCAATGCGTTCGAGATCGCCGTCATGCCCGGCGACGGCATCGGCAACGAGGTGATGGACGCCGCGCTCCACGTGCTCGATGCGGTCGAGAAACGGTACGGCATCGGCACGCGCCGCGACATGATCCCCGGCGGCGCCCACCACTACCGCGACACCGGCATCGCCATGTCGGAGGACGGGTTCGCCCGCGCCGACAAGGCCCACGCCATCCTGTTCGGCGCCATGGGCTGGCCCGAGATCCGCTATCCCGACGGCACCGAGATCGCGCCGCAGCTCGACCTGCGCTTCCGCTTCGAATTGTTCGCCGGCGTCCGTCCGATCCGCGCCATCCCGGGCGTCCCCGTCGCGCTCGCCGACCCGCGCGCCAAGGGCATCGACCTGGTGATCCTGCGCGAGTCGACCGAGGGCCTGTTCGCGTCGCGCGGCAAGGGCGAGGTGATCGACGACCGCGAGGCCCGCGACACCCAGGTCATCACCCGCGCCACCACCGAGCAGCTCACCGCGTTCTCCTTCGAGCTGGCGCGCCGGCGTGCCAAGCAGAAGGGCCGCACCGGCAAGGTGACGCTGATCGACAAGGCCAACGTGTTCCGCTCCTTCGCCTTCATGCGCAAGGTGTTCGACGAGGTCGCCGCCCGCTATCCCGACGTCACCGCCGCCCACCACTACGTCGACGCCACCGCCCTCGACCTCATCCGCCGGCCCTGGGACTTCGACGTCATGCCGACCGAGAACATGTTCGGCGACATCCTATCGGACCTCGGCGCCGGCCTGATCGGCGGCATGGGGTTCGCGCCGTCCGCCGACATCGGCCGCGCCAACGCGATGTTCCAGCCGAGCCACGGCTCGGCCCCCGACATCTTCGGCAAGCGGATCGCCAACCCGACCGCGATGATCCTGTCGGCCGCCATGATGCTCGACTGGCTCGGCGCCCGCCACGCCAGCCCCGCCGCCGAAACCGCCGCCGCCGCCATGACCAAGGCCGTCGACCTAGCCTTCGGCAACGGACAGGTCCGCTCCTACGATATCGGCGGCAAGGATGGCACCGACACCATCGCCAAGGTGGTCGCCGACGCGATCCTGTCGGGCGCGGCCGATCCCGCCTGAGGCTTGGAGCCGCTTACCCGAACGCCGGCACCGTGATGGTCCAATGCGCCATTGCCAGACCGGCGACCGGCGCCTCGACCACATGGATGCGGTCGACCAGCAGCGCGCCGAGATAGAGCGTCCGCAGATCCGGCCCGCCGAACGCGACGCTCGACACGTTGCCGAGCGTGCGCGCCAGCACCCCCTCGGTCGGGGCCTGCCCCATCGCGCCCGACTCCCACTGCCGGTCGATCTCGGCCGTGAAGTGCGGATCGCCGTCGGCCAGCATCACCGTGATCGCGCGGTCCGGCGTCACCCTCAGCACGCGGTTGGAGAAGATGCTGGTGATCCACAGCGCGCCCTCGGCGTCGAAGGCGATGCCGTCCGGGTAATGCCCCGGCCCGAGATCGACCCACACCTCCTTGGCACCGAGCCCGTCGCGCAGGATGGGGCAGCGGCTGATCCGCCGCGCGAACGTCTCGACGACGTAAAGCCAGCGCCGCTCGGCATCGGGGCGCACCTCGTTGGTAAAGCCGAAGCCGTCGGCTTCGAGCCGCACCACGCCTTTGCGCAATGACAAGACATAGCCGTCACCATAGCCCGGCCGGCGCGCATGCCAGCGCGGCATCAGCCGCGTCGACACCGTGATCCAAAGGTCGTCGCCGTCCGCCAGCACGAAGTTCGTCGAGGGCAGCGGCCGCCCCTCGAACGCCGCCAGCACCATCTCGTGGCGCCCGTCCGGATAGAGCCGCACCACGCCGCCGCCGTAGTCGTCGAGGTGAGCAAGCAGGAAGCTGCCCGCCGGCTCGATGGTCAGGCTGTTCGGTCTCAGCCAACTGAGCGTCGGCGGCAGCAGGCTCTCCTGCCGCCCGTCCGGATGGAGCCGCGTGACCCCGCCGCGATAGTCCGGCACGAAAATCGCGCCGTCGCGGCAGGCGACCACGCATTCGGGCCGCACCAGTCCGCGGCCGAGCGGCCTTACGGCGTCGAGCGTGAACACGGGCGGCGCCATCACCGCCCCGCGCGCCGGTCCCAAGCGGTCGGATCGACGACATGCACCGGGCGGCGCCCGGCGGCATAGTCGGCGAGCGAGCGCAGCGCCGTCCGCGCGATGTCCTCGAAGCACTCGTCCGTCCAGCAAAGGGCGTGCGGCGTCAGGATGACGTTGTCCATCTGGATCAGCGGATTGTCGGGCTGGATCGGCTCGACCTCGGTGACGTCGAGGCCGGCGCCGGCGATCCGGCCGGCGCGCAACGCCGCGATCAGCGCCGCCTCGTCGTGGATCGGCCCGCGCCCGACGTTGAGATAGAACGCCTCGCGCTTCATCAGCGCGAAGGCGCGCGCGTCGATCATGTGCCGCGTCTCCGGCGTCAGCAGACTGCAGACGACGACGAAATCGCTCTCGGCCATCACCGTGTCGAACGGCGCCTTGGTGGCGCCCGCCGCCGCGATGGCCGCCTCGCCCACATAAGGGTCGGCGGCGATGATCCGCCCGAAGAACGGTTTGGCGAGGCGCGCGATCTCCTGGCCGATGCTGCCGGCACCGACCAGCCCGAGCGTGCGCGAGGTGAGCCCGAGCCCCATGTGCTCGACGCGGTCGTTCCAGCGTCCGGTCCGCACCAGCTTGTCCTTGGCGAACAGCCGTCCCGCCAGCGCGAACAGCAGCGTCAGCGTCGCCACCGCCACCGGGCGGCGCACCGCCACCGGCGTATTGGTGACGACGATGCCCTTCTCGGTCAGCGCCGCCACGTCGACCGAGTCGTAGCCGACGCCGTTGCGGGCGATGATCTTGACCCGGCAGTCGCCGCGCGCCGCCGACGCCCGCGTCACCCGCGGCAGGTTCACGTGCAGCCCGTCGAACCGGGCCATGATGTCCGGCGTGATCTCGGCCAGCGTCTCGGGCAGCCACTCCCAGGCTATCTCGGCCTCGCCCTTCTCTAGTTCGCCGAAAGCCGCCGGTGCGAAACACGGCGTGCCGTCCGCCATCATCAGATCCCGCGTGACGCCGACCTTGAACACCATCACTTGCCCCCCAGCCCGCCGATGATGCCCTTCACGCCCGCCACCAGCAGGCCCTGATCGGTGCCGGCCGCGATCATGTTGAAACCGAGATCCATGTACTCTTTTGCCGTCTCGTGGCTGGCCGCCATGAAGCCGAGCCCCTTGCCGTGGGCCCGCCCCGCCGCCACCACGCGCCGGATCGCCTCCTGGTATTTCGGATGCTCGAACTGCCCCGGAATTCCGAGGAAGTTGGTGAGGTCGAAATGCCCGACCCACAGCACGTCGACCCCGGGCGTCGCGGCGATCGCCTCGACATTGGCGAGGCCGTGCTCGGTCTCGATCTGCGCGATCACCAGCGTGCGGGCGTGCGCCGCCGCGATCTTCTCGGCCGGCGTGCCCGGCTTGTAGTCGTCGTGGGCGAAACCGAACGCCGCCCCCCGCCGCCCGACCGGCGGATAATGCGTCGACTCGGCGATCGCCTTGGCCTGCGCCGCCGTCTCGACCATCGGGATCATCACGCCGTGACAGCCGATGTCGAGCGCCCGGGCGAGGAAGTGGTATTCGCCGCGCGGCACCCGCACCATCGGCGCGATCGGCAGCCCGCGGCAGGCCGCCACCTGCGCCTTCACCGTCTCCAGTCCGGCGCCGGTATGCTCCATGTCGTAAATGACGTACTCGCATCCCGCCAGCGTCAGCATCTGCGGAATGCCGGGGGCGAACAGCTCGAACAGCATGGACCCGAGCACGGGCCGGCCTGCCATCACGCGCGCGCGCAAGCTATCGGTCGACATAGGCGCCTCTCCCAAGGTGGTGCGGCATTGCCTGCCGCTTGACCGTGAGCTTAGCGCGACCACACGTCGTCGCGACAGGGCCTCGATGAGCGCAGCTGATCCGCAGACGCGCCGGTCTCACACGATCTTGCCGCGCGCCGCCACCGCCATCTCGCCGACGATCTCGCCGCCCCGCACGGCGACCACCCGGTCGACCATGTTGACGACCACGCACACGTGGTTGGGCACGATCCGCACCAGATCGCCGACGCGCGGCTTCTCGTTGCAGCCGGTGAGGTCGAGGAACCCGTGCTCCTCGGCGAACCCTTTGATGCGCGCGGTCGGGTGTTCCAGGATCAGGCCGTAGCCGTCGAGCCCGCCGCCGGGATCCGCCGTCAGCGTCTTGGAGCCGGCGTCCAGGATGCCCCGCTCCGGCGCCGCCCGCGACACCACCGTCGACAGCACCGTCAGCGCGCAGTCCTCGAGCGTGGCCGCGCCGCAGGCCATCATCATCCGGTCGTTGAAGATGTAGGTGCCGGCCCGGTGCTCGGTGGCGCCGGCGAGCTGGCCGACGTTGGCGAGATTGGGCGTGCCGCCGGTCGAAACCATCGACGCGTCGAGACCCAGCGCGCGCACACCCGCCAGCGCCGAGTCGTAGAACGCCTGCGTCTGCGGCCACGACGTCTCGGTCGGGTAAAACATGAACCCGCGGAACGCCAGCTCGGGCCGCGCCGCCACCAGTTCCGCCAGCGCCACCGCCTCGGCCGCCGTCTCGACGCCGGCCCGCTTGCGCCCGGTGTCGCATTCGATCACCACGCCGACCGGCCGGCCGGCGATCTCGCCCGCCCGCACCAGCCCCGCGATGGTCACCGGATTGTCGGCCGCGATGGTGATGTCGGCGGTCCGGTGCAGCGCACCGAGCCGCTCCATCTTCTGCTCGCCGAGAATGTTGTAGCTGATCAGGATGTCGTCGAAGCCGGCGGCGGCCATCACCTCCGCCTCGCCGAGCTTCTGGCAGGTGATGCCACGCGCCCCTGCCGCCCGCTGCATCTCAGCGAATTCCGGCATCTTGTGCGTCTTGATGTGCGGGCGGTTGGCCACGCCCGCCGCATCGCACACGCTCTGCACGCGGGCGATGTTGCGCGCCACGCGGTCGAGGTCGACGACCACGGCGGGCGTGCCGAACTCCCGCGCGATCCGGCTCTCGAGCGTTGCAAGGGTCATGATGGGGCCTCGTTGTGCTGCCCCGCTAGGGCACCACACCGGCCCGCCGATGACAAGCGGTCGACACGCCACCGGCACGACCGGCCTTGCCCGGGGCGCGCGCGGCCTGTAACCCGAAGATATGTGTCCGGCCGCAGTGCGAGCAGAGCCATGCCCAGTCCCCGCCTCGTGATCTTCGACTGCGACGGCACCCTCGTCGACAGCCAGCACATGATCGTCGAGGCCATGGGTCGCGCGTTCGACGCGCACGACCTGCCACGCCTGCCGCGCGAGAAGGTGCTGTCCATCGTCGGGCTGTCGCTGCCGATCGCCGTGCACCGGCTGCTGCCGGACGCCACCCGCGACCGCGTCACCGCCGTCAGCGAGGCCTACAAGCAGGCGTTCGGCGAGCTGCGCCGCGACCCCGCCCATCACGAGCCGCTCTACCCCGGCGCCCTGGAGGCCATCGCCGCCCTGGTCGACCGCCCCGATGTCCTGCTCGGCATCGCCACCGGCAAGTCGCGCCGCGGCGTCGACGGCATTTTCGAGCGCTTCGGGCTGGCCCCCCATTTCGTGACCGTCCAGACCGCCGACGACAACCCGTCGAAGCCGCACCCGGAGATGATCCGCCGCGCCATGGCCGAGACCGGGGCCGCCGGGCCGCGCACCATCATGGTTGGTGACACCACCTTCGACATGGAGATGGCGCGGGCCGCCGGCGTCGGCGCCCTCGGCGTGTCCTGGGGCTACCACCCGCGCGCCGACCTCGACGACAGCGGCGCCCACATCATCATCGACGACTACATGGCTCTGACCGGCGCGCTGGACCGGCTGTTCGCGCGCCTGGAGGCCGAGACGTGAGCGGCACCGGCGGCAAGGCGCCCGGCGACAAACCCGGCAAGGCGGCGGCCGAAAACCCGCTGCCGCGCCGGTTCTACAAGCAGGCCACCGTCGGCGCCCGCGACGGCGCCCACGCCCTCCTGCTCGACGGCCGGTCGGCGCGCACCCCGGGCAAGCGCCCGCTGGCGGTGCCGGCGGCGGCACTGGCCGCGGCGATGGCGGCGGAATGGGAGGCCCAGACCGACCGGATCGACCCGTCCACCATGCCGGTGACCCGCCTCGTCAACACCGTGATCGACGGTGTGGCCGACCAGGCGGAGGCCGTCCGCGCCGAGATCGTCAAGTACGCCGGCAGCGACCTGCTGTGCTATCGCGCCGATTTCCCGGCCGATCTGGTGGCGCGCCAAGCCCGCGCCTGGGACCCCGTGCTGGCCTGGGTCCACGCGCGCCTCGGCGTCCGCTTCTATCTGGCGGAGGGCGTCATGCCGGTCGACCAGCGGCCCGAGACGCTGGACCGCATCGCCGCCCACATCGCCCCGCTCGATCCCTACCGGCTCGGCGCCGTCCACGTCCTGATGACGCTGAGCGGCTCGGCCATCCTGGCGCTCGCGCTGCTCGACGGCGCCATCAGCCCGGACGAGGCCTGGGCGGCCGCCCACGTCGACGAGGATTTCCAGATCGCCCAGTGGGGCGAGGACGCCGAAGCCGCCGCGCGTCGCGACCGCCGCCGCACCGAGTTCGACGCCGCGGCACGGTTGCTGACCCTGCTTGATTGAGACTCCCGCCCCTTTGGCTGAACGTCGCGCTTGCGCCCGGACGGCCGGCTTGGCAAGTACGCCTGTCGAACCAGGGTCAAGCCGAGGGACAGCAGATGAAGGACGTCATCGAGGAGCTCGAGAAGCGGCGCGACAACGCCCGGCTCGGCGGCGGCATCGCCCGCATCGAGGCGCAGCACAAGCGCGGCAAGCTGACCGCCCGCGAGCGCATCGACCTGCTCCTCGACGAGAACTCGTTCGAGGAGTTCGACACCTACGTTGAGCACCGCTGCACCGATTTCGGCATGGAGCAGTCGAAAATCCCGGGCGACGGCGTGGTCACCGGCTGGGGCACCATCAACGGTCGCACGGTTTTCGTTTTCGCCAAGGATTTCACGGTGTTCGGCGGCTCCCTGTCGGAGGCCCACGCCCGCAAAATCACCAAGATCCAGGACATGGCGCTGGCCGCCCGCGCCCCCGTCATCGGCCTGTTCGACGCCGGCGGCGCCCGCATCCAGGAAGGCGTCGCGGCGCTCGGCGGCTACGGCGAGGTGTTCCTGCGCAACGTGCTGGCCTCGGGCGTCGTCCCGCAGATCTCGGTCATCATGGGCCCGTGCGCCGGCGGCGACGTCTACTCCCCGGCCATGACCGACTTCATCTTCATGGTGAAGGACACGAGCTACATGTTCGTGACCGGCCCGGACGTGGTGAAGACCGTCACCAACGAGACCGTGACCGCCGAGGAGCTGGGCGGCGCCCGGGTCCACACCACCAAGTCCTCGATCGCCGACCGCGCCTACGAGAACGACGTCGAGGCGCTGCTGCAGATGCGCC
>JBMOGA010000051.1:0-28667 GCA_049318625.1 Hyphomicrobiaceae bacterium
CCTCAACCGAGGATACGGGGCTACCGAAGACCCAAGTTCAACAACCTGCTAGGCTAGGCCTCGACTTGAAGACGATCATCGATCAGATGCGCGAGCAGATCCAGAACATCGAATGAGCGACCCTATGGCAGACCCGTCCGTTCCAAGAATATCCCGTCGCGGCCTGCTGCTCGTCCTGTCCTCGCCCTCGGGAGCCGGCAAGACCACGCTTTCGAAGCGTCTGCTGGCAAGCGACCCCGAAATCCAGCTTTCGGTGTCGGTGACGACGCGCCCCCCGCGCGTTGGCGAGATCGAGGGTCGCGATTACTTCTTCATCGATCAGGCGGAGTTCGAACGGCGGCGCGCCGCGGGCGATCTGCTCGAATGGGCCACCGTGCACGGCAATTCCTATGGCACGCCCCGCAGCCCGGTCGAAGCCGCCCTGCAGGCCGGTCGTGACGTCCTGTTCGATATCGATTGGCAGGGTGCGCAACAATTGGAAGGCCGCCTGCCGCAAGACCTCGTGCGTGTGTTCGTGCTGCCGCCGACCGCAACCGCCCTCGAGCAGCGGCTGAAGACCCGCGGGCAGGATGCGCCCGACGTGGTCGCCCGCCGGCTCGCTGGCGCCTCGAGCGAGATCAGCCACTGGCCCGAGTACGACTATGTCATCGTCAATGCCGAGGTGGACCAGAGTTTCGCCACGCTCGCCGCCATCCTCACCGCCGAGCGCAGCCGGCGCGCCCGCATCCAGGGACTGAGCGAGTTCGTCCGCGGCCTGCAGGCCGGGCTCGCCGCCCCCCCAAGGTAGGACCCGCTCCCGGTCACCAACCCCGCGCATCGAAGGCGGCCGCCAGCTTGGCGAACGCCGCCACCGGAACCTGCTCGGCCCGCATCTCGGGCTCGAGACCCGCCGCGGCGATCAGCTGCTCCGGATCAGCGGACAACTGGCGGAGGCTCTGACGCAGCATCTTGCGACGCTGCCCGAATGCCGCCGCCGTCACCCGTCCGAGGGTCTTCACCGTGCAGAGCGGATCGAGTACGGCGCGCGGCACGAACTCAACCACGGCCGATGCAACTTTGGGCGGCGGCGTAAAGGCTTCGGGCTTGAGCGCGAGGGCCAGCCGCACCTCGCATCGCCACTGCGAAATCACCGATAGCCGTCCATAGGCCTTCGTCCCCGGCTGCGCCGCGATCCGATCGGCCACCTCGCGCTGAAACATCAGCACCATCCGATCGAACCAAGGTGGCCACGGCTCGGTCTCGAGCCACCCGATCAGCAACCGCGTCGCTACCGAATAGGGGAGGTTGGCGGCAATGGTCGCCCGACTGGACGCGGAGCCGAGCAGCGCCGTCCAATCGGCTTCGAGCGCATCGCCGGCGTGCACGTCGAGCCGCCCCGGATAAGCGGCCGCGACCTCGGCCAGCGCTGCCAGACACCGCTCGTCACGCTCGATGGCGACCACGCGGCCGGCGCCCTCCATCAGCAAGCCCCGCGTCAATCCACCGGGCCCCGGCCCCACCTCGACCACGGTGCGTCCGGCGAGTGGACCGGCCAGTCGCGCAATTTTCCGCGTCAGATTGAGGTCGAGGATGAAGTTCTGACCGAGCGACTTTTTCGCCGACAAGCCATGCTCGCGAATGACGTCGCGCAGCGGCGCAAGCCCGTCTCCCGGGAGGCCGTCGGAGGAGGGCGCGCTGAACTCGTCCGAAGCGTTCACGACGGCTTTGCGCCCCGCCGCACACCGAGCTCCGAAGCCAATCGAAGGGCTGCCACCATACTTGCCGGATTGGCCGCACCCCGGCCGGCGATATCGAACGCCGTGCCATGATCTGGGCTGGTGCGCACGAACGGCAAGCCGAGGGTGACATTCACCGCATCATCGAACGCGATCGTCTTGATCGGGATCAGCGCCTGATCGTGATACATGGCGATGGCCGCGTCGTAGGTGGCCCGTGCGGCCGGATGAAACATGGTGTCGGCCGGCAACGGCCCGCGGACCGCGAGCCCTTCTGCCGCCAGCTGCTGCACGACCGGAGCGATGAGGTCCAGATCCTCCCGTCCCATCGCGCCGCCTTCTCCGGCATGAGGATTGAGACCGGCGACAGCAATTCGCGGACCGGTGATCCCGAAATCCTCGACCAGGGCCCGGACGACGATCCTGATGGTCCGCGCAAGTTCCTCGGCATTCAGCGCGCCCGGGACCTGCGCCAACGAAATGTGAATGGTTGCCGGCACGACCCGCAGCTGCGGCGCCGCCAGCATCATCACCGGTGTCCAACCGGAGCCCGGCCAGTGGATGCCGGCGAGGCTCGCCAGAAACTCGGTGTGCCCTGGATGCGTGAATCCGGCCGTGTACAGGACACTCTTGGCGATCGGAGCGGTGACGACCGCTTGCGCCGTCCCGGCCGACACGGCGGCCACGGCCATGCGGATTGCGTCGATAACGGCAGCACCGTTGGCCGCGTCGGGCTGTCCGGGCGTCGCCAGGGCGCCGAGTTCGATCGGCAGGACGGGCAGCGCATCGCCAAACATGGCCATGGCAGCGGCGGGATCGGCGATACGCACCAACGGCACGTCGGCACCGATCTGGCGCGCCGCGACCGCCAACGGTTCACACGCCGAACAGACGAAGAAAGGCTGAAGTTGTGCAGTGCTCCGCTGCAGCCAAGCCTTGACGATCACCTCCGGCCCGATCCCCGCAGGATCACCCATACTGACAGCCAATGGGCGCATTTTCTCTCTGTGGGACAACGGTGGTGCGGTCCGATCGCAGCCTCACCGATACTCTATGTGTGCGTCCTGCCGCAAATTCTTGAGGTGCCTGCGCGCCAACAGCTCGAACTCCTTCTGGCGCAACTCGGCCGCGGCTTCGTTCCGCGCCTTGTCGTCGGCCTTCACCACTTTACGGCTGCACAACACATAAAGATCGATGACACCAGCACCCGGGGAGGGGGGGAGCATTTCGCCATCCCGAGCGTTGAGGAGCAGTGTACGGGCCGGCTCCGGGATGCTCGACGGCTTACGGATACCCAGGTTTTCAAGCTTGGCATTCTCGACACCGGCCACGAGCCCCGGCAAACTCTTGCAGTCCTTGAAGCTGCGCCGGATCTTCTCGGCATCCACCAGACGTGATGCGAAGTCCTTCTGGGCAAGCTTGCCCGGCACGGTGAGGATCAAGCGCTGGACGTCGAGTTCAATCTCGTCGTCTCCTTTCGCCGCCTGGCTGACGAAACGATCGATCTCGAGCGGATTGACAACGACGTCCCGGCCGAAGCGCCGCCGCACAACTTCATTCCACGACAGCGTGGCCTTGAATCGCGCCTTCATCGCCGCAACGTCCGCGCCGCCCTTGCGCAAGTTCTCCGCGAATTCCTTTTCCGAGAGATTGTTGCGCTTGGCGATGTTGCGCACGATGTTGTCGACGTCGACGTCATCCGCGAGTGCCGAAAGCTTCTTGGCTTCCTGCATCTTGATGCGTTCCTCGACCAGTTCCTCGAGCGCGGTCTTGCGCAGCCCCGGCAGAACGCTCGACTTCGCAGACTCCAGCGCCTGCTGGCGCAAGCCTTCCCCGAACTGGGCGCGCTTCTGCTCGAGGATCGCCATGATCTGCTCGCGCGACTTGCCCTGGTTGTCGCGGACCGTCTGTTCCACAATCCCACGCCAACGCTTCGTCGTGTCCTCCGCCGTGGCCAGACGCTTCATGTTCTCCTGCGCCCGAACGCCGACATTCGCCTGCAGCGCCAAAAGACGCGCCCGCTGATCGACCTCGAAGCCTGTAATCGGGTCGTCGTTGACCAGAACGACGATGTTCTGACCCGTCCCGATCCCTTTGCCGGCTCCGGCGTCGGCGCCACCTGATGCCTTCTCAGCCGCTGCCGGTTCGCGCTTGGCGGCTTTCGGCGGCGCCTTCTTCGGTTGGGCCTGCGGCCCAGCCGGAGGCGGCGCGGGGGCCGCATCAGATGGACTCGGCGGCGGAACCGTAACGACGAGGCCCGGCAATTGCGCCGACTGCCCGAACGCCGCACCGCAACAGAACACCACCATCGTCGCTAGCGCGACCAGACCGGCCATGCCGCCAGCCGCCCTGCGCGTGAAATCCGGTCCAGTTGTCATTCTAGGGTGGTTGGTCCCGCACATGCCACGCATTCAGATTGGCGAATCAGACTGCTGCCTAGCCTAGGGTCTGATCGGTCGGGGTGGAAGCGGAAGGCTTCGCCCGAGCACATGTATCAGTCCCAGAAATGACGGATCAAAGGGTTGCCGGGCCGACCATGTGTTCCACTCAAGGCCGGCGACCCTCTCGACGTCGGCACCCATTTGCCAACTCGTCTCGAGCAGAAGTGTGGCTGTGGAGCGGCCGCAGAATGAAACGCGCTACTGGTTGTCACCAAAGACGCGATCAACCCCGGTCTTGTACCCGAAATCGCCCAGGTACTTGAGCTCGAACCGCAGCATGAGCGTACGGTCAGGATGGATATCGCGCGCCGCGTCCTCGATCCGGGTCTCTGTATAGCTCGCCGTCAGAACGAAGCACTCGTCGGTGTACCGGAGCTGGATCTGATCCTGCAACCGGTCGCCGATATCGATATCGTAGCGCGTCAGCGCACGGATGCCCCAACGGTCGGTCAGACGCACATCAAGCGCGCCGATGATCTCTTGCTGGTCGGTGACGACCCCGCGGACCGGATCGGCGGCGGTATAGGAATAAATGGCTTGGGACGCAAACGGTCCATAGGCCGCCAGGGCGAACAGATCGGCCCGCCGCAGGCCCATGTGCTCTTCGTCGAACCTCGCCTGACCGATGAAGCGGAAAATCTGCGACGGCGCCAAGTACGCCGCCAGCACGTAGTCCGACCTGCCCGTCTCCAGGCCGCTCGAGGGGTTGTAGGAATACTCGTAGATCGGCCGCGACGGATCCGGATTGCCGTTGGCATCACGCTCGTACAGCAGCCCGCCGCTGGCGTCCCGGGCGTTGACCCTGCCCGGATCCTTGAAGGCGTTGTCCCCCGCGATCTGGAAACTCTGCCCCGCCAGCAGGCGCGCATAACCGCCGTTGTTGGCCTGGAAGGTGTACTGCAGGCCGACGTTGGCCCGCGTTCCCGTCTCGATGCGGTCCCAACCCGAAAACTTGTCGACTTCGAACAGATTGGTGTCGTCGAACACCAGACTGCGGGCATCCTCGTTGGGCAGATGCCGCTGGTCGACCCGCGCCGTCCGACCGATGACCTGGCCGACCGGCTCGATCACATGGGATGCGGCTTGCGTGTGAGCGACCCACGGATAGGCCGCAAGCACACCGGTGCTCGCCACGCCCCGCACCACAGTATCCTCGCTGACCGCCTGATTGGTTTGCGGGTCGATCACGTCCTTGTAGGTGTAGACGTCACCCCGCAGATTGGCGAACGGCGTGTAGGTGATGCCGATCTGATCGGTCAGCCGGCGCCGCCAGTTCACATCGCCATTGATCCGGTTCACCACGGAGGTGTCGCGACCATTGGCGCCGCCCTCGTCGCGCGAGAAGCTCATCGCGCTGACGTTCCACCCCAACTCGCCACCGATCCCCGGAACGGGCTGGCTCATCACGTAGTTCCAGTCGACGACCGGATGAGCGCGGCTCTCCGACTGCGAGGTATCATTCAGCATCAACCCGCCGAAGTGATAGCCGGTGACGGCCAGATAGTTCCGCTCGCTCAGCCCCTGGAGGAAGACCTTGTTGACGCGATCGGTCTGCAGAATGCTGTCGAGCTTGTAGAAGCGCCGGAAAGTGTCGTCGCTCTCGAAGGTGGCGTCCCACCCCATGCTCCACCAGGACGACAGCGAAAAGCGGCCATGCGTCTCGATGCTGCCGCTCCACTCGCTGCTGGTGCCCGTTACCGCTCCGCGGCCGACCTGACCACCATCCTCGATGGCGGCAATCTTCACATCATACTGCCCGCGCGCGCCGAACACGTTCGTCCGGTGCCGCCACTCGCCCTGCCAAAGAACACCCTGCTTCGAGGTGTACATCGGGTTGAACGTGAAATCGTAGTTCGGAGCCAGCGCGAAGAAATACGGCACCTCGATCGTGAAACCGAGGTTGTCGGAGGTCCCGTAACTCGGCAGCAGGAAGCCCGACTTCCGCTTCACCGACGGATCGGCATGCTGGAAGTAGGGGACGTAGAACAGCGGCACCCCGAACACCTCGAACATGGCGTCCTGGTAGGTGATCGTCGCCGCCCGCTGGTCGTGGATGATCCGCGTTCCCGCCACACACCACAGCGGCGGATTGCCGGGATCGCTACGGCAGGGCGTGAACTTGCCCCGCTCGAACTCCGTCACGTTGCCCTCGCGCCGATTGGCACGCTCGGCCGTGATGCGCGAGTCGTCGGATGTCGCGATGCTCAGCGATTGCACGAACCCGTCACGGAAGTCGTCGGTCAGCGTGTAGCGCTCGGCACGAACGACATTGCCAGTGGGCTCCCGCAACACCACGTTTCCGACCGCCGTCAGGGTGTTCGCCGACTGGTCATAGGTCACCTGATCGGCGGTCAGCACGAACTCGTTGAAATAGATCTCGACGTTGCCGCGTGCCGTGACGCTGTTGCCGCGCGTGTCGTAGACCAGTTCGTCGCCCTGCAGGTAGAGCGGCTTGGCCTGATCGACCTTTTTGCCGGGCAACTTCATCTTCGGCGCGTTGGCAAAAGACGAAGGCAGCTTGTTGGTCGACAGAGCCGTCGGGTCCTGAGCCTGGGTTGCCGACACCGAAGCGAAGATTGTCAACAGCGCAGCAAGCACCGCCCAGGGCGACAACGCACCCCGGCGAGCGCAGGCTGGTCTGCAACCCCCTCGCATCAGTGAGACCCCACGCAGCACTCAGCCATCCTCCTGGTGCAGCAGCACCGTTGTGGACAGAAGCGACGCCACGGCAATCGGAACCCAAACTGCGACCCACGGCGGTACCAAGCCCGCCATGCCGATCTGCCGCGACACCTCAACCAATAGGAAGAAGCCGATGCCCCCTACCATTCCGGTGATCACCATAGTTTGGATCTTGCCGGACCGGAATGACCGCAACGACACAGTAGCCCCCAAAAGGACCATGCTCGCGAGCAGCAGCGGGCGGGACAGCAGCAGTTCGTACTGGATGTGGTACTTGGCCGAGGAAAGTCCTGCTTTATCAGCTAGTTCGATCAATGCCGGCAACTCCCAGAACGACAACGACAGCACTGTTCCCAGCGCGTCCCGGACCCGTTCGGGTGTGAGGTAGGTACTGACCAGGTAGGTCTCGAAAAACTCGGGCTCCGATCCGAGCCGCGCGACCCACGCCTTTTCGATCCTCCAAAACCCCTGATCGAGCCGTGCGGTTGCCCCGTCCACCCGTTCGATGAAGCGGTCCCGATCGTCGAAGTGGAAGACCGTCACGGCCGTCAGCGAAACACCCTGATCGGCCGCCGCGGCGGCGGTGATCACCGAGGGGCCATCCACCCCGTCCTGACGCAACCAGAGCCCGCCCTGCGAACTCAGGAACGTCGACTCCCGCCCGAATGTCTCGGCAAACAAGCGCTCCGCCTCACCCCGCGCCGCAGCCGCCAGCGGGTTATAGACGGCAACGGCGAACACACCAAGAACGAACGCCGTCACAAGTCCAGGCCTCAGAAGCTGCCATACAGACATTCCCGACGCACGCATGACCGCCAGTTCGCTGCGACGGCTCAGCAACAAAAGCGCTGCGATCGTCCCGACGAGAACCGCGAAGGCCAGCAACACTTCCGTGTAGGCCGGCAGGCGCAGCAAGGAAATGTAGATCAACCGCGAGATCGGAACGTTACCGTGCTTGCCGGCTTGACGAAGCATCTCGACGGAATCGATCATGAATATCAACAAAATACAGAGCAGGAACGTCCCCGCGATGGTCGTCGCGAATCGACCACGCAGATAACGACGGAGAATGCGCGCTCCGATCATGACGTGCCCCCGTGGGCCGCCGCCGGATTACCGCGCCAGCGCGCGGTCGCCCACTGCCAGAGATCCTCGATCGCAAGCGAAATCCGACCCTGCAGCGAAGGTCCGATCCGGGGGCGCGCATGCCGTTGTATGGCAAGGATGGAGAACATAATGGCCAGCAACGGAATGGCGTACAATATGGGAACGAACTTGCCGCTCATGACCGCCAGATTGTTGGCGGCGAAGCCGAGCAACCGGATCAAGGTCGCGACGGCGAAACCCGATAGGATGGGCTCCAGACGGTTCTGGCGGGTCGACTGCGCCTGGCCCACGTAGGCGAGGGCAATCATCACGAAGGCGATCGGGTAGAGCGGGTTAGCAAATCGCTCATGCAACTCGGCCCGAAAGTGCCCTGGCTGGTTCTTGAAGTCCGGATCGTCCGCTGCCGGCCACGCGAGCTCGGTGAAGTAGCGTTCCCGCGGTCGCAGCTCGACGACCTCACTCTTCTTCTCAAAACGCTCCAGATCCACGGCATAGGTATCGAAGCGCACGAGCTCGGCCGGGGCAGTTGGCGAGCTCCGCCGCAGCACATGCCCCTCCTGCATGACCATGAACGCGCTCCCGCCCTGTTTCACGATCTGCGCGCGCTCGGCGAGGTAGGTCGTGATCTGCTTGGCATCCCGCGCGTCGTGCACGAGCAGGCCCTGCAAAACACCTTCGAAAGTCCGGTCCCGAATGTGGAACGTGAGCCCGCCCTCCGGCGAAGAGAACCGACCCGGCTGCACAACCTGGCCGATCAAATCGGCGCGCACCTGGATGATCGACGCGCGCAACTCCCGCAGGCTCCAGGGCATCAACACGTGATTGGCGAACAACAGCGCGACGGTCATCATCAGCCCGAGCAGTACGAGCGGCCGCGCCACGGTCCAGACCGGTGCCCCAGCTGCGGTCAGGACGATCAGCTCGCTGTCACCGTTCAACCGGTTGAGCGTGTGGATCGCTGCGATCAGCAGCGCCACCGGCGCAATCAGCGCCATCAGATTGGGCACCGCCAGCGTCGTCATCTTAAGGAACATCAGCGTGTCCTGACCCTGCGAGGTCACGACATTGAGCTGGCGCAGCGCCACCGCCACCCAAGTCACCCCGGTCAACGACAGCAGAATGAGCGACGTCGCACCGAATGCTTGCCGGAACACATAGCGGGCGAAGGTCTTCATCATGCGGGGATAGGGTCCGTGCTGGCCTCCGCCGGTCCCATAGCACGGTGGCGGAAATCGGGCTCGGGCTTTCGCGGAGCCGACCTTTCCCAGTGCCACCACAGGTCTTGGCGCCGCGACGGTCAGCGGCTAAGGTTCGCAATCCCCGCTTCGCCCCGGAGCCAAGGATCCCGTGTCGGGATCTGTGAGCCCTGCCAAGGCCTGCCGCTCTGGCTCTGTGGAGCGCGTGCCGGACCACTACCCAAGAAAGGGAGCCTATGGACGCCCGTCTCGAGATCGAATTCGTGCCCCTCGACGCTGCGCTCGAGCGCACGGTCGTGGTCCTGGCGGGCACCGATCTGAACCTCGGCGCCCGCGCCGCCGAGTTGAACGAGCGGACCGGCAAGGCCATCGAACGGGCGGCGGGCGCGGCCGATTTCAAAGGCCGCGCCAAATCGGTGATCGAGCTGCTTGCCCCGCCGAAGCTCGATGCGGCGCGCCTCCTCGTCGTCGGCAGCGGCAATCTCGGCGAAGCCACGGATCTCGACCGCATCGCCCTGGGCGGCTATGCGCTCGGCCAGATCGCGGCCCGCAAGTCGCCCAAGGCGAGCCTGATCGCAGAACTGCCGAAGGCCGGTGACCGCGCCGCCGCAGAGTTGGCCGCCGACCTCGCGTTCGGCGCCGTGCTGCGCAGCTACACGTTCCGCAAATTCATGACGAAGCGCACCGACGATGCCGGAAACGGCCATGCAGCCGGCGGCAACGGCGAGACGGCGGCGCCGGAGCGCGACGGCGTCGAACGCCTGAAGATCCACGTCGGCGATCCGGACGCGGCCCGCACCGCCTTCGAGCGCCGGCGGGCCATCGCAGACGGCGTGAGTTTGGCCCGCGACCTCGTCAACGAACCGGCCAACGAACTCGGTCCCGTCGAGTTCGCAGAGACGGCGCGCGCGCTCGAAGCACTCGGCGTCGAGGTCGAGGTACTCGACCGACCGGCGCTCGAGCAGATCGGCATGCGCACGCTGCTCGGCGTCGCCGACGGCAGCGTCCGTCCGCCGCGCGTCGTCATCATGCACTGGCACGGCGCCAAGTCGAAGCGCACCAAGCCGCTCTGCTTCATCGGCAAGGGCGTCGTGTTCGATACCGGTGGCATCTCGATCAAACCGGCCGCCGGCATGGAGGACATGAAGGGCGATATGGCGGGCGCCGCCTGCGTGGTCGGCCTCATGCACGCGCTTGCGGCACGCAAGGCACCGGTCAACGTCGTCGGCCTGATCGGCCTGGTCGAGAACATGCCCTCGGGCAGTGCCCAAAGGCCCGGCGACATCGTGCGCTCGCTGTCCGGACAGACCATCGAGGTCATCAACACCGACGCCGAGGGGCGCCTCGTTCTGGCCGACCTGCTCTGGTACGCACAGGACCGCTTCAAGCCGCGTTTCATGATCAATCTGGCGACCCTCACCGGCGCCATTCTGGTGGCCCTCGGCAAGGAGCACGCGGGTCTCTTCACCAACGACGACAAGCTCGCCGAGGACCTGGCGGCGGCGGGGGAGGCGACCGGCGAAAAGGTCTGGCGGATGCCGCTCGGCAAGGCCTACGACAAGATGCTCGAGAGCCGCTTCGCCGACATGAAGAACATCGGTGGCCGGTTCGCCGGATCGATCACGGCCGCCCAGTTCCTGCAGCGGTTCGTCAACGGCGTGCAGTGGGCCCATCTCGACATCGCCGGCACAGCCATGGACTCGCCCAAGTCGGACATCAACCACAGTTGGGCCTCGGGCTGGGGCGTGCGGCTGCTCGACCGTCTGGTCGCGGACAAGCATGAGAAGGGCTGAAGTCGCGCGCGAACCTGGCCGGCGCGGAGGTAACACGCCGCCCGGTTTCGCCTCCTCGACATTATTTTCCATAATATATATTATGCGAACGCTAGATGGTGCCATGCGCACCCAGCCCACGGCAGCCCATCCCCATGAGTGACGGCACCAGCGCCCCGACCCGCAAGAGCATCGCCGACCTCGTGGCCGTGATGGCCGCTCTGCGCACCCCGGTCACCGGCTGCCCCTGGGACCTCGAGCAGACCTTCCAAACCATCGCCCCCTACACAATCGAGGAAGCCTACGAGGTTGCCGACGCCATCGCGCGTGGCGATATGGTCGACCTCGCGGAAGAGCTGGGCGACCTCCTTCTCCAGGTCGTCTACCACGCTCGCATTGCCGAGGAGGCCGGCGTCTTCACCCTTGAGCATGTTGCCGATGGGATCACCCGCAAGATGATCCGCCGACATCCGCACGTCTTTGGCGACGAGGCGACCCGCTCGGCCGGTGCCGCCAAGGGCTTCTGGGAGCGAATCAAAGCCGAGGAGAAAGCGGAGCGCAGGGACGCGCGGCAACGCCAGGGTCTGGCCGAGCCCCCCGACGCCGCTGGTGTCTTGGCAGGCGTGCCCCCGACGATGCCGGCCCTCACCCGCGCCGTGAAGTTGCAGGACAAGGCCGCCCGCGTCGGCTTCGACTGGCCCGACCTCACCCCGGTCCTCGCCAAGCTGCGCGAGGAACTGTCGGAACTCGAGGCGGCCCGGGCCTCGGGCGATCAGGCGCACGTCGAGGAGGAACTCGGCGATCTGCTGTTCGTCGTAGCCAACGTCGCCCGTCATCTCGCCGTCGATCCGGAAGCGGGGTTGCGCCGGGCCAACGACAAGTTCACCCGGCGGTTCCGGCGGATCGAGGAGAAGCTGGCCGCGCTTGGCCGCACGCCCGCCGACTCGAACCTCGAGGAGATGGACCGCTTCTGGAACGAGGCAAAGGCCGAGGAGAAAGCCGCGCCTACCGCGCCGAGAACTCGAGACCCGCCCGTTTGAGCTGACCTTCCAGGCGCGGCTTCTTGGCCGCCGAGATACGCACCTCGAGCCTCAGCTCGCCCGTGTCCTCGGCGGCGCGAGACAGCACCTCGGTATTCTCGTGCAGCCAGTTGAGCAGTTGCCCCGCCGCCGCCGGGACCACCAGACGCACGACGGCGTCTGCCGCACCGAGCCGCGTATCGATATCGGCAAGCAGCCCGTCTATACCTTCTCCGGTCACCGCGGAGACCATCACCGGCGGCACCTCCTGGCGCCGTGCCAGACTGTCGAGCCGGTCGCGGTCGTCGACACGATCGATCTTGTTCCACACCTCGAGGATGCGCTGATGATCGGCCCCCTCCCCGACCCCGAGCTCGGCCAGAACCCCCTCAACGTCGGCGCGCTGAGCCGCCGTCTCCGCGTGCGAGATGTCGCGCACGTGCAGAACCAGATCGGCGGAGATCACCTCCTCGAGCGTGGCGCGGAACGCAGCGACGAGCGTGGTCGGCAGATCGGAGATGAAACCGACGGTGTCGGATAGGATGATCCGCCGCCCGCCCGGCAAGCGGACCTCACGCATGGTCGGGTCGAGGGTCGCGAACACCTGATCAACGGCCAGCACCCCGGCGCCGGTGATCCGGTTGAACAGCGTCGACTTGCCGGCATTTGTGTAACCCACGATGGCGACCACCGGATAGGGCACCCGCTGGCGCCCGCGCCGATGCAGGTCGCGGGTGCGAACCACCACGTCGAGTTCCGTACGGATCTTGTCGATGCGCTCCTGGATCAGTCGCCGATCGGTCTCGATCTGCGTCTCGCCGGGCCCGCCGAGGAACCCGAAGCCGCCGCGCTGGCGCTCGAGATGGGTCCAACTCCGCACGAGCCGGCTCTTCTGATAGTTGAGGTGCGCCAGTTCGACCTGGAGCCGGCCCTCGCGTGTGCGCGCCCGCCGCCCGAAGATCTCAAGAATGAGCCCGGTCCGGTCCAGAACCTTGGTGTTCCAGGCCCGCTCCAGATTCCGCTGCTGGATCGGACTGACCGCATGATCGATGATGACGAGGCCGATCTCATGCGCTTCGACGACGGCCGCGAGTTCCTCGACCTTGCCGCTGCCGAACAGCGTCGATGGCCGCGGATCGCCGACCGGCACCAGCAGACCATCCACCACAGCGAGATCGATGGCCCCGGCCAGACCGACGGACTCCGCCAGACGATCTTCGGGAGAGTGCACCTCGCCACCGGCCACTGTCCGCCGCGCCCGACCGAGAACCGGCACCAGCACCAGCGCGCGGGTCGCATCACGCTTGCCGCCGCCGCTCCCGATCTCGGGTATCGTCGGCCCCTGCCCCGCCGTGTGCTCGCCCGTCTTGTCGCTAATCGCGCTAACCCTGTGGTTCGGTGGTGGGCTCCCCGTCCATCAGATGGACCGGCTGGCCCGGCATGATGGTGGATATGGCGTGCTTGTAGACGAGTTGCGAGTGGCCATCCCGCCGAAGCAGCACGCAGAAATTATCGAACCACGTCACGATACCCTGAAGTTTGACACCGTTGACGAGGAAGATCGTGAGAGGAGTCTTGTTCTTGCGGACATGATTGAGAAACGTGTCCTGCAGGCTTTGTGCGCGCTCCGCCATCTTTTTTTACCGTTTTTTTCCGTGTCGTTGATTGTCGTTCGACGAGTGTGCGCCGGCCACCCCCCAGCGGAACGGCCGGACGTTCGGCAACATCACTGCATGCGCAGCGCACAGCATACCCGGTTTGCAGAAAGAAAGAAGCCTCTCCGCGCGGGCGCCCCACCTACCCTCACTCAGGGTAAAGCAATCTCCGCGACATCGTGGAAAGTTTGGCGCAAGCGCAGCGCCACGGGACCCGGCTCGCCGCCGCCGATGGCGACCCCGTCGATTCGCACCACCGGCATGACGATGTTGCTCGCCGACGTGATGAACGCCTCGCGCGCCGCATGCGCTTCGGCGACCGTGAACGCGCGCTCGACCACACTCACGCCGAGTGACCGCGCCACATCTTCCAGCGTGGTCCGCGTCACCCCCCGCAGGATCGTGGTGTCGGCCGGGCGCGTCACCAGCAAGCCGTCCGCGGTGACGATCCAGGCATTGCTGGACGCGCCCTCTGTGACGAGCCCGTCTTCGTCGACGAACCACGCCTCGCGGGCGCCCGCCGCCCGCGCCGTTTCCTTGGCGAGCACCGCCGGCAACAGCATCACCGTCTTGATGTCGCAGCGCCCCCACCGCATCTCCGGCGCGGTGACGACCCCGATCCCCCGCGTCGGACCCGCCATGCGCGCCGGCCGCGCGACGCAGACCACCGTTTGCGACACGTCCTCGGAGGGGAACAGGAAGTCTCGCGGCGCGGCGCCGCGCGTCACCTGCAGATAAACCGTGCCGGAGCGGACGCGGTTCCGCCGGATCGTCTCGCGCAACACCACGCCGAGCGCCCAACGCGTCATCGGCATCGCCATGCCGAGTTCGCCGAGCGACCGCTCCAGGCGCGCCAGATGCCGCGTTTCATCGACCAGACGGCCGCCGCGCACCTCGCAGACCTCGTACACCGCGTCGGCGAACTGGAAGCCCCGATCCTCGGCATGCACGGCGGCGTCCCGCCACGGCACGAAGCGGCCATTGACATAGACGACACGCGCCATCGGGTCGAAGCTCCTGGCTGGTGGATCAGAAATACTCGGGCGTCACGCGGAAGATCTGCTCGACCTCGCGCACGTGATCGGCCCGCGAGAACAGAACGACCCGATCCTTGGCCACGAATTCTGTGTCGCCGTTGACCATCATCAGTTTGCCGCCTCGCAACACCGCCCCGAACCGGATGCCCTTGCCCAACCCGAGATGGCGCACCGGACGGCCGATGACGGCCGCCGTTTCCAGCACATCGACCTCGAGCACTTCGCCGGCGCCGTTGTGGATGGAGTGCACGCCCCGCACACGCCCCCGGCGCACGAACTGCAGGATGCGCGATACCGTCACGGCGCGCGGATTGATCTCGGCATCGAGACCGAACGAGCGAACCATCGTGTTGTATCCGGGACTATTGACCAGACACAGGCTCGCCTGCGCCCCGAGCTGCTTGGCCAGCACCGAGGTCAGGATGTTCGCCTGATCGTCGTTGGTCAGCGCGACGAACGCATCCGCGCTCGGCACCTCCGCCTCCCGCAGCAGATCCTCCGACAGCGCATTGCCGTGCAGCACCACGGTCCGGTTGAGCCGGTCGGCAATCTCCACGGCCCGCGCCCGGCTCGCCTCGATCACCTTGATCCGCAAGTGCGAAGGCTTGGTCTCGAGTTCGCGTGCGACGAACAAACCGATGTTGCCGCCGCCCGCGATCACGATGCGGCGCGCCTGCGGTTCGTCGTGGCCGAAGATCTTCAGGATCCGGCTCACCTGCGCACCATCGGCGATCACGTAGGCATCGTCGCCGACCAGCAGTTGGTCGGTCGCCTCGGGCATGAACAGGGCACCATTGCGCACCACCGCCGCGATGATCGCAGGCAGATCCGGAAACAGCGTCGAGAGCCGGTTGATCGGTGTGTCGACCACCGGACAGTTCGGCCCGCAGTTGATGCCGAGCAGCAGCGCCCGGCGATCGGCGAACGAAATCGTCTCGAAGGCGCCCGGCACCTCGAGACGGCGCAGCACGCTCTTGGCAACCTCCATCTCCGGCGAGATGATCGCGTCGATCGCCATGTGCTTGCGCCCGAACAGCTGCGCGCTGTCGCCCGCCAGATAAGCCTGCGAACGCACGCGCGCGATCTTGGTCGGAACGTCGAAAAGCGTGTGCGCCACCTGGCAGGCGACCATGTTGATCTCGTCGTGCAGCGTCACAGCGATCAGCATGTCGGCCTCGCGCGCGCCCGCCCGCTCGAGCACGTCGGGATGGGCACCGTGGCCACGGAACGCCCGCACGTCGAGCGTATCGTTGACCCGCTGGACGAGGTCCTCGCGGGGCTCGATCATGGTGACGGAATTGCCTTCGCTGGCGAGGCGCTCGGCAATCCCGACACCAACCTGTCCCGCTCCGCAGATGATGACTTTCATGGGCACCGTTTCGCCAAGAGGCCCGGAATTGGACCACGTCCGACCGCGGTCCTTCTTACGCTGACCTCAGACCTGCGTCAGCGATCGCTGATCGGAGCCCACCTTTAGGGCGCGTAACTTGCGGTGCAGCGCAGAGCGCTCCATGCCGACGAATTCGGCCGTCCGCGAGATGTTGCCGCCGAACCGGTTGATCTGGGCGATCAGATACTCGCGCTCGAAGATCTCGCGCGCTTCCCGCAACGGCAGGCTCATCAGATGCTCGGCCCCACCGTTGACCGGCAGCGGGACGTTGGTGCCGATCTCGTCCGGCAGCATCTCGGCGGTGATCACCGCCTCTGGTTCGCCCCCCGACAGGATCATCAGCCGCTCGACGTTGTTGCGCAGCTCGCGCACGTTGCCGGGCCAGTCGTGGGTCTGCAGCACGGCGATCGCATCCTCCCCGATCCGGCGCGGCGCCAGGCCCGACGACTGTGCGATCTGCTGCACGAAGTAGTTGATGAGGTCGGGTATGTCTTCGCGCCGCTCGGCGAGGCTCGGTACCCTGAGCGGGACCACGTTGAGACGATGGTAGAGGTCCTCGCGGAAACGCCCCTCTCCCATCTCACGCTCGAGATCGCGGCCGGTCGACGAGATGATGCGGACGTCGACGCTGACTTTCTGATTACCGCCGATGCGCAGGAACTTCTGCTCGACGAGCACGCGCAGCACCTTGCCCTGCGTCTCCAGCGGCATGTCCGCCACTTCGTCGATGTAGAGCGTACCGCCGTGCGACTCCTCGAGCGCGCCGACCTTGCGCGGCCCGCCGGCGCGGTCCTCCGTGCCGAACAGCTCCTCCTCGACCCGGTCCGGCACCATCGCGGCGGCGTTGAGCACCACGAACGGCCCGTCGGCGCGCTGCGATTTCTGGTGCATCACCCGCGCCGCCAGTTCCTTGCCCGAGCCCGATCCGCCGCGGATCAGCACCCGGCTGTTGGTCGGCGCCACCCGGTCGATGGCGTTGCGCAACTGGTTCATGGCGGTCGACTTCCCGACCATGTCGGCACTGTGGGTCGAACGCTCCTTGAGTTGCCGCACCTCCCGGCGCAGTTGGTACGCCTCGAGCGCGCGCAGAGTCACCAGGATCAGACGGTCGGCCTTGAACGGTTTCTCGATGTAGTCGTAGGCGCCACGCTTGATCGCCGTGACGGCGGTCTCGATGTTGCCGTGCCCCGAGATGATCACGACCGGCAGATCCGGATGGACCCGCTTCAGGATGCTCAGCACCTCGAGGCCATCGAGCCGGCTGCCCTGCAGCCAGATGTCCAGAATGACCAGCTGTGGCCGGCGCTCCTCGACCGCCCGCAACGCCTCGTCGCTGTCGCGGGCGAGCCGGCATCGGTGCCCCTCGTCCTCCAGGATACCGGCCACCAACTCGCGGATGTCGGCCTCGTCGTCCACGACCAGGATGTCGGATGCCATCTGTCGCTCCCAGTGCTCTCGTCGGTACGTTGTCGTTCGTATTCGTTCGTCCCGGGTGGCAAATCCACCCGTCTATTCGGCTGCGGCTGTGGACGCCGGCGGCACAGCCGCCTCGCCCGCACGGATCGGCAAGGTCACGCGCACGAGCGCGCCGCGCTTGCGCTGTTCGGTCACGGGAGCTTCCTCGAGTTCGAGGCGGCCCCGATGCTGCTCCACGATCTTCTGGACGATAGCGAGGCCGAGGCCCGTCCCCTTCGTCTTGGTCGTGACATAAGGCTCGAGCAGCCGCGCCCTGTTTTGCGTGCCGAGCCCCGTGCCATTGTCGATAACCTCGATGATCGCCTGATCGGCAGTCGTGCGCACCACCACCTCGACCAACCCGCGGTAGCCCTCGGGAAGATCGCCGGCCTCCCGGTTCGATTGAATGGCCTCGACTCCGTTTTTGACCAGGTTGGTCATCGCCTGCGAGATCAATCGCCGATCGATCGCCATGACGACCGGCGTTGGCGGCAGGGTGAGCCGCACGTCGGTGTCGAACCCGGATTCGAACAGCGTGACGCTGTCACGTAACGCGTGGCGCAGGTCCGCCGGCTCGATCTGCGGCTTCGGCATCCGCGCGAACGATGAGAACTCGTCCACCATGCGTGCCACGTCGCCCACCTGCCGGATGATGGTCTCTGTGCACTTGTCGAAGACCTCGCGGTCCTCCTGGATGACCTTGCCGTACTTGCGCCGCAGCCGCTCTGCCGACAGCTGGATCGGGGTCAACGGGTTCTTGATCTCGTGAGCGATCCGGCGCGCAATGTCGGCCCACGCCGACGTGCGCTGGGCGCTCATCAGCTCGGTGATGTCGTCGAACGTCATGACGAACCCGTTGTCGCCGCCATCCTCCGTCTCGCGCGTGACACGCACCGCGAAGGTGCGCTCTTCGCCGTTGACGAGATGCACGATGGGACCCGGCTGGCGATGCTTCGAGCCTTCCGATTCGAGGGCCTCGGGCAGCGGCGCGAACGCCGGCACCACCGTGGCGAGCGTCTGCCCGACCAGACCACCCGGCGCAACCCCGAGCAGCTTTTCCGCCGACCGGTTGGCGATCTGAATGACGCCACTCGAGTCGAGACCGAGTACGCCGGCCGAGACACCCGACAGCACCGCTTCCATGAAGCGCCGCCGCTCGACCAACTGCGTGTTCGCGGTGACCAGCGCGTCGCGCTGGGCCTTGATCTCGGCGGTCATCGTATTGAAGGTCAGCGACAGGCGGCGCAGATCGCCCTCCCCCCGCCGGATCGGCAGCTCGACCTCCAGGTTGCCGCGCGACACTTGCTGTGCGGCCTGGATCAGGCGGCGGATAGGGGCCACGAAGCGGCTCGCGAACCACAGGCCGATCCAGATGGCGGCCAGCAGCGTCGTCAGCGCGATCATGAAGTACATCAGGCCGTGGGCCACCTGCAGGCCACCGCGGCTGCGCCGCAGCGCCTGGTATTCGGCCATGCCGGCGCTCGCCCGGCCGACGAACGCGACCACCTGTGGGCTCAAGCCGCGGATCACGTACAGGTAGGCGTCGGGTATCTTCTCGAGCTTCTTGACGGCGGCGATGCGGCTGGTTTCCGGTGAGTGCATCAGCACCACCTGCCCTGCCGCTGCCCGTTCCAGCACCGACGGCGGCGGCGCCCGGAACGCGATCTTGTCGTCCATGATCGCCGAGACATTGGCGCGCCCGGCCGCATCGATGACGAAGGCCGCCGGAAGGTTGCGCAGCCCCGCCTGGACCAGCAGCAGGTTCTCAAACTGGCCCCGCTGGGTCGCCGCCAGATCGGCGGCGCTGTCGAGATCGCGGCTCATGCTCACGATCTCGGTGCGTATGACCTGCCCGTGCTCCTCGAGATAGGCGCTCGCCACCTCCATCGTGCTTTCGATGATCTGGCGCGTGCGGGTCGAGAACCAGGTGTCGAGCGAGCGCGAGAACGTCGTCGTCGCGGCGATCGCGAGCAGAATGGCCGGCACCGTGGCGATCAGCGAGAACAGCGCCACGATCCGCACGTGCAGCCGCGCGCCCGGCACCCGCTCCCGCCAGGCATGCCAAAGGCTCGCCATCTGTCCGGCGATGATCGCGAGCATGGCGACGATCAGCACGCCGTTCACGAACAGCACGATCACCACCACGTCCGAGCGCGGCACGATCGGCGTCAGTCCGGTGAGCACAAGGTAGGTCGCCAGCGCCGAAATCAGCGAGAAGACCATCGCCCCGAAGCCGAACTCCATGGTCCGACGGCTGGTGGACGGCAGCGGCATGCCCGTATCGCCAACGGCGTCTGCACCCCCGGGGGCGAGCGATCCGCCGTTGTCGAGCACCGCCGACATTCAGTGAAACTCCGGAACGTCGATGCCGACAAAGCACGCTGAGGATGTGCAGCACCACCAAGCCGGGTAATGGATGTTCTCTGCCGGCAACACGAGTGCGTTCCCCCAGCTACACGATCACCCCGTGGGTGCCCTCAAACTGTGACATTTTCGCGACATCCGACGTGCTTGTCCCCTACCGGAGCGCCCCTGTCAAGCGTTCACCTGAGCGTAAATGGACGGCTTCGAGCGGGCCTGGCGCCCACGGAACATCGCGCCACGGCTCAGGGCGAAGGCGCTTTGAAAACTTGTATGTTCAAGGCTTTGATGCGGCTGCGTAACGTGTTGCGGTTGAGCCCCAGCAGCTCGGCGGCCCGGATCTGATTCCCGCGCGTCGCCGCCAGTGCCGCCGACAGCAAGGGATACTCGACCTCCCGGATGATCCGGTCATAGAGTCCCGGCGGCGGCAGATCTCGCCCGAACCGGCTGAAGTAGCTGCCGAGATAGTGCTCAACCAGTTCGGACAACTCCTTGGGCCCGTCGCCCGACATCAGTGGCGGCGGGCTCGATTCCGCGAGTTCGGATTCGACGCTCTCCAGCGTGATGGTGTCCTGCGAGTACAGCGCGACGAGCCGGCGCACCATGTTCTCGAGCTCGCGCACGTTGCCCGGCCACGCGTGCCGCTTGAGACGCTCGATCGCCGCCGTCTCGATGGATTTCTGACCGAGCCCTTCCCGCGACGCCTGTCGCAGGAAGTGACGGACCAGATCGCCGACGTCGTCGGCCCGCTCGCGCAACGGCGGCAGCCGCACCGGCACGACGTTCAGGCGGTAGAACAAATCCTCCCGGAACAACCCCTGCTGGATCTGGCTTTTGAGCTCACGATGGGTCGCGGCGATGATGCGCACATTGGTGCGGATCGGGGTCCGCCCGCCGACCGTGGTGTACTCGCCCTGCTGCAGCACACGCAGCAATCGCGTCTGCGCTTCCATCGGCATGTCGCCGATCTCGTCGAGGAACAACGTACCGCCCTCGGCCTGCTCGAACCGGCCCGCGGTCCGCGTCTGCGCACCCGTGAACGCACCCTTCTCGTGCCCGAACAGCTCGCTCTCGATCAGGTCGCGCGGAATGGCCGCCATGTTGATCGCGACGAACGGACCGGTGCGGCGCTTGCCGTAGTCGTGCAGCACGCGGGCGACCAGCTCCTTACCGGTACCCGACTCGCCGGAGATCATGACCGTCAGGTCGGTCTGCGTCAGCCGGGCCAGCACCCGGTAGATCTCCTGCATGGCGCCCGAGCGCCCGATCAGCGGCAATTCCTCGCTCTCGCCGTCGCCGCCGGCACGCTGCACGCGCCGGCCGGGTTCCGCCAGCGCACGGCCGACCACCGACACCAGTTCGTTGAGGTCGAACGGTTTGGGAAGATACTCGTAGGCGCCCTTCTCGGCCGCCGTCAGCGCCGTCATCAGGGTGTTTTGCGCACTCATCACGATGATCGGCAGATCCGGCCTCAGCTTCTTGATCCGCGGGATCAGATCGAAGGCGTTCTCGTCAGGCATCAGCACGTCGGTCACGACGACATCGCCCTCGCCCTGCTGCACCCAGCGCCACAGCGTGGCGGCGTTGCCCGTCGCGCGTGGGGCATAACCGGCGCGCGCCAACGCCTGATTGAGAACCGTGCGGATCGCCGTATCGTCGTCCGCGATCAGGATGGTGCCGCGTGCCATTATCTGGCCTCCTGCCGTTTCATCGTCTGGTGCATCGGCAGCATCACCCGGAACACCGTCCGCTTCGGCTCGCTGTCGCACTCGATGATCCCGCCGTGATCGCCGATGATCTTGCCGACCAGGGCGAGACCAAGCCCGGTACCCGTACGTTTGGTCGTGACGAACGGGTCGAACAGGTGCGCCTTCATGTGCTCGGCGACACCGGGACCGTTGTCCTCGACTTCGATGCACAAGGGCAGCGAGACCCGCGTGCCGGTACCCGGCACTGTCATGCGGATGCCCGGCCGGAAGGCCGTCGTCAGCACGATGCGTCCGGCGTCGTTCTGCTCCTGGATCGCCTCCGCCGCATTCTTCATCAGATTGAGGAAGGCCTGCACCAGCTTGTCGCGATTGCCCGGCACCATCGGCAACGACGGATCGTAGTTCTCGACGATCGTCACGCTGCGGGCGAACCCCGTCTCACCGATCCGGCGCACGTGATTGAGAACGTCGTGGATATTGACCGGTTCCAGTGCGAGCGGCCGCTCGTCACCGAACACCTCCATCCGGTCGACCAGTTTGCGAATGCGATCGGATTCCGCACAGATGAGCTGCGTCAAAGCCCGGTCCTCGTCGCCGAGCACCGGCTCCAGCAGTTGCGCCGCGCCGCGGATGCCGGAGAGCGGATTCTTGATCTCGTGGGCCAGCACCGCCGCCATGCCCGACACCGAGCGGGCGGCCGCCCGATGCGTCAACTGACGCTCGATCATCTGCGCCATCGACCGCTGCTGCAGCATCAGCATGATCAGGCCCGGCTGCTCCGGCAACGGACCACTGAACACGTCGACCAGCTTCACGCCGTCGACCCGCGGCATCAACACCTCGACGCCATACTCGTTGACGGTCGCCTCGGTCCGACGGACCTGCTCGACCAGCGCCAGAAGCGGGCAGCCGAAGGCGACCAGATCGTCGAGCCGCTGACGTTTCAGCACCGCCTGGCTGACCGAGATGAACTGCTCCGCCGCCGGATTGGCATAGACGACGCCGTTGTCGCCCGACAGGACGAGGATCGGATGGGGCACGGCGGCGAGCAACAAGTCATGCTCAACCGGCCGCCGCTGCGCCGCGGCCACTGGCTTTGACAGTGTCGACGTTCTTGCATCGTTGCTCATGCGGCGATCGCCTCCGGCTGCTCGTAGAAACGGCCGAGCCCGGCCAGCACCCGGTCGGCATCGTCATCGGGGCAAAGACGGGCGCGCCAAGCTTTGACGATCGCCGCCGGACGTCCGCTGGACTCGAGGTACCAACCGATGTGCTTGCGGGCGTTTCTCAGCCCGACGAACCGTCCGTAGTGTACGAGCAGATGCTCGATGTGGGTCAGTGCGACCTCGCGCTGGGTCGCCAGTCCCGGCGCTCCCGGATCGACGCCGGTCATCAAAGCCGTTCCGATCCTGCCGGGGAACCAAGGCGCACCGTAGGCGCCGCGCCCGACCATCACCGCGTCGGCCGACGAGGCCGCAAGCGCGGCCTGGGCGTCCTCGATCGTGCAGATGTCGCCGTTGACGACAACCGGAATCGCGACGGCATCCTTGACGTGCCGCACGAACGCCCAGTCGGCCCGGCCCTTGAAGAAATCGCAGCGTGTGCGGCCGTGCACTGTCAGCATCTTGACGCCGGCCGCCTCGGCCCGCCGCGCCAATTCGGGTGCATTCAAGGTCCGCTGGTCCCACCCCTTGCGCATCTTCAGCGTCACCGGCACCCGCACCGCGCCGACCACCGCCGCGATCAACGCCGTCGCGTGGTCGAGATCGCGCATGAGCGCACTGCCGGACAGCTTGCCCGTCACCTCTTTGGCCGGACAGCCCATGTTGATGTCTATAATTTGGGCACCGAGCCCCTCGGCGATGCGCGCCCCCTCGGCCATCCAATGGGCCTCGCGGCCCGCAAGTTGTATAACAAATGGGCCGAGTTCCCGACCGGCCGCCCGGCTGAGCTCGATCGGCCGTGATCGCGCCAGTTCTTCGCTGGCGATCATCTCCGAGACCACCAGACCCGCCCCGAAGCGATGCGCCAGTCGGCGGAACGGCAGATCCGTGACGCCGGACATCGGCGCCAGCAGCGCAGGATTGCGCAGGGCCAAAGGTCCGATGTTGAGTGGCAGTCTGCTCGATGTCACAGCTGTTTGATCACAAATTAGGCATCAACAAAATCTGCCTTTTTTCTGAGCACGATAGTCAGGCGCGGTTCCTTTCGCAAGCGCGAAATGCACCGGCTTGTGGAGGCGCCGTCCGATCCGCTATGCGAAGAGGAGCCATCCGCTATCCGAGAGAGAGCAGGCGTGACCGTCGCCGTCTTAGTCGTCGCCGCCGGCCGAGGCAGCCGCGCCCTCGCCGCAGCAGGCGGCCCCAAGCAGTACGCCCTGCTGGCCGGCCGGCCGGTGCTGGCGCACACGATCGAGGCCCTGCGCGATGCCATCGCCCCGGATCTCCTCCAGGTTGTCATTCATCCCGACGACCACCACCTCTATAATGCGACGGTCGCGGGTTTCGGCGATTGCCTCCTGCCGCCAGTCACGGGCGGCGCGACGCGCCAGGCCTCGGTCCTCGCCGGCCTCGAGGCGCTCGCGGCCCGCCAACCCGACAAGGTGCTGATCCACGACGCCGCCCGCCCGTTCGTTGCCCCGGCCACGGTGACCGGTGTCGTCCAGGCCCTCGACGCCAGCGAAGGCGCCATCGCCGCACTCGCCGTGGCCGATACCCTGAAACGCGGCACGGCCCATGGTCCGATCGCCGGCACGATCGACCGGGCCGGGCTGTGGCGCGCCCAGACCCCGCAGGGGTTTCGCTTCGCGCCCATCTTGGCGGCGCACCGCAAGGCCGCTGCCGCGGGCGAAACGGCATTCACCGACGACGCCGCGGTCGCCGAGTGGGCCGGGCTCGCCGTCCGGATCGTACCCGGCACCGAGGGCAACGTGAAATTGACGACGGCCGAGGACCTTGAGATGGCACGCGACCGCATGGAGCTCCGGGAGACCCGCACCGGCCAGGGCTTCGACGTCCACCGGTTCACCGCGGGCGACCATGTCTGGCTGTGCGGCATCCGTGTCCCCCACGATTACGCCCTCGATGGCCATTCCGACGCCGACGTCGCCTTGCACGCCCTGACCGACGCCCTGCTCGGCACGATCGGAGACGGCGACATCGGCCAACACTTTCCACCGAGCGACCCGTCCTGGAAGGGCGCCGCGTCCCATCTTTTCCTCGCCGATGCCGCCCGCAGGGTCGCCGACCGCGGCGGACGCATCGTCAACGTCGACGTCACCCTGCTGTGCGAGGCGCCGAAGATCGCCCCCCACCGCGAGACCATGATCCGCCGCATCGCCGAAATCCTCGCCCTCACCCCGGACCGGGTCGGCGTCAAAGCCACGACGACGGAGCGCCTCGGATTCACGGGGCGGCGCGAAGGCATCGCAGCCATGGCAATCGCGACCGTCAGCCTTCCCGCACATTGACCACGCACCCCGAATCGCCCCTTCATCACGGGGGTTGTATTGACCAAGGGGTCGCGGGGGTAATTAATGAACATCATGACACAGCCGCCCGAGACGGCATCGCCGGAGGTCTCCGAGATCGCCGCGAACACGTCGGCGACGTGCCTTGCCACACGGGTGCGCCAACTGAGCCGCATCGTCACCCGCGTCTATGACGATGCCATGCGGCCGCTCGGCATCACGGCCAGCCAGTTCACGCTGCTGACCCAGCTTGCGCAGCAGGACGGCATCACCGCCGTCGAGATCGGCTTCACGCTCGACATCGAGAAATCCACGCTGTCGCGCAATTTGAAGCGCCTCCTGGCGCTCGGTCTCATCATCATGGATCCGCCCGCCGGCCGTCGTGGCCGCGGTTTGCACCTCACCCCAAAAGGCCAGGCGGTCCTCAAGGACGCCTACCCGGTCTGGGTCGAGGCGCAACGCCGTGCCATGCTGGTCATGGGTCCGGAAAGCAGGAGCACGCTCGACGGGCTTCTCGCACACGCTGAAAAGCTCGCGGCGGCCTGAGAGCTGGCAGGCTCTCGACCGCACGGGCGTTCTCTCTCCCTCTTCTCTCCATATCTCCAACGTCACGATCGAAGGCGCGCTCGCCCAAGGCGCGCCTTTGGTGTTTGCTGGGGCGGACATGGTCGCCGACCCGGTCCAGCGCCGGCGCGGCACCCCCACGCGGAGGCCCCGATGTTCCCGACCGACCTGCTCACCCGCGCCGAAGCCCTCCTCGCCGCCTATCGGGCCCGGGGCTGGAAGATCGCTACGGCCGAGAGTTGCACCGGCGGCCTGGTCGCGGCCCTGCTGACCGAGATCCCCGGCTCCTCCGATGTCGTCGAGCGCGGGTTCGTCACCTATTCCAACGACGCCAAGATGGCTTGCCTCGGCGTTCCTGCGGGGGCCCTGGCGCAGAACGGCGCCGTCAGCGAAATCGTGGCGCGGGCCATGGCCGAGGGTGCTATCGAGGCCTCCCTGGCCCACGCTGCCGTCGCCATCACCGGCGTGGCGGGGCCGGGCGGCGGCAGCGACGCAAAACCGGTCGGCTTGGTCCATCTTGCCGTTGCCACCCGTGGCGGGGCGACCGTCCACCGCGAGATGCGGTTCGGGGATATCGGACGCGGCCCCATTCGCAGCGCGAGCGTCGCGACCGCTCTCGAACTGCTTGAAGGCGCCCTCAAGCCAGCGTGATGGCCGGCCGCTGCGGCGGGCCGTAAACCTGCAAGGCGCGCGCCTCGAAGGCTTCGGCGAACTTCCGGAACGCGCGCTCGAACACGGCGCCGACCAGCAGTTCGAACATCTTCGATTTCATCTCGTAGGAGATGTCGAACACCACATCGCACCCGCCATCGCTTGTGGCGACGAACTTCCAGCCGTTCTCCAAGTAACGGAACGGCCCGTCGACATAGCTAACATCGACGCGGGCGCCGGCGGGATCGAGCGCCACCCGGCTCGTGAAGGTCTCGCGGATCGCCTTGTAGCCGACCGTCATTGCTGCCACGAGCACCTCGCGGCCGTCTTTCTCGCCGCGGCTGCGAATGACCAACCCCTCACAGAGCGGCAGGAACCGCGGATACTTCTCCACGTCGGCGACGAGGTCGAACATCTGGCTCGGCGTGAAGGGGACCCGGCGGCGGGTCGAGAAGCTCGGCATCGGGCGACTCGGCTGACGTGGCGTGCTCAGGCTCGACCCATACCCGCAGCCGCATCGGACCATAAGACGCAATATGGTCGCGTCGCCGGTCCGACCGACGCCTCAACCCTTGCGCTCCGTCAGATCGCGCGGGATCGGGCTCGGAAACGTCTCGGGCGTGATCAGGCCGAAGTGCATCACCGCCCATACGATGACGAACACCACGCTCGACACCGCCGTATTCACCAGGAACACGCGGCCGAGCCGCGGCAGGATTGGCGCGCTGCCGGGCGTGCCCGGTACGACCTCGCCGCCCTCGTCCTGGGTGCGCACGCCGAACGGAAGCACCGCGAACAGCGTCGTCCACCAGATGATGAAATACAGCGCGAGTCCGAGCGTTACACTCACCCCTGTGCTCCCGGTCCACTCACCTCAGGCCTGCTCGAGCTCGACCAGCGTGCCATTGAAATCCTTGGGATGCAGGAACAGCACCGGCTTGCCGTGCGCGCCGATCTTCGGCGTGCCGTCGCCCAGCACCCGCGCGCCCTTGGCCTTGAGCTGGTCGCGCGCGGCCAGGATGTCGGCCACCTCGTAGCAGATGTGATGGACGCCACCATCGGCGTTGCGCTCCAGAAACTTGGCGATCGGCGAGCCCTCGCCGAGCGGCTCGAGCAGTTCGATCTTGGTGTTGGGCAGCGTGATGAACACGGTCGATACGCCATGCGCCGGCTGCCCGACCACCTCCGAGACCTCGGCTCCCAGCGTCGAGCGGTAGACCTCGGCCGCCGCACGGATGTCGCGAACCGCGATGGCCACGTGATTGAGACGTCCGATCATGGCTACCGGGCCTCCTTCAACCCTTGCTGTCCAACTGCGTGATCAAGACCTTGACGATGGGCTTCTTACCCCAGACCTGGTCGACGGCGGCGCGGACGCCGCGACGCACCGCCTCGCGCACCAACTCGACATCCTTGCGCCGCTGCGCCGGCAGGCTTTTCAGTGTGGCTTCGACCGCATCGAGCACCACGTCTTCCATGGCATAGCCATCGGTCGTCTCGTAGGGCACGCCGTCGATCTCGCAATCCGGGTCGCCGACCAGTTCGCCACGGCGCGACAGCACCAGCGCCACCATCACGACGCCGACATGGGAGAGCTTGCGCCGCTCACGGACCGGCCCATCGTTGTCGTCGACGATCAGGCGCCCGTCGCGGAAGATGCGCCCGACCGGAACCTCGCCGACCAGCTGCGACGGCCCCGGCGCGATCCGCGCCACTTCGCCGTTGCAGATCGTCCGGATATCGGCCACCCCGAGCGCGCGCGCGAGTTCGCCGTGCGCCTTGAGGTGCCGCATTTCGCCGTGCATCGGCACCGCGATGGCCGGCTTCAGCCAGCCGTAGAGCTGGCGCAGCTCGCCGCGGCGGGGATGTCCCGTCACGTGCACCAGCGCATCGGCGTCCGTCATGATTTCACAGCCGAGCCGCGCCAGATTGTTCTGGATCCGGTTCACCGCCTTCTCGTTGCCGGGAATTGTCCGCGACGAGAAGATCACCAGATCGCCCTGGCTCATCGACACGTTCGGATGCTGGCTCTCGGCGATGCGGGCCAGCGCGGCGCGCGGCTCCCCTTGGCTGCCGGTACACAGCGCGACCACGTCGTGGGCGGCCAAATCCGCGAACCGGTCCTGGTCGAGATAGGTGAAGTCCTCCGGCAGATACCCGGTGTCGATCGCCACCTGGATCACCCGGTGCATGGCGCGCCCGACCACCACCAGCCGCCGGCCAGCCGCTCGAGTTGCATCGGCGACGGCCCTGAGCCGCGCGACGTTCGACGCGAAGGTCGTCACCGCCACCCGGCGCTTCGCCTTCTTGATGATCTCGGCGAGCGACTTCGAGACCTCGCTCTCCGATGGCGACACGCCCTCGCGGAAGGCGTTGGTCGAGTCGCAGATCAGCGCGGTTACACCCTCGTCGCCGAGCGCCTTGAGCCGGGCCTCGTCCGTCGG
>JBMOGA010000052.1:0-28053 GCA_049318625.1 Hyphomicrobiaceae bacterium
TGTAGACGATGTCCTGCACGATCGCGGCGCCGACGGCGGGAACCTCGACGACGAGGTTCTCCGGCGCCTCGGTGTTCAGAACGAGCCTGTATCGCAGCGCGATGCCGTCGATGGTTTCGCTGCCCTCGGCGAGTGTGGCGGCCACGTCCGGAGCTGATGAATCGGCCTTGCGTTCGGCGACGACGTTGGCGGCGTTCTCCGAGAGGAACTTGGCCGTCATCGGACCGGCATGCACGCCCATCTTGCGGAAGTGATGGATGCCGAACCAGTGATCGGGATGCTGGTGGCTGACAATCAAGCGCCGCACCGGCTTGCCAAGGCTCTCGACATAGACCTTGAGCTCCAGCGCCGCGTGTGGCTGGAACTGCCCGTCGACGACGACGAGGCTGCTCGCACCCTCGATGACGTGTGACGTCACCAACGCCCCCTTGGGGTCGGCGAGATAGGTGTGCAGGCGCACGCCGCCCTTCTCGGTGAGGAACACCTGTCCGGTGAAGCCGGCCGGGGCCGCGCCGCGGCCCTGTGCGCGGACCGGTCCGGCGAGCAGGGTGGCGCCGAGCCCGGCGACTGTGGTGCGGCGGTCGAGGATCATGGGAGCGGCCTCCATCAACGTTGGACGGAAGCTATCTTTCGACCCGATACGGCGATAGTTATCTTGAGCCGAACCCCACGTTCTATGGATTAGAACGATGCGCCCCGAAAGCATCCACCGCCTCACGGTCCTGGCCGAGATCGCCGATAGCGGCAGCATTTCGGCAGCCGCCCGGCGGCTCGGCGTGGTCAAGTCGTCGATCAGCCATCATATCGCCGAGCTGGAGCGGGAGGTCGGCGCCAAGGTGCTGCATCGCAGCGGACGCGGCGTGGCACTGACGGCCGTCGGCGCCGTGCTCGCCCGCCATGGCCGTACGATCGCCAAGGAGGCCGCCGAGGCGATCGCGGCCGCCAAGGAGGCCGAAGCGCCGCACGGCACGATCCGCATCTCGATGCCGTCGGGGATTGCCGACGCCACGCTGATCCCGATGCTGGCCGCCTTCCTCGCACGCTACCCCGGCATCGCGATCGACGCCGTCGCGACCGACCAGATGCTCGACCTGATCGAGCAGCGCTTAGATGTGGCATTCCGGATCGGCGGCATTGCCGATGGGCCGTTCGTGGCCCGGCGCCTCGCCAGCGACCACAACGTCTTCGTCGCGGCGCCGGCCTACCTGGCGCGGTCTCCAGCGATCGCGATCCCGGCCGATCTGGCAAGCCATCCGCTGATCGGCTTCACGGCCTTCGGCCAGCGCCAGTCGTTCCGGCTCGAGGGGCCCGAAGGCCGCAGCACTGAGGTCGAGATGACCTGCCGGGTGACCACGACGAGCAGCCTTGCGATCAAGCACTGGACACTGGCGGGCGCAGGCATCGCGCGGTATCCGTTCGGCGTGGTCGCCGACGATATCAAGCAGGGCCGCCTCGCCAACGTGCTGCCGGACCACATCAACCCCCATCCGCCGCTCTCGATCGTCTACATGCCGGAGCGCTTCAGACCCGCAAATGTGCGGCGGCTGATCGAACATGCGCTTGAATACTTCAACGATCTCGGCGGTCGAGATGGAACATAGACCTGCTCGTGCTTCTCCTATCGCGGTCTTTTCTTACGGGACCCGAGCTGCCGGTCGGCCGACAGGCGATCCTGACGCTATCGCGCCTGGTTCGGAGTTCGTATCATCAGGCGGAACCTCGAGCCCGCGAGACCGGCGGCGATCCAACTTCGGGCAGCAGACATGAGAATCCTGATCGTCGGCATATCGGGTTACATCGGAAAGGCCCTCGGGAACGCTCTCAAATCCGATGGGCATGTCGTCATCGGGATGACGCGCTCCGCATCGGCGCTGGACGAACTCCGCAGACAAGGTTTCGAGGCCGCGCTCGGTGACCTGCGCGAACCCTCGGCATTGTCCGCCGCCATCCTCGACGTCGACCCCGATGTCGTCGTGTGCACGGCCAGCGCCGGCGGCGGGCTCGGCGACGCCAAGGCCTTCAGCGCCGACAGGGACGCGGTGATTGCGCTCACGCGCGCATTGCAGGGCCGCGACAAGACACTGGTTTTCACGAGTGGCTCCGCCGTTTTCGGCACATTCGCCGGCGGCGGCAAGTCGGATCCGGCCTACCCCGAAGACGCGAAATTGCCGCTCACCCGGGCGCAGTTCGCACCGGCGCAATTCGAGACGCCGTTGGCATTCGTCGAGGAATTGGAGGCCGCGATCAAGGCCAGGGTCGAAGCCGAGCAGGCCTTGCTGCAGGCCGACGGCCTGCGCGGCATGATCGTTCGACCGGGCAACATCTACGGCTACGGCGGCAGCATCGACATTCCCAAGCACATCGAGATTGCGCGCAAGAACGGGGTGGCGCCCTACGCGGGCCCGGGGGAAACCACCCATGGCTACGTCCACCTCGACGACGTCGTCAGCCTGTATCGGCTGGTGATCGAGCGCGGTATTCACCGGGGCATCTATCACGCGGTCGCCGAGGAGGTCTGCCAGAAGGACCTCGCACACGCGATCAGCCGCATGATCGGGGCGGGCGATACCGCTCAGAGTGTTTCGCTCGAACGCATGTTCGAACTCGGTGGCGTGCGGGGGCTGAGGTTGTCCGTCAACAAACGTCTCGCGGCCGACAAGACCCGGCGGGAGCTTGGCTGGTCACCGACGAGGTTCGAGGCCCTGCATGACGTCGAATTCGGATCCTACGCGCGCTAGCCCTGGCGCCGGCCAGAAGCCTCCGGCCGAACGGTGGTGCGCCGATGGCGGATGACCAGGGGCCGGCCGGACTTCTGCTGCTCGTCAACCCGAACACGAGCGCGCCCACCACCGCGCGCATGGTCGAGATCGCCGCCGCCTGCGCACCCGCGGGCTTTCGCGTCGCCGGCCTGACCGCCCGCTTCGGCGCCCCACTCATCACCGACGCCGCCGCGCTCGCGACCGCGCGCCAGGCCGTCGCGGCGCTCGCCCCCGCCGTCGATGCCGCCGCCGTGGGCGTCATCGTCTCCGCCTTCGGTGATCCGGGCCGGGAGGAACTGGCCCGCGCCCTCACCATTCCCGTGGTCGGCATCGGCGAGGCCGGCATCGCCGAGGCGGCGGCCGGCGACCGCCCGTTCGCGATCGTCACCACCACGCCGCGCCTGGTCCCGTCGATCGATCGCCGTGTGGCAGAGCTCGGCCACGCCGGCGCCTATCGCGGGGTGTTCCTGACCGGCGGCGACCCCGAGGCGCTGACGGCCGACCCGCAGAAACTGACCGAGGCGCTGGCCGAAGCGACCCGCCTTGCCATCGCCCACGGCGCCGCCGCCGTCGTCATCGGCGGCGGGCCGCTGGCCGTCGCCGCCCGGGCGTTGGCCTCGCACTTCCCCGTGCCGATCATCGAACCGATCCCCGCCGCCGTCCGCGCCGTCGTGCGCCGGATCGAAGAGCGCGGCGGCCGTTGACCGCCGGCGCCCTCTCTCTCTCAGGCCGGGAACGCCGACAGGGCGGGCGACGGCTCCCAGGGCGGCAAGCCGACACCGGCGCGCCAGACCCGGGCGATCTCGTCGCGGCGGGCAAACCACACGTCGGGATGGCCGGCCACGTGGTGGAGAAAGCGCTCCAGCCCGCCGATCCGCGCCGGCCGGCCGATGATGCGCAGATGCAGGCCGACCGACAGCATGCGCGGCGCCTCGGCCGCCTCGGCGTAAAGCCGGTCGAAGGCGTCGCAGCAGTAGCGGGCGAAATCCTCCGCGAACACGAACCCGCCGCCGTTGTAGAAGCGCATGTCGTTGGTGTCGAAGGCATAGGGCAGCACGACGTGCGGCCGCCCGAGCACCGTCTCGACATACGGCAGATCGTCGTCGTAGGCGTTCGAATCGTACAGAAACCCGCCGTGCTCGACCAGCAGCCGACGGGTATTGGCCGAGGTCGCCGAACGCGTGTGCCATCCGACCGGCGGCGTCCCGGCGGCCGCCGTGATGGCCGCGACAGCCTTGCCGATGACCGCCCGCTCCTCGCTCTCCGTCATGTGCACCTGCCGCTCCCAGCGCCAGCCGTGCGACGACACCTCGTGCCCGTCGGCCACCGCCTCAGCCGCGAGCCACGGAGACAGCGCCAGCGCCCGCCCGCAGGCATTGAGGGTCGCCGGCACGCCGTAGCGCTTGAGCAATTGGCGGATGCGCGGCCATCCGGCGCGCGTGCCGTAGGCGAAGTGGCTCTCCATGCACAGGTCCGGCGTGCCCTCGACCCGCTCGACCGCCTCGTAGATGTGCTCGTTGCGCTCGTCGCCCTGCGATAGCGACAACTCCGCCCCTTCCTCGACGTTGACGACGATGGACACCGCCAGTCGCGCCCCGCCGGGCCAGCGCACCGCCGGTGGCGTGCCCCCATAGCCCCGGTAATCCCGTGTCGTCCGCCGCGCGTCGCCCGTCATGGTGCCTCAGAAGTCGGCCAGCCGTTTCAGCCCGACCAGACGGTCGCCGATCAACAGCGCGATCACCGCCAGCAGGATCAGGCCTGAGGAGATCGCCGCGATGGTCGGATCGGGGCTTTCCTCGACATACTGCAACATCTGGATCGGCAATGTCTTGGTCCACGCATCGGTGAAGAAGATCGAGATCGGATAATTGTCCATCGACGCCAGGAACGCGAACATGCCGGACGTGAGGAACGCCGGCGCCAGCGCCGGCACCATCACCTTGCGGACGGCCTCGAGATAAGAGCACCCGAGCGTCCGCGCCGCATCGATCAGCGCGAAATCGAACAGTTGCAGTGCGCCGACCACCGTGCGCACTACATAGGGCAGCGCGATCACCACGTGGGCGACCAGCAGGCTGAGCCACGCCCCGCGCAGGCCCATCTCACGGAACGCCTGCAGCATGGCGATGCCGATCACCAGCCCCGGCAGCATCAGCGGCGATACCAGGAAGGTGGCGATCGCCTCGCGCCCCGCGAACCGGCCCCGCACCAGCGCGATCGCGCACAGCGCCCCGAGCACCAGCGCGATGGCCGTCGACAGCGCCGCGATCTGCAGCGACGTCAGCACCGAGGGCAGCAGCCCGCTGGTGCGCGACAGCTTGGCGTACCACCGCAGCGACCACTCGGGCGGCGGCAGCGTGAACACGGCCGTCGAGCCGAACGACACCGCCATCGTCACGACCAGCGGCGTGACCAGGAACACGACCGCCAGCCCGGCCAGGATCCAGGCGGCCGCAGCGGCCGCCCGCTCGGTGCGCGTCATCCGCTCCTCCCGACCCGCCGGGCCAGAACGGCCGCCGCCACCACCACCGACACCGCGAGCACCAGCAGCACGGTCGCGGTGGTCGAGCCGAGCTGCTCGTTGCGCATCAGCAGGAACGAGCGGCCGGTCAGCGTCGCCAGCGTCTGATAGCGGTCGCCGATCAGCAGGCTCGGGATCACGAACATCGACACCGACAGTGAGAACACGAACGCGATGCCGGTGACGACGCCCGGCATGGTCAGCGGCAGCGTGATGCGGTGGAACCGATAGAGCGGCCCCGCCCCGAGCGTCGCCCCCGCTTCGAGCAACCGCGCGTCGATCAGCTTCACAACCGAGTAGATCGGCAGGATCATGAATGGCAGGAAGACGTTGGCCGCGCCCAGCACCAGCCCGGTCTCGGTGAACAGCAGCCGCACCGGCTCGTCGGCGAGCCCGAGCGTGGTCAGCGCCGACGAGACGACGCCGTCGCGGCGCAGCACGATCTGCCAGGCGAACGCCTTGACGACCACCCCGACCGACAGCGGCAGGATGATCGCCGACAGCAGCACCACCTGCGCCCACCCGCGCGACCACGCCAGCGCGAACGCGGTCGGATAGCCGATCACCAGACAGACCAGCGTGACGAGGCCGGCGATCTTCAGCGTGTTGCCGATCACCCGCCAGTTGAACGGGTCGGAGAGAAAGCTCGCCAGCGGCTGCAGCGTGAACCCGTGCGGGCCGGTCACGCTGCGCAGCAGCAGCCAGACGATCGGCAGCGCATAGACGACGGTGAGATAGCCGAGCGCCGGCACCGCCAGCAGCGAGACGCGGTCGAACGGCACGCGGCGTGCCGGCACGGCGCTCATCGCGCCACCTCTGCCGGAAACACCAGCGCGTCCTCGGCGGCAAAGGAGATGCGCACCGGCTGCCCGATCTCGAAGCCGCTCGGCGGCAACTGCGTCGTCTCGACGATGATCTGGTCCGCGCCCGTACCGTCGAAGTGGAGTTGGACCTTCGAGCCCTGGAACACCACGTCGCGCAGCGTCGCCGCAAGGGTGACCGCGCCGTCGGCCGGGGCCATGATGGTCATCCGCTCGGGCCGGATCGCCACGAACACGGCCTCGCCCTGAGTGGCTTGTCCCCGCGCGCGGATCGGACCGAACGCCGTCGCCACCGTCACGATGCCATCGGCCGACGGCGCCCCCGCGACGCCGTGGATGCGGCTCGACAGGCCGACGAAGCCCAGCACGAACGCACTCGCCGGACGATGATACACCGTCAGCGGATCGGCGAGCTGCTCGATGGCACCGCGGTTCATCACCGCGATGCGATCCGACATCATCAGCGCCTCGTCCTGGTCGTGCGTGACGAACACCGCCGTGATCGACAGCTCACGCAGCAGCCGCTTGAGCTCGATCTGCATGGTCTCGCGCAGCTTGCGGTCGAGCGCGCTGAACGGCTCGTCGAGCAGCAGCAGCTTCGGCCGCACCGCGAGCGCGCGCGCCACCGCCACCCGCTGCTGCTGCCCGCCCGACAGCGCCCGCACCGAGCGGTCGGCGAGCTCGGACATGTGGACGAGTTCGAGGAAGCGCGACACGGCGGCGCGGATCTCCGCGCGCGGCGTCTTGCGCGCCTCGAGCCCGAACGCCACGTTCTCGGCGACCGTGAGGTGGGGGAACAGCGCGTAGCTCTGGAACACCACCCCGACGTCGCGGTGGTGCGGCGGCTTGCCGGTGATGTCCACGCCGTCGAGACGGACCGTGCCGGCATCCGGCGCCAGCAGGCCGGCGACGATGCGCAGCAGCGTCGTCTTTCCGCACCCGGACGGGCCGAGCAGCGACACGAACTCGCCGCTGGCCACCGCCAGGTCGACACCGCCGAGCACCCGCGCCGGGCCGAACGATCGCTCGGCGCCGGCGATCTCTAGGAAAGCGTCCATCCCGGTGCCCACATCCTCATCCCGTGCGCTCGCGCGCCCGCCGTCCGGCCGCGCGAGCAGACCCGGTCAAAGCGCCATGTCGCGGTCCCACCGCTTGACCCAGTCGTTGCGGTTGTCGGCGACATACGCCCAGTCGAGGCCGTGGATGGTGACGTTGGACGGCATGCCGGCCGGCGACGGCACCGTCGTGTTGGTCGGCAGCGAGAACGTCGGCCCGACGATCTGCCCTTGCAGCTCGGCGCCCAGCATCTCGTTGACGTAGGCATAGGCGAGATCCATCGCCGGGCCGCCCTTGACGATGCAGATGCCGGAGGGACTCGCGAAAATGCCTTCCTTCGGCGCCGACAGCGCCACCGGGGCGCCCTCGGACTGGCGCTGCAGGGCGAACGACGACAGCGCGCCGGCGATCATCCAGGCCTCGCCCTGCTCCAGCAGATTGAACGCCTGCGGCATCTGCGTATAGACGGTGAGCAGGTTCGGCTTGAGCTTGGCCAGATGCTGGAAGCCGCTCTCGGCGTCCTTCAATGCGTCGGCCATCGGCTTGCCGCTCGCCAGATGCGAGGCGATGAACAGGTTGGCCAGTCCTTCGGTGTTCTGCAGAGACGGCAGAATGACCCGACCCTTGAACTTCGGGTCCCACACGTCCGCCCACGACGCGACACCGTTCGGCAGCGCCTTGGTGTTGTAGGCGATGCCCTGCCACGGCGTCAGGTAGTTGGCCCACATGCCGCCCATGTGCACCGCGTTGGGGCGCACCTTGGCGAGGTTCGGCACCTTCTCCGGCGTGAGCTTCTCGAGCAGGCCTTCCTTGACGGCCAGGATCATCACCGGGTCGTCCATCTGCACGACCGAGAGATAGGGCTTGTCCTTGTTTTTCTGCATCTTCTCGAGGTTCACGAGACTGCGCGTGCCCTCGTAGACGATCTTGCAGTTGTATTTTTTCTCGAAGAACGGCTGCACGATCTTCTCGACCCACGGCTTGTGGCTCGCGGCTCCGCCGATCACGATCTCCTTCGCCTGCGCCCGCAAGACCGTCGGCGCCGCAACGGCCGCAAGCGCGCCGGCGCCGATACCCTGAAGCGCCGAACGCCTCGTGATGCGATGGAACGACATGATGCGGAGTCTCCCCTTCCTTCGGTCTCAAGTTCACCCCGATGTGTGCATTTGATCGAGTTTCGTGCAACGGTCATTTACTGAGCAAATTGCCTACGGTTTGAGCATCTTAGTGATCTGAGAAGCGCTGCCCGGCGCATCCGCGGTGACCGGCCAGCGAACCCCGCGCCCGATGCCGCCAGCGACCCGTGTCACCCGAGTGAGCGCACGATGTGGTCTCTCAGCCGCTGCGCCGGCATGGACATGTCCTTGACCTGCAGAAGTGCGATTTCGGTATCCTTGAGGTGAGGCAACTGGCCGCCGTTCGAGGCGTGCAGCCCGCTTGGCACCATGTCTTTCGGCAGCACCGCCAGGCCAAGACCGGCCTTGACGGCCGCCAGCGTCCCCGACAACGCTGCGCACGTGTAGGAAACCCGCCACGGCCGCCGCGCCCTGTCGAGCGCTGTCGTCGCGCGCTTGCGATAGACACACGGCGGCGGCGATACGACCAGAGGCACCGGACCGTCGTGGACCGGAATGTCCGGACTGGCGGACACCCACACCAGCGGCTCTCGCCAGACCCGAATGCCGCGGGCTTTCATCATCGGCTCCCGCTTGACCAAGACGAGATCGAAATCCCCTGCGCGAAAGCGCGCCATGAGGTTGAGTGTCAGATCGCAGGTCACCTCGAGCGCGACGGACGGATAGGCTTGCGCGAAGCGCGCCAGCACGTCGGGAAGGTGCCGGGTAGAGAAGTCCTCCGGCGTCCCGAGCCTGACGAGACCGGTCATCATCGGTTCCCCGAAGCGAGCGACCGCCTCGTCGTTGAGGTCCAGCATTTTCTTCGCGTACTCGAGAAAGATCAGGCCCTCCGTCGTCAGCCGCACCGACCGCGGCGAGCGCTCGAAAAGCCGCGTATCCAGAACCGCTTCGAGCCGGGCGATCTGCAGCGAAATCGTCGATTGCTGCCGGCCGAGACGCTGGGCCGCCTGCGTGAAGCTGCAATACCGCGCGATGGTCGTGAACGTGCGGACGAGATCGATGTCCAAATTGGTCGGAGACTTCGGCATGGGCACGGCACCTTAGATTTGAAACGTCAATCATTGAAGTTCTCATTATCAATTTTACAACTGTCCGTCGAACGCTAGGTTCGCCCCGCCCGCCGGCACTTGGACGTTGCATGTCCTGCCGGCCGGCGTCGCAGCAGCCGGCTGCGGCACCGTTGTTGGCCAAGGGGAGCCGCATGCCACTCGCCGAGCTTGCCGCACAGAATCTCACTTCGCCGATGGTGCTGTTCTTCGTCCTCGGCCTCGCCGCCGCCTTCGCACGGTCCGACCTGTCCGTCCCCGAGCCGGTCGCCAAACTCATTTCGCTCTATCTGCTGATGTCGATCGGCTTTCGTGGTGGCGTCGAGGTCGCTCATTATGGTTTGAACGGTCGGCTCGTCGCCACGATCGCGGCAGGTATCGCGCTCTCCTTCGCGACCCCGATCCTGGCCTATGCCATTCTCATGCGGACGAGCCGCCTCAGCGCGATCGACGCGGCTGCCGTCGCGGGGCATTACGGGTCGATCTCGGCCGTGACGTTCGCGGCTGTCACCGGCGCGCTCGTTCAACTCGGCGTACCCTTCGAGGGCTATATGGTCGCGGTGGCCGCGGCCATGGAAACGCCGGCCATCGTGGCGGCCCTCCAGCTCGCGCGCCCGCACCGCAAGCAAGTCGAACAAGCCGGCGGGCCCAGCGTATGGCGGGAGGTGCTGCTGAACGGCTCGGTCGTCATGCTCGTCGGCGCTTTCTTCGTCGGCATGATTTCCGGCCCGAGCGGCCTCGCGACGGTGAAACCGTTCCTCATCGATCTTTTCCCGGGCTTCCTCTGCTTGTTCCTGCTCGATATGGGTCTGGTCGCCGGCCGTGGTCTGCGACACGGACGCAAACACCTGACGCCGTCTCTCGGTGCCTTCGCGATCCTGATGCCATTGATCGGTGCCGGCATCGCCGCGGTCTTGTCCGTTGCCATTGGACTGTCGGCAGGCGGCACCGCCGTGATGATGACCCTTGCGGCCTCCGCCTCCTACATTGCCGTGCCGGCGGCCCTGCGATTGGCCCTTCCGGCGGCCAATCCCGCAATCTCACTGACGATGTCGCTCGGCGTGACGTTCCCATTCAATCTTGTCGTCGGCATCCCCCTCTACATCTCGATCGCGAGCGCCCTTGCGCGGGCGACACACTGACCGGAGAGAGCCGCATGCAAACCCATCCCAAGAAGCGGATCGATCTTCTGATCGAAATGCCAGTGCTGCGCCGCGTGAGCGAGCGGCTCGAAAAGGCCGGCGTCACCGGTTACTCCGTGTTGCCCGTCATCGCAGGGCGCGGCCAGACCGGCACGTGGTCGGCCGACGACCAGATCGGCAACGCCGGTCAGATGGTCGCGATCATGTGCATCGTCGATGCCGCCAAGGTCGATACCGTGCTCGAAGCGGTCTTTGCCGTAGTCTCCGGCCAAATCGGCCTCGTCACCGTCTCGGATGTCGCGGTCGTCAGGCCCGAACGCTTCTGATCGGCGCGGGCCGGCGCGATGGCGGCCCCATCCCAGGGAGAACCGCGGGCAGTCGGCAACGCCGGCACGCCCACGGCCGCATGGCCGAAAATGCTGCGATGCAGCGCGAGCCTTTCGACCTCAAGTGGCTGTGCGGAACTGCGCGAATTGAGTTTCCAGCTCGGCGCGATCGCGCTTAAGTTGTCGCACGACAATCACGTAGCGGAAGGCTGAACGACGACCAAGGGAGGACGACATGGTGCAGGACATCTACCGCAGTGAACAGGGCATCGTGTACTTCCATCAGGGTCATATCTGCCGCATCACGCGGGACGGCCTCGAAGCTTTCGCGGGCGCGGAAACCGCAGTTGCTCTGCTGGCCGAGCTGTTCGACGACAACGCCGAACGGATTGGCTCGTTGACCGACGCGCTGCTGGCGAGTGGCCGGCGCAACGTGGTGATCGATCAGGCCGCCGTCGCGGCTGAGGCGCGCCCCCACTGAACGGCCGGATGGTCAAGGCGTAGCAGCCGCACCGATCCGCTGAACCACGAGCGCGCGGCACGGCGCGCGATCGGCCGACAGGCTGGCCGCATCCACTCGGGCCCCTTCAGCCCGCCAGCAGCGGGAAAGTGACACCGATGGCCCAGGCGAACGCGACGGCGTTCGCGATGGCGCCGACGAACCGATGTCCGGTGCGCCGGTAGGCCCAGGCGCTGAACAGGCCATGGACGACGAAGAACAGCACGATGATCGGTATGAGAATGACGAGGAAGAACAGCCGCGAGAAATCGAGCGCGACCGCAATCGCCAGCGAGACGAGAAACGCGATCTTCGAGGCCGGATAGGCGCCGCGTCCGGCACCGGTGCCGCGGGTCAGCCATTCGTCGCTGAGAAAAAACGCGAGCGTGCCGGCCAGCATCGCAAGGACGAGCGCGATCCGCTCGGGCCCGGGCTGGAACGACGTAACGAGCGCATCGATCGGCCAGACGAGGGCGGCGAATCCATACAGCACGAGACCGGCCGCGCCGGCCGCCAGCGCCCACCGCCGCGCTGGCAGAGGAGACGGCCCCGCCGGACGCGGCCGCAAGCCGAGCAGCAGGCCGCCGGTCACCAGGCCGTAGACCGCGAAATGAGCCGCCAGGTAGTCACCGACCAGCACCGGCAGGAAGTGCGTCGGCAGGACCCTGAGCAGCAGCGGCGTGACGATCATCGGTGCGAGCACCGGCAGCCACAAACGGGACCAGGACAGCCCCGCGCCGGCAGGCGGGTCCGAGACGACCGGCAGGAGCGCCGAGAGCGGCCGGGCCGCCACCACCGCGCCGGCCAGCAGCAGCAGGATCCAGGGGCCGCGAACCGGCAGTTCCGGCGGCGTCGTGCGCGATACGGCGAACGTGCCGTCCAGCCAGTCGAGGGCTTCGGCCATGCTCGTGGCGCTGAACAGCACCGCCACATGCTCGGCCGACGGACTGAACGCGGTCCGGCGCGCCGTTCCGTCGGCCAGCGACCCGTAGGTCGTGCCGGGCTTCGCAGCAACGGGCGCCGCCGCCAGCCCGACCACGCGCAGCGCTTCCGCCTTCAGCATGCCCTCCCAATCCCCGACCAGCACGAGCAGGTTCGCCGGGCGCGTCTCGGTGACCGCGGGCGAGAACATCGAGACGGCGATGGTCGCGGCCACGCCGGGCGTCTCTTGGGCGAACCGCACGACGATGTCCGACGCCATCGAATGGCCGAGCACGGCGAGCCGCCCGTCGCCGAGCCCGCGCGCGAACGCCGCGACGCGGGCCGTTTCAGCCACCAGGGTCCGCGTCGCGCCGGTCTCCTCCGTGATGCTGCCGGTCAGCGGACGAGGATTGCGGCCATGACCCGCGTAATCGAACGTGACGGCGATGTAGCCGTTGCGCGCGAACGTGAACGCGAACGACTGCATGAGTTGCTGCGAGCCGGCAAAGCCGTGCGCGATGACGACAACCGGCGCCGGCTGCGCGGGCAGCGCCCGGTAGACGCGGGCCGGGATGTCGCCGATCCGGAAGTCGGCGGCGGTGATACCACCGGTCGCCGATCTGAGGTTGCCGAGCGAAACGGCGATGGCGAGCAGGGCCAGGATCAGCAGAACCGGGTTGGCGAGGCGCGCCAGAGCGGCCGTCCTCATGGCACCGCCGGTCCGCCGGTCGCAGCGCGATCCTCCTCTGGGCGCGGCCGCTCATCGTCGCGCGGCGTCAGTCCATAGGGGCGCACCAGCGCCCACACGTGGGGCGGAACCATCGACCGCAAACGGCGCGGCACGTGGCGGCGCAGATGCAGAACCGTCTCGATAGCCTTCATCTCGACGCGCGCCCGCGCGAACTCGAGCCCGCGCGGACCGATCCTCGGCATCAGCCAGCCGACCACCGGCCTGAGCCAGTTCGGCATCGACCTGAGCGGCAGTCCGCCGGCCGCCCGCTCGACGTTGGCGAGAAAGCCTTTGACCGCGCCCGCGCGCCGGCCGGCGCTGCCCGGCTCGGACAAACGCACCTCGTCGCCGAGCAGCCCCAGCAGTTCCTCGCCGCGCGCATTGCGCACCAGCAGCCATTGCTCGCCCTGCCCGCCCATGTAGCCGACGGTGATGTCCGCCAGCACGTTCGTGTAGTCGACACAGGTGCGGCAGGTGAGTGGGAAGAAATCCGGTGGCAGTTGCGAGATCGGCAACTGGAGGAACGGGATCTCCTGGACCCGGCCGTCCGTGAAGCGCAGCTCGACGTGATAGTCGGCCCGGAACTCCAGGTAGGTGATGGTGGCGGGATCGGCCGCGAGCAGGGCGAGAAAGCTGTGAAAATTCTCCGTTGTCGTATTGTCGGAGCAGGGCGTGCCGATCACGTAGAGCCGCTCGAAACCGAGCTCGCGCTCGAGCGCCCGCAAGGCATAGATCTGGCAGGGTATGCCGATCACCGCGAGCCGGGTGAACCCGCGCGCCCGCGCCGGCTCGAGCAGGGCCAGCAGCGGCGCATAGCCCATCCGCATGCCGCGGCACGCGGCCATGCCCTCCGCCCGCGTCACGAGGACGGGGACCGGGCGCCAGCGATCCGCCGGGTCCGGTGCCATCGTCAGCACCGCCTCGACCGCGCCGGTTTCCAGCAGCCGTTCCGCGATGCGCGTCGCGATCCCGGTCCATTGGGCACCCGGCCGCGGGGGAGCGAGCGCCGCGCGCACCATGCGGCGGAAGGGGCCGAAGAAGACCTCGTCCGGACGGGCGGCGTCGCGGGCGCGGCCGTGCGCCTGCCGCTCCAGGCGATCGTAATCGGGCCGGATGAACTGACAGGCGCGTCCGCAGCGCTTCGGCTCGGTGGTCCGGGAAATCCCGCAGTCGGTGCAGAGGTCGCGTTCAGCCGCCACGCCGACCGGTGGTGACCAAAGGGCCGCTGTCGCGGGATCTGTCTCTGTCGGCACCGCCATGACGAAATTGTACGCGTCGCGTCGGGTTTTGGATAGCAGTCGTCGGCCGGTCTGGCAGTCTACCACCACGGGCGTCAGGCCTGAGGCGCCGGGGGCGTGTCGGCGCTGGCACCGGGCCGCCACTTGCTACCCTGACACAGGCTGATGTAACCTTAAGTTGTTTCGACAAGCGTGCGTACACGCAGCGTGCCGAGACCCGGAAGGCTTCGTAACGCATCTTCCGTGGCACCTTCCGTGATCAGCGAGGTACCCGATGTTGCGCCTTCTCATTGGAGTGCTGCTGTTGGTTCTGGCGGCGCCGTTCCTGGGCTTTGCCGGCGGCATCGACGTGCGGTCCGTCGCGGACTGGCAGGCCGTCGCCCAGAAATGGGCGCTGCCGTCGGTCGCCGAGAACGAGCGCTGCATCGCCCTGCTCTCGGGCGGGTTCCTCGTAGTGCTGGCCGTGCTGAGGCTGCTGACACCGGGACCGCGCAGCCTCCCGACCGCTTGATCGGGCCGCGCAAGAGCCACGTGCGAAGCCTGCGTCTCAAGGCTCGGCCGGAGTCCGAAGCGATCGAATTGTACCCGACGCACCATGCGCGTAGATTGGCCATCGCATGGAACGCCGACAAATTTCGTTCCATCGAGGCGCGGCAGGTCGCAGGGAGGAGACCAGGATGATTTTCCGCCAGCTCTTCGACGCCACGTCGGGCACCTACAGCTACGTGATCGCCAGCCGCCGCGGCGCCGAGGCGCTGATCATCGACCCCGTTCTCGAAAAGGTCGACCGCTACATCCAGCTGCTGAACGACCTCGATCTCAGGCTGGTGAAGGCGGTCGATACCCACTTGCACGCCGATCACATCACCGGCCTCGGCGCGCTGCGCGACCGCACACGCTGCATCACCGTGATGGGCGAGCAGAGCAAGGCCGACATCGTCTCCATGCGCGTCGCCGACGGCGAGACCATCGACATCGAGGGCCTGAGCCTCGGCGTCATCTATACGCCGGGCCACACCGACGATTCCTATTCCTTCACCATGGCCGACCGGGTCTTCACCGGCGATACGCTGCTGATCCGCGGCACCGGCCGCACCGATTTCCAGAACGGTGACGCCAGGGCCCAGTACGAGTCGATCTTCCAGCGGCTGCTGCGCCTGCCCGACGAGACGCTGGTCTACCCTGCCCACGACTACAAGGGCGACACCGTCAGCACCATCGCCGAGGAGCGGGCGTTCAACCCCCGTCTCCAGGTCAAGTCGGTCGACGACTACGTGCAGCTCATGGCCAACCTGAACCTGCCCAATCCCAAGATGATGGACGTCGCGGTGCCGGCCAATCTGCGGGTCGGGCTGGCGCAGGACGAGATCGCGCGGCGGGGATGGGCGTTGACGCCGCAGGCCGCCATGGCCCTCGTCGGCCGCCGGGACGTGGCATTCGTCGACCTGCGCGAGCGCCGCGAGCGCGACCACCACGGCGAGATCCCAGGGTCCCTGCACGCGCCCTATCCGGCCCTGCAGGAGAACATCGGCCGCGGCGGCATCCTGCACGAACTGGCCGCCACCCGCCGGCTGGTGTTCTACTGCGCATTCGGCGAACGATCGGCCATGGCGGTGCAGGCGGCGCAGGACACAGGCCTCGCCGCCACCTGTCACATCCACGGCGGTATGGCCGCCTGGAAGGCGGCCGGCGGCACGCTTGCCCCGCCGCAAAACTCGGCGCCGGCGCGGTCCTGACGGTCGCCGGCCCTCCCCACGCTCGCACTCCGAAAAGGCGAACCGTTCGCTGACGTGGAGACCTTCACGCTGCGGAGGAATTCGCGGCGGCGAGTCACAGAGCGGCGGCGACCGCGCGGGATCGGATGATGTGCTAGCCCTTCCCGTCCCGGCCGAGGAACCCCGGCAGCGTGGCGGCGTCCCGCTTGCGGGCCAGCGCCATCGCCCGCCGCACCGCCCGCCCATAATCGTCCTCGATCATCTCCAGCGGGATGCGCTCGCGGAAATGGTTGGCCCACGAGAACTCCGAGTAGGGCACCGTGCTCTTGAGGAACCCGCCTCCCTGGCGCACCGACGTCGCGAGATCGCGATAGGGATCGTGGCGCAGGTCGCCGAGACGCTTGGGCAGCCGCGAGGGATGGATCGGCCGGCTCTGCTCGTCGAACGGATGCAAGGTTCCGGCATCCACCATCCGCTCCCAGAATGACGGCAGCCGCAAATGCGACAGATCGTCGACCAGTTCGATGACCGCCCACTGGATCTCAGCCTGCCAGAGCGCCAGCCCGAGGTGGTGATGATCGATGATGTAGAGGTGCCGTCCGGGCCCTTTGACGGCCGGAATTGGCCGCTTGGTCAGAAACTTCTCGATTTTTGTGCTGTCCGCACGGCGCCGCTCGACGTTCTGGCGCTTCGCCGCCACCGTGCGCATGCCGACCGCCGCCTGGGTCGGACGCAGGCGCCCGACGGGCACCAGAAAATGCCCCGCAGCCTCATTCTGCCGGCTGGTGATACCGCGCGCCGACGGCGCACAACGATGCTCGAGCCCGCGATTTGACGTGTAGGCAACGGCCACTGGAAACCCCCTCCGGCCCGTTTGTGACAGTTTCTTGAAAGAGAGGATAAGTCGGGAGGAGTTTAACAGCCGGTAAACAGCCGCCCCTGAGCGGGGCAATGCGCGCGCGCCGGGCGCGCCCGACTGTCGCTGTCGCCCCGGGAGACAGGGCCGCGCCTGTCACAATCAGTTCGTTTGGACTATCTATTTGTCCACAGGATTGAAGGTCTGTTGGACCCGAGACGCAATGAACCTCGCTCAGCCGTCGCGGCCTGTCGGGAGTTCCGGTGGCACGCGTCCGCGCGTCCTCGGCGCGCTGCTCGGCTGCGTTCTCGGCTGGTCCGGCGCGGCCGTTGCGGCGTCGGCGGGCGAGAAAATCCCGTTCGTTCACGGCCGACTGGTTTCGCCCGTCGCCGCTGGCCCGGCTCGCACCCCGTCGCCGCCCTGCCTGTCGCCCCGCATTTCGTTCCGGCCGGTCGGTCTCGGCCTCACCGAGATCGCGGTCCGGTCGGACTGCCGCGCCGGCCAGGACATGATCATCGACTACGCCGGCGCAAGCTTCATCCAGAACCTCGACGACACGGGCCGGGCCACGTTCGTGCTCGACTGCTTCGCGGGTTATGGGGAGTTGATAAGTATACGCTTCATCGATCGCACCGAGGTGATGCGACTGCCCCCCGAGCAGACGGCACGGCTGACAAAGGTCGCGATCCTGTGGTCGAGCGGCGTCGACCTCGATCTGCACGCCTTGGAGTTCGGCGCCACGTTCGGCGACGCACGGCACGTCTGGGCCGGCAAGTCTCCGCCGTCCGAACGGACGCAAAATGCGCCGGGCGCCGACCGGCGCGGCCGCGGCCTCGTCACCACGAGCAGCCGCGGACAAAACCTCGGGACCAGCGCTGAGGTCTATACCTACGAGCATGGACCGGACGAGCCGGCCGGATCGATCCGCTTCGCCGTCGATTTCGTCAGCCGCGGCGACCGCGCCTCTGGCGATTTCTGTGGCGATGCCCCGCGTGCCGGAGTGCATATGCGCATCGTCGTGCTGCAGCCCGACGGCGCCGTCCGTCAGTCGACGGCCGAATTCGCGCCGCTCGCCTGCGGAACCGAATTGGCGGGCCCGGCGCGTTACAACACCAAGCTGATACCAGAGTTGCGGGTACGTCGACCATGAGCCTCCGATCCCTGCTCGGCGCCATCGCGCTTTCGGCTCTCGCTGCCCCGGTGATGGCGCAGACCGAGATCACCCGCCTCACCATCCACGGCTCGAACACCATCGGCGCCAAGTTGATGCCGCGCATCGTCGAAGACTTCGCGGTGAGCCTCGGCTACCGCGTCGTGCGGGTGGCCGGCGACAAGCCCGAGGAGGTCGAAATCCGCCTCGCCCGCGAGGATGGCACCGTCGGCGGCATCGTACGGGTGCATTCGCACGGCTCGGGCACGGCCGTACCGGGCCTCGTGTCGCGTGCCGCCCAGATCGGCATGTCCTCGCGGCCGGTCTCGGAGAAGGAACTCGCCATGGCCGCCAAGGCGTCCATGCCCGACCTGCGCCAGCCGGGCTACGAACACGTCCTCGCCCTCGACGGCCTGGTCGTCGTCGTCTCGCCGGAAAACCCGGTGCGCGCCCTCACCCTCGACCAGATCGCCGCGATCTTCGCGGGCCAGGTCCGGGACTGGTCCGAGGTTGGCGGCAAACCGGCACCGATCAACCTTTACGCCCGCGACGCCAAGTCCGGCACCTACGACACGTTCGATGCGCTGGTGCTGCGCGCCCACAAGGTCGCGCTGGCCGCCGGGGCCCGCCGGTTCGAGTCGAGCGAGGATCTGTCCGACAGCGTAGCGCGCGACCCAGCCGGCATCGGCTTCATCGGCTTCGCCTACGTGCGCAACGCCAAGCCCCTCTCGATCGCCAGCGTCTGCGGCGTCACCAGCGACCCTCGCACCTACGAAGTGAAGACGGAGGAATACCCGCTCTCGCGCCGGCTCTATCTGTACACGGCCGCGCCGCCGAGCGACGACATGACCGGCCTCCTCCTGCAATACGCGCTCTCGGCCAAGAGCGATCCGGTCGTCCAGGACGAGGGCTTCATCGACCTGCGCCCCACGCTGCCGCGCGAGCCGGGCCAGCTCGGTCGCCTCGTCACGGCTCTGCAAATGCAAGGCACCGATTTCGATGCCGAGAGTTTCAAGCGACTGACCCTGGATCTTCAGAGAACACAGCGCATATCGACGACTTTCCGCTTCCTGCCCAATGCCATCACACTCGACAACCGCGCCCTGGTCGACATCGGCCGTCTGGCCGAGATGGTGAAGCCGCTGATGGTGGCGAATCCGAACCTCACGCTCACCGCCGTTGGCTTCACCGACAGCACGGGATCGGCGGACGGCAACGTCACGCTGTCGCAGACCCGGGCAGAGTCGGTGCGGACCGCCCTGCTCGCGCGGCTCGGCAAGGCGTATGCGCCCCGCCTGCTGGCCCGCGGCTACGGTCCGCTTCTGCCGGTCGCCTGTAACGAGGCCATCGACGGTCGCGACAAGAACCGGCGCGTCGAGATCTGGCTGCGCTGACTGCGAGAATGCATGCGCGACGTGAGCCGGCGGTGGAGTGTCACCTGACCTTCACGTGATCGTCGCATCCCCTACATGACCACATGGCACCTGAGCCCCGGGTTCAATCTTCAGGGGGATCTTCGTCCATGCGATCAATCGTGAGACTGGCCGCCAGCTTGACCGTTCTGGCGCTCAGCCCAGCGGCGCTGGCGCAGCAGGAATTCACTGCAACGCTCGCCGGCCACGCCGTGCTGCCGGCCGAGTCCTTCTTGGCCGCGCCCGCCGATGCGCCGGCCGACCTCAAGATGTCGGGCAAGTTCACCACCGGTGCCCGCATCGAGAAGCTCAACACCGTCGAAGGCCGCTCGGCCGGCCGCCCGACCGGCGTGAAACTGCCGTTCGACGGGCAGCCCATCCAGGGTCACTCCGGCATCAAGCGGATGGCTGACGGTACGTTCTGGATCATCACCGACAACGGCTTCGGCTCGAAGGCCAACTCGCCGGATGCCATGCTGTTTCTGCGCAACGTGCGCGTCGACTGGGCCAAGGGCACGATCGAGACTCTGAAGACGATCTTTCTGCACGACCCCGACAAGAAGGTGCCGTTCCGCGTCGTCCACGAAGGCACCGACAAGCGCTATCTGACCGGCGCCGATTTCGACATCGAAGGTTTCCAGATCATCGGTGACAAGATCTGGATCGGCGACGAGTTCGGCCCCTACCTGCTCGAGACCGACATGACCGGCAAGGTGCTGGCCATGTTCGAGACCCAGGCCGACGGCAAGCCGGTGATGTCGCCGGACCACTTCAAGGTGGTAACGCCGAACCCGGGTGCGCCCCTTCCCGGCGTCAACCTCGGCCGCTCGAGGGGCTACGAGGGCTTCGCCGCCTCCGTCGACGGCAAGCACATCTACGGGCTGCTGGAAGGCCCGCTGTGGGATGCCGACAAGAAGGATTGGGAGAAGGTCGACGGCAAGACCGTGCTGCGCGTGCTCGAGTTCTCGGTGACCGAGCGCAAGTGGACGGGCCGCCACTGGAAGTACTTGCTGGAGCCCGGCGCCACCGCCATCGGCGACTTCAACATGATGGACGCGACGACCGGCCTCGTCATCGAGCGTGACAACGCCGAAGGAACCGCCGACAAGGCGTGCCCTGAAGGCAAGCGTGCGGAAAACTGCTTCCACGACGTCGCCAAGTTCAAGCGCATCGTCAAGATCGAGCTGACGGACGCCACCGCCGGCGGCGCGGTGCGCAAGATCGGCCACGTCGATCTGATGAAGATCCAGGATCCGGCCAAGAAGGCCCGCAAGCCGCTGAACGACGGCGTACTGACGTTCCCCTTCTTCACCATCGAGAACGTCGACATCGTCGACGAGAAGCACATCATCGTCGGGAACGACAACAATCTGCCGTTCTCGACCAGCCGCGAGCCGAACCGGGCCGACGACAACGAACTCGTCCTGCTCGAGGTCGAGGCGTTGCTCAAGGCGAAGTAGGACACGCGATAACCGCAAGTACCGGAAGGGCGCGCCCGTCGCGCCCTTTTTCCGTCTGCGGATTTAAGCGGCGTGGCGCGCTGTGGCCATGCCGGGGCCGTTCGCGCCCTGGAAGGCGAGACGACGCAATCCCGCGAGGTTGAGCAGCATCAGCCCGCCGTCGGCCATCGGCTCGATGTAGCCGCAGGCGCCGAGCCGTCCGAGGGCCGTTTCCAGCTCGTCCATGTCGATCCGCAGCAGCCGGGCGACCACCCCGCACGGCAGATCCTGGCTGATCACGCTGGCGTCCCGACCCTTGAGGACATTCTGCCCCGCGACATAAACGAGGAGCAATGACAGCCGCGACACCGCATCCGCCGTCTCCGTGAAAACGGAGGTTGGCGGCATGACGGTCTGCCCGTCGTTCATCACTCGGGATTCGTTCGCCTGCACGTTGAGGAGTTCCGACATCTGGCACCGCTACGCATGACAACGGGCGTGATTGTCGGCGCCGCTGCCTTAACGGACCGTGAATGGCGGGCGTTACATTTTGGAGTGTGGCCGGGCTGCGATGACGGGCGACACGGCCTGCGCGCGTTTTGGTTCAGTGGCCCTACCGACGGCCGAAATAGGTATCGACCGCGACGGCGGCACCGCGGAACGCTTGCGCCGCGGCGAGGCGAACGTTCTGGCGGCCCGGATTGAGCACGACCGACGGCGACGTCTCCGCCTGATCGAGCGTCTCCAGCACCCGCATGAGGTCCGGAGCCTTGAGCTGGGTCAGGATGGCCGGCTCCTGAGCCGCGTCGTCGCCGAGCAGCGGCGCAACGGCAAAAGCCCGGTAGGAGAGTTCCTCGGGATGGTCGTCGTCCCAGCTCGGCGCCGGGATCCAGGCGACCGGGGGGCTCGCCCTCTGGGCCACCGCCGGCGCCGGCTCGGGCGCCCGCAGTTGCGGCGGCATCACCGGACCGAAGCTGGCGAGCACGGGGGCGCCGACGCGAGCCCGCGCCGCAGGCGCGCCGAAGGTCGCCTCGGGGCCTGCCGCGAGCGCGGCGAGCGTCGTAAGGCCCTCGCGGTCCGTCTCGTCGACCCGGGCGGCAACGGCCGGCCGCGCGACCGGTTGCGGCGCCTGCACGAGCCGCGGCGGCTCGGCACGCGCAACGACCGCACGTGCTGGCGCGCTGGCCACCGCAACGGCACGGGCCTCGACCGCGGCGGGGTCGCGGCGGCTGGCGCGGAACGCGGAAATCTCCGCGACGAGGTCTTGCTGGTGCACCTGCGCCAGACGCACGTCCTCTGGCTTCAGGGGGGCGCCGTCGGCGGGTACATGCTGGGTCTGACCTTTCGGGAACAGCAGGGCGAGCTCGGGGCGCGGTAGCCGCGGCCAGGCGCGGACCCGATCGGTATCGAGATGCACGAACGGCGAGCCGGACGTCGGATAGTAGCCGACCCCGCCGCGCTCTTGGATTATGGCGGAATAACGCAAGCGCTTCAGCGGCACGTCGGGGAAGTAGACGTCCGCCGCCTTGCCCAGGATATGGCGGCTTTCGCTCGCCTGGCCGCCGACTGTCCGCCGCAGCATGTCGTTGGTCGTCCGTGACCGGTAGCCGGAAATGATGTGGATGGGCTCCTGCGAGCCGAGTTCGGCGTGCAGTTCCCACAGCAGGTCGATCAACGCGGGGTCCATCTCGGTGGCCTCGTCGCGCCGCCAGTCGCGCAACAGCCAGCTCGCCCGCACCAATCCCTCTTTGACGTAGGACCCGTTCTTCTTGAACAGGATCTCTTCCGTCTCTTTGGTGTGGATGTTGTGCAGGCGGATCACGCGGTCGCCCTTGCCGGCTGCCGCCGGAGCGGCCACGGCTGGGGCGCCCATGACGAGCGCGACCACGAGTGCCAAAAGCGCCGGCAATCGCATGCGTTGACCGCTTTCCCCCCGGACCGATGCCGGTCCCGCCAAATGCCCCCGGCGGCTCGCCGCCGCGCGTCGCGATCCCCATCGCGCCGCATAAGGTTTCGAGCACAATAACCAAGTTTAGCTGCACAGTTGGGCAGAGCTGGGGCGATCGGGCGGCAGAAAAATCATTAAGGTTAACACCGGCCTATCGCCTGCCCCGTTACGGGAACGGGCGGACCCGCAACGATAAAGGGCAGGCCGAAGCCTGCCCTTGACGATCAAGCCGTGCCGCGCGGATCAGAAGCCGCCGAAGAAATTCTTCATCCAGGTTGCCATGGGCCCGCTCTGCTTGGTCTCGGCCAGACGCGTCACCACGTCGGGCGGCGACAGGCTCGGCTTCTTCTTCACGATCAGATGGGCTTTCCCGTCCAGTCCCATCTGGATCTTCGGCTCGTGGCCGTAGACGTCCGGGAACGTCTGCAGCTTGCCATCGCTACCGACGACCGCCGTGAAATAGGTCACGTGCACCGGGATCTTCTTGTCCATGTAGACGTGGTTGTTCTGCGGTCCGCCCTTCACGAGCCCCCCGACGCGCCCGGCATCCCAGCCCTTGTCGTTCTCGAGAAGCACCTCGGCCAGCCGCACAGGGTTGCGCACGCGCATGCAGCCGTGGCTGAACGTGCGCTGCGTCGAGTTGAACAGCGTCTTGGTCGGCGTATCGTGCATGTAGACCTGATGCTTGTTCGGGAACATGAACTTCACGACGCCGAGCACGTTGCTGCCGCCGGGCGGCTGGTAGACGTGAAACTGGCGGATGTCGGTCGACGACCAGTTGACCGTCGACGGATCGATGTCCCGGCCGCCCTTCTGGATGCGCAGGCCGTTGCGCTCCAACACCGAGCCGCCGCCGGCCAGACCCGGCCAGATCTCCTTGACCTTGATCGAGTCCGGCACGCCCCAGAACGGGTGGAACACGATGTGCTCCATCATGTCGGAGAAGATCGGCGTCTGGTTCTCCACCTTGCCGGCGATGATCCGCTCCTCGTGGATCACCTTGTCCGCCTTCACCACCCGCATCATGAATTCGGGGATGTTGGAGCTGACGTAGACGGCACCGAGCTCCTCGGGCATCCAGCGCCACATCTCCATGTTGTAGAGGATGCGTGTCGCGAGCCGGGTCTCGTCGCGGGCCTGCTTCGGCTGCTTGGCGGTCTTGCTCTTGGCCTGCGGGCTCGTCTCGACGCTCGCGGCCGCCGGCGCCGCGACGGGCGCGCGCTTCGCCTCGAGATACTTCTGTCGCAGCAGTTCGAACTGCGGATGCTGCGGGTGCAGCTTGCGCAGATAGGCGTCCACTTCGCCCGCACTGGCGGCGTCGGCGAGAACCTTCAGCGGCTCCAGCAGCGGCGGCTTGCGGTCGATGTTGAAGGACAGATCGGTCGGATCCATCCGGCCGCCGCGGGCGTGCCGGGCATACTCGAGCACGGCGAGGGCGAGCTTGAATTCCGCATCGGCCATCGCGGCCGTATCGGCACCGGCCGCCAGCGCCGCCGGCAACTCGAAATCGCCGGCCTTGAGGCCCCAGTCGTCAGCCGCCGCGATTTCCCGCATCGCCGCGGTCGCCCGGGCCGTGAAGCCCTGTGACCCGGTCCAGACCGGTTGGACCTCTGCGGCCGAGTAATAGGTCGCGATTGCCGCGAGATCACCCTTTTCGATCGACTTCGAGCTCTGCAGCTTGCCCGCCTTCTCGGCGACAGCCGCCGCCACCGGGCTGGCCGCTGGGGCAACAGCCGCCGCGGGGGCTGCCACGGCCGGCGCGGGCGTGACAGCCGGCGCGGCCGCCGACGCCGGTTCCGCGGCCGGCGCCACGGTTGCCGCCGGCGCGCTGGCCTGATCCTGCGCATAGGCCGGCGCGAGCGACGCGAGAGCACACAGTAGCGCACAGGTCGCTCGAATGGCGGACCGCATGGGCAATCTCCTCCCGGAAAGAATGGCAAACACCCTAGTGTACGCTCGCCGTTTTGACCAGTTTCACGCGGTAGCGTGTTTGCGGAGGAACGGGAGTGTGGCAGGGCTGCAAGCCGAAAGCCGCAACCCTGGAGCCCATGGAAACGGCCCCTTGTGAACGAATTGAGGCCGGGCTGCTGGGCCCGGCCTCGGAATTGCTCTGATTTCGATCACTTTTATGCTAGTTGGGGCGCGGCTCGAGGCCGTACTCCTGCATCTTCCGGTAGAGCGTGGACCGTCCGATGCCGAGCCGCTTCGCCACCTCGGTCATGTGCCCGCGGTAGCGACCCAGCGCCAGACGGATCATGTCGGCCTCGATGGCGACCAGCGGACGGATCTCGCCCGCATCGGTGACCGCCGGGATGCCGAGCGAACGGCCGTCGCCGGAGCGAACCTCGACGGTCTGGGGCACGGTCTGTTCGGCACCGAGCAGCGCCGGACCGGTGTAGGCCGCCGCCTTGGCGGGCGCGGCGGGCGCGTCCGGAATGATGGCCTTGAAGCCCTCGACATGGGCGGCGATCTGCGGGAATTCCGAGACCGTCAGTTCGTTGCCATCGGCCAGGACCACGGCACGGAAGACGGCATTCTCAAGCTGGCGGACGTTGCCGGGCCACGAATAGCTGGACAGCAGCCGCTTGGCATCCTCGGTGAACCCGACGATCCGCTTGCCTTCCTCGGCGGCGAACCGGGCGAGGAAATGGTTGGCCAGGTCCGGCACGTCCTCGAGGCGGTCGCGCAGCGGCGGCACCCAGATCGGGAAGACGTTGAGGCGATAGTACAGATCCTCGCGGAACTTACCGTCCTTGACCTGCTGGATCATGTCCCGGTTGGTCGCCGAAATCAGACGGAAGTTCACGGTCACCGGCTTCTTGGCGCCGACCGGATCGATCTCGCCTTCCTGCAGGGCCCGGAGCAGCTTGACCTGGGCATCGAGCGGCAATTCGCCGACTTCGTCGAGGAACAGCGTGCCGCCGTCCGCCTCCTGGAACTTGCCGATCCGCTTGTCGACCGCACCGGTGAAGGCGCCGCGCTCGTGGCCGAACAGGATGCTCTCGACCAGGTTTTCCGGGATGGCGCCGCAATTGACCGTCACGAACGGTTTGCCGGCCCGCTCGCTCTCGCCCTGGATGGCGCGCGCGATCAGCTCCTTGCCGACGCCCGATTCGCCTTCGATGAGCACGGGAATGTTGGACGTCGCACTCCGCTTGCCGAGCGCGATGACACGTTGCATCTGCTCGCCGCGGCCGATCAGGTCGGAGAAGCTCAGCGTGCCCTCGACCTTCTTGCGGATGCGCGTGATCTCGCCCTGCAGCGCCTCGATCTTCAGCGCGCTCTTGATCGAAACCTCGAGCCGCTCGGGGCTCGCCGGCTTCACGACGAAGTCGACGGCACCGGCGCGCATGGCCCCGATCGCGTTGTCGATCGAACCGTTCGCCGTCTGCACGATGATCGGAGGAATACTGGGGCGGCTGCTCAGTCGCTGCAGCACGGTCATGCCGTCCACGCCGGGCATGACGAGATCCAGAACGACCAGGGAGATGCCGCCGTTGGCGGGTTGCTCGAGGATCTGGAGGGCCTGCTCGCCGGAATGGGCCGAACGGGTCTCGAATCCGAGCCGCTTGATGATTTCTTCGAGGATGCGGCGTTGCGCAGGCTCGTCGTCGACGATCAGGACGCGCTTTGACATGGTTTACTCGACGCAACTGGGAACAATCGGCCAGCCATTCGAAAGGAATGTACGAGCCAGCCGGGACACGACTTGCCAATGACACTGGCGCAGTCCGGTAAATGTTTGGTTGAAGATGGAACCGGCCTGATGCGTTGTCGCAGTTGTCTGAACCTTTGACCCAAAAAGGGGCGGGCAAACCGGCGACACCGCTTGCCGGACCGCGACCCGATCCGCACATTGGGGTGACAACCCCGACAACACGACGAATGGATGGACCATGAGAGCTGGCTTGGACTCCGCAGGTGGCAACTGGGCCAACGAGACCGCAGCGGCCAGCGCCGCGCGTACCGATCTCGGCGCCATGCCGGAGTGGAACCTCGACGACCTCTACACCGCGCCCGACGCCCCCGAGTGGGTGCGGGATGTCGCGCGGGCGACCGCCGAGGCCAAGCGCATCAAGGCCGAGTACCAGGGCCGGCTGGTCGAACTGGCGGCCAAGCCCGAGACCCTGGCCAAGGCCGTCTCGGCCTATGAGGAGTTGTCCGATCTGCTCGGCCGCCTCGGCTCCTATGCGGGCCTGCGCTACACCGGCGATCAGACCGACCCGGCCCGCGCCAAGTTCTACGGCGACACTCAGGAGACGCTGACCAACATCTCCGCCGACCTCATCTTCTTCGAGCTGGAACTCAACGCCATCGACGATGCCGCCCTCGCCGCCGCGCTGGCGAGCCCGGCGCTCGCCCGCTATGCGCCCTGGTTCAACGACTTGCGGCGCGAGAAGCCCTACCAGCTCGACGAGAAGCTGGAGCAGGTGTTCCACGAGAAGTCCCAGACCGGTCGCGGCGCCTGGAACCGGCTGTTCAACGAAACGATGGCGTCACTGAAGTTCGCGGTCGACGGCGAGCCGGAGCCGCTCGCGCTCGAGCCGACCCTCAACCTGTTGTCGGGCAGCGATCGCCACCGTCGGCGGGCTGGTGCCGAGGCGCTCGCCCGCACGTTCGGCCAGAACGTGCGCCTGTTCACGCTGATCACCAACACCCTGGCCAAGGACAAGGAGATCTCCGACCGCTGGCGCGGCTTCAAGGACGTCGCGGAGTCGCGCCATCTGTCGAACCGCGTCGAAGGCCCCGTGGTCGACGCCCTGGTGTCGTCGGTGCGCCAAGCCTATCCGGCCCTGTCCCATCGCTACTACGCGATGAAGGCGCGCTGGCTCGGCCTCGAGAAGCTCTCCCACTGGGACCGCAACGCCCCGCTGCCCGATCGCCCCGAGCGGACCATCCCCTGGGCCGAGGCGCGCGAGATGGTGCTGAACGCCTACAACGGCTTCGCCCCCGAGATGTCGGGCATTGCCCGCGACTTCTTCGACAAGCGCTGGATCGACGCCCCGACCCGGCCGGGCAAGGCCCCGGGCGCGTTCGCCCATCCGACCGTGCCCTCGGCGCACCCCTACGTGCTGCTGAACTACCAGGGCAAATCCCGGGACGTGATGACGCTGGCCCACGAACTCGGCCACGGCGTCCACCAGATGCTGGCGCGCGCGCAAGGCCCGCTGCTGGCGCCGACCCCGCTCACCCTCGCCGAGACGGCCTCCGTGTTCGGCGAGATGCTGACCTTCCAGGCCCTGCTCGCCTCGGCCGGCGACGCCCGGGAGCGCAAGGCGCTGATCGCCGGCAAGGTCGAGGACATGCTCAACACGGTGGTGCGCCAGATCGCGTTCTA
>JBMOGA010000053.1:0-27645 GCA_049318625.1 Hyphomicrobiaceae bacterium
AAGGCGCCGAACGGCGCCCGGCGCAAGCGCCGGCCATCAGCGGGCATGAGATCGGAACGGCCGCGCGACGCCTCCACTCGTGTCGCCATCATCAATGACTTCAAGGCGCCGAACGGCGCCCGGCGCAAGCGCCGGCTATCAGCGGGGATGACATCTGAAAGGCCGCGCGATGCCTCCACTCGTGTCGCCATCATCAATGACTCCAGGGCGCCGCGCCGGCGCCCTTCTCGTCGTAGAGCCGTCCTTCGCGGTAGCGCTCGAGGGTGAACGGCGCGTTGAGCGCGTGCGGCGCGTCGCGCGCGATCGTATGGGCGAAGCACCAGCCTGATCCCGGCACGGCCTTGAAGCCGCCGTAGCACCAGCCGGTATTGAGATAGAGCCCCTCGACCGGCGTCTTGGCGATGATGTGCGAGCCGTCCATGCTCATGTCCATGATCCCGCCCCACTGGCGCAGCACCCGGACCCGCGAAACGGCCGGCATCATGGACACCCCGGCGGCCATCACGTGCTCCACCAGCGGCAGGTTGCCCCGCTGGGCATAGGAATTGTAGCCGTCGAGGTCGCCGCCGAACACCAGTCCGCCCTTGTCCGACTGGCTGATGTAGAAATGGCCGGCGCCCCAGGTGACCACACAGTCGACGAGCGGTTTCAGCGCCTCGCTGACGAACGCCTGCAGCACATGGCTCTCGATCGGCAGCGTCAACCCCGCCATGGCGGCGACTCGGGACGAGTTGCCGGCGACGACGATGCCGACCTTCCTGGCGCCGATGAACCCCTTGGTGGTTTCGACCCCCATGACGCCGTTGCCGTCGCGCCGGATGCCGGTGACCTCGCAATGCTGCAGGATGTCGACGCCACGCTGATCGGCGGCCCGTGCGAGACCCCAGGCGACGGCATCGTGCCGGGCCGTGCCGCCACGCCGCTGCAGCAGGCCGCCGTGGACCGGAAAGCGCGCGTTGTCCACGTCGAGCAGCGGCACCATCTCGCGCACCTGGGCCCGGTCGAGCAGTTCGGCGTCGATACCGTTGAGACGCATGGAATTGCCGCGGCGGGCGTAGCTGTCGCGCTGGCTGTCCGAGTGGAACAGATTGAGCACGCCGCGCTGGCTCATCATGACGTTGTAGTTGAGGTCCTGCTCCAGGCCCTCCCAGAGCTGCAGCGACTTCTCATAGAAGCGGTTGTTCTCGGGCAGCAGATAATTGGACCGCACGATCGTCGTGTTGCGGCCGACGTTGCCTTGCCCGATGGCGCCTTTCTCCACCACCGCGACGTCGGTGATGCCGTGCTCTTTGGCGAGATAGTAGGCGGTCGCCAACCCATGACCGCCGCCGCCGATGATGACGACGTCGTAGGCCGGTTTCGGGATCGGATCGCGCCACGCCCGCTGCCAGCCGGTATTGCCCCTGAGCCCCTCGCGGAGCAGGCTGAAGACCGAATATCGGCTCATGGTTCCACCACGGCATCGCAAAAGGCCGGCCAGGCGCCGGCCACGGTGAGGGTCGAACGGTAGAGGGCCGGATTGTGCATCGCAAGGTGGAATGAGCGGACTGCGGCGGCATGGCAGCCGCCCGCCTGTGGATCGGCCACAGCCGCGGACAACCCGTGTTGATCGCGGCGCGGCGCTAGGGCAGAGTGCGGAAAAAAGATCGGTTGCTCGAGCAGGGAGGGCCGGAATGCCCGAAATCAAACTGGAAGTGAATGGGAAGACCGTGCGGGCCACGGTCGAGGCCAATACGCTGTTGGTCGACCTGCTGCGCAAGCAGCTCGCCCTCACCGGAACCCACGTCGGCTGCGACACCGCCCAGTGCGGCGCCTGTGTGGTCCATATCGATGGCAACTCCGCCAAGGCTTGCAACATCTTCGCCGTGCAGGTCGACGGCGCGCGGATCACCACCATCGAGGGGCTTAGTCAGGGTGCCGAGATGCACGCGGTCCAGGCGGCCTTCAAAGAGGCGCACGGCCTGCAATGCGGGTTCTGCACGCCGGGCATGGTGATGGCGGCAGCCGACCTCTTGGCCAAGAATCCGAGCCCGACCGAGGCCGAGATCCGCAGCTGGCTCAAGGGCAACATCTGCCGTTGCACCGGCTACCACAACATCGTGAAGGCCGTCGAACTGGCGGCCCAGATGCTGAAGCAGGCGAAGGCGGCCTGACGTCCCCTTTCCGCGCGTCACTCGGAGACATCGCAATGAGCACCAATCCCGCCACGGGCATCGGCGCCGCCGTCAAGCGTCGAGAGGACTTCCGTTTCCTCAAGGGCATCGGCAAGTATACCGACGATATCGTCCTGCCGAACCAGACCTACTGCTACCTGCTGCGCTCGCCGCTGGCCCACGCCAAGATCTCGTCCATCGACACGGCCCAGGCGAAGGCAGCCCCGGGCGTCGTCGCCGTATTCACACAGGCCGATATCGACGCCTCCGGTCCCGTCGGCGGCCTGCCCTGCGGCTGGCTGGTGACCAGCCGGGACGGCACGCCGATGAAGGAGCCGAAGCACCCGATCCTCGCCTCGGGCAAGGTCCGCCACGTCGGCGACCCCGTCGTCGCGATCATCGCCGAGACGCTGCAGCAGGCCAAGGACGCGGCCGAACTGGTCGCGATCGAGTACACCGAGCAGCCGGTCGTGATCGACATGAAGGCCGCGCTGGCGGGCGGCGCGGCCGTCCACGACGAGGCCGCCAACAATCTCTGCTTCGACTGGGAACTGGGCGACAAGGCCGCCACCGACGCCGCGTTCGCCAAGGCGGCCCATGTCACGCGCATCGACCTCGTCAACAACCGCTTGGTCCCGAACGCCATGGAGCCGCGCGCGGCCCTCGGCGTCTACGAGATCGGCACCGGCGACTACACGCTGTACACCACCAGTCAGAACCCGCACGTCATCCGCCTGCTGATGGGCGCCTTCGTGCTCGGCATCCCCGAGCACAAGCTGCGCGTCTATGCGCCCGATGTGGGTGGCGGCTTCGGCTCGAAGATCTACCACTACGCCGAGGAGGCGCTCGTCACCTGGGCCTCGAAGCAGGTCGGCCGGCCGATCCGCTGGACCGCTGAGCGCTCCGAGAGCTTCCTGTCCGACGCCCATGGCCGTGACCACGTCACCCATGCCGAGATGGCGTTCGACAAGGACGGCAAGGCGATCGGCCTCAAGGTCGACACGCTCGCCAACATGGGCGCTTACCTGTCGACGTTCGCGCCCTGCATCCCGACGTGGCTGCACGGCACGCTGCTCGCCGGCCAGTACACGACGCCCGCCATCTACTGCAACGTGCGCGCGGTGTTCACCAACACCGTGCCGGTCGACGCCTATCGTGGCGCCGGCCGCCCCGAGGCGACCTACCTGCTCGAACGCCTGATGAGCAAGGCGGCCGCCCAACTCGGTCTCGATCAGGCGGAGATCCGGCGCCGGAACTTCATCCAGCCGAGCCAGTTCCCCTACCAGACGCCCGTCGCCGTCGTCTATGACACCGGTGATTACGGGGCGAGCCTGGACAAGGCGCTCGACCTGGCGGACTACAAGGGCTTCCCGGCGCGGCGCGCTGCCGCCAAGGCCCGTGGCAAGTTGCGCGGCATCGGTGTCGCCAGCTACATCGAGGCCTGTGGCATCGCGCCGTCGAGCCTCGTTGGCGCGCTGGGCGCCCGCGCCGGCCTCTACGAGGCCGCGACTATTCGCGTCAATCCGACCGGATCGGTCAGCGTGCTGACTGGATCGCACAGCCACGGCCAGGGCCACGAGACGACGTTCGCCCAGGTCGTCGCCGACAAGCTCGGCATCGGCATCGAGCAGGTCGACATCGTCCACGGCGACACCGCCAAGGTGCCGTTCGGGATGGGCACCTACGGCTCGCGCTCGATCGCGGTGGGCGGCACGGCCATCGTCAATGCGCTCGACAAGGTGATCGAGAAGGGCCGCAAGATCGCAGCCCACCTCCTCGAGGCCGCCGAGAGCGACGTCGTGTTCGAGAACGGTGCCTTCCAGGTCAAGGGCACGGACCGCAAGAAGACGTTTGGCGAGGTCGCGCTCGTCGCCTACGTGCCCCACAAGTACCCGATCGACAAGATCGAGCCGGGGCTCGAGGAGACGGCCTTCTACGATCCGAAGAACTTCACCTTCCCGGCCGGCACCTACGTCTGCGAGGTGGAAATCGATCCGCGCACCGGCGAGGTGCAGGTCGCAGCCTTCACCGCCGCCGACGACTTCGGCAACGTCATCAACCCGATGATCGTCGAGGGGCAGGTGCACGGCGGTCTCGCCCAGGGCATCGGCCAGGCGCTGCTCGAGCAGGCGGTCTACGACGAGAACGGTCAGCTCAAGACCGGCTCCTACATGGACTACTGCATGCCGCGCGCCGACGACGTGCCCTACTTCAAGGTCACGACGACGACGACGCCCTGCACGCACAACCCGTTGGGCGTGAAGGGCTGCGGCGAGGCCGGCGCCATCGGCTCGCCGCCGGCCGTCATCAACGCCGTCGTCGATGCGCTGGCGGAGTATGGCGTCACGCACATCGACATGCCGGCGACGCCGGAGAAAATCTGGCGCGTGATCAACAACGGCACCCGCAAGGCCGCGGAATAGGGGAGGCAGGCATGTACAGCTTCGATTACACACGGCCGACGACCATCGCCGAAGCGGTGTCCGCCATCGGCTCCTCGACCGAAGCCCGCTTCCTGGCGGGCGGCCAGACGCTGGTCCCGACCCTCAAGCAGCGCCTCGCCCGTCCCGGCAAGCTCGTGGATCTGGCCGGGCTCAAGGACCTCCGCGGCGTCGAGCAGAGCGGCAACGCGATCGGCATCGGCGCCATGACGACCCATGCCGAGGTTGCCGCCAGCGCCGTGATCCTCAAGGCGATCCCGGCATTGGCCAAGCTGGCGGCCGGCATCGGCGATCCGATGGTGCGCCATCGCGGCACGATCGGCGGTTCGATCGCCAACAACGACCCGGCGTCAGATTATCCGGCCGGCGTGCTGGGCCTCGGCGCCACGCTCGTCACCGACCGCCGCCAGATAAAGGCGGACGACTTCTTCAAGGGGCTGTTCACCACCGCGCTGCAGCCGGGCGAGATGATCACCGGCATCGGCTTTCCGATCCCCGAGAAGGCGGCCTATGTGAAGATGGAGCAGCGTGCGTCGCGTTACGCGCTCGTCGGTGTGTTCGTCGCCAAGACGGCCGCGGGCGTGCGGGTCGCGGTGACCGGCGCCGGTGACAACGGCGTGTTCCGGGTCCCTGAGTTCGAGGCGGCGCTGACCGCCCGCTTCGCGCCGGACGCGATCGCCGGCAAGGCGGTCTCGCCGGCCGGCCTCATGGGCGACATTCACGGCAGCGCCGAGTATCGGTCCAACCTGATCTCGGTGCTGACGGAACGCGCGGTCGCCGCGCTGGTGTAACGACATCTCTCCGTCTCCCCGCGCGCGGGGCGACGGAGAAGGATTGACATGCTGCCCACCTCCGTCTCCGAGACTCGTGCCTTACTGGCCGCCGGCGGCTATGTCGCCGGCGATGCGCTGTCGACGGCGATCTTCCTCGCCATCAAGCTGCAGCGACCGCTGCTGCTCGAAGGCGAGGCGGGCGTCGGCAAGACGGAGGTCGCCAAGGTGCTCGCGGCCACGCTCGGCCGACCGCTGGTTCGTCTCCAGTGCTACGAGGGGCTCGACCTCGCGCAGGCCGCCTACGAGTGGAACTACACGCGCCAGCTCATGCACCTGCGCACCATCGAGGCGGCCGGCGGCACGGTCGACCGCGAGGGCCTCGAGCGCGACATCTATTCGGCCGACTACATCCTGAAGCGGCCGCTGCTCAAGGCGCTTGAGTTGTCGGCGGGCGGCGCCGCCCCGGTCCTGCTCATCGACGAACTCGACCGCGCCGACGAGCCGTTCGAGGCGTTCCTGCTCGAGATCCTCGCCGACTGGCAGATCACCATTCCCGAGCTCGGCGTCGTCAAGGCCGAGGTGCCGCCGATCACCATCCTGACGTCGAACCGCACCCGCGAGGTGCACGACGCGGTGCGTCGGCGCTGCTTCTATCATTGGGTCGACTTCCCGCCCGCCGACCGCGAGCGCGAGATCCTGCGGATCAAGGTACCGCACGCGGCCACCGAGCTGACACGCCAGGTCGTGGCGTTCGTCCAGCAACTTCGCCAGATGGATCTCTACAAGACACCGGGGATCGCCGAAGCCATCAACTGGGCGCAGGCGCTGACCGCGCTCGATGCCGTGGCACTCGATCCGGACAAGGTCGATTCGACCCTCGGCACGCTCCTGAAGTATCAGGACGATATCGCCCGCATCCGCGGCTCCGAGGCCGCACGCCTGCTCGAGGACGTCCGGTCGAAGGCCCGCGAGGCCCAGTTCCGCGCCGAGTAGGCAGTCTAGTTCCTCGCCGGCAGATTGTTGATGTAGGCGACGATGGCGTCGATGTCGCCCTCGGTCACGGCGAACCGCGGCATCTCGTCGTGCGGCGCGGCGATCCCCCGCGTCAGCGGCTCGCGCAGCGCCAGCATCGGATGGCGCCGTTGCAGTGTCCGGAATTCGGGCGCCTTGGGGTGCGGGCTCGCACCCTCCGCGCCGACGGCATGGCAGCGGGTGCAGTTGGCCTCGACCAGCGCCTTGCCGCGGGCGATGCGCTGCTCGCTGCGGGCGGTGAGCGAACTGGTGCTGCCGAGGCGCTTCAAGGCCTCCTTGGCGCCGGTCAGCGACGGGTCGATCAGCAGCGCCGTTTCCAGATCCTCGATCGCCTCCGGCTTCTGCCCGCGCGCTTCGGCGAGATATCCCCGGTTCACGTAGGCCAGCGCATAGATCGGATTGAGCGCGATGGCGGCGGTGAAGTCGGCGTGGGCGCGGCCGAGATCGCCCTTGCGGCGCCAGGCGAGGCCACGGCTGTTGAGGGCGCTCGCGCTCTTCGGGTCGAGGCGGATGGCATCGGTGAGATCGGCGATCGCCGAGTCGACATCGCCGCGCGCCGTGTGCGCGTGCCCGCGCTCCAGCAGCAGGCCGGACGACCGCGGCGCCAGCCGTAACGCTTCCGAGTAGTCGGCAATGGCCCCGTCCTGGTCGCCCGCGTACAGGCGCGCCCGCGCCCGCCCCCCGAACGCGGCGACGCTGTCCGGCTTGAGCGCGAGCGCCGACGTGAAGTCGGCGATGGCGTCGGCCGTCGCGCCGGCCTCGCTGCGCGCCTCTGCCCGGATCCGAAAGGCCGCCGCCTTGTCGTCGGAGGATGCGGTGGTGCTCTTGATGACGTCGGAGCATGCGCCGAGCCTCTGCTCGGGGGCGCGAGTGCGCCGGCAGTCGTCGAGCGCATCGGCCAGGGCGGCCGTCCCGGTGGCCGCGAAAAGGCCGGCGGCCAGAGCAAGCCGGCAACTGGTTCTCCACCGTGCTGCGATCATCTCGGTCTCCCGCTCCAGGGCGTGACGTGCCCAGCGATTCATTAAGGCCCACGGCGGGAGCCGCATTTGCCGCGCATCAAACCATGAGGCCCGACGCACGAACCGTCGGCCTATTTGCAGGCAGAGCTGGATACTGTATACAGCATACCGTCAGGAACGACAGAACCGGGGAAACCCCGGCGCCGAGTGCCATCGGGAGGAAATGATATGAAACGTCTGCTCGCCGCAGCCGCGGCCTTCAGCCTTGCCGCGACCAGCGTGGCCTCCGCCGCCTGGCAGCCGGACAAGCCGGTGGAGTTCATCGTCACGGCCGGCGCCGGTGGCGGCACCGACATCTTTGCCCGGACCGTTCAAGGCATCATCGCCAAGCACAATCTGGTCTCACAGCCGATCGTCATCCTGACCAAGGGTGGTGGCTCGGGGGCCGAGGGCTTCATCTACGGCAAGGCGGCGCAGGGCGACGCGCACAAGGTCGTGTTCGGTACCTCCAACGAATGGGTGCTGCCGCTGGTCGCCAAGGTGGCCTGGAAGTACGAGGACTTCGCCCCGATCGCGGCGATGGCGTTCGACGAGTTCATCCTGTGGGTCAAGCAGGACAGCCCCTTCAAGACCGCCGCGGACTACGTGGCGGCCGCCAAGGCCGCGCCCGGCACGCTGAAGATGGGCGGCTTGCAGACCAAGGACCTCGACCAGACGCTGGTGCGCCTGATGGAGCGCACCGCCGACATCAAGGTCACCTACATCCCCTTCAAGTCGGGCGGTGAGACCGCCGTCCAGCTCGCCGGCGGCCACATCGACTCCAACACCAACAATCCCGCCGAGAACGTCGGCCAATGGAAGGGTGATCAGGGCCGTCCGCTGTGCGTGTTCTCGCCCAAGCGTCTTGCGCCGGGCCCGAAAGTCACCGCGACGATGAGCTGGTCCGACATTCCGACCTGCCGCGAGCAGGGCCTGCCGGTCGAATTCAAGATGCCGCGCGCCGCTTATTTGCCGGGCGGCGTCTCCGCCGATGCGGTGACCTACTGGGCCGGCATCTTCAAGAAGGTGTTCGAGACGCCGGAGTGGAAAGAGTACATCGAGCGCACGTCGCAATCGGCGCAGTATCTGGCCGGCGACGAGTTCAAGGCGTTCATCAAGAGCGAGGAAGCGCGCAATCGCAAGAGCTTCGAAGAGGACGGCTGGCTCGTGAAATGAGCCGGCGCTCATCTCCGCGACGCGCGAGGATCGACCGTTGACCGACGAGACACGCCCCGCGCTGAGCCGCCGTTCGGCCGAAGTCGCTTTTGCCGTCGTCACCATGGCCGTTGGCGCCGTGGTGATGTTCGGCGCCTGGGAGCATGACATCGGCTGGGGCGACGGCGGCCCAGAGGCGGGCTACTTCCCATTTCGCCTCGGCGCGCTGATCGTCCTCGCCTCCGCGTTCAACCTGATTGCGGGCCTGCGCCATCATGTCGGTGCGCCGTCGTTCATCGGCCGCGACCAGACGTTTCGGGTCGTCACTTTCTTCGTGCCGGTCGCCGGTCTTGCCTGGCTGACGCCGGTGCTCGGCCTCTACGTCGCCTCCGCGCTGTATCTCGTGGTCACGGTCTGCTGGCTCGCCGGTGTCGAATGGCGGCGCGGCGTCGCCATTGCCGCCGGCGTGCCGCTGCTGATGTTCGCGCTGTTCGAGCTGGCGCTGCGCACGCCGCTGCCGAAAGGGCCACTCGAGCGGGCGTTCGGCATCTACTGAGCGGCGAGGGGCCAGCGTGACCGACAACATCCAGCATCTGCTGCACGGCTTCGCCATTGCGCTGACCGGCTATCACATCGTGCTGATGCTGCTCGGCGTTTTGCTCGGCATCCTGGTCGGCGTCCTGCCAGGGCTCGGCGCGCCGAACGGCGTCTCGCTGCTGCTGCCGTTGACCTTCTCGATGGACCCGATCTCCGGGATCATCCTGCTGACCAGCATGTACTGGGGCGCACTGTTCGGCGGCTCGACCACCTCCATCCTGTTCAATATACCCGGTGAGCCATCGTCGGTGGCGACCACCTTCGAGGGCTATCCCATGGCCCGTATGGGCCGCGCCACCGAGGCTCTAACATTGGCGTTCCTGTCGTCCGGGTTCGGCGCGCTCTTCGGCGTCGTGCTGGTGACGCTGCTCGCCGGCCCCGCCACCCGGTTCGCGCTGCTGTTCTCCCCGGTCGAGTACTTCTCCGTCTTTCTGCTGGCTTTCGCGAGCTTCGTCGCCTTCGGCGGTGGCTCACCGATGAAGACCATCGTCTCCATCGGGCTCGGCCTCGCTTTCGCCAGTGTCGGCATGGACGGCGTTTCGGGTTCGATGCGCCTCACGTTCGACCTGCCCGACCTCGTGCGCGGCATCAGTTTCCTGGTCGTGGTCATCGGGCTGTTCGGTCTCGGCGAACTTCTGGAGACCATGCAGGCCCCATACCAGGCGGAGCCGGTGGCGAGCCGTCTCGACCCGCGCGAGGTGGTGCGCACCATCATCGCCTGGCCCCGCTACTGGGTCGCGCTGCTGCGCAGCGCGTTCATCGGCTGCTGGATGGGCATCACGCCGGGTGGTCCGACCGCCGCGTCGTTCATGGCTTATGGCGTGGCGCGCCGCGTCTCCCGCAACCGGGAGAATTTCGGCAAGGGCGAACCGGCAGGCCTCGTCTCACCGGAGACCGCCGACCAGGCCGCCGGTTCGGCCGCCATCCTGCCGATGCTGACGCTCGGGCTGCCGAGTTCGGCCACCGCCGCCGTTCTGCTCGGCGGACTCATGATGTGGGGCGTCACGCCGGGCCCCTCGCTGTTCAAGGACCGGCCCGATTTCGTCTGGGGGCTTATCGCTTCCATGTACGTCTCGAACGTCGTCGCCGTCATCCTTGTGCTGGCGACGGTGCCGATCTTTGCCGCCATCCTGCGCGTGCCGCTGGCGATCATCGCGCCGATCATCGCCATCGTCTGCGTCGTCGGAGCCTGGACGGTGGCCGGCGCGCCGTTCGACCTCATGCTGCTGCTGATCTTCGGGGTTGCCGGCTTCGTCATGAAGAAGCTCGACTATCCGATCGCGCCGTTGGTCCTCGCCATGGTCCTCGGCGACCGCGCCGAGGATGCGTTCCGCCAGTCGATGCTGCTGTCGCAGGGCAATCTGTTCGTGTTCTTCTCGAGCCCGCTGGCTGGATCGCTGTCGACGCTGGCCGTCATCTGCTTCCTCGCCCCGCTGATCGGCAGGCTCAAGGCCCAGTTCGCGGGAAGCCCGCCTGCCCGCTGACCTCGAGAGACTGCGGATCGCCGCCGCTTCCCGTTCCGGCCGCGTTCCAGGCCGATGCGTCGCCGTGGATGCAAGTTGACGCCTCAGCTCGGAGATCTTGACGTCAGTCGACAGAAAAGCTCAAAATTACGGCAACAAGGCCAAAAATGGCGCCGAGTTTGCCCAAGAAACGGGCGGGGTCCGTCTGGTATCCCACGGATGTTGGTGCATACTTCAGCCGCAGCCGCGACGGGGCCGCGCCGTGGCGCGCGGACGGGCGGTGGTTCATGGGGAAGGCAATTGAGGAGCGTTACAGTGAAGGGATTGAAATCCATGCGCATCGGCGCCGGCATCCTGATGCTCGGTACGATGTTGTCGACCGCCGCTCTGGCGCAGGAGAAAGTTCTACGGATCGCCATGACGGCGGCGGACATCCCCAAGACCAGCGGCCAGCCCGACCAGGGGTTCGAGGGCAACCGCTTCACCGGTATCCCGCTGTATGACGCGCTGACGCACTGGGATCTGTCCTCGGCCGACAAGCCGAGCGTGCTCATCCCCGGCCTCGCGACCGAGTGGAAGGTTTCCGAGTCCGACAAGACCAAGTGGACGTTCAAGCTGCGCTCCGGCGTGAAGTTTCACGACGGCTCGGATCTGACCGCCGACGCCATCGTCTGGAACGTCCAGAAGGTGCTGGACAAGGAGGCCGCGCACTTCGCCCCCGACCAGATCGGCGTCACCGTCAGCCGCATGCCGAACCTGCTGTCGGCCAAGAAGATCGACGACACCACCGTCGAACTGACGACCAAGGAACCGGACAGCTTCCTGCCGATCAACCTGACCAACCTGTTCATCGCCTCGCCGGCGCATTGGCAGAAGAAGTACGATGCGCTCTCGAGCGTCGCCGACAAGGCCGAGCGCGCCAAGCAGGCCTGGGCGGCGTTCGCCGCCGACGCGTCGGGTTCGGGGCCGTTCAAGATGGCGAGGTTCTCGCCGCGCGAGCGCGTCGAGTACGTGAAGAACGCCGCCTATTGGGATCCGAAGCGTCAGCCCAAGGTGGACCGCGTCGTCCTGCTGCCGATGCCGGAAGCCAATGCCCGCACCGCCGCCCTTCTGTCCGGTCAGGTCGACTGGATCGAGAACCCGGCTCCCGACGCGGTCAAGAGCATCAAGGACAAGGGCTTCGTCATCACGGCCAACGCCCAGCCGCACGTGTGGCCCTGGCAGTTCTCCTTCGCCGAAGGCTCGCCCTGGCTCGACAAGCGTGTTCGCCACGCGGCGAACCTGTGCGTCAATCGCGATGAGCTGAAGGCGGCCCTGAACGGCCTGATGGAAGTGCCGAAGGGCACGGTGCCGCCCGGCCACCCGTGGTGGGGCAATCCGAAGTTCGACATCAAGTACGACCTTGCCGCTGCCAAGAAGCTGATGACCGAGGCCGGTTTCGGTCCCTCGAAGCCGCTCAAGGTCAAGACCATCACGTCGGCGTCCGGTTCCGGTCAGATGCAGCCCGTGCCGATGAACGAGTTCCTGCAGCAGGCGCTGAAGGAATGCTTCTTCGACGTCGAACTCGAGGTGATCGAGTGGAACGCGCTGTTCACCAACTGGCGTGAAGGCGCCAAGGACCCCAAGGCCCGGGGCGCTCATGCCACCAACGTGACGTTCGCGGCCATGGACCCGTTCTTTGCGATGGTGCGCTTCGTGTCGTCCAAGACCGTGCCGCCGACCTCGAACAACTGGGGTTACTTCACCAGCCCGGAGTTCGACGAGCTGATCGCCAAGGCCCGGACCTCGTTCGCGGACAAGGACCGCGACGAGGCGCTCGCCAAGCTGCATGCGCGCATCGTCGAGGAGGCGCCGTTCCTCTGGGTCGCACACGATGTAGGCGCGCGCGGCATGAGCGCCAAGATCAAGGGCTTCGTCCAGCCCAAGAGCTGGTTCGTCGATCTGGCCCCCGTCAGCATCGACTGATCGGATGAGCACCGGCTGGGGCCGCGCGATCGTCCGGCCCCAGCCGATCCACCGCGACTTAGAATTTCTCCGACTGGTGCCCGCCGACCCTTGCCGACACGGGGGCGGCCGCGCAGGATAGGCGGCCATCCAAGCGCCGTGCGGCCCAAAAGAGCAGATGCTGACCTATATCGCGAAGAGGATCGTCTACACGTTGCCGATCATGATCGGCGTGGCGATCGTATGCTTCCTGCTCGTGCATATGGCCCCGGGCGACCCGCTGGTGTCCGTGCTGCCACCCGACGCGTCCGAGAACCTGAAGCGCCAGATGATGGTGCTCTACGGTTTCGATCGGCCGTATCATGAGCAGTTCCTCAAGTGGTTCGGCCGGGCGCTGCAGGGCGATCTCGGAACCTCGATCCGCACCAATCGCCCGGTCGTGCTCGAGGTGGCCAAAGCCGTCTCCAACACCCTGATGCTGGCCGCGCTCGCCACCATGATCGGGTTCGTGCTCGGCTCGCTGTTCGGCTTCGTTGCCGGCTACCGCCGCGACACCTGGATCGACAAGGTCGCTTCGGCGGTCTCCGTGGTCGGCGTCTCGGTCCCCCATTACTGGCTCGGCATGGTGCTGGTCATCATCTTCTCGGCTACACTCGGTTGGCTGCCGCCGACCGGCGCCGGACCCGGCGGATCGGACGACTGGCGCTGGGATTGGCAGCACGTGCGCCATCTGATCCTGCCGGCCGTCACCATGTCGGTGATCCCCATGGGCATCATCGCCCGCACCGTGCGCGCCCTCGTCGGCGAGATCCTGAGCCAGGAGTTCATCGCCGGGCTGCGCGCCAAGGGCCTTTCCGAATTCGGAGTGTTCCGCCATGTCGTGAAGAACGCGGCGCCGACCGCTCTGGCCGTCATGGGCATTCAACTCGGGTACCTGCTCGGCGGATCCATCCTGATCGAGACGGTCTTCTCATGGCCGGGTACGGGTCTGTTGCTCAACGACGCCATATTCCAGCGTGACCTGCCGCTGCTCCAGGGAACCATCCTCGTGCTGGCGATGTTTTTCGTGATCCTCAACCTCGCCGTCGACGTGCTGCAGACAGCGCTCGATCCGCGCGTCCAGCGGAGCTGAGCCATGGATGCCGCCATTGCCGCGCTGCCCCCGATCGAACGCTCGCCCGGCTATTGGGCGACCGTCTGGCGACGCTTCCGGCGTGATCGCGTGGCGATGGCCGCTCTCGGGCTCATTCTGCTCATCGTGCTGGTCGCCATTCTGGCGCCCTACATTGCCCCCGCCGACCCCTACAAGGGCATGGCGTTGCGACGCCTGCGCCCGCCGGGCACGGAGGGCTATCCGCTCGGCACCGACGAACTGGGCCGCGATATGCTGACCCGGCTCATGTTCGGCGCCCGCCTGTCGCTGTTCATGGGCGTGACGCCGGTCTTCCTGGCCTTGGTGATCGGCTCGGCGATCGGCATCACCGCAGGCTATATTGGCGGCTGGGTGAATACCGTCCTGATGCGAATCATGGACGTGTTCTTCGCCTTTCCTTCGGTTCTGTTGGCTATCGCACTTTCGGGTGCGCTCGGCGCCGGCATCGTCAACGGCCTCATCTCTCTGACGGTCGTATTCGTGCCGCCGATCGCCCGTGTCGCCGAGAGCGTGACCACCGGCATCCGCAGTCGCGATTTCGTCGAGGCCGCCCGCGCCAGCGGCGCCGGTTCGCTGCTCATCATTCGTAAGCAGGTTCTTGGTAACGTTCTGGGTCCGATCTTCGTCTACGCCATGAGCTTGATCGCCGTGTCGATGATCCTGGCCTCCGGTCTGTCCTTTCTGGGTCTCGGCGTGAGGCCGCCCGAGCCCGAATGGGGCTTGATGCTGAACACCTTGCGCACGGCGATGTACACTCAACCCCTGCTCTGCGCCCTCCCGGGAGTCATGATCTTCGTCACCTCGATCTCGTTCAACTTGCTGACCGACGGTTTGCGGTCCGCCATGGATATCAAGGCCTGAGCGATGCTGAGTGCTGAAGAGATCGACAACTGGCACGACGGCGAGCCGCCACCACCGCCGAGGCCGTTCAAGCCGCTGCTCGAGGTCGTCGGGCTGATGAAGCACTTCCCGATCAAGGGTGGCCTGCTCGGCCAGACCCGCGGCGTGGTGCGCGCCGTCGATGGCGTCGAGTTCAACGTGCTGGCCGGTGAGACCCTCGGCATCGTCGGCGAATCCGGTTGCGGCAAGTCGACGACCGCGCGCCTGCTCATGAGCCTGATCGAACCGGACGCCGGCACCATTCTGTTCGACGGCAAGGCGGCCGGATCGCCGGCGCTGCCCATGAAGGCCTACCGGGCGCAGGTCCAGATGGTGTTCCAGGACAGCTACGCGTCGCTCAATCCGCGCCTGACCGTCGAAGACTCGATCGCTTTCGGGCCGACCGTCCATGGCGTTTCCCGCAACGACGCGATCGCGCGCGCCCGCAAGCTGCTCGACCGTGTTGGTCTTGCGCCGACCCGCTTTGCAGGACGCTATCCCCACGAGTTGTCCGGCGGTCAGCGTCAGCGCATCAACATCGCCCGCGCGCTCGCCCTCGAGCCGCGCGTATTGATCCTCGACGAAGCGGTGTCCGCGCTCGACAAATCGGTCGAGGCGCAGGTGCTGAACCTGCTGCTCGATCTCAAGGAAGAATTCGGCCTCACCTACGTGTTCATCAGCCACGACCTCGAGGTCGTGCGCTACATGGCCGACCGCGTCCTGGTCATGTATCTGGGTCGCGTCGCCGAGATCGGCCCTACGGACGAACTCTACCGCGCGAGCCGCCATCCCTACACGACCGCCTTGCTCGGCTCCATGCTGTCGATGGACCCGGACAAGCGCACGACGGCCGCCCCGCTCGCCGGCGATCCGCCGAACCCGATCGACCCGCCACCGGGCTGCCGCTTCCACACGCGCTGCACCTTTGCCGAAGCGGTCTGCTCGGCCCGCGCCCCCGATCTCGGCGCAATCGGCGCAACCGATGTCGCATCCATCCATCGTGCCGCTTGCCACATGGCCGATCCCACCTCGAAGCACAGCCGCGCCAGCTACGCCATGGGTCAGCAATGACCGACGCGCGTGCCGTTCCGGGGCCGGTGCTGGAAATCGAAAAGCTCTCCGTCACCTTTAGGGCCGGAGCCAAGCCGGTGCGCGCGGTCGATGGCGTCGACCTCACTCTGGCGCGCGGCGAGGTCTTGGCGCTGCTCGGCGAGTCGGGCTCCGGAAAGAGCGTGACGCTCAGATCCATCATGCGGCTGCACAACGAGCGCCGCACCGATGTGGCGGGCGCCATCCGTGTGGACGGTACCGACGTGCTCGGCCTCACCGGGCGCCGGCTCACGGATTTCCGCGGCAAGGAGGCCGCGATGATCTTCCAGGAGCCGATGCTGGCGCTCGACTCCGTCTATACCGTCGGCCAACAGATCGTCGAGGCGATACGCAAGCACGAGCCGGTCTCCCACGCCGAGGCCCGTGCCCGCGCCCGTGAACTGTTCGAGCGGGTCCGCATCCCGAGCCCCGAGCGCCGGCTCGACTCCTACCCGCACGAGATGTCGGGCGGCATGCGCCAGCGGGCGATGATCGCGCTGGCGCTCGCCTGCCGGCCCAAGGTGCTGCTCGCCGACGAGCCGACGACGGCGCTCGACGCCACCGTACAGGTGCAGATCCTGCTTCTGTTGCGTGAGCTGCAGAGCGAACTCGGCCTGTCTGTGATCTTCGTGACCCACGACATCGGCGTCGGCGTCGAGATCGCCGACCGGATCGCGGTCATGTACGCCGGCCGCATCGTCGAGATCGGCTCGGTCCGCGATGTCATCCGCACGCCGCGCCACCCCTACACGATCGGTCTGCTGTCGACCCGGGCCCACGGCGGCAAGCTCGCTGGCAAGCGCTTGCCGGCCATTCCCGGCAGCCCGCCCGATCTCGCCAACCTGCCGCCCGGCTGCTCGTTCGCGCCGCGCTGCGCCATCGCCGCCGAGGCGTGCCAGCGTTCGGACCCCGATCCGGTCGAGTTGGTCGCCGGCCACGCGGTGCGCTGCCACCGCACCGACCAGACGGCCAAGGGACTGACGGTCGCCCCCGCCACCACCTAGCAAGGGACCCGCCATGCGCATCCATGTCGTGAACCCGAACACCACCGTCGCGATGACTGAGACGATCGCCCGCGCAGCCCGCGCCGTCGCGGCCGCCGGCACCGAGATCGAGGCGGCCACCTCATCGACCGGTCCCGTCTCCATCGAAGGCTATTACGACGAGGCGCTCTGCCTGCCCGGCCTTCTGCTCGAGATCCGCAAGGCGGAGGCGCGCGGTGTCGATGCCCATGTCGTCGCCTGCTTCGACGATACCGGCCTCGACGCGGCCAGACAGATGGCCGCGGCGCCCGTCGTCGGCATCGGCGAGGCGGCGTATCACGCCGCGACGCTCATCGCGCATCGTTTCACCGTCATCACCACGCTCTCGCGCTCCATCCAGCCGCTCGAGCACAACCTCGCCAAGTATGGCTTCGCGCGTCGGGGCACGGTGCGCGCCGTCGAGATTCCCGTACTCGGATTGGAGTACACGGGCCTCGCGCGCGCCCGGATCGGCGCCGAGATCGCCCGTTCCCTGAAAGAAGACCGCGCCGAGGCCATCGTGCTCGGCTGCGCCGGTATGGCGGAGCTGGCGGCGCAACTCGCGTCGGACCATGGTTGCCCGGTGATCGACGGCGTGAGCGCTGCGGTGAAGCTCGCCGAGATGCTGGCGGCGCTCGGACTCAAGACATCTAAACTCGGCTCCTACCAGTCCGGTCCGCCGAAAAAGCTGACGGGACCCATCGCCGGCCTGATGGCGTGACGCCTCTCAACTCTCCTCGATAACCACGTCGGCGGCCTGCAGGCGGCGAAAGAGGTCGCGCCGCCGTCTCACCGGCCACCAGTCGTAGAGGAACGTCTCGATCGGCTTCCAGTTGGCGACCCAACCGACGATGATGAGGCTCTCCTGGATGATCTGCGCCACCGGTCCTTGGCCGAGGGTGGAGCGCGTCAGCTGGCTGGCGAACAGACACGCGATCAGCAACGGGGCGCCGACCATCAGATAGCGCCGCCCGACCCAGAACAGATCCCGCAGGTTCCGCTCTTCCTCCGCCGCGCGTCGCGCAAAATGATTGGCGGACGCCGCGGCAAGGCCGCGCTGGCGCGCCTTCTCGGCCTCGGCGGGCGGCAGATGCACGACGATACGCAGCGCGGGGGCATCCGGCAGTTCGCGGGCCCAGCCGACGATGTGCGCCTCCGCATCATCGTCGAGATCGCGCTCATGGAACGGCGATGGATCGAGCGAGTTGAACAGCTGCGCCAGTTCGCGAACGCGAACCTCGATCAGCGCGGGTGGCGGCGTGTCGGCCATCGGGGCCCCGCGTGCACCGGCTACCCGTCGACCACCGGCGAGGTGATGACCAGGAACACGAGGTCGGTGAGGCCGGAGTTCTGGATCAGATGCTCGACACCCGGCGGCAGGAACACGACGTCGTGGCGGCGCAGCAGATGGTTCTTGCCGGCGATCTCGATCAGGCCCTCGCCCTCGAGCACGTGATAGATCTGCTCCTGGGTCGAGTGGGTGTGGCGGGCGACATACGCCTTCGGCTGGTAGCAGGAGATCCGGTAATCGAGGTGCTTCGAAAGCGCCGAGTCCGGCGTCACCAGCGGCTTCGAAAGAGCGCCACCGAAATGGTTCGGATACTCGAGCCACGGCACCTCGGCGATATTGCGCACGATGGCCTCGTAGCGGTTTGGCTCGGGCAAGCGTTCGTGTGAGCGGTCCATGGCCAGTCTCCGTGGTTGTCGTTTGGATTCAACCCTTGCCGGTCAGCAGCAGATCGATCCAGGCGTTGAGACCCGTCTCCATGGTCCAACGCGGCTTGTAGCCGAGCTCGCGTTTCGCCCGCTCGATCGACAAGGCGCCCTTCTTCACGGACTCGGTGCCGTCGACGAAGCGCAACGGACCGGGCCCGTAGGAGATGTCGGCCTTGGGCAAGCGGGCCTTGATCATCCGGACCACATCGCCGAACGAGACCGCGACGCCGGTCGTGATGTGATAGGCGTCGAAGGCGTGCCGCTCCTTGTCGAGGGCGAGCAGAACACCTTGCACCACGTCGTCGATATGTACCTGGTCGACCGCATAGCCGGCGCCGCCCGGAAGATGCAGGGACCGGCCCTGGATGGCGGCATCGAGGAGATTGCGCGGCGCCCTGGGGCGCGGGAAGTACGGTCCGTACACCCAGCAGGTGCGGGTATGGATGCACTCGAGGCCATAGCTGGCGGCGTAGTCGCGGCACATCTGCTCGACCACGAACTTCGAGATTCCGTAGGGCTTGGTCGGCAGACAGCGGTGGTCCTCGTCGATCGTATCGGCGAGGAACGGCCCGTAGATTTCCTCCGAGCTGATGTTCACCATCCGCTTGATGCCGAAGAAGCGCATGGCCTCCAGCAGGTTGACAGTGCCCTCCACATTGACGCGGAACGTGCCGACCGGCGACGCGACGGACGCCGGCACGCCGACGAGCGCGGCGCAATGGAGCACCTTGTCGGGCTTACCCTCCTTGATGAGACGAACCAGCAGCGGCCACTCGGTGATTTCGCCCGCTGTGAACGAAAGCCCCCGGTTGGCCGCCACCAGCTCCTGCAGGCGCTGGCCCGCCACGATGTCGGTCGCGATCACCTCGTCGCCGCGCGCCAGCAGCGCCTCGGTGGCCGCCAGGCCGATGAAGCCGTTTGCGCCTGTGACGAGAATGCGGGCCATGGAGACACTCCGTGCCAGGTTGGAGCTGTGGGGTCAGCGGACGACAGGCTTGCCGTACACGGGCTCCTTGTGCGGGATCGGCGGCAGCGCCCACGTTCCGGTGGCCGGCGGGCGGACGTTGGCGTCGACATGGACATCGAGCAGGCACGGCTTGTTGAGCTTGATGGCGTGCTCGAGCGCGCTCTTGAAGTCCTCGGACTTGGAAACCGTGATGCCTTCCACGCCGCACGCCCGCGCCCAGGCCGCGAAGTCCGGATTGTACGGCTTGTTGTTCGGACCCTGATAGAACGCGGTGCCGATCTCGCGGCCCGCGAACAGGCCGTGTTGGATGTCGCGGATGGCACCCCAGGCGAAGTTGTTCCACACCACCCAGATCGCCGGGATGTCGTACTCCACGGCCGTGCACAGCACGTGCGGCACCATCGTGAACCCGCCGTCACCGCACACCGAGATGCAAGGACGGTCGGGCGCCGCGAGCTTGGCACCGAGAATGCCGCTCGGCCCGAAGCCCATGCCGGAGAAGCCCCAGGTGTTGAGCATCGTTTGCGGGCGGCGCGCGTTCCAGAACTGCATGAACCAGTTGTGGTGCACGCCGGAGTCGAGCGACAGGATTGCGTCGTCAGGCAGCACCGACTGCAGGTCGGCGACGACGCGCTCCGGCCGGATCGGCGAGGTGTGCAGATCGAAATTCGGCCGGGTGAACGCCTCCCACTCTTTACGCCACGCCGCAATCTCGGCGTGCCAAGCGCTGTTGTGGCCGCCCTTGCGCAGGTGCCGGCCCTCGATCTCGGCGAGCAGCTGGCGCAGGTAGACGCGGGCATCGGCCAGAATGCCGAGGTCAGGCACGTAGTTGCGCCCGAGCTCGCCGTGGTCGACATCGACGTGGATGAGTTTCGAGGTCGGGAAGTTCCAAGAATAGCCGGGCAGCCACGACGAAGACGAGCGGTCGTCGAAGCGCGCGCCGATCGCCAGCACGACGTCGGCATAGCGTCCGGCCTGGTTCGCGGGGAAGGCGCCGTTGCGGCCGATGAAGCCGAGCGACAACTCGTCCGTCATATCGAGGCAGCCCATGCCGTTGGGCGAGCTGATGACCGGGATCGACAGCCATCGGGCAAGCGCGGTCAGTTCGGGGCCGGCCTCCGAAAGCGTCACGCCATGACCGATGAAGAGAACCGGGCGCTTGGCGGCGAGCAGCATGTCGACCGTCGCCGAGACGTCCTCCGGGGAGGCGCCGCTGCGCCGCAGATTGAAGCCGTCCCATACCGGCTCGTGCGCGACTTCGGCTTCCTCCTGGAACACGTCGAACGGGATGTCGAGGTTGACGGGTCCCGGCCGTCCGCTGGTCATGGTGGTGACGGCCTGACGCATCATCAGCGGCAGCTGCTCGACCCGGGTCGGCTGGAAGGCGCGTTTGACGACCGGCCGGACGACATTGGGGAAGTCCGCCTGATAGTGCCGGTTGATCTCCTGGAACGGGCTGCGATTGAACTGCGACGTCGGCACGTTGGCGGTGATCGCCAGGAACGCCGACGAGTCCGTCTGCGCGACCGCCAGTGCCATCACCAGATTGGCCGAGCCCGGACCGCACGACGTCAGCGTCGCCACCGGCTGGTGCTTCACGCGGAAGTACGCATCGGCCATGTGGCCGGCCGTCTGCTCGTGCCGCGGCGAGACCAACTTGATCTTGTCGGTGGCCTTGTAGAGTTCGTCGAGCAGACCGACGTTGCCGTGCCCGCAGATCCCGAACACGTAGGGGATCTTCTCGCGGACGAGAAAGTCGACGATGTATTCAGCGCCCTTCATACGAGGCATCCCGAGTTCTCCTTGTCGACCTGACGCCGCGGCGCCGGTTGTCTGGAATTGCGATTAAGGCGCGTCGGCGGCGCCCTCATACGGCGTTGGCGACCTGTTGGTAGACGAGCTGATAGCGCCCGGTCGTCGCCTCGCCGATCACGTCGGCCGGCAGCGCGGCGGCGAGTGCCGGCATCGCGTGGTCGGCGCCGCTCGCCTCGACCATCAGCGCGAAGCCGGGGTAGGGCTCGCTGGTGTTGGCCCTGAGCTCCTTCTCGCGGGAGCGGTGGGTTGTGACGTCGGCGTCGACGCGCCAAGTCTCGACCGTCAGAATGCCGTGCATGCGCACGAGGCGTCCGGCGGCGTGAATGAGATGCTGCTCCAGTCGCTCCGCAGCCTCGCCCGCGCGTTCGGCGAAGCGCAGTGTCGTGAGGAACCCGCCGTCCATGCCGCCGGTCCGCGCCACTACCCGGAACGCACCGCGGACGGTGTTGCGGTAGTGCGGAAAGATGCCCTGTGCGACCGGGCTCGGATTGTTCAGGGCGGCGAGATAGGGCTCGCTGGCCAGGACCGCCGGCTCGGTGACGTCGTAGCGGCTCAGCAGCTGCGGGCCGGCCTCCAGGTTCACGTAGCGGCGCGCCCGCAGGAAGCCACGGATGGTCACCCGCTCGTCGTGGTGCTCGCGATTGTACCAGTCCTCGATCTCGCGCACGTGCCCCTCGGCCACGCCGTGCCAGACCCCGAGTGCACCTTTTCCTCTCAAGCTCATCTCAAATCCCTCCCCGCCTGGTCACGACGCCATCGCCACAGTGGGCGCTGACGCCGTCGCGAGCGCCGCGTGCCGCCCTGCACGTCGTCCCGATACGAACGCCCAGGCCAGATGATGGCCGTGGCCCTTCAGAAGCAGTCCGCCTTGACCGGTAGAGCCCGCCGCATAGAGACCCGGCACCGGTCGGTCGGCCTCGTCGAGCACCCGGTGCAGGTTGTCGACCGCGAGGCCGCCCTCGGCATGCACGAACACGGACCGCACCGGCCCGAGCAGCACATAGGGTGGCTCACTGAGCTCCGGCAGCGGCGGCGCATTGGTGCCACGCTCTGCGCCGGCACGTTTCGCCCGCTCCGCGTTGCAGGCCGTCACCGTCTGCTCGAGCGCCGCGCGTCCCGCGCCGATCCGGTCGGCGAGTTCGCCGAGCGTCGCGGCCTGCTGGTAGACGTCCGGCCGATTGCGACGGTAGTCGGCGAGATAAGCGTAAGCGATGCCCGGTGCGGTCGAGATGAAATTCGGCCAGGCGGAGAACGATCGCCCGATCCGCCCGTCGATCAGAATGTAGGCGGTGCTCTCCGGCTGATCGGGAATCGCGAAGGCTGGCGCATCCATCTCGTCGGCGAACCGGCGGCCGTCGCGATTGATCAGGATGGCGCCCTGCTGGAACAGAGTGGGCGAGGGCGCGAGCGCTGTCGTGAGGAAGCTCATCACGAACGGTCTCAGGATCGCATCCGGCATGTGGTCGAGCGACCACGCCATGAATTCGGCGAGCCACGTCCACGGTGGCATCCGACCGACCAGCGGCTGCGATTTCGGCGGTATGAAGCGGATCTCGGGGCCGAGCGCCAGATCGCCGTTGAGCACACGGCCGCCCACCGCCATCCCGAGCGTCTGGCCGTCGCCGGTAGCGGTCAGGTTGACGGCCGACACTTTGGCTTCCCGCTCGCCCATGTAGCGGCGCTTGAGCTCGGGCGAATTCGTGAAGTCACCGGCCGCGAGGATGACCCCGCCGCGCGCCCGGTAGCGGCGAACGCCCGGCCCGCCCGCACACTCCACGCCGACAATGCCGCCGTCTTCCTTGATGAGCTGTGCGACCCGCGCCCCGGTCTCGATGCGAACGCCCGCGCGCCGTGCCGCCCGGCCGAGGTGATAGACGTAGGCCTTGGAATTCGGCAGCACGTTGTGCATCCGCGGCTGGCGGTGCGGCGGCTCCGGCATCGGGCCGTAGAAGCGCAGACCGTGATCGAGCAGCCAGCGGAACGTCTCCGGCATCTCGTCGCACAGGATGCGCCGCAGCTCGTTGTTCTCGCGGGCATGAAGCGGGCCGGCGAACCCCGGCATGTCGTCGAAATGTCCGTCGGGCCCGTCCTTGATGCCCTTGGCGATCTGATGCGGCGTCGCGGTCGCGCTGACCGACCCGATCGACCAGCTCGTCGAGCCGCCGAGCGCCTCGTTCTTCTCGACGAGCAGCACGTCACGGCCGAGCCGACGCGCCTCGATGGCCGCCGCGAGCCCCGCGCCACCGCCACCGACGACGATCACGTCATAGGTTGAATCGGCAGCCCCCGTCATGCTCCGGCACCGGCCAAGCAACACGAAGGTTGCGCGGATGGACGCTCAGATCCCACAGCGTTTCCCCTGGCATTTTGTTCTTGTGAGGCGTGTAGCGGCGACGACGCGAGCTTATTTTCACTATTTGCGAAGTCAACCCAAATTGTGAGATGGTTGGGCTTCGCCAGCGGCGCGCCACCGGCGTCGCGTCAATGGTCGCAGGCCGAGGGAGACAGGATATGTCGGCAAGGTCGGAGAGCAAAGAGCCACGGCGCATACCTCAGCTTTTGGCCGGGGAATGGGTGCCGGCCGCCGAGAGCTACGAAGTGCGCGACCCCTACCGCGGCACCGTCGTTGCGACCGCGCCGCGCTCGAGCCTGACCGACCTCGAGCGCGCCATGAGTGCCGCACGCGCCGCCAAGGTGGGGATGGCCGCCATGCCGGGCCATCAGCGCGCCGCGCTGCTCCGCCGCGTCGGCGTTCTGCTCGACCAGCGCGTCGAACGCATCGCCGAGGTGATGACCCGCGAGACCGGCAAGGCCATCAAGGATGCGCGCGGCGAAGTCGCCCGCTCCCAGGACACCATTCAGTTGTCGGCCGAAGAGGCGGTTCGCATCGCCGGCGAGCAGGTGCCCCTCGATGCAAGCGCCATGGGCGCCGGCAAGCTCGCATTCCTGCTCCGGTTCCCGGTCGGCGTCGTCGCCGGCATCACGCCCTTCAACGCGCCGTTCAATCTCGCCTGCCACAAGGTGGCGCCGGCTCTGGCCGCCGGCAATGCCATCGTACTGAAGGCGCCGCCGCAGTCGCCGGGTGTCGTCCATGAACTGGCGCAGCTGTTCGTCGATGCCGGAACGCCGGCCGGCGCCCTGTCCGTACTCTACGGCGATATCGTGGGCCCCGCGCTGGTCCGCCATCCCGACGTCGATTTCGTCACCTTCACCGGGTCGAGCAAGGTTGGCGCCGAGATCAAGGCCGCCTCCGGGTTGCGTCGCGTCGCGCTCGAGCTCGGCGGCGACGGTCCGACCATCGTGGCGGCCGACGGATCGATCGAGGACAGTGCGCCCGTGTGCGCCCGCAACGCCATGCGGCTCGCCGGCCAGAGCTGCATCTCCGTGCAGAACGTTTACGTGCACGAGAGCCTCTACGACGCCTTCGTGGCCCGGCTGCTCGCCGAGGTGAAGACGCTGAAGGTCGGCGATCCGCTCGATCCGGCGACCGATGTCGGCACCCTGATCGACGAGGCGGCCGCGCGCCGCGTCGAGGCCTGGATCACCGACGCGGTCGGCCATGGCGCCCGTGTCCTCACGGGCGGCCGGCGGACGGGCGCTCAGATCGAGCCGACCGTGCTCGTCGACGTCAAACCGGAGATGCGGATCGTCTGCGACGAGGTGTTCGGGCCGGTCGTCAGCATCCAGCCCTTCACCGATATCGACGCGATCTTCGCCCGCATTTCCCAGAGCCGCTTCGGCCTGCACTGCGGGCTGTTCACGAAATCGCTCGATCTCGCCATGCGCGCGGTCAAGACCGTGCGGACCGGTGGCGTCATCCTCAACGGTACGTCGACCTGGCGCACGGACCAGTTGCCCTATGGCGGTATCAAGGACAGCGGCATCGGGCGGGAAGGCCCGAAATACGCGATCCGCGATATGACCGACGAGCGTCTGGTTGTCTTCAACTTGTGATCGGACGGAGGGGACAGTGACATCGACCGATCAGGATGTCGTGGATGGCGCCGTGTCGGAGCCGGCCGCGGAGACCATGAAAGAGCGGGGCGGCGTGCAATCGATCGAGCGCGCCTTCGCGATCCTGGAGGAGGTGGCTCGCCACCGCGACGGCATCCGTCTCGGCGAACTGAGCCGGCGGCTCGGGCTCCACACGTCGACCGCCTTCCACCTCGTCAAGACCATGGTGCTGCTCGGCTACCTGCGCCAGATGCCGGACGACAAGACCTACCGCATCGGCTCGCCACTGTTCACGCTGGCCGCGGGCGCACTCGACGATGTCGAGATGGCCTCACTCGCCATGCCGGTGCTGGAGAGCCTGTCGGCCGCGACCGGCGAAAGCAGCCATTTCGCCATCCGTTCCGGTGACGACATCGTCGTGCTGGCGCGCACCGTCGGCAGCGGCGCCTTCCAGCTCGCCGACCGTGTCGGTGCCGTCCGTCCGGCCCATTGCACGGCCCTCGGTAAGATCCTGCTCGCCGCCCTGAGTGACGAGCAACTCGCCGCCTACCTCAAGCGGCGGCCTCCGACGGCGCTGACGCCGAAGACGATCACCGATCCCGACCTGATCCTTCGTGAGATCGCAGGCGTCCGCAAGAACGGCATCGCTTACGACGACAGCGAATTCAACATCGAGGCGCGCTGCGTCGCCATGCCCGTCTACGACCTGACCGGCTCCGTGCGCGGCGCAATCGGCATCTCCGGGGCGGTGTGGCGGCTGTCGCTGCAGGCGCTGGAGGAGAAGGCCCGGCACGTCCGCACCGCCGCCGAGCAGATCTCGCGGGAGTTCGGCGCCCGCGCCCGCTGAGCCGCCGGCCGGCCCCACTTTCGTGCGTGTGGCGACCGCTTTCCGGTTGACAGACCCGCCCGATGGCTTTCTATTTTCACCAATAGAAAAGAAATGCCACCATTCAGAAAAGGTGGTCCGTCATCGCAAGCTTCGCGGTTGCCGCTGCGGGGCTGAGGGGAGGCGATACGTGGCATCCGGCGTCGCCAGCACGGCCGCTGTCATCGGACGGGTGTCGAGCCCGCTGCCGCCTCGGCGCGTGGCCGCCGGCCTTTCCGTGCGCCCATGCAGGATCGCAAGCCAAATCAACAAACGGTTCCAAGGAGGAGACGAACGATGACGCGTACGAGCCGCAGAGGCATGCTCAAGGGTGGTGCCGCCGTCGCAGGTGCCGCCGCATTCGGATTTCCCGCCATCAGCCGCGCGCAGGCAGCGGCGATCAAGATCGGTCACTTGACGCCTTTGACCGGCTTCCTCGGCGCGCTCGGCGAGTACGCGGTGCTCGGCATACGGATGGCCGAGGAGGAGATCAACAAGGCCGGCGGCGTCATGGGCCGGCCGATCGAGATCATTTCGGAGGACAGCGTCAACCCGGCGACCGCGTCGACCAAGGCCCAGCGCATGCTGGAGCAGAACGGCGCGACGGTGCTGATGGGTGAGATCAATTCGGCCTCGGCCAAAGCGATCATGCAGGTGGCGGCGCGTAACAAGAAGCTTTTCATGAGCATCGGCGCCCGCTCGGACGTTTTGCGCGGCGCCGACTGCAACCGCTTCACGTTCCACGTCGACATCCCCGTGACGGTGATGGTGAACGCGGCAGGCCAGGCACTGCTGCGCGAGGGGTTGGTCAAGGACAAGAAGATCTTCAGTCTGACATCGGATTACCTTTTCGGCCATGACCTGGCCAAGGCGGCCAAAAGGTTCTTTGCGGCCAACGGGGGCTCGTCTGTCGGCGACGAGCTGGTCGCCACCGACGCCACCGACTTCAGCCCCTTCCTCCTGAAGATCCGGCAGGCCAAGCCGGATCTGGTGTCCACCAACCTCGGCGGCAATCAGGTCACGAACTTCGTCAAGCAGTACGCCGAGTTCGGGCTTCCCTATCCGGTGGCCGGCTTCAATCTCAACACCGCCGATGCTTGGTCGGCGGGCGAAGGCAATCTCACTGGCATCTGGCCGACCGTCTGGCATCACGACATCGACGTTCCGGCCTCCAAGGCGTTCGTTGCGGCCTTCACGAAAAAACACGGCAAGCCGCCCGAGAACCACGCCTGGATCGAGTATGTCTCGCTCAAGATGATGGCGCAGGCCATGAACGAGACCAAGTCGACCGAGACGGACGCCCTGATCACCTATTTCGAGAAGGAGCCGAAGTTCGAGATCCTGAAGGCGCGGCAGGGCTACTTCCGCTCGTGGGATCACCAGCTCATGCAAGAGGCCTATCCGTTCACGGTCAAGGCCAAGGGACAGGCGAAGGACAAGTGGGATTTCCTCGCGCTCGGCAAGGCCGTGCCGGGTGCCGACCAGTCCCTCGAAGTTCTCGCGCCGACCAAGGAAGAGAGTGGATGCAAGATGTGATCTGACTGCGGGCGCGGCGTTCGCCAGCGAGCGCCGCGCCCCGGTCTTTCGATCCCGTTTCCGGCCTCTGCTTCTGGCAGTCCAACCGCGCCT
>JBMOGA010000054.1:0-27104 GCA_049318625.1 Hyphomicrobiaceae bacterium
AAACGCGATAGAAACCGCGATACCACTGCACAAATCTGTGAACGCCCGCCTCGATGGGCGTGGCGGGACGGAAGCCCACGTCGCGGGCAAGGTCGTCGATATCGGCGTAGGTCGCCGGCACGTCGCCCGGCTGCAAGGGCAGCATGTTCATGACGGCGGACTTCTGCAGCTCGGCCTCGATGACGCGGATGAGGTGCATCAGCTCGACGGGCTGATTGTTGCCGATGTTGTAGAGGCGGTAGGGGGCGCGGCTGGTGCCCGGGTCCGGCGTGGCGCCGTCCCATTGCTCGTTGCCGGTCGCGGTCCGGCCCGAGACGCGCACGATGCCCTCCACGATGTCGTCGACGTAGGTGAAATCGCGGCGCATCTGGCCGTTGTTGAAGACATCGATGGGGCGGCCCTCGAGGATGGCCTTGGTGAAGAGGAACATCGCCATGTCGGGCCGGCCCCAAGGACCGTAGACCGTGAAGAAGCGCAGGCCGGTGGTCGGCAGGCCGTAGAGGTGGCTGTAGGTGTGCGCCATCAGCTCGTTGGCCTTCTTGGTGGCCGCGTAAAGGCTCAGCGGGTGGTCGACATTGTCGTGGACCGAGAAGGGCATGTCGGTGTTGGCGCCGTAGACCGAGCTCGACGAGGCGTAGGTCAGGTGGGCTGCGCCGGTGTGCCGGCAGCCCTCCAGGACATTGATGAAGCCCGCCAGATTGGAGTCGACATAGGCGTGGGGGTTGGTCAGCGAGTAGCGGACGCCGGCTTGCGCCGCGAGGTGGATGACGCGAGCCGGCCGGACCTGCTCGAACATCGCCGCCATGCCGGCTCGGTCGGCGAGGTCGAGGCGGACGAAGCGGAAGGCGCTGTCGCCCAGCAGCTGATCGAGGCGCGCGGTCTTGAGGGCGGGGTCGTAATAGTCGTTGAGATTGTCGAGGCCGACGACGGTTTCGCCCGCCGCCAGCAGCTTGCGCGCGGTGTGGTAGCCGATGAAGCCGGCGGCGCCGGTGACGAGGATGGGGCGGCGTTCGGTCAAGCGGGGCTCCTGCGGTCCGATCGGAAACCCGGATAGACCGGCCGGGGCCTCGGCGCCAGCCTTTTGGGCCTCGGCGGCCAGCCAAGGCGCGTCCGGCTTCCGCGGCCGATTGCGATGCGGGCCGTTGTCGGCTAACCGACCGCAAGGGTCGGCCGCGCGTCGGGCCGGCATGGGGGAGCTGCATGGCCTGGACCGCGGTGCTCGTCGTTCTGATCGCGGCCGTCGCGTCGTGGGGGCTGATCGGCCAGATCTTTCCCTGGCTCGAGCGCTATGCGCTGGCGCGGCCCAACGCCCGATCGAGCCACAAGACGCCGACCGCGCAAGGCGGCGGCGCGGCGGTCATTCCGGTCACGCTGCTGGTGACCTGGTCGGCGGTGTTGCTGGTGGGGGTCGACGGGTCGGTCGGCCGGTGGCAGCTCGCGGCCGTCACACTCGTCGCGGTTGTGCTGGCCGTACTCGGGGCCTTCGACGACATCCGGCCCTTGCCGGTGGTGCCGCGGCTGGCCGCACAGGTCCTTGCCGCCGTCGTGCTGGTGCAGGCGATGCCGGACGGCGCTCATGCGCTGCCTTTGCTGCCACGTGCGCTCGAATTCCTGATCCTGGTGGTCGGGCTCATCTGGTTCATCAACCTCACGAATTTCATGGACGGCATCGACTGGATGACGGTCGTGCAGACGGTGCCGGTGTCGGCCGGCCTGGCGGCGCTGGCGGTGATGGGGGCGTTGCCGCCGACTGCCGGGCTGCTGGCGCTGGCGCTGGCCGGGGCTTTGCTCGGATTTGCGCCCTACAACAGGCACGTGGCGCGCCTGTTTCTCGGCGATGTCGGCAGCCTCGCCATCGGCGCGCTGGTCGGCTGGATGCTGATCCTGCTGGCGGCGGGCGGGCATCTCGCCGCGGCCCTTCTGCTGCCGCTCTACTACCTTGCCGACGCGACCGTGACGCTCTACCGGCGCTGGCGCCGCGGCGAGCGGCTCTCGCAGGCGCACCGCTCGCACTTCTACCAGCGTGCGACGGCGCACGGGTTCACGGTGCCGGAGGTGACGGGCCGGGTGGCGGCCCTCAATGGGGCGCTCGTGCTGCTGGCGCTGGCGAGTGCGCTGTTTGGGAGCACAGCTCTGGACGTGGTCCTGCTGGCAGCCGGTGCCGCGCTGACGGGGCTGCTGCTCGCGGCCTTCGAGCGGGGGCGGGACGCGGCGCGGGCATCCTGATGCGGATGACCCCAAAAAATCATTGATGGCGCTTCACGGTTAAGCGCGCAGCAACCTTAATGCGGCATGTTGGAGGCCATTCCAGCGTTGGTTCGTCACGCGTAGGTACTGGAAAGGGGCTGCCCATGCGGATCGATGGGAAAGTTGCCGCGAGCCTGCTCACCCTGCTTGTCGCCGGGTGCTCGGCCAATGCGCGGTTCGACGTTTCGGAATACCAGCCGGCCGGCGGCACGAAGCCGGTGACGACCGCGGCCCTGCCCCAGCAGGATCATCGCATGGCCTCGGCGCCCAGCGCCGAGAACTACGAGCCAGCACCTTACACGCCACCCCGCCGCGCCGCGAGCCTCGGATGGAACGCCGACCGTCCCGAGACGGGCGCCAGCAACACCGTGCACATCGTGCGGGAGGGCGACACCCTCTACGGTCTGGCGAAGCGCTACAATGTTCCCATGACGCAGATCTACTCGGCGAACGGTCTCATGAACGACCGCCTGTCGCCAGGTCAGCATCTGGCCATTCCGCGCCAAGCGGCCAGCGGCTTCACGCCGAACGACAACGTCGTCGCGCGGTAGACCGCAGGGCGCTCAAGAATTCAGAAACTCGGCGCGATCGATGCCGTCAGAAATCTGGACGTCATCGTGCCGGCTGAAGCTTTCACTGTGGGTTTTCTTTGAAGGTACCCGTCGCGGCCGAATCTGCGGTTGGAGCCGGTGGCACGCTGGTGAGACTGAATTCGGCGGAGGTTTCCTGCCACAAAAGGCTGGGACAGCGCCGCGCAATGGACGAGGTCTGAATACCGTCCGCCTCGCCGCGCCAAGTCTGGAGTTGCGCCAGCACCGTCGGGTCGTTGTCGTATTTGAAGGCCGGCGGCCACGTGATTTTCACGTCGTCCCCCTTGTTGTCGGCTTGGTTATAACCGGTTAGCGTATTCACCCTTCCTGAAATCCATTTGAACCGGTCGCGGAGAGCCTTGCAGTCCATCGAGGAGAAATCGACGCTAGCTATCTGTGCTGGCTTGATTTCCGCCAGTGGCATCGAGCAGCCGGACACCAGCAGTGCAATCCAAGTGCCGAACAACCGTGGCCTCGAGATGCGCAAAGACCCTACCTCGTCCGTCTAAGCCTGATCGCGTCCATAGAGCTCGGCGGTTTGATGTCCGATAATTCGAGCGGAAAAGTGTTGCTCGACAACGGACCGGGCACGACCGCCCATCCCGCGCCTTGCTGCGCCATCCGTGACCATGCGTTCCATCGCATCCGCGAAGCTCTCAGCGTCATCCACCTCTGCCAGGAGTCCGGTCTCGCCATCAAGGGCGATCTCGCGGCATCCGGGGACATTCGAGGCCACCATCGGCCGGCCGCAGGCGGCCGCTTCGAGCAGGCTCTTGGGAAACCCCTCGCGGCGGGACGGCAGTACGGCGAAGTGCACCCCGGCCCACAACCCACGAATGTCCTCGACGTGACCGAGCCACGTGATCCCCGGCTCCCGCCCCCAGCTTTCGAGTTCGGCGGCCGAGATCGAGGTCGGGTTTTCCGGATCGGGCTCGCCGGCCAACAGCAATTCCAGCTCGCAGCCGCGCTGCCTTAGCCGGCGGTGCGCCGCGACGAGGGTGCGCAGCCCCTTGTCCTCGAGCATGCGTCCGACATACGCCGCCCGCACCGGAAGGCCTGCGGGCTCGGGCGTGGGTTGGAAGTCGTCGGTGTCGACACCCGAGCCCGGGATCAGCACGATCTGGCTGGGACGAACGCCGAGACCCTCCAGCACGGCGCGGTCGTCGGGGTTCTGCACGACCGCGCTTGTGCCGCGGCGATTGAGCAGGACGCGCAGGAAGGCGCCGACAAGTGCGCGCAGAGCGCGCCCCCTCAGCGACGTTGCCAAGTGGACCGAGCCGAGCCCCACGATGCTGTTGACGACGCGCACGTCGAATCCCAGACACGCCATGGAGCCGATGAGTGCCGGTTTGACCGCGACGTTGTGGACGATCCGAGGGGCGATCTCTGCGATCTTGCGCCGCACCTCGTGGATCGACACCAGGGTCTCGAAAGGAGAAAGGCTGCTACGGCGCCAGGACAATCCGTGGGCGTGGAAGCCCTCACGTTCGATCGCCTCCTTGTGCGCACTGAGCCGGGTCAGGACATGGACCTCGAAGCCCGCCTCCCGTGCCGCCCGCGCCATGGGCAGGCGATGGCGCACGAAGGCCCAGTCTTCGGTGACGAGGTAGACGATCCTGGGTGCGGTCATGTGGTCGTTCGCCTATAAGCCACCTGTTCTGCCGGCCCGACATGCACAGCGTCGGCCCACCGGCCGTCAAGTACCGACAGGCGGAAGCGACAACGGCATGTGCGGGATCGCTGGATTTATCGACTTCGCGAGATCCACGCCGGGTGAGACCATCGCACGGTCAGCCCGGCTGATGGCTGACGCCCTGCGGCACCGTGGCCCCGACGACGGCGACGTGTGGGTCGATGCCGAGGCGGGCCTTGCGCTGGGCCATCGCCGGTTGTCGATCGTCGACCTGTCCCCGGCCGGGCATCAGCCGATGATCTCGGCCTCGGGCCGTTTCGTGATGTCTTACAACGGCGAGGTCTACAACGCCGAGGAGTTCCGCGCTGAGCTGGGGCCTCAAGTTCACCCCTATCGCGGCCACTCCGATACCGAGGTGCTGCTGGAGGCCGCCGAACGATGGGGGCTTGCCGCGGCGTGCACGCGGGCGGCCGGCATGTTCGCGCTCGCGCTTTGGGACCGGCGGGAGCGTACGCTGTGGTTGACGCGCGACCGGCTCGGCAAGAAGCCGCTGTACTGGAGCCGACAGGGCCAATTCCTGCTGTTCGGCTCGGAGCTGCGGGCGCTGCGCGCTCACCCGGCATTCAAAGGGGAGATCGACCGGGATGCGACGGCCGGGTTTGTGCGGAGGGGCTATTTCCTCCACCCGCACACCGTCTATCGCGACGTCTTTCAGCTGGAGCCCGGCCAGATCCTGAAGGTGGACGCTGAGGGTCGCGTCGCGATGTCGCGTTACTGGGACCTCGCCACGGCCATCGCCGATGCGCGGGCCACGCCGTTCAGCGGCCGCCCGGATGAGGCCGTATCGGCGCTCGACGCATGCCTCACTGCCGCCGTCAAAGGCCGGCTGATGGCCGACGTGCCGGTCGGCGCATTCCTGTCCGGCGGCTACGACTCCTCGACCGTCGTGGCGCTGATGCAGAAGGTGGCCGGCGGCGCGGTGCGCACCTTCTCGATCGGCTTCTCGGAGAGCGACTACAACGAGGCGGACAACGCGAGGGCGGTGGCGCAGCACCTCGGGACCGACCACAGCGAGCTGATCGTCACGCCGAAGGAGGCCATGGACGTCATTCCACGGCTGCCTGAGATCTACGACGAGCCGTTCGCCGACAGTTCGCAGATCCCCACCTTCCTCGTCTCGCAATTGGCCCGCCGGCAGGTGACGGTGGCTCTGTCGGGCGACGGCGGCGACGAATTGTTCGCGGGCTACAATCGCCATGCGCAGGGCGCGGCGGTGCTCGAGCGGCTCGGCCGGCTGCCGCTGCCGGCGCGCCGCATGCTTGCCCAGGCGTTGAAGGCCGTCCGCCCCGAAACGTGGGACCGGCTATTCGGAGCACTTCCCGAGCGCCGGCGTCCGCGGACGCCGGGGGACAAGTTGCACAAGCTCGCCGACGTCCTGACGGAAGACCCCGCGGGCGCCTATCTGCGCCTGACCAGCCCGTGGGGCGATCCGGCCGGCGTCGTCATCGGCGGCACCGAAATCCGCTGGCCGTTGCCAGATGCCGCGCTGGACGCGCTGCTGCCAGACCGCACCGAGCGGATGCAGGTCCTGGATCTGCTCAGCTATCTGCCGGGCGACATCCTGACCAAAGTCGATCGTGCGAGCATGGCGGTGTCACTGGAGGCGCGCAATCCGATCCTCGACCATCGGGTGGTCGGGTTGGCGTGGTCGATGCCGCTGGACCTCAAGATCCGCGAGGGTCAGGCGAAGTGGGTGCTGCGGCAGGTGCTCTACCGCTATGTGCCGCCGGCCCTTGTCGACCGGGCCAAGTCCGGGTTCGGCATCCCCGTCGGCGCATGGCTCAGGGGGCCGCTGCGCGACTGGGCCGAAGATCTCCTCGACGCGCGGAACCTGCGGGACGGCGGCCTGCTGGCCCCCGAGCCGATCCGGGGCCGCTGGGCCGAGCATCTGGCCGGGCGGCGCAACTGGCAGCACGCGCTGTGGAACGTGCTGATGCTGGAAGCCTGGCGGCGGCGGTGGACAGCAACCACACGCTAACTCCGGCCGGTAAGGGTCTCGAAGACATCGCGGTGGCGGGCGATCCAGTGCGCGATGTCGAAACGCTCGACCGCGCGCCGGCGGGCCGCCGCGCTCATCGCCGACCGCGCACCTGCGATCTGCAGCATCCCGTCGCCGATCTCGCGGTCCGACGGCACGTGTGCCCGCTCGAAATCCTCGGGGCAGGCTACCGCGACGCCGGCGTCGGCGCCGACCAGCTCCGGCACGCCGCCGGTTGCCGAGTAGAGCACCGGCAGGCCGCAGGCGAGCGCCTCCAGCACCGTGTTCGGGCATGGGTCGTTGTGCTTCATCATCACGTAGGCCTGGGCAGCGCCGTAGATCGTCGGCGCCTCGGCCTGACGATAGGATCCGGTGAAACGAACGGCGGTGGCGACGCCGAGTGTGTCGGCCAAGGCTGCGGCTTCGCGGCGGGCGCCGTCCTCGACCCAGCCGGCGATGGTCAATTTGGCATCCAGGCCGGCCTGCCGCGCGACCGCCAGACCGCCGATGGTGCTGGTCAAGCGGTAGGTGAGGTGATCGCCGATCTTTCCGGTGACGAGGAAATCGAACGGCCGCGCGTCCCTGTCTGCGTTGGCCGGCGGCACGAACCGCTGCGTGTCGATGGCGTTGTAAAGAACCTCGCCGCCGCCCGTCCGCGGGCCCAGGAAGCGGTCGGCGCAGCGCCGGCAGAAGTCGCTCTGATAGAACACCCAGTCCGCCGCCCGGTAGGCCTCGGCCATGCGGCGGTTTTCGGCGGCCCAGTCGCCTCCGTACCAGGCGCGGTAGAACACGCCGTTTTGATTGTAGACGATGGGGACGCCGCGGGCCTTCAGCAGCCTCAGCGCCCAGCCCGGCATGTAGGGGGCGTTGCTCAGCAGATAGACGACGTCGTAGCCCCAGGGTGTGTCGGGAAAGTGCTCCGACAGCCGCTTCACCTTGACCAAGGGACCGCCGATGTCGCCGGTTCGGGCGCCGCCGTAGTGGACTGCCAGGGCGCCACGGCGCGGCACGACCCCATTGGCCACAGCCTGCAAACCGCAGGCCGTGCGATAGGCGGTGCGGAGGAGGGATTTCACAGCTGCGGCTTGTTGGCGCATCGATCGGCGGATCAAGGGGTTCCGTTACCGGTCGGCTTGCGCGCGACCGCCAGAACCATGTGTCCGACGGCGACCTTTGGCACAAAGGGCGCGGCGAGGTAGGCCAAGCCTCTGGTCAGCGTGCTCGTCGGGTTCATGCCGAAGGCATGCTGCATCATGCGCTGCAGCCCCTGGCGCTTGCCGATGATGTGAACGTCCTCTACGGCGAAACCCACGCGCGACAATTCTCCCGCGAGTTCGGCGCGTGTCATGCGCCACTGGTAGAAGCGCGATCGCCCGTCGTCTGGCGGCAGTTTGTAGCGATCCAGTACGGCAGCTCGCCACGAGATGCGCAGGTTGTCGAACGGCATCGACGTGAGAAGGATGCCACCCGGCTTGAGGACGCGATAGGCCTCGCGCATCACCGGCCCGAAGCCTTCCTCGAAGTGCTCGAATGTGCCCCACGAGAAGTAGAGATCGAAGCTGCGATCCGGGAAGCTTGTTGCGCGAATGTCCTCGACACGGAACTGCATGTCGGGGAACAGTTTCGAAAGGGCCCCGATCGTCTGCCGACTGATGTCGAGACCAACCGTCGGGTAACCAAGTCGCGTCAGGTAGACGGTCCACTCCCCCATGCCACAGCCCCCGTCGAGAAGGTGCGAGCCTTTCGGTAAGGCAGCGAGGGCCCGTGCTAAGATGGGATACTCCTCTTTCCGCTGCACGCGACGCTCGATCGACTTGATGTCGCCCTCCGGGCCACCGAGTTCGACCCACTTCTGCGTCCACTGGGCCTCGATGGCGTCGATCTCTGTCGAGCCTTCAACGGGGTCATAGGGGCGGTCGTCGCGGCGCATGTGGCTTGATTCTGTGAAGGTAGCTCGTGGATTGGCGATCGCTTGTCCGTAGACCGGTTGTGATTAGCGTGCAAGCTACGTGTGCCTGCACACCCGCCGCAGTGGGCTGCTGCCGGTTTCGTGGACCCTAGCCAGGGCCTACCGACCCGGATTCATCTCGTCCACCCTGGACTGAGGAGACATCATTGACGTTCATGGCGTGAACACGCTAAAAGCCATCTGATCTCCAGGGGGACCTGATGGCCACCGGTTCGAGCATTAAGCATACTAGTCGCGATGACAACGATAGCATCTTGCTAAGCATGCTTGATGCAATCGCCGACAACCCTAATGTCACTCAGAGGCGCGTGGCCTCGGAGCTTGGAATCGCAGTCGGACTTGCCAACAGCTACGTGAAGCGCTGCGTGCGCAAAGGGCTTGTCAAGATCTCCCAGGCACCGGCCGGGCGTTACGCGTACTATCTGACCCCCAAAGGTTTTTCGGAGAAATCCCGCCTCACGGCATCCTACCTTTCGAATTCGCTTTCATTTTTCCGCCGTGCGCGAGAGCAGTGCGACGCGCTCCTAGACAAGATGGCCGCGGCCAACAAACGTCGCGCGGTGCTTCTCGGTGGCGGAGACTTGGCCGAAATCATTCGCCTCATCGCGCCTTCGCACAAGGTGGACATAGTCGCCGTCGTTGCCGGTAATGGCGATGTCGAGACTTCGCTGCATTCCATTCCGGCAGCAGATTGGTACGTTGTTACCTCGTTCGAGCATGGTGCGGCTTACCTTGAAGCCGCCATTGCCCGTTTCGGGGCTGAGCGAGTGGTGGCACCGCCACTCATGCGGCTTTCGTCGCGACCTAGCGCGTATACCAATACCTCGCAGAGCAAGGCTGCCCGATCTTCGAACGGGCTCGACGCGAAGTAGCATGCGGACCCAAAGAACGCGGTCGCTTTCGTTTTGACGGCGTCCTTGACGACTGGGCCGGTGGCGAGTGAAGCAGGCAACTCGCCACCAGCGCCATTATAGGGCGTTTGCGTCGTTTCTGTGAACGACGGCTTGCTATGATGCTCCGGGAACTGCACCCGGAGAGCGGTAGCTGTAAGGTGCACTTTTGGCAGCCAGTTAGTGCATGTCCATTCGACCGCAACTCCACAGTATTCTGCTTTGATCGGAAGGAGCGATATGTCAACCAGAGATGCGAAAAACCTTAGCAGTCAGCGTGTCCTAATTTTCGGCGGCACGGGCTCTCTGGGTCGCGCCCTGCTCGATCGTCTAGCCGGCCGGAACGCAATCATGCTGTTCTCGCGGGATGAAGCCAAGCATTGGACGATACGAAACCAAGTTGGCTCGGATAATATTTTCTATGCGGTCGGTGATATCCGCGATCCGAGTCGCGTAGAGGAGGTTCTGCTGCGCTTTCAACCATCGATTGTGATCGTTGCTGCAGCACTTAAGCAGGTTGACACCTGCGAACTCACCCCGCACGAAAGCGTGCAGACCAACGTGCTTGGCATCAAAAATGTTGTCGATTCTGTAAGCCGCCAAGCGGATCGCTTAAGTGGACTTGAAACCGTGCTCATGGTTTCAACCGACAAAGCATGTGCACCGACTAACGTTTACGGGATGTGCAAGGCCATCGCAGAGCGTTTGGTCACAAGTCAATGCCAGAATTTCGCGCGCCCCCGTTTCGTTGGTGTACGGTACGGAAATGTGCTTGATTCACGCGGCTCTATTATTCCTCTGTTTCGGTGGCAAGCAGAAAATAGCCCGACGTTTACCGTCACACATCCGAGCATGACGCGCTTCGTGATGACCCTAGATGAAAGCATCGACCTCATTATCGATACCGCTGAGGGGGCGAAGTCGGGAGAGATCTGGCTGCCGCGATTGAGATCCATGAGAATCCTCGACTTGGCGCAAATATTCTCTGAGCGGTTTAGGAAGCCGGTCGAGATCGTTGGGATGCGACCTGGTGAGAAACTGCATGAAGCGCTAATCAGCGAGCCTGAGAGCGTGCGCATAGCCTCAGATTCTGTCTACTACCGCATGGCCCCGGCTCACAGTCCGGTTGCCATTGATGCTCGCATTTTCAAGTATGAGTCGAATGACGAAGTTCTTACTAGAGACGAACTTCATCATTATCTTACCTCCATTGGCATCCTCGAGAAGCGCCTTGATCAATTCGTTGGCCGGCAGATCGAGGAAATTGCGTCGCCATCTGTCACACGGGTATACAAATGAAGTCCTATCCACTTTTCAAAGTACACGTCGATGTCGACGCGGCGCTGGCCGAGATTCGAACAGTTTTAGAGAGCGGGTTCGTTAACGAAGGTTTGCAAGTCGGCCAATTTCTGACTGCCGCAAGCGAGTTTCTTGGCGTCGAGCAACTCGTTCTCACAAATTCCGGCACCAGCGCGCTTACAATGGCGCTGAAGCTTTGCGGCGTCGGCCCTGGCACCGAAGTGGTCACAACCGCAATGACTTGTGTGGCTACCAACACGCCCATTGACAACCTCGGTAGTCTCATCGTTTGGGCCGACATCGACCCAGCCTCGGGGTCCATTGATCCAGCCGACGTCGAACGCAAGATCACGCCGGCCACTCGCGCCATCATGTGTGTCGCCTGGGCCGGCACTCCGTGTGATCTCGACGCTCTCGGCGAAGTGGCGCGGCGCCACAGTCTGCCCCTCATTCAGGACGCGGCCCATGCCCTTGGCGCGACGTGGCGTGGGCGCCCCGTCGCCGAATTCGCCGATTACACCTGCTACTCGTTCCAGGCCATCAAGCACCTGTCGACCGGCGACGGCGGCGCTCTTGTCTGTCGCGACAAGGATCGCTTCGTTCTCGCGCGCAAACTCAAGTGGTTCGGCTACGATCGCGATGCACACAAGGACGAAAAAGGCGAATGGAAAGGTCAGCGCTGGAGCGCGGACATCGAGCCGGGTGAAGTCGGCTACAAATTCAACATGAACAATGTGGCGGCGGCGATCGGCTTGTCGCAGATGAAGCACATCGGATCCATCGTTGCGCGCCATCGCGCCAATGCCGCTGTCTTTCAGCGCGTGTTTTCCGCATCGTCGTTGGTCAAGCCGCTGACAATCCCACAGCAGGCCGGCTCCAGCTACTGGGTCTTCACTGCACTCACCGATAAATCGGTGAACCGGGATCGGCTGCTTGAGCGACTGAATGCCGAAGGCATCGCAGCGGGTCTCGTACATTTGCCGAATGACCTTTACAGTGCGTTCCGGCCATACGAGACCGCATTGCCGGGCACTAGAGAGTTTGCCGACAGGCAGATCTCATTGCCCTGCGGTTGGTGGCTAACCGAGTCCGACTGCGAATGGATTGCAGGCCGCGTCAAAGCGCTCGCCGTCTGACCACAATAATGCCCCCCTTGCGAATATTTGTCGGAACGCTCGCTTGCGGCGAAGCCGAACTCGATGATTGTCGCCAAGCCGTTGCAAGGCAGACCGGTGTACAAGTGCGCCAGCTCGTTATCGAGAATAGACCTGAGCTGGAGGCACATAATGCGCTATGGGACGCCTGGAATGCAGAGCGACATCAGCACGATCTCTTCGTCAAGGTCGACGCCGATACGGTGCTGATGCGAGATACTGCACTGGCGGAGATCGGTGGATTGTTTGAAGACCCTGACGTGACCGGTGCGCAGATCCTGCTCCAAGACTACTTCACTGATAACTTGATTGCCGGGCTGAACTCGTTTTCCGGCGCGGTCAAATTTCATCGCTCGAACGACCGCCTCTTTACGGATCGGGTCGATTACGGTCACGTAAAAGTAATGAAAGGGCCGCCTGTCGCACATCTCGCGCCGATCGGCTGGCACTGTTTGAGGCCGCACGCTCGGCAGGCCTTCCATTTCGGTTTGCATCGCGCACTGAAAAAGCAGAATGACGTCATCGGACGGGTTGCCGAAGTGTGGCTAAGAGAGCGTGACGACGCCCGCGGCTGGGCCCTTGCCGGCGCCGCCTCCGCTGGCTTTCGATTCAATGCTCGTTTCGACTACAGCGACAAAAACTTCGAGCGCAAGTTCGACAGCCTGAACGATCCTGCGCGGCGCGCTGACTTGATCGAGCACTTCGCGCGGCGCGTGGCATTGAGGTCTAGAGGAAAAGTTTCACCGTGATACCCCAGAACGGTTCCCTGCGCCTTGTTATTCGCTTAATCGAGCGTCGCGATATAGAGGAGGCCCGCGTACTCCACAATGAGGACGGCACATTGGCGAAGCTTACCGACATCGGTCATGTCAGCGAAGCGCAGCAAGAGGGTTGGTTCCAATCTGTTTCGACTTCTCGCACCTCTCGCCGTTACGTTGCTCGCCTGCGCACCGACGACTCATTCGTAGGTGTTTTCCGAGTTGACCACATCGACCTTTGGAACCGCAATGCAATGGTTGGCGCCGACGTCGTGGCGCACATGCGCAGACAGGGCTTTGCGCGCGAAATGTTTGAGTACGTTCTTGACTATTTGTTTAAGCATTGCGGTCTCCACCGGGTTGGTCTCGTCACACTAGCAAACAACACCGCCGCAATCGCGCTCTACACGAAACTGGGCTTTGTCGAGGAAGGGCGGGAGCGCGAGGCTATTTTTCGCGACGGGCGATTTCAGAACCTCGTTGCAATGGGTCTTCTCGGGCGCGAGTGGCGTTTAATAGGCGGCAATCCATGATTGGCCGGCCGCAGTCAACACTTGTTCTGCTCGTCACTTGCTCGCGCGATGAAATGCGTCGCGACATTGCTATTAAGGTGATGAATAATCTGGCTCAAGTCCTGCCAGACGCCGGCCTTGGTGATAGTTTCGTCGTATTTGATAACGCATCGACATTCGACGATCATTTGTCGCTCGCCCCTCCACGGACGGTTATTTGTCGCTCGCCGACAAATGTCGGATACTGGTCTGCGATCCGATGGGTTCTCGTTAATCGAGCCGGCTTGCTATCACGTCCCTTTGAATACCTGTACATAGTCGAGTCCGATCTCTGGCATAAGGATCTGCGACCGCTAGCGGATTGTGAGCAGTTTCTCAGACTGGAAGCGACCGCCTCCTGCGTGCGAACCCAAGAGTTTTCCGTTAGGGCACGCTGGCGCTTCGACAAGCGGTTTCATTGGCTGCCATTTCATGTAACTCGTTCTGAAGTACTGCTTACCAATGCAGTTACGGGTGAACCTGGCTGGTTTCGCCCGATGACTTACTGTCCGGGTCTTTACCTGTCGAACCTTCATCCTAAGTTGCCAGCATTAAATCGGATAGGGGCCCTAGAGCGAGTGTTTGGCGACCTTTCCGATCTTTCCGCCTTCACGGAGGGTGACTTCTTTCGCCTTATGATGAAACAATACCCACACATCGGCATTCTCGACGGCGGACTCTACTATTCACTCACTTCGAGAGGCGACCGACATCGAGTGCCGACCGGCAGCTATTCTACCGCCGACACTCTGCACAATTTCGGCTACCACAGCACTCGCACGGCGCAGTTCATGCCAACGAGTGATATCGTCGTCACGCGAATGACAAGAGAATTGTCTTGAAGAAACTTATGCTGCTGGTCGACTCTCGGGAGTATATTCACTCGAATTGCTACCAAAAGCAGCTCAAAGCCACGCTTGAACTTCACTATGATGTGCGGATGGTAAGCTTGCGTGACATACGTTGGCTGCCCTGGACCAATGGAGGGCGGTACGATTTGGTGCTGAGTGTCTTAAAACTGCGTACACTCGACATGCACCTTGAACGGATCGCTTCGTATCTTGCCGGTCGCCGACTTTACATTTACGAGCAGGACCCTTGGCAGGCGTTCATGGATTCGTCGCCGTACCGTGGCGCCTACCAGCGGATCGCGGCCCGCCTTGACGTAGCTGCTTTCTTGCTTACCAGTAGTTGGTGGCGCAGTTATGTGACCGAGCTCGGGCTTCCTGCAAAGTTCGTGCGCATGGGAATGCTGCCTGTGTACTGCGATCCTGGCCCCGATTGGGACGCTCGCGAAATCCGGCTAGGCTTCCAGGGCACGCTGCACCCGCACCGCAAGGACTTTTACGCAGCGGTTGAACTTAAGGGGCTCAGGACGGAGGTGCTGCCGCCAACAGCCTACGACGATTACTTGAAGAATTTGCACCGCATGCGATTCTTCATTCACACTGAAGATGCGCCGTGGACGGTTGACGGCAGAGCGATTCCGCGCAACGCACTGTGGATCAAGGAGACGGAGGTCGCGGCGCGCGGCACCTTCGCAATCCGCGATCATGAGGAAGAATCGGCGGCTTACGGAATTGCCGAGCTGCCTACCGTGCGCACGTTCAAGAACCTCGAAGAAATTCCCGATATCGTCGCGGGTATCGAGTCGCTTTCTCCATCGGTGCGTCGCGACATGATGGTCTCCTCCGCGGAGACGATGCGCCGCCGGGACGATTGGATGACAGTCGTCCGAGCCCTGGAACCCTGATGCTACAAGTGCTAACGGCTAACCTGCCGAGAAAATACCGCCAACTGATCGAGTTCATCGGTGAGCGCGCATTCGCCTGGGGTGTGCTGACCGTCGTGACGGGGCTTGTCGCTTTTTGCATCGATCTAGCCTTTGCCATCGCGCTGCAGCGCTTCCTAATCTCTATCGGCCTTATCAACGCCGGCAGCGAAACGCCTCTGTTTGGCGCGGTTGGCGCGTCTTGGCATGAGATGACCGCGTTTCTCGGGGTCGGGGTTCTCCGCTTGGCTGTCATGTGGCTCAACAGCTTTGCCACAGGCGCGTGTCAAGTTGCGTTCGAGACCGAGCGCAGACGCGACATTGCTATATGGGCACTCCATTCTGGCAGTGCTTCTATCGGCGAGGTGACCTCGCTTTTCAACGACGTTGTGATCGGCGCCTCTACTGTAGTCTCAAGCTCGTTCTTTATTGCTAGCCGGACTATCCTTGTTGCGCTCTCAGTTGCGACCCTCATCTGGTATTCTTTTCCCGTCACACTGTCTGTCATTGCGCTGGTTATGCTGGCGGTGCCGATACACCGTGTCATTGATCGGCAACTGAACCGCATTTCAGGCATGTTGCAGACGGCACTCGCTGACACCGTCTCGCGCCTTATCGGCTGCGTCAAGAACGCAATGTTTATCCACATACACGGGCTTGTTCCCACGGAGATCGATCGCGCTAACACCCTGCTGAACACCTACGAGTGGGGTCAGCGGCAATACTATTATCTTGCCTCAGCTAGGGGAATGGTGCCGCAATTTGTGGGGCTTCTGGCCGTGACCGGGATCGCCTACTTTGGTTCATTTGCCTTGGGCGACGATCGGGGCAGCATCGTCACTTACCTCTACCTCACGCTGCGTCTTTTTCAGGGGCTGTCGGAGCTCGCCCGTATCAGCGCTAATGTGCGTGTCAACAGGGCTCGCCTTTCAGTGCTGCGCCACTGGTGGGGGAACACCTACTTGCCTCAGCGCGAGCACATCACCAGCCACACATGCGGGGACAATCATACGATAATTCCGCTGACTGAGGTGGGTTGGCGATTGGATCGCGTGACATTTGGCTGGGACAGTACGAACCCAATGATTCGCGAGTTTTCAATTGATATCAGGGCCGGCACCACCACTGTAGTGGTCGGCCCCTCGGGCGGCGGCAAGACCACATTCCTGCTGCTTATCGCGGGCCTCATCGAGCCCACGTCCGGCAATGTGTTGGTACTGACCCCCGAGGGCGATCTGTCGGTCGCCGTGGCGAAGGAGCGTCTTCTGGCCAGCACCGCTTTCGTCGGCCCCGATCCATTCGTGTTGCCTGGCACCATCCGCGAATTCCTCGCCTTCGGGGCTTCCGCGCCTCCGTCTGATGCCGACATCGCCGAGTCGCTGAGGCTCGCGCATTGCCATTTCATTACCGATCTCGCTGCGGGGCTCGATCATATAGTAACTGAGCAAGGCGGTGGGCTCTCGGCCGGGCAAAAGCAAAGGCTCTCGCTGGCTCGCGCTCTGTTGCGGAAGCCCGTCGTTCTGCTGCTCGACGAGGCGACGGCCAACCTCGATGATGAGACCGAGGCCGCCGTCGTTGCAACATTGAAGGAGTTAAAGGGCAAGGTTACGATTATTGCCGTGACGCACCGAGGTGCCTTGCGCACGATCGCTGACCGTATCGTGGAATTCGGTGGGCCGACCCCGGTCCAACCCACAAGCCAGAAAACAACCGACAGCGCGGCGCGCGCCGACTGAGCTGCTACATTACGAAACATGATCCAAGATGCCGTCGAGTTCGATTGGGCCGCTTATGACCAATCTTGTTGGCCTTTTCGAATCCAGTAGTTATCTTGAAAAAAAATCGAGGACAATTGAAAGTGCCTCCTAACGCTTGCGGGATTTCTGTTCATTCAACAGTATCCTCTAATTCAATCGGGTATTTTCGATACATGCAGGCTTGCTACAGAGAGCTATCTGGCGAGCCACAAAACCTGAGGTTTTTTGCTTACTGCCTCGACGCTCGGAGTTGGAAACGACTAGCCAGCGATACGTCTGTCGCGTTCGCGGTGCCTGTGGAGCGGTCCGGCGGTTCAATCGGGCATGCCGTGGCGCTCGATGTCGCAATGAAGAATTTGATTGAAGGTGAGATTAACGTAATTAGCGACACCGATGTTGTAATTTTAAAACGAAATTGGGACCTAGATCTCTGCAACTCTCTTGCGCGCCCGCGAAGCCTCGGCGTCATCGGCATACCGTATGAAGATATTGGCGGTTTCAGCACTTCCATCTCGACGCACCAGACATACAAGCGCAAGCCGACCGCCACCTGGATGGCGCTTTCTCCCCATTTTGATTTTCGACATCTTAGTATGATGCCCGACAAGAATGATGATTTACTTTTAGATAGCGTGGCCTCTTCGACGCTGTATAATTTGCCAATTGGTTTCTCTCTGCTCAAAGACGTTGGTTGGCAGATACCTGGGTATTTGGAGGACAATCAGATCCCGTTTCTGAGCCTTGAGCTTGTTAAACCTGGCTCGCCGGACGCTCGCGCACTGATAGGCGTCAGCGATTACCACGATGAATTCCACTGGGACGGAGTTCCGTACCTCGCGCACCAGCGTGGTTCGATGAGTCACGCATTTCGAGTTGACCCATTGTCTCGGTCGTTCTATGAATCTTGCGATCGGTATCTCGGCCAGCCTCCTTGGTCCGTGTTTCCGACGATCGGCGAGCAATGGAACTCCTTTGCGCGACGGCTTGCAAAGAGTGCTAAATCTGCTATCCGGAATGGGATTTCTAGAATGGGCCTGACCGGACTGTAGCGATAGGAGCTTATCGTCTTGCAATTCTCTTCCTGGCGGCGCTCCAATGTTTGTTTTGATCATGGGTCAACGCAACCAGACGAATATTGATAGGGGGCGCCCTTAATGAGCGGTGCCGACGATAGCTAGCGACAATCTGATCCGGAGGCCGAAGCTGCTCGGATGGGCGGTCCTGGGGCAGCAAGAAGACCGACGCGTCTAATCTGCTTCGGCCGCCAACCCGATTTCTTGACGAACAAGCCTCGAATCGTTTCGGCAATTTCGGCAACCTTTTAGGGACTCGTCGTATTAGGGGAAACACTGGCACTTAGCCGGCTCGCCAATGGACAAGCACGGGCTATTGAATTACCGCCCGGTGTGAAATCTTTAGTCCGAAACTACAAATTGGGAGCGCTTGACCTTGTCTTACATAAAATCCCTCAAGAGAAGACTTCCACCTTGGCTGATGTCCAGGATGACAAAGGAACAGCGAGCTCTCCTCCACCGGATGATGGATGACAATAGGATCTCGGCCCCTCCTTTTACGCCCTCACCCATGCTGTGGAATTGGCTGAATGCCAATCTGATAAGGCAGATGCACCTGGACGGAGTCGACGCCCCCGAGAATAGCTTAATGAACCACTGGTTTTCTGCACAGCTACCTGGTCATAAGAAATATTACTTCTACGCAGTATGGAACCTTTATTGCCGGCTCAAAGAGCGAGATCGCTACGGGGTCTTAGAGAAAGTGGAGCCTTCAGCTGACTCTGAGAGAGGAGTGTGCATCGATATTGCGGGCAAGAAATTGTCCTGGGATTACCTTAACTCCGCTATGAGCGTCATGACAATCGCGGATTTCGACTCTTCATATCTGACGGAAAGGAGAGTGGTTCTGGAGATTGGTGCGGGATGGGGGCGATTGGCGCATTTCCTCCATGCAGTTAACCCGTCAATCACCTACATTATAGCGGATATTCCCGGCGCGCTACTAGTTGCGGAATCCTATCTGACAAAATTGTTTCCCAGAAGCAACCGGGTACGATATGATGAAATTCGACGCCTCGACCCTATTAATCTCCGCGGATTTGAAAGTGGGTTTGTTTTTTTGGGCACTCATCACCTGCCGAAAGTTGCCGATCAATCCGTCGATCTTCTAATAAACACCTCAAGCTTCCAAGAGATGGAGAAGCGCAATGTCGCCCTTTATATGGCGGAGGCGCGCCGAATTGCAAGAACGTGCTACCTGCTGCAGCGAACAAAGGCAGATGAGGTGGGGCGCGAGGATTACATTGAAATGGCGAGTTCCGTTGGTTGGAGCGTGAAATTGGAGCGCGCCCCAGAGTTCGCGCCTCTGTACGCGGAAATGATCCTAGGTTGACCGCAAAGCACATTTATCGGTCTTCGCGCTTTTGGATTGACTCCTGGCCAACGCTGGCCTGCATAGTGTTAGCATCTGTCCGGCTTGAGCATGCTTGCCGAGTCAATCGTGGTTGTACCAAAATGTGGGGGCTTAGCGTGATCGGCGGTTCGATTTCCCGTTAGCCTGAGTGCTTATGAAGTTGCGGGAGAGCGCGGTATCAGGTGTGTTTGTTGGGAGTTTTATTCTGCTTGCTGGTTCGGGCTCGGCCTGGGTCCGTCACAGAGATGACTGCTCGTCGAAATGATTGATGCTGAGCTTCTGACTCCATGAAAATCGCGATCGGGATGCGCCCGTTCGAGGGCGCCTGGGGCGGAGGCAATCGCTTTGTGGCGGCGCTGACCGAAGGTATCGCTCGGGCCGGCCACGAGGCCGTACACACCCTCGACGATGGCGATATCGACATCATCCTGCTGGTCGACCTGAGGACGCGATCGCCGAATGTCACCTTTGGCGCCGGGGCGATTCTACGCTACGTCGTTACCCGCAACCCCCGCGCGCTGGTCGTTCACCGCATAAACGAATGCGACGAGAGGAAATCCGGTCGCCATCGGATCAATCGCCTGCTCGCGCGGGCGAACTACGTGGCGGATGCGACCGTGTTCGTCGGATCGTGGCTCGCGGAGCTCCCAATCTGGCGCCAGCACCTAAGGGACCCTTGGACCGTCATTCTCAATGGCGCAGATCCGGACATCTTCCACGCACGCGGGTTCGTGCCATGGACGGGTGGCGGTCCGATGAAGCTCGTCACCCACCATTGGGGCTACGATCGCAACAAGGGCTTCGATGTGTACGAGGCGATCGACAGCGCGTTGGGCGATGCGCTTTGGTCGGCGCGCTTCGCGATGACCTATGTCGGCAACCTTCCCAGAGGCTTCAAGTTCAGCAATGTTCGTCATGTCGCCCCATTGAATGGCACAACTTTGGCTGACGAATTGCGGAGCCACCATGCCTACGTGACGGCCTCGATCAACGAGCCCGGCGGCAACCATCAGAATGAGGGCGCGCTGTGTGGACTGCCACTGATCTACCGCGAGAGCGGCTGTCTGCCGGAATACTGCCAAAGGTTCGGCGTGGGCTTTGCTGACCCCGAGGGCTTTTTCCAGGCCGCCGATCACATGGCCAAAGAGTATGAGACTTTCGTGCCGCTGATGGGTGGCTACCCACACACCTCCATGGAAATGGTGAGAAACTGGGTCGCGCTGTTCGATCATCTGCATTCTGAGCGACAAGGTATTTTGGCGCGCCGGCGTCTTTTTCGCTCCCCGACGACGGCCCTCCTCACGCAGGTGCCACTGACGTGACCAGGCGCGCCCTCATCGTCGGCGTATCGGGCCAGGACGGCGCGTACCTTGCGCAGTTGCTGCTGGACAAGGGTTATGCCGTTTTCGGCACATCTCGCGACGCCGAGGTGGCGCGTCTGACCGGTCTCGAGAGGCTCGGGATCGCCGGCCGGGTCACGCTGTTCTCGATGTCCCCCATCGATTTCCGCTCGGTCTTCACGACCGTCTCTCGCACCGAGCCTGATGAGATCTACAATCTCTCGGGACAATCCTCGGTCGGTCTGTCGTTCGCCCAGCCCGTAGAGACGATGGAGAGCATCGCCGTTGGCACGCTCAATCTTCTCGAGACCGTTCGCCTCGTGAACCCACGGATCCGCTTCTATAATGCGGGGTCGTCGGAGTGTTTCGGGGATACTGCCGGCGTGGCCGCGACCGAGGAGACGGCGTTTCATCCGCGCAGCCCCTACGGTGTCGCCAAGGCGGCGGCTTTCTGGCAAGTCGCGAACTACCGCGAGGCCTACGGGCTCTTCGCGTCCTCGGGCATCCTGTTCAATCACGAGAGCCCGCTCAGGCCTCAGCGGTTCGTGACCCGCAAAATCGTGTCGGCCGCCGTGCGCATCGCTGGCGGAAGCGGCGAGACCCTGCGCCTTGGCAATATCGATGTCTCCCGCGACTGGGGATGGGCTCCCGATTACGTCGTCGCCATGTGGGCCATGCTGCAGGCCGACCAAGGCGAGGATTTCGTGGTCGCCACCGGCGAGACGCACAGTCTAGAGGCGTTCGTCGACGCAGCGTTCAGCGCTGTTGGTCTCGCGTGGCAGCACCATGTCGAGATCGACGCGACGCTGCAACGGCCGTCGGACATCAAGTGCTCTCGTGGCGATGCCTCGAAAGCAGGGCAGCTGCTCGGCTGGCGACCAACCGTGACATTTCACGAGATCGTGCATCGCCTCGTTGCGGCCGAGAGGGGCACGTCGACATGATCCGCCGGCAACTCGCGCGCTTGAAGCCGGTGCTGGCGGCCGCCGAGGCCCGAGCGCGCCGCGTGCAGTCGGCCGCAGGCCTCGCGCCCGTTCGCCCCCCGGTTGGTATCGCGATCGAGCGGGCCGACTGGGCGATCCGCTGGTACGGCACCTTCATTGCGGAGGAGGCGAACCGCCTTCAGCCGGGCACAGCCTGGGTCACGACCAACCCGGCGCAGTTGACGGGTGGCGTGGTCGAGTTCGGCTCCCAGTACCAGTGGCTGCAATGGGCAAGCCATTTGTCGCCGCGCTGCCGGTTCGCCTCGACGTTTTTCCACGGCAAGCCCGAGGATGGCCCTGACGTCGCGCGCCACATCGAAGCCTTCATGGCCGCGCTGCCGAAGTTGGACCGGGTCGTCTGCTCGGCCTCGATCGTGCGTGATCGGCTGCTGGCGTGGGGCGCGCCGGCCGCCAAGCTGGCCCTGATCCCGATTGGTTGCGAGACGGGTCGGTTCCTTCCGCCGTCCGAAGCCGAACGCGCGGCGGCGCGCCGCCGCTTCGCCATTCCCGACGGCAAGATCGTAGTAGGGTCCTTTCAGAAGGACGGGGAGGGGTGGGGCGAAGGCCTCACACCCAAGATGATCAAGGGGCCCGACGTCTTCGTCGAGACGATCGATCGGCTGAGACGGCACGCCGACGTCTTTGTACTGCTCACCGGCCCGGCCCGCGGCTTTGTCAAACAAGGGCTCGAGCGCCTTGGCGTACCGTTTGCGCATCATTATGCCGGCGACCGGGACGATCTGGCGCGCTGCTATCACGCTCTCGATCTCTACCTTGTGACCAGCCGAGAGGAAGGCGGGCCGATGGCGCTCATGGAAAGCATGGCCTCCCACGTCCCCGTCGTCTCGACGCCCGTTGGCATGGCCCCCGATCTCATCCGTGACGGCCTGACCGGCGGCCTCGTGGCCTCGGTCTCCGCCGATCTCATCGCAGAGCGGGCGTTGACACTGCTGGCGGACGCCGACGGGCTCGAGGCCATGAAGGCCGCAGCGCGGGATGCCGTCGGCGTGGCGGATTGGGCGGTGGTCGCGCGCCGCCACCTCGACGAGGTCTGGCGGCCCCTGCTCGCCGACCTCAAGAACGGGTGACGTGACGATGAAAGCTGCGCTTCTTGCCGTTGCCAATGTGATCGCCGTGCTCTGGCAAGTTCTGCCCACCGGGCTGCGCCGCGCGATCATCAAGGGCCTGCTGGTGCTCGAGTCGCGTGGCACGGACAGCGCCCGCGGGTTGCGGCGCCTATTCGCGATCCAGGATGCACTCAACCACGTCGTCGCCGAGCGGGCGATGGCACTGGGACGCGGCATTCACCCCAAGCACCGTTTGACGCGCTACCACGACTTCTTCATAGAGCGGATCCGTGACGGCGAGGCGGTCATCGACATCGGCTGCGGCTATGGCGCCGTGGCGCGGTCGGTAGCGGCGGCGCGGCCGGGGTCGCGTGTTCTCGGCGTCGACTACGATGATGGCCGGCTGGCCCAGGCCAAGAGCCATCCCGACACGCCGTCCAATCTCGGCTTCGTCAAGACCGATGCAACGGTGAGCGTGCCGGATGGCCCGTGGGATGTCGTCATACTTTCCAACGTGCTGGAGCACATCCGCGACCGGCCCCGCTTCCTCAGAAAACTCGTCGCGACGACGCAAGCCCGGCGCTTTCTCATCCGCGTCCCGCATTTCGAGCGGGACTGGACGATGCCGATGCGGCGTGAGCTCGGCGTCAACTACTACTCCGACGACGATCACAAGATCGAGCACACCAAGGCGGAGTTCCTAGCAGAGATGGTTGCGGCGGGCCTGCGTCCGGCCGAGCTGATGACGGTGTGGGGCGAGATATGGTCGGCGCTCGAGGTGGAGACCACGTCCCGTGTATGAGGCGATGCCGCAGGTTTCCGTGGTGGTGCCGTGCTACAACGGCGGCAAGTTCGTGCCTGCGTTGCTCGAGGCGCTCGCGGCGCAAACGGTTCGGGATTTCGAGACCATCATCGTCGACGACGGATCGACCGATCCGCTGACGCAGAACGTGCTCGCCACACTGCCCGACAGCATTCGCGTCGTGAGGCAGGCCAACGCCGGCCTGCCCGGCGCGCGCAATACGGGATTTGCCGCGGCACGGGCACCATTCGTGCTACCGCTCGACTGTGACGACGCGATCCTGCCGACGTTTCTCGAGACGGGCCTTGCGATGCTGGCGGCGGCCCCCTCGCCCCGTTGCTTCGTTTACTCCGATCTCGTCCTGCACGGCGCCCGCACCGGCGCGCTGAGGCGCCGCTTCAACCGCTTCGACCAGTTGTTCCTCAATCAACTCCCCTATGCATTGCTGATGCCGCGTGGCGCCTGGGCGGAGGTTGGCGGCTACGACGCAACGATGCGTGACGGCTACGAGGACTGGGAGTTCAACCTCCGCCTCGTGAAGGCAGGCTATCGCGGCCTGCGGCTGCCGGAGCCGCTGTTCCACTATTACGTGCGCCCCGACGGTATGCACTTGTCCCACTCGGCGCTCCGCCACGGGAAGATCTGGCGCTATATCCGCGGCAAGCACGCCGACGCTTACGAGCTGGGGGCAGTCCTCTCGGCTTGGCGGGACCAGACGGCGGACCCGGCGCGGGTTCCCGCGTGGCTTGCCATGATGCTGCTTGCAGCGGCGCGAACGCTGCCCGACAAGCTGTTCAGCCACCTTTACCGGCTCATGCTGCTGGCACGGGCGCGACAGCAGGCGTAATGCCCGCGTGCAAGCCCAGCGGCCTCATCCGGATCCCTCAGACAAGAGATACCTCATGACAGTCGAGCGCAAGACCGCCCTCATCACCGGCGTGACCGGCCAAGACGGCGCCTATCTTGCCGAATTGCTGCTGGCCAAGGGCTACCTTGTGCACGGCATCCGGCGCCGCTCGTCGCTCTTCAACACCGAGCGCGTGGAACACCTCTACCAGGATCCGCACGAGACCGACGTGTGCTTCATCATGCACTACGGCGACATGACGGATGCGACCAATCTCATCCGAATCATTCAGCAGACGCAGCCCGACGAGATCTACAATCTCGCGGCACAATCTCACGTCAAGGTGTCCTTTGAGACGCCAGAGTACACGGCCAACGCCGACGGTCTTGGCACGCTACGGCTGCTCGAGGCCATCCGTATCCTCGGTCTCGAGAAGAAAACCCGCTTCTATCAGGCCTCGACGTCAGAGCTTTACGGCCTCGTCCAGGAGGTGCCGCAGCGTGAGACGACGCCCTTTTATCCGCGCTCGCCCTATGCTGCCGCCAAACTCTACGCCTACTGGATTACGGTGAACTACCGCGAGGCCTACGGCATGCATGCCTCGAACGGGATCCTGTTCAATCACGAAAGCCCGATCCGCGGCGAGACGTTCGTGACGCGCAAGATCACGCGGGCGGTGGCGGCGATCGAGCTCGGCTTTCAGGACAAGCTCTTCCTCGGCAATCTCGACGCCAAGCGAGACTGGGGCCACGCGAAGGACTACGTCGAAGGCATGTGGCGGATCCTCCAGCAGGACGTGCCCGACGACTACGTCCTGGCCACAGGCGAGACGCATGCCGTCCGCGAGTTCGTCGAACTGGCGTTCCGCGAGGTCGGCCGCACGATCACGTGGTCCGGCACCGGAGTTGCCGAGAAGGGCACCGACAGCGCAACGGGGCAGGTATTGGTCGAGATCGATCCGCGCTATTTCAGGCCCACGGAGGTCGATCTGCTGATCGGTGACCCCTCCAAGGCGCACCAGAGGCTCGGCTGGCGGCACACCACTCCGTTCCGCACTATTGTTTCCGAGATGGTTCAGGCTGACCTTACCGCAATTGCGCGCGAGCACGCCGCGGGCCGGCATCAGTCGAAGTCGAGCCGCTAGACAGAATGGGCGCACCCTTGATCTCCAGGAATTCGGGCCCGGTGTACTTTCTGTTCAATACTGGGCGGGTCGGGCGACTGAACTCCTCGACGCCGACCGAGTTCTTCTACGGCTTCACAGAGCCGACCGGCGGTGGGCGCGAACGACGCATGCTCGAGCCGCATCCGCCGACACAGGGCCTCGTCGACAACCTCGGCACGGTCTATCCGTCTCCTTGGCCCGTCCGCCTTCTGAGCCCTGTCATCCGGGGCGCTGGACTGACGGCCTTGTTGCGGCTGCTCCAGGCCGGGATTGCGGGACGGGCGGCCCTGCGCCAGGCCTCGGCGATCGTATGCGTGACGAGCCCGTGGCTTCATGGGTGCGGCGTGCTGCAAAGACTCGGCATTCTGCACTGCCCGATCATCGCCGTCGTCATCGGTCCCTTCGATCCCGCCGGCTCGATCAAAAGCCGGATCAAGACAGTGCTCCGGCGTTGGCTGGATAGGCCCGGTCACCTGATCTTCCTCGGCGAGGGCGACAGCGCCGCCTACCTTCAACATGTCAACCCGACACCGAAATCCTGGCGACTCGTCCAATTCGGCGTGGATCACAATTTCTGGGCGCCAATCGACGGCGCCTCAGAGGACGGAGAACAAGCCGCCTTCTCGATCGGCAACGCCGGTCGCGATTACGCCACCCTGCTAGCGGCCTGGCGATGCCGGCCAGAGCGTCTGGAGATCGTCACGTCCCTCCTCGATCCTCAGGCCGACCATGGGCCGAACATCATCGTGCGGCGCGGGATCTGGAACTCCTCCTCGATCAGCGATGCCGACGTCCGGACTTTCTACCAAAAGGCGCGATTCATCATTACGCCGCTCAAAGAAAGCACCCAGCCTTGCGGTCAGAGCGCCACACTGCAGGCGATGGCGTGCGGAAAGGCCGTCGTCCTTTCTCGGACGAAGGGGCTATGGGACACCACACACATGCGGCATCTCGAGAATTGCTATCTCGTCGAGCCTGGTGACGTTGCCGGCCTCGCCGCGGCGATCGACTTTCTGTCCACGCGGCCGGAAGAATGCCAGCGGATCGGGCGGGCAGCCCGGACCACGGTCGAGCAACATTTCACGGCCGCGGGGTTCGGCGCGGAAATCGGCCGGCTGATCGACAGCCTCCACCCTCCCGTTCCTAGGTCCGCGGAACGACGATGATGCCGAGTATTGAGCTGGAGGCGAAGCGCGTGTCCCTTTCAAAGCGGATCTTTAGTCTCGGCGGCCGACGCATCTACGTCGCGGGCCACCGCGGCATGGTCGGGGCGGCTGTCGTGCCCCGCCTCGCCAGCGAAGCCTGCAACATCATCACTGCCGAGCGCTCTGAGCTCGATCTCGTCCGGCAGAGCGACGTCGAGGCCTAGATGCGGCGCAGGCGCCCGAACGTCGGGCGGCCCGTGTTGGCGGCATCAAGGCCAACAACGAACGCCCGGTCGACATTCTCGCCGACAACCTCGCCATCGAGCTCAATCAGATCCGCGCGAGCTTCGAAGTCGGCGTCTCCAAGCTTCTCTTCCTGGGATCGATCTGTATTCACCCGAAGCTCGCCCGCCAACCAATGAACGAGGACGAGCCTTAACAGGCTGTTGAACTTCTCGGCCGATGACAGCATGAGGGGAATATGGATCCGCAAGCCTCCAGGGATGGGGGCTCGCACATGCGCGTATCAGACAGGACGTCGGGATCGCGGTTCTCCTATGTCGATCTTGAGAGCCGGGTGCCGTCGAGGCATCCGCTTCTTGTGATCAAGGCGATTGTCGATGACGTGCTGGCCTCGCTCGATGCAGAGTTCGAGCGGCTCTACGAGGGCA
>JBMOGA010000055.1:0-26336 GCA_049318625.1 Hyphomicrobiaceae bacterium
AAAGTTCTCATCCTGATTGACGCTGAGTTCTCACCTTGATCGCCGCCGCGCACTCGCGTGCTGTCTAGGCTGCGGGGTTGCGGCGCGCGAGCCATCGCGTCGCCACCGCGAGCGCCGCCGCGACGGCCAGTGCGGTGAGGCCATCGGACAGGCCGCCGGCGCTCAACAGTTGGACCACGGCAACGGCGAGGCACAGTGTCGCCAGCGCCCCCAGGAGCCACATGAAAGCCGTCTGGTAAAGCGGCCGGGCGGCGGGCGGGTCGGTGCGGCCGGCCTGGTCGCCGGTTCCGAGCCACCTGCGGGCGATGAGCGCGAACACGGTGCCACCGATGACCGCAGAAAACGGACCGATCGCAAAAACGATTCCCATCGCGACACCGCCGTCGCGATCGGTGTGCAGGAATGCGGCAAGCAGACCCGCCACGACGGCCAGATAGGTCGCGATCGCGCCGAGAACGGCACCCAGAATTGTCGCCGACGTTCGTCCCACGATGTGTGCCCTTCGTTGCGCGTGAGGCGTGCCCCGCGATGGCGGACGAAGCGAGACGCTTAGATCGCCGCGGCCGATCGGGCAAGCGCCTCGGTGGCGGTGCGGATCGCATTCTCCCGGCGCGGCCGGTCGCCCGGCACGGCCGTCCTGAGATCACGATCGCGCGAGCCATGCCCCTTAGGGTTCGCCTCGCCGCGCGCCTCCGGTGAGCCTGGGGGTGGCGACGATCTCACTCGGGGGTAACCGAGCATGCGCAGTATTGAAGAACTGGCGGAGTTTTCAGTTGCTCGCGGGTGTGGCTTCGGGCTGATCGCGATCGGTACGTTCGTCGTCGGTCTCTCGGACGACATGGTGCTGGCGCTGAAGGCCGGTGGGCTGATGCTGCTGATGATGGCCGTCATCCTGCTGATCCGGGCCAAGGCGGCGCAAGTGGTGTCGCACAAGCGCACCGAGATCTGGGTCATGATGCCGGTCGAACAGCGCCCGCCACCGGGCATCGCGCAGAAGGTCATCGCGACCGTTTTGCGGGACGTCTACCTCAAGTACGCCCTGCAGACCGCGGTCGGCGCCGGCGGTCTGCTCATCGCGTCGATGGTCCTGGCGGCCCTGCGTTAGTGTCTTCGCCCTTCTGATCGGATCGGCGGGCCGGGGCGTCTTGCGATCGTGATCATCGCTCCCGGCGGCAGCACTGGGCTGCCACCGAGAGCGATCGCAGCCGATCGCACGTCAGAACGCGACCTTGTCGGCGCCCTTGAGCTTCAGCATCTCGCGGGCGTCCGCTGCCGTCGCGATCTCGAGGCCCAAGGCCTCGATCATCTGGCGCGCCAGCTTGACCTGCTCGGCATTGGTCTTGGCGAGGCGGCCGGGGCCGGCCCACAGGCTGTCCTCGAGGCCAACGCGGACGTTGCCGCCAAGCGCGATCGCCTGGGCGGCAACCGTCAGCTGATTGCGGCCGGCGCCGAGCACCGACCAGTAGTAGTCGTCGCCGAACAGACGATCGGCGGTGCGTTTCATGTGGGCGACGTCCTCGGGGTGGGCGCCGATGCCGCCCAGAATTCCGAATACGGACTGGATGAAGAACGGCGGCTTGACGAGGCCGCGGTCGGCGAAGTGGCGCAGCGTGTAGAGGTGGCCGATGTCGTAGCACTCGATCTCGAAGCGGGTGCCGTTCTCGGCGCAGGACGTCAGGATGTTCTCGATGTCGGTGAAGGTGTTCTTGAAGATGCGGTCACGGCTGCCGTCGAGGTAGGGCCGCTCCCAGTCGTGCTTGAACTCCTTGGTGCGCTCGAGCATCGGGTAGAGGCCGAAATTCATCGAGCCCATGTTGAGCGAGGCGACCTCGGGCTTGAAGTGGGCGCAGGGGCGCAGCCGCTCCTCCACCGTCATGGTCGGTGCGCCGCCGGTGGTGATGTTGATGACGGCGTCGGTGCGCTGTTTGATGACCTTGAGGAACGGCGCGAACGCTTCCGGGGCCTGATCGGGCCGGCCGGTCTTGGGGTCGCGGGCGTGGACGTGCACGAGGGCAGCACCCGCCTCGGCGGCGCCGATGGCGGCGTCGGCGATCTCCTCCGGGGTGATCGGCAGGAACGGCGACATCGACGGCGTGTGGATCGCGCCCGTCACGGCGCAGGTGATCATGACCTTGCGGGATTTTGCCATGGGAGTCTCCTTCAGCCTCTGGGTGTCTTCTGGGTGCGTTTGTGGGCGATGAGGGCCGCCAGCCGATCGTCGCGCCAGCGGCTCTTCTCGGCGATCTCGGCAGGGGTCGGGCTCTTGCCCCAGTCGGCGACGACGCGCGCGACGTTCGGCTGCTCCCAGACGGCCTTCTCGACCGGCCGCGAGGACTGGCGGTACAGCGCCTCGCCATAGCGCTGGCAGTAGTCGGGAATGCCGCCGGGTGCGTTCAGTTCGATGGTCTCGAACGGGCCCATGAACGACCAGCGCAGGCCGAGGCCGTGGGCGATCGTCTTGTCGAGATCCTCGGCGGTGCAATAGCCCTCGCCGACCAGCCGCATGGCCTCGGACAGCAGCACCGCCTGCATGCGGTTCAAGATGAAGCCGTCGATCTCGCGTTTCACCTCGACCGGCACCTGGCCGACCTTCTCGAACAGCGCGCGGCTGCGGGCGACCACCTCGGGGGAGGTCCACGGCGCGCCGGCCAGTTCGACGATCTGCACGACGTGGGGCGGATTGACGGGGTGGGCGACGAGGCAGCGGTGACGGCCGGGCAGGCCTTCGGAGAACTTCGAGGCGACGATGAACGAGGTCGAGGAGGCGAGCACGGCGTCTTGGGGCGCGGCGCGGTCCATGCGGGCGAACAGGTCGCGCTTGATGTCGAGGTTCTCGGGTCCGTTCTCCTGGACATGCTCGACGCCGGCGACCGCCGCTTCGAGGGTGTCGCACACGGTGACGCGGCCGGCCGCCTCGGCGGGGCTCGAGACCAGTCCGTGACGGGCGAGGTCGTGGAGCGAGTCGGCGATGAGCCCGTGGGCGGTGGCGCGCACCGCGTCGACCGGGTCCCAGACGTTCACGGCGGCCCCGGCCCGGGCGAAAACGTTGGCCCAGGCGCGGCCGATCAGGCCACAGCCGATGACGGCGACTTTCATGGCTTTCCCTCTCCCGAATTGCCGCTGCCCGCTCGGCCCGGCGCATTGAGACACTCATAAGGCCAATGCCAACGGGATGGAACGCGCGATGCGCCGTTGCGACAGGCGCCAGCGGGATGGCTGCCTATCGCCCGGCGCCGGTCATTTGTCCGCGTGCGGTTCGGGCAGCAGGGTCAGCACGGCGATGCCGTCGAGTTCGCTCTTGCCCTGGGCGACGAGCATGCGGAACAGGGTCAGCGCCTGCGCCGACATCGGCATGGCGAGATGGTGCTGCTTGGCGGCGCCGTTCAGCATCTCGAGGTCCTTGAGGACCTGGCGGGCATAGCCCTTGGGCGCGAAGTCTTCCGCGATCATCCGCGGGAAGATGGCCTGCAGCAGGTTGGAGCCGGCGTGGCCGGTGGCGAGCGCCTCCGGCACCTTGGCGGCGTCGACGCCATAGGCCTGTGCCAGCCGCAGCGCCTCGGCGAGCACGCAATAATTGGTCAGCACGAGGGTCTGGTTGACGAGCTTGGTGGCCTGCCCGGCGCCGACCTCGCCCATGTGGGTGACACGGCCGAGCGTTTCGAGAACGGGGCGGGCGCGCGCGATGGCGTCCGCGGGCCCGCCCGCCATGATGGCGAGGGTGCCCGTTTCGGCGGCGCCGGGACCGCCGGAGACAGGGGCGTCGATGAAGGCCGCGCCGGTGCGCGCGCCGAGCGTGGCGGCAAGGTGCTTGGTGGTGTCGATCTCGGTGGTCGAATGATCGACGACGATCTTGCCGGCCAGCGCTCCGGCCGTGACGATCCCCGTCGGCCCGCCGATCACGTCGGCGACGGCGTCGGTGGTGGTCACGCAGACGAGGACGATTTCGCTGCGCGTCGCGACCTCTGCCGACGAGGCGGCGATCTCGACACCGAGGGCGCGGGCGGTGTCGCAGCGTCCCGCCGCGACATCGAAGCCGACGACGCGATGGCCGGTCGCCAGCAGCCGTTTGACGAAGCCTTCGCCCATGAGGCCGAGGCCGATGAAGCCCACGGTGGGGCGCGCAGCAGACAGGGTCACGTTCGGTCGTCCTTCCTCGGTTGCGATGGTCCGGAGCGCTAACCGCCGGCCGGCCGGATGCGATAGGTCTCGCAGGCGTTCTCGACGAACAGGCGGCGCCGGTCGGCCTCGGACATGTCGCGCGTGATGATGTCGAATCCGCCGAAGATCTCGGCGTAGGTGGCGACGAGGCCGTCGACCGGGAAGTTCGACGCGAACATGGCGCGGCCGGCGCCGAAGATGGCGATGGCGTCCCGCACCACGCCGCCGTTGAGTTCCGGCGTCCACCGCTGGCCGGGCATGCCGATGCCCGAGATCTTGAGGCGGACGTTGGGGCAGGCGGCGAGCGTCTGCATGGCGCGGCGCCAGCCGGCGAGGCCCTCGGCGGAGCGGTCCGACGGCAGCCCCGTATGGTTCACGATGATGGTGGTCGTGGGAAAATCGCGGGCGAGGTCGGCGGCGGCCTCGAAGTGCCACCACGGCGTCTGCAGATCGAAATGGAGGCCATGGCCGGCGAGCCGGGCATAGCCCGTGCGCCACTTGGGGCAATCCATGGAGCCGGGCGCGCCGCGCACCGCCGCGGACCGGTTCGGCGCGGATTTCGGCTTGTGGCGAACCGAGCGCACGAGCGGGAAGGCGGCCTGGGCGGCCAAGACCTCGGCTGCGTCGTCGCGGTCGAGCCAGGCCTGCGCGACCACCGCATTCGGCAGCCCGTTGGCGGCGGCGATCTCGTGCACCCAGCGGGTCTCGCCGATGGGATCGCGGTGATCCCACTCGGCCTCGACGTAGACCGAGCCGGCGAGGTCGAAGCCGGCCGCATCGCGGCGGAAATCATCGGGGAGGTAGGTTTTGCGGATGGCCGCGTAATTGCCGTAGCGGAACGGGATCATCGGCTCGTCGCGGAGCCAGGGATGATAATTGCGTTCGATGTCCCAGACGTGATGGTGCGCATCGACGATGCGAAGTGCCGTCATGAGGTGCGTTTCCAGCCTGCGTCGTGGCGGGGTCTTAGCCGGTGGCCCGGTCGGCCCGCTCGTTCCTGCGAACGCGAAGATGCCCCAAGGTGCCGCGGTCCGCAACTCGCGCCGTGGCGGGCCTTCGCGCCCGCCGCCCGCCCACCGACGAGGCGGCTTTCAATCGGCGCGAAAACCCTCTACCTCGTTCGAAAAATGCCAACAGGTGGAGGAGCGGGCGCATGCGCATTCTCGGACGGCTCAACTCGGTCAACGTGCAGAAGGTCGTGTGGTGCGCGCAGGAGCTCGGCCTCAGCTTTGATCGGGTGGACGTCGGCGGCAAATTCGGCGGCAACACGACGCCCGAGTACCTCGCCAAGAATCCGAACGGCCGCGTGCCGGTGCTCGAGGACGGCGACCTCGTGCTGTGGGAGAGCAACTCGATCGTGCGCTATCTGGCGGCCAAGCATGGGGCGGGCACGCTGTGGCCGGTCGATCCTGCCGTCCGCGCTCTGAGCGATCGCTGGATGGACTGGGGCACCATGACGTTGAACGCGGCCATTCACACTGCCTTCTGGCAGACCATCCGCACACCGGAAGAGCAGCGGGATGCGGCGGCGATCGCCAAGTCGGCCGCCGAGAGCCAAGCCGCCATGGACATTCTCGACGGCGCGCTCGCCGGCAAGTCCTATGTGCTCGGTGATCAGTTCAGCATGGGCGACATTGTGGTCGGCTGCTCGACCCATCGCTGGATCAACCTGCCGATCGGGCCGAAGCCCGGCCGCCATGTGAAGGCGTGGTACGAGCGCATCCTGCAGCGGCCGGCGGTCAAATCCGTGCTGGTCACGCCGCTCTCGTAAGGCGCGTCGACGGGGCTGGCGTGGGAGCACCCATCAGCCGGCAGTTTGAAAAAACCAAGAGACGACAAGAGGCAGGGGGAGCCGATGCGCCGCTACAAAATTGCAGCCGTTCCGGGCGACGGAATCGGCACCGAGGTGATCCAGGCCGGCGTGGCCGTGCTGGAGGCGGTGGCGGCGCGCGCGGGCTTCGAGGTCGACGTCACCTGGTTCGATTGGGGCAGCGAGCGCTACAAGCGGACCGGGGCGATGATGCCGGACGACGGCCGCGAGACGTTGAAGGCGTTCGACGCCATCTATTTCGGGTCGGCGGGCGCGCCCGATGTTCCCGACCACGTCACGCTGTGGGGTCTGCGGCTCGCCATCTGCCAGCCGTTCGATCAGTATGCGAACGTGCGCCCGACCCGCATCCTGCCCGGCATCACCAGCCCGCTCGCCGGGGTGACCGCCAAGGATCTCGACTGGGTGATCGTGCGGGAGAATTCGGAAGGGGAGTATTCCGGCAACGGCGGACGTGTGCATCGGGGGCTGCCCGAGGAGGTGGCCACCGAGACGTCCGTGTTCACGCGCGCCGGGGTCACGCGCATCCTGCGCTTCGCGTTCGCGCTGGCGCGGTCGCGGCCGCGCAAGCTTCTGACCATCGTCACCAAGTCGAACGCGCAGCGCCACGGCATGGTGTTCTGGGACGAGATCGCGGCGGAGGTCGCCGCCGAATTCCCCGACGTCACAACCGACAAGATGCTGGTCGACGCGATGACCATGCGGATGGTGCTGCGGCCGGGCTCGCTCGACACCATCGTGGCGACCAACCTGCACGCCGACATTCTCTCCGATCTGGCGGCGGCGCTGGCCGGGTCGCTCGGAATCGCGCCGACGGCCAACCTCAACCCGGAGCGGCGTTTCCCGTCGATGTTCGAGCCGATCCACGGGTCCGCCTTCGACATCATGGGCAAGGGCATCGCCAATCCGGTCGGCACGTTCTGGTCGGGCGTCATGATGCTCGAGCACCTGGGCGAACCGGCGGCCGCCGGCCGGCTGATGCGGGCGATCGAGCGGGTGACGGCGGATCCGCGATTGCACACGCCCGACCTCGGCGGCACGGCGCGGACGGCGGACGTGACGGCGGCGGTATTGGCGGCAGTCAGGGCCGACAACGCCTGACCGGCGGCGCGGTGGATCGCAACGGAGCAAGCGCGAACCAATTTTTCACCGTTCAGGGGTAGCGTGTTCCCTGCGGCACTGCCGGCGACGGGGCCCATCGGTAGCTTAGGCTCAAGATCGCAACCCGAGGAGCCCGTCATGATCTCGAACACCCCAGCTTCCCGCCCGTCGAAAATCTCGAAGGCCCTGCTTTCGCTGGCGCTCGCCGGCGGTCTCCTCGCCCTGCAGACGGGCAGCGCGAGCGCCATCAGCTCATCGGTGAAGATGGCCTGCATGGGCGACTATTTCTCCTATTGCAGCATGCACGCGGTCAGCAGCCAGGCGCTGCGTGCCTGTATGAACGACAACGGCCACCGTCTTTCGAAGCGTTGCGTCAACGCGCTGATCGGCGCTGGCGAGGTCTCGCAGACCGAAGTCAGCCGTCGGGCGGCCAGCGCGCGTTGAACTCCGCAGCGACTTTGCGGGCCGATCGGATAGGTTTGCCAGCACCCCGCGCCCTCGGCCGGGGTGCTTTCGTTGCCGGAGCAGCGCCATGATCGGGCCGCGCTCGTTCGGCCGGCAGGCTTCCGGCAAGATTTGCAGGCGATACTGGGGTCCGCGTTTTAACTTCTCCAGTCCGAGGCGGACGAATGACGAGCACGCGCCGCTGGTTCAGCGCCACTCTGGCTCTCGCACTCATGCCCTGTGCGTCGGCGTTCGCCGACCCGCTGGGGGACGATTATCGTCGGGCGAGTCCGGGCCAGCGGCTGGCCTACATGGAACTCGTCATCAAGGAGACGCGGTTCAAATCGCAGCCGCCGGAGCGTGTCCGGGCGCTGGCGGCCTATGGGCGCAAATGCGCCGATGACTGGGATCCGCGGCTCGAACCGGATTTCGCGTCTCATGTCGGCGCCTGCATCGTGCTGGCGAACCGGCAGGTGCCGCAATAAGCACCGGCCGCGCGGGTCGAATAGACAACCTCCACCGCGTTGAATAGCCTTCCCGGTCAAGAGCGTCGGCGAATGCCGGCGTGACAAACAACGACCGGGAGGACCGAACACATGTGCCTGTCCAATCGCCATTGGGCCAGCTTGGCCCTGCTCGCCCTGCTGACGGTCTTCGCCTGGCCGGCGGCGGCGCAATCCATCTCCAAGCCCGTCACTCTGGTCGTGCCCTACGCCGCCGGCGGCGGGACCGACGTGGTCGCCCGCCTGATCGGCGAGCACATGTCGCGCAGCCTCGGGCAGAGCGTCATCATCGAGAACGTCGTCGGCGCCGGAGGCACGCTGGCCAACGAGCGCGTGGCCCGCTCGGCCCCGGATGGCAGCACCGTGCTGATCAACCACGTCGCGCTGCTCGCCGCGCCCAAGCTGTTCAACAACCTGCGCTACGACACCGCCACGGCTTTCGAGCCGGTCGGCCTCGTCAACAACGCGCCGATGGTGCTGATCGGGCGCAAGTCGATCCCGGGCGTCGCGTCTCAAGAGCATGTCGCCTGGATCAAGTCGCAGGGCGTGAAGGCCAACTTCGCCCATGGCGGCGTGGGCACCAACAGCCATCTGTGCGCGGTGATGATGGGCAACGCCCTCGGCTTCAAGCCGACGTTCGTGGCCTATCGGGGCTCGGGTCCCGCCATCACCGATCTGCTCGCCGGGCAGGTCGATCTGCTGTGGGATCAGGTGACCAACGCGCTGCCGCAGATCCAGGCCGGCACGCTGCACGGGATCGCCATCACGTCGGCACAACGGCTCGGGCAGTTGAAGGACGTTCCAACGACCGCCGAGCTCGGGATGCCGGAGATCAGCTACACCATGTGGCACGGCTTGTACGTGGCGAAGGGCACGCCGAAGGAGACGGTGGCGGTCCTCAACGGAGCGCTCAAGGCGGCCCTCACGGACAGCGCCGTGGTGGCCAAGCTCGATCAGCTCGGCACGCTTCCCTTCCCGGCGGCGCAGATGACGCCGGAGGCGCATGCGCGCCTGTTCGCCTCCGATCTGCCGCGGGTTGCCCAACTCGTCGAGAGCGCGGGCGTGAAGGCTTCGGAGACGAAGTGAGCGCTGATGACCGCCCCCCGTTGGACCCGGGGGGGCGGCCAGATGTTGCCGGGCGCGGTGGATGTGCCGCGCGCGCAGCTGTCGTGTCAGCGCAGCTTGAGCGCGGCGACGCCAACGGCGAGATTGACGCCGGTCTGGCCCTGCACGCTCAAAGGCTGCAGCACGATCGACTTGCTCGACCCGCCGACCAGCACCTTGGCGCCGCCGCCAACCCCGATCGAGGCGTCGGCCGCCGCGCCGGCGTAGGTGCCGACCAGCATCGCGCGCTTCACCGAGGACGTGCTGGCAAGCACCGTCCACACCATCGTGGTGGTGCCGGTCACGCCGATGTCGAGGCCGATCTTGGTGACGGTCGCCGTATAGGATGTGCGCGCGCCGCTGACCGGTGCGAACGAGCAGCGGTAGGATTTCTTTGATCCGAGGATCAGGCCCACGCCCTCGCCGCCGGTGCAGGTCAGCGTGCCGACCTCGATCTTCGATTGCGCCATGGCCTGACCGGCGCCGACGAAGCCCATCATCGCCGCAGCGATGGCAACTGCAAATTTCCGCATCATCCGCTCCCTTGCTGGCCCGAGCGCCGCCCCTGTCGCGGGCACGCACGGTGTCTGCGAGGTCGAACGACGTCGTGGCTGTGCCTGCAACTTACCTGCTTCGCCGCACCGACGGCGTAACGGTCGCGCCACAGTGCCCCATTTACCGGCGGCTTCACGGCGCCCAGCGAACGGTGCCGGCGGCACCGACATCGAGGCCGCCGAGTTCAGCCGCGCGCTGGGCGAGCAGCGGGCCGCGCAGCAGGCCGAGCAGCTTCTGCAGTGGCGGGCGATAGCTGTCGCGCTGGCGCATCAGCAGGTCGAACCGCTCGGTGACCAGCGGGATGAAGTCGAGGCCGGCGGCGACCGCGACGGCACGGGTCGCGATGCCGAGATCGGCATGACCGGCGCGGATGGCCTGGGCGATGTCGGGTCCGGTCGGGGCCACCACGGTCGGTGGAAAGCTCGCCAGCGACAGCGCCTCACGCTTCAGCAGGGCGAGGAGCAGTTGCTGGGCGCCGGCGCCCTCGGGCCGGACGGCGAGCCGGCAGGACTTGGCGTGCGCGCCGGCCAGCCCCGTGATGGCGCGCGGATTGCCCGGCGCGACCAGCAGGCCCTGCTCGCGCGAGGCGAAGCCGATCAGCACCGAGTCGTAGAGCTGCGGCTCCTTGGCGACGATCTGGACGTTTGCATCTTTTTCCGGATCGTCCATGTCGTGGAAATGGATCGCGGTCGCAACCACTTCGCCGGCCTTGAAGCGGCGGTATCCGGCGGCGCTGCCCTCGGGAAGGATGGCGAGGCCGGCGCGGCTCTCGGCCAAGGCCCACTGCAGCAGCGGATCGTGGCTTCCGCCCACGATGGGCGGCGGATCGGCTGCGACCATGCCCAGCGGACGTGCCAAGCCGGCCAGCAGCCAGCGATCGAGGTCGGGACGCGGGAACAGCCACTTGCCCGTGACCTTGGTGCACGGAATGGCCGCCTCGGCCACCAGCTCGTAGAGCTTGCGCTCCTTGATCCGCAGATAATCCGCTGCTTCGGTGGTTGTCAGCAGCTCTAGGCCTGCGTTTTGGTGCATTTGACTGCATTATTTTCAATGTTTGACTTCACCGTAGAAAACATGGACCAAAGGCGCCGTCAACTGAGTTGAGGGTCCCGCTTTGGGCGACATGGGCGCACTCGATCTCGTACTGCGGGGTGATCCGGCCCTGCTGGCGATCGTCCGGTTGTCGCTGGCGGTCACGTTGTCCGCCACGGTCATCGCCGCTGCGCTCGGCATGACGCTCGGGGCGACGGTCGCGTTGACCCGCTTCCCGGGTCGCGGCGCGCTGATCGTGCTGATGAACGGCATGATGGGGCTGCCGCCGGTGGTCGTCGGCCTGCTGGTCTTTCTTCTACTGTCGCGTTCCGGGCCGCTCGGTGGCTTCGGGTTGCTGTTCACGCCCGGGGCCATGATCATCGCGCAAGCCGTGCTGATCACGCCGATCATCGCGGCGTTGACCCGGCAGGTGGTCGAGGACTTGTGGGCGGAGTATCGCGAAGAGCTGACGGCGATGCAGCTCGGGCCGGGCGCGCGGGTCGCGGCGCTGTTGTGGGATGCCCGCTTCTCGCTGGTCACCATCGTGCTCGCGGGGTTCGGCCGGGCCGCGGCCGAGGTCGGGGCCGTGATGATCGTCGGCGGCAACATCGACGGCTTCACGCGCGTCATGACGACCTCCATCGCGCTCGAGACCTCGAAGGGCAACCTGGCGCTGGCGATCGGGCTCGGCTCCGTCCTGATCACGCTGATCCTGGTGCTCAACGGCCTCGCCTGGGGTGTCCGGCAATGGGCGGAGCGTCATGCTGGATAGAGTGCCCCTTGCGGATGCCGCGCGCCCGCTGGTCCGCCTCGGCGGCGCCGGGTTTGCCGCCGGTACCACCGAGATCCTGAAGGACGTGACGCTGGACCTCACCCCGGGGGAGCCGATCGTGCTGCTCGGTCCGAACGGGTCGGGCAAGACCACGCTGCTCAAGATCGCCATGGGCCTGATCGCGCCGACCTCGGGCGAAGTGCTGGCGGATCGCGCCGCGGTGCGGTCGGCGTTCCTGTTCCAGAAGCCGGTGATGCTGCGCCGGACGGCGGCGGCGAACATCGCCTTTGCGCTGGCGGCGGCCGGCCGTCCGACGGATCGCGGCACGATCGAGCACCTCCTAGATCGCGTCGGGCTGGCCCCGCTGGCGGAGCGTCCGGCACGGCGTCTGTCCGGTGGCGAGCAGCAGCGCCTCGCCCTGGCACGGGCGCTGGCACGCGAACCCGCGATCCTGTTTCTCGACGAGCCGACGGCCAGCCTCGATCCGCAGGCGGCCAAAGTGGTCGAGGACCTGATCCATCAGGTCGTCGCCGAGGGCGTCACCGTGGTGATGTCCACGCACGATCTCGGCCAGGCGCGCCGCATCGCCGGAACGGTCGTTTTCCTCGTCAGGGGCCGACTGGTGGAACACGCGCCGGCAACCTCGTTCTTCAGCAACCCGTCGACCGAGGCCGCACGGCGGTTCCTCGCAGGCGATCTCGTTCTCTAGTCGAACCCAGGAGACTCAGCATGCGTCGCACCACACTCGCCCTCGTCACCCTGCTCGCCCTCGGCGCGAGCGGCGCCGTCGCGCAGGACAAGTCCATCGTCGTCGCCTCGACGACGTCGACCCAGGATTCGGGCCTGTTCGGTCATCTCCTGCCGCTGTTCAAGGCCAAGACCGGGATCGACGCCAAGGTCGTCGCGCAGGGCACCGGGCAGGCGCTCGACACCGGCCGGCGCGGCGATGCCGACGTGGTGTTCGTCCACGCCAAGGCGCAGGAGGAGAAGTTCGTCGCCGACGGTTTCGGCGTCGCGCGGTTCGACGTGATGTACAACGACTTCGTGGTGATCGGGCCGAAGTCCGACCCGGCCAAGATCAAGGGCGGCAAGGACGTGGTGGCGGCCCTCAAGGCGATCGACGGCGCCGGCGCGGCTTTCGTTTCGCGCGGCGACAAGTCCGGCACGCACGCGGCTGAGCTGGCGCTGTGGAAGGCGGCGGGGCTCGATCCGGCCGGCGCCAAGCCGGCGTGGTATCGCGAGATCGGCCAGGGCATGGGGGCGGCGCTCAACACCTCGGGAGCGATGGGCGCCTACGTGCTCTCCGATCGCGGAACGTGGATCTCGTTCAAGAACAAGGGTGATCTCGAGATCGTCGTCGAAGGAGACCAGAAGCTGTTCAATCAGTACGGGATCATTCTGGTGAACCCGGCCAAGCATCCCAACGTCAAGAAGGAACTCGGCCAGCAGTTCATCGATTGGGTGCTGTCGGCGGAGGGCCAGAACGCGATCCGCAGCTACAAGATCGAAGGCCAGCAGCTGTTCTTCCCGAATGCCGCGGCGACGCCGGTGAAGCAGGCCGGTTGATCGGTGCGGGCAGCGCCGGACCGGCGCTGCCTTGGCCGTTCTATCGCACGAAGGACAAAACGATGCGTCGCTTGCTGATTGCGGGGCTTCTCATGCTGGCCACCGGTGACGTGCGGGCCGAAACGCTCCGCCTTTATGCGGCCGGCAGCCTCAAGGCCGCCTTGACCGATGTCGTGCAGGCTTTCGAGGCCGAGCACGCCGGGGCCTTGAAGGTCGAGGCGATATTCGGCGCGTCCGGCCTTCTGCGTGAGCGGATCGAGGCGGGGGAGGGCGCGCATGTGTTCGCCTCCGCCGACATGGGCCATCCCCGGCGGCTCGTTGAGCTCGGCCGGGCGGCGGCACCGGTCCATGTCTTCGCCCGCAACCGGCTGTGTGCGCTCGGGCGCGAAGGCTTGAGCGTGACTACGGACGAACTGCTGGGCCGGATGCTGGACGCATCCGTGCGGCTCGGCACGTCGACGCCGAAGGCGGACCCATCTGGAGACTATGCCTATGCGCTGTTCGCGCGGGCCGAGGCCGTGAGGCCCGGGGCCAAGGCCGCGTTGGAGGCGAAGGCGCTGCAGCTCACCGGCGGTCCGGCCTCGCCCAAGGCGCCCGAGGGCCGGAACCTGTATGCGTGGACGATGACGACCGGTCAGGCCGACCTGTTCCTCACCTATTGCACCAATGCGGTGCTGGCCAAGGCCGAGGCGCCGGGGCTGTCGATCGTGGCCATTGCGCCGTCGCTCGCCGTCGGGGCAGACTACGGCCTCGTTCTGGTGCGCGATGCGCCGGCCGCGGCCGGGACCTTGCTTACGTTCATCCGATCGGCGAAGGCGCAAACTATCCTGGCCCGGTACGGCTTCGGAGCGGGCGACTAGACCGCAGCCGAGTGGAAGGAATTTGCCGGGATGCAGATCGACCGCCGCTCGTTCGTGCTGGCTGCGACCGCGACCGCGTGGGCGCCGCGGGCGGCCTGGTCGGCCCGCTCGGTGACCGACTCGGCGGGGCGGGTGGTGGCGCTGCCCGACACGGTCTCCAAGATCTTCGCTGCCGGCGGGCCGGCGTCGGTGGCTGTCTATGTGCTGCGCCCCGATGCGCTGATCGGCTGGCCGCGCGCGCTGCGCGACGAGGAGAAGCCCTACGTTCTGCCGGCCGTGCGAGCGTTGCCGGAGGTCGGCCTGCTGACCGGGCGCGGCGACAGCGTCAACATCGAGGCCCTGCTGAAGGTCGCGCCCGACGTCGTCGTCGACTTCGGATCGGTGCGGCCCACGTTCGTCTCGCTGGCCGACAGTGTGCAGGCCCGGTCGGGCCTGCCGTACGTGCTGATCGACGGCCGGCTGGAGGCGACCGCCGCGTCGCTGCGGCTGCTCGGCGACATGCTGGGCGCGTCGGCTCGGGGCCGCGCGCTCGCCGACTTCACCGACGCGCTGCTCGGCAATGTCGACCGGATCGTGGCCGCCATCCCCGAGGAGAAGCGGCCGCGAGTCTATCTGGCGCGCGGGCCGGAAGGGCTGGAGACAGGGCTCAAGGGGTCGATCAACACCGAGATCATCGAGCGTGCGGGTGGCCGCAACGTCGCGGTCAGTGACGACATGCGCCGCGGCATCGTCAACGTCTCGCCGGAGCAGATCCTTCTCTGGGATCCGGACATCATCATCACTTGGGACCGCAATTTCCACGCCAAGCTGCAGGCGCAGTCCGATCCGATCTGGCAGAGCGTGCGGGCGGTCCGCGCGCAGCGCGTGCATCTGGCCCCGACGGCGCCGTTCGGGTGGATCGACCGGCCGCCGTCACTCAACCGGCTGATCGGCCTGCAATGGCTGGCCGGGCTGTTCCACGGCGACCGCCTGCCGTTCGACTTCGCCCGCGATACGCGGGCCTTCTACAAACAGTTCTATCAGGTCGACATATCCGACGCCGACCTCGCGACGCTGGTCGCCTGGGCCGACGGCAAGCCGCCGGCCGCGGCGCGCGGCCGATGAGCGGCGGCGCGGATGGCGGCGGGGCCGCGCGCGCCATCCCTTTGCTCGCCGCCGCGCTCGTCATCGCCATGGCGATCGGGCTCACGGCCGGGGCCTTCCCCGTTACGGTAGATACGTTCTATCGATCGGCCTTGCGGCTGATCTCCGGCGGGCTGCCGCTGGCCGTCGACGAGCGCGTGCTGCTGACCATCCGCGGTCCGCGCGTGCTGGCCGGCGTCACGGTCGGTGCGGCTCTGGCGGCGGCCGGCGTGGTCTATCAGGGGCTGTTCCGCAATCCGCTGGTCTCGCCGGACGTGCTCGGTGTCTCGGCCGGGGCCGGGCTCGGCGCGGTGGCGGGGATCTTCCTGTCGCTGCCGATGCTGGCGATCCAGCTCATGGCCTTCGCGGGCGGGCTGGCGACAGTGGCGCTCGTCTATCTCGTCGCGGCGGCGGTCCAGGGGCGGGATCCGACGCTGGTTCTGGTGCTCGGCGGCGTGGTGGTCGGGGCGCTGGCGGGCGCGGCCATCTCGCTGCTGAAGATCCTCGCCGACCCCTACGACCAGCTGCCGGCCATCACATTCTGGCTGCTCGGCAGCCTGGCCAGTGTGCGGGGCGGCGACCTGCAATCGCTGGTTCCGATCGTGCTGGCGGGCCTCGTGCCGCTCGTTCTGCTGCGGTGGCGGATCGACGTGCTCTCGCTCGGCGACGAGGAGGCGCGCTCGCTCGGGATCGAGGCGGGCCGGCTGCGTGCCGTTGTCATCGCGGCGGCGACCCTCATCACCGCCAGCGTGGTCGCCGCCGTCGGCGTGATCGGATGGGTCGGGCTGGTCATTCCCCACATCGCCCGCATGATGGTGGGCCCGAGCTTCCGACGCCTGCTGCCGGCGTCGATGCTGATGGGGGCGGGATATCTCGTCGTCGTCGACGTGCTGGCGCGCTCGATCGGGCGCATCGAGATCCCGCTTGGCATCCTGACGGCGGTGGTCGGCGCGCCGTTCTTTCTGTGGCTGCTGTGGCGCGGCCGGCACGGGTGGTCGGCATGAGGCTCGAGGCGAACGATCTTTCGTTCGGGTATCCGGAGCGGCCGGTCGGCCGCAACGTGACGCTGGCGATCGGGCCGGGCGAGGTGCTTTGCCTGCTCGGGCCCAACGGCTGCGGAAAGACGACGCTGTTCAAGACGCTGCTCGGCCTCCTGCCGCGGCAGGGTGGTACGCTCGCGATCGGCGGCGATGCGCTCGACCGGATGACGCGGCGGGCGCTGGCGCTGCGCCTCGCCTATGTGCCGCAGGCGCAAGGGCTGCCGTTTCCGTTCACGGCGCTCGAGGTGGTGTTGATGGGGCGGGTGGCGCACCGGGGCCTGCTCGAAGGGCCGACCGCGGCCGACCGGGCGGGTGCCGCGGCCGCGCTGGCCGAACTCGGGATCGGCGAACTGGCGGGGCGCGACGTGACGCGGCTGTCCGGCGGACAGCGTCAACTCGTGCTGATCGCACGGGCGCTGGCACAGGCGGCGCCACTGGTGGTGATGGACGAGCCGACGGCTAGCCTGGATTTCGGCAATCAGGTGCGCGTTCTCACCGAGGTGAAGCGGCTCGCCGCACGTGGCACCGGCGTTCTGCTGTCGACGCACAATCCGGATCACGCCTTCGCGGTGGCGACCCGGGTGGTGCTGATGCGAGACGGGGCTTTCCTGGCGTCCGGGCGCCCGGACGCGGTGCTGACCGCCGACAATCTGCGTGCGGCCTACGAGGTGCCGGTGTCGGTCGAGCGTCTCTCCAGCGGGCAGACGATCTGCGCGCCGGTCTATGGGTGAGGCGGCAGGCCCGAATGGGTGGGCGCGAACGCCACTGCCGGGGCCGGGGCCTGGTCGTGCTACTTGGCGATTTTCATGGCGGCCAGCTCGGCAGCCGGCGCGGCGCGCGGTACCTCACGCTTCGACAGCACGATCACCGTCACAGTCATGAATGCCAACACAGCCGAGGCGACGAACAGGTTGCGCTCCATGGCGTCCCCCAAAAAGTTGCGCGCAAGTTATCCACAGTCGCGCGGGTTTGATAGGGGCCGGAAGTCTTAGACCTTGGGGCCTCGGCGACCGGGTGTCGTTCACGTTTTTCCGGTCGTGCGTTGCGTCTCCACGGCGCGCGAGAGCGGCCTTGGCCCGGCGGCGGGTCAGCTTGTTCGACGCGCACGGCCGCCACGCCTCATACGCACGACGTCAAGTGTCCTATGCCCAGGTTCGGGCGGGCGATGCCGGTGTGCCACGCCGGCGGCTCTCGTGAACCTCAAACGGATGCGCCGCCTTGCGTCCTGTTGCTGAACGGGCGTAGCTGCCGCCTCGATCGGGCGGTGCGCTGCCCGATGGCTCCTCTACGGGGGGAGGGGACGGCTGTCGGGCCAATTCGGGGGAATGGCGATCGACGCCGTCCCGGCGGGGCCGCTCTGTCCACATGCTGCAGCGCAGCGTATTGCTGACCGAAATCACCTGCGACATGCTGCACATGCGATCGGATTGCGGGCCGATGGCGGGGTTGGCCTGGGCGCCCTCGCTTCGTGCTGCTCTCCGATCGCGATGCGTGCGGGAGGACGGCCTGCCGGTGCCACGGATGTGTTGGCGTGGTGGTTGCGGGCCGGGGCCGTCCTCGGGTGGCGGTGCCGTCGGTGGGCGCGGCCTTCAGCGGGCGACGGCGCGGTCCGTGCGATAGATCGAGACGGCGAGGCGGACGAACGTCGCGGCGATGCTCCAGGCGGCGCGCAGCGCCACGGCGGCGTCACCGGACACCTTCGAGACGCCGCCCCGGCGCCGGCGCTGGCCGACCGGGATCTCGACGATGCGCAGTCCTGCCGCTGCAACCTTCATCTGCATCTCGAGGTTCCAGCCGAACGTCTCCTCGCGCATTTCGAGGCGGGTCAGCACGTCGCGGCGGATGGCGCGGAACGGCGACATGTCGGTGAAGCGCGCGCCGTAGAGACCACGGATCAGCACGCCGGCGAGCCGCCCGGCCACGATCTGTGCCGCGCCGAGACTGCCGCGTTCGCGCGCGCCTGAGAGCCGGCTGCCGATCGAGAAGTCGGCGGTGCCGGTGCGGACCGGCGCCAGGATCTGCGGCACCAGCGCCGTGCGGTCGCTGCCGTCGCCGTCGAAGAACAGCACGATCTCCACGGCCGGCGGCAGATGGGCGAGGCCGGCCATCATGGCGCGCCCGTAGCCGCGCCGGGGCTCGACGACGACCTCGGCGCCGGCGGCCCGCGCGACCGCGGCCGTGCCGTCTGCGGAGCCGCCGTCGACGACGATCACGGTGCCGACACCCTCGGCCAGCAGTTCACGGACGACATCGCCGATGGCTGCCTGCTCGTTCAGCACCGGGACCACCGCGCCGACCCGGGGGTCCGGCCGATCGGCCGTCACAGGCTCCACCGCAGGCCGCAGTTCTTGCAGGCGTCGGCCGGGTTGCCGGATTGCAGGGCGGCGCGGAAGTCCTGATAGGCCGGCCCGTTCCAGATCTCACGCAGCGAATTCTGCGTGGCGTCGCCGAGGGTGTAGTGCTCGTAGCCGCGCTGCGAGAACGGCGCGATGCAGCACGGCAGCGCGCGTCCGTTGGCGGTGAAGTACATGACGGTCCAGGGCCGGCGGCAGAGCGACCACGGCGTGTCGGACCCGGCCTGCTTCAGGCTGGTGCCGGGCTCGGTGGCGCCGGATGCGCTGAAGGTGATGCCGAGGGCCGCTGCACGCGCCTCGGCGGCCGCGATGTGGTCGCCGTCCTCCTGCGACAGCCGGGCGAACAGGGCCTGATCGGCCCGGGCGTGACCGTCGGCGGCGTCCTCGAAGAAGACGAGGCGCTGCAGATAGACCTCCTTGACGCCGATGTCGGCGGCGATCTCGACGAAGCGGGGCAGCTCGCGGAGCGTCTCCTTGAGGCCGGTCAGCCACAGCGAGACGCGCGGCTTGTCGAGACCCTCGCGCTCCTGCTGGCGGATGAACGCGCTGACGTTGCGGACGATGCGGTGGTGATAATCCTTGCCGCGGATCAGCTTGAAGGTGGCGGCGTCGGCGGCGTCCAGCGAAACGCGCAGCTCGTCGAGCCCCGCCTCCGCGATGGCGCGGCCGTTCTTGGCATTGAGGACGGTGCCGTTGGTGTTGAACAGCACATAGGCGCCGCGATCCTTCACATAACCGATCATGCGCGGCAGCTCCTTGACCAGCAGCGGCTCGCCGACGCCGTGCAGGACGACTCGCGAGATGTCCGGGACCTGATCGACGATGCGCGTGAACAGCTCCCAGCTCATGTCGGCGGGGGGTTCGAGTTCCTCGTAGGTGCGCGGGCACGTGGTGCACAGAAGATTGCAGCGGTTGGTCGTCTCCAGGTAGAGACAGACCGGCATGCGGTCGTTGACGGGCGTGAAGGCACGGTCGCCCGTTTCGTGGTAGCGGCGCGGGTCGATCCGCTCCGCGTTCGCGAGTGTGTTGGTCGCGCTCATGCAGGCTGTGCTCCCGGGTTGGGGGACGTGTTGAAGCCGGTGGTGGCGATGCGGTGGAGGTCGCGGGCGGCCGTCAGCAGCACCGCGGAATGAAAAACGACCTGGCGGTCGCCGAAGTCCGGCAGGTTTTCGCCGGGGACCGCCTGATAGGTCTGGAACCCGCCAACCGTCAGCAGCCAGAGTGTCCAAGACGCCGGATAGACGGCGAGCAGCGGCAGCAGGACCAGGTAGTACCAGGGATAGTGGGGCGTGAAGAGCGCCAGGAAGGTGGTGAGCAGTACGGCGAGCCATCCGACCGCCGCACGGTCCGAGCGGTCGGCGCGAAACGACGCGGCCAGCGCCAGGGCGAGCATGACCGTGGCGGCGGCGGCGGCATAGACCTTGGCGGCGCCGGGGAGCGGCCCGACGAGGCGCTCGAGGATCATCAAATAGCGGAAGCCCGTGCCGTGGCTCAGTTCCTCCTCGCCAATGTAGGCCGGCAAAAAGCCGAGGACCTTCCAGCCGACCGACAGGTACGGCAGGTAGAGCGCCGCGACGGTCGCCAGGACGACGGCGGGCAGCCGCAGATCCCAGGGGCGCCAGAACACCGGCAGAGCGAGGACGGCCGTCGGCTTGACCAGGGCAGCGGCGGCGGCGAGCGCGCCGGCCAGAAGGGTGCGATGGGAGAGGAATGCCACGACGGCGAGCATGGCCAGCGCGATCATGGCGGCGTCGATGTGGCCGTTGCCGGCGATCTCCCAGGCCGCCAGCGGATGCCAGGCGAAGGCTGCGACGCGTGTCGGTGCGAGGCCGAGGCGCGCCAGCGTACCGGCGGTCGCGCCGATCGCCACCACTTCGCAAGCCACCAGGCCGAGCTTCATGACGAGCACGCTCTCGCCGAGCCGGGTGATGGCGAGGAACAGCATCTGGGCGGTCGGGGGATAGATGGTCGGCGCATAGTCGGCGCGGTTGATCCGTGGAAAGATCGCGTCGTCTCGCAGCATCGCGAGGTCGGTCGCGGCTGGAATGTATCGATACGGATTGATTCCGGCGGCCTGCACGCGGCCGTCCCAGACATAGCGATAGATGTCGTCAGACAGGTAGGGCTCGGTGAACAGCAGCGCGAACCGCATCGCCAGCGCGACGACGGCGATGACGGCGAGTGCGTCGGTGCGTCCGGCGCGGTGGGTCGCCAGGGCGGCCCAGCCGGCGCCGATGGCCGTGAACGTGACGACCGCCCAGTGCGCGACGCCGCCGAAGGTGTGGTGGAGGGCGGGGCCGGCGGCAGTCAACGCAATCAGCGCGAGGCCGACGGCCGTCAACGGCGCCAGTGCGCGCCATCGGGCAGCGTCCGCGAGGACGCCGTTGGGGTGGGAAGCGGCGTCGCTCATGCCACGCGCGCGTCGAGCGTATCGGAGACCCGATGACCCGGCAGACTTCCGCTGTCGGCGAACCGGACCAATTCGGCGCGCGTCCACTCGCACGAGGACGCCGACGACACGCCGACGCGGAACGGTTTTCCGTCGAGCACCTCGCGCTCCAGCAGCGCCAGCGAGTCCGCCTCGTCGACGTCGTACCAGGTCGGCAGTACGACGACCGGCAACCCAATCTCGCCGGCCCGCGCGATCGACTGCGCGAACACACGCTCGGTGCTCCAGTCGATGTCCTCGAACACGCGGCGATGCAGCGTTTTCAGTCCCAGCAGGTAATAGCCGCCGTCGGTCGACGGGCCGATCACCATGCGGTCGCCGTCGGCGGCCAGCGCCACCGTGGCGGCGAGCAGATAGGCGGTCGGCAGGGTCGGGCTGTCGGAGTTCAAGACGCAGGCGGACGGATGGCCGGCGTCGAGCAGTGCGGCGATGGCATGGGCGAGGCAGTCGCCGAAGTTCGCGCGGGCCGTTTCCAGCAGGTTGATCTCGGCCGGCAGGATGGAACGAAAGAACGCCGCCGAGCCGGCCGGCGCGTAGGCCATCCAGGGGCTGATCGGGGCGAGCCGTCCGGCGCGGAGCAGACCGGCGGCGATGTCTCGCAGGAAGGCGGTGTTGAGTGCGGCCGCCTGCTCGGGCGACAGCGGCGGGACGAGCCGCGTCTTGGTGCGGCCCGGCGCCGACGCCTTGGCCATGACGGCGATGGCACAGGCGGCGCGCGGGTCGCTGCTCGGTCGGGACATGCCACGGGCTCCTTGGTCCATTTCACCGGATTTCGGTCCATCTGGCGCTGACATTTCGGATCTGTCACCCCAAAAGAAGGTGAAATCACGCCGTGTTGAGCCGCGGTCATCGGAGCGTGAAAACACCAATCCGGTATCGCCATGCTTGTTTTTTATTGTCGCTATAATTTCTAAGCATCGCCCTTGCGGGCGGGCCGAAAAAAATCCTGCCGACACGAAATTGTGACTTAACGGAGCTACGGGAGACACCTACGGTCGAGGCGTGATCGCGAAGAAAGACAAGGCAGATTGTCCGCAAGGAGTTCCATGGTTCCGTCACCGCCGCGCCAGGGCGATATCCATCCACGTATCGTGCGGATCACGCACTGGATCAATGCGATTGCCATGATCATCATGATCGGCAGCGGTTGGAGAATTTACAACGACAGCCCGCTGATCCCCGGATTCTATTTTCCGGATTCCTTCAATCTGGGTGGCGATCCGGCCGTGTCCGTCCAGAAATGGCAGAATCACGCTTCCGGGGCCCTGCAGTGGCATTTCGCCGGCATGTGGCTGCTGGCGATCAACGGCCTCGTCTATCTCTCGTACGGATTTCTTTCTGGGCGTTTCCGCGCCAAGCTGTGGCCGATCACCATCGCCGGCATCCGCGAGACCATCGCGGACACGCTGAAATTCAAGCTTTCCCATGACTTCCGGGTCTATAACCACGTGCAGCGGCTGCTGTATGTCGGCGTGTTGTGCCTCGGCGTGCTGGTCGTCCTGTCTGGTCTCGCGATCTGGAAGCCGGTGCAGTTCCAGGAACTGGCGGCGCTGTTCGGCAGTTTCCAGGGCGCGCGCTGGGTTCACTTCCTGTGCATGGCGGGGATCGTCGGGTTCATGATCGTGCACGTGGCTCTGGCGGTGCTGGTGCCGCAGACGCTGGTCTCGATGATCCGCGGGCGCCCGCTCGCGCCCCACGCCCCCACCGATGCGACACGGAGCTAGTCGATGAGCCAGAAGCGTCTCGTGAGCCCGATGCGGCCCTCGGTTGCCGTCGACCAGTCGCTGCTGCACGAACGGCGTGACCTTCTGCGGTCGATTGAGCGGCGGGCCTTGCTGCGCGGCGGATTGAGCCTCGGCGCGCTCACGCTGCTGACCGGGTGCGACATCACCAATCGCGATTCCGTGCAGAGCGTGCTGTCACGGATGTCGCTCTGGAACGACCGGGTGCAGGCTTTTCTGTTCTCGCCGACCCGGCTGGCGCCCGAGTTCGCGGCGGCGGACGTGCTGAAGCCGCCGCGCTGGAACGCCTACATCGGCCGCGAATCCGTGCCGCGCGTGGACGGCGCCAGCTGGCGGCTCGAACTCGGCGGGCGGATCTCCGACAAGCGGCCGCGCACGCTCGCGGAAATTCAAGCGATGCCGCACGTCACCCAGCGGACGCGGCACATCTGCGTCGAGGGCTGGGACTACATCGGCGAGTGGTCGGGCGTGCCGTTCAAGCACTTTCTCGAGAGCATCGGCGCCGATCTGACCGCGAAGTACGTGGGGTTTCGCTGCGCCGACAAGTATACCGGCAGCATCGACATGGCGAGCGCGCTGCATCCGCAGACGCAGTTGACCACCAAGTATGCGGGCGAGACGATCGACAACGACTTCGGTTTCCCGATCCGTCTCAAGGCGCCAACCAAGCTCGGCTTCAAGCAGCCCAAGCAGATCCTCGCCATCGAGGTGACCAACACGAATCCCGGCGGGTACTGGGAAGATCGCGGGTTCAACTGGTTCAGCGGGCTGTAAGGCGCGGCGCGCCGCGCCCGACTGGTCATGGGTTCCGGCGCCGCCTATCGTGATCGGATGGCCCGGCCAGGGCGTCGATCGTGAGAGAGCCGCATGGAAACGCACGAGATCCGATATTTCCTGGCGCTGGCGCGGGCGCTGAGTTTCACCAAGGCGGCGGCGGCGTGCGACATCACGCAGCCGGCGTTGACGCGGGCGATCAAGAAGCTTGAGACCGAGCTCGGCAGCGCGCTGTTCCACCGCGGGCCGGGGCAAATCTCGCTCACGCGACTCGGCGAGGCGCTGGTTCCCAAACTCGAGGCGATCGAGCGGGGGATGGCGGACGTCCGTGCGGATGCCGGCCGGGTCGCGGCGCAAACGTCGAACGCGCTCCACCTCGGCGTAATGTGCACCGTCGGGCCGACCCACGTGGCGAGCCTGCTGCGCCAGTTGCGGAAAAAGCTGCCGCGGCTGGAGATCTTCGTTGTGGACGCCAAGGCCGCCGATATCACCGCCCTGCTGATGTCGCACGAGATAGATGTCGGGATCACCGCCTGGCCGACCTTCCCGGAGGGAATCGTGGCCGAGCCCCTGCTGAGCGAGCGCTATCAGGTCGCATTCTCGGCCGATCATGCGCTCGCCAACCACGCGAGCGTGCGCATGGACGATCTGGCGGGTGCGGTCTACCTGGAGCGGCTCAGCTGCGAGTTCGAAGCCTATTTCGCCGCGCGCCACGGAGATTGGGCGATCGATCTCGATATCTGCTTCTCCAGCGAGCGCGAGGACTGGATCCAGGCGCTGCTCCAGGCCGGCATGGGCTGTGCCGTCGTGCCGGAGTTCATGGACATGGCGCCGGGCATCCTCAAGCGCCCGCTGGTCGATCCGGAAGTGAGCCGCGATATCAAGGCGATCACGCTCGCCAATGCCGCACTGCCGCCGGCCGCCTTGCAGTTCCTCGAACTCGTGCGGCAGCATCGCTGGGCCGGTTGACCGGGGTCGCGGCGGCCGGGACCGCCTTGACAAGACCGGGCTGGGCGAACCTGATGGCGGGAGCAGTCGGGGGCCGCGGCCGATGCCATTTCGCCAGCGCATCAAGGACACGACGTACGTTTTCGGCTCGCTCGCGGAGCTTCTCGCCAAGGCGTCGCCGCCGCGGGCGGGCGACCGCCTCGCCGGGCTCGCTGCGGCCAGCGCGGAAGAGAACGTGGCGGCCAAGATCGCGCTCGCCGACGTGCCGCTCAGTGCCATTCTCGCCGATCCGCCGATCCCCTACGAGGCCTGCGAGGTGACGCGGCTCATCCTCGACACCCACGATGCCGGCGCCTTCCGGGCGATCGCCAGCCTCACCGTGGGGGAACTGCGCGAGCGGCTGCTGGCGCACGAGACGACCGCCGAAACGCTGGCGGGGCTCGCGCCCGCGATCACGCCGGAGATCGCCGCCGCAGTCTGCAAGCTGATGCGCAATCAGGATCTGGTGCTGGCCGCCCGCAAGTGCCGCGTAGTGACCGCCTTCAACAATACGATCGGTCTGCCCGGCACGATGGCCGTGCGACTTCAGCCGAACCATCCGACCGACGATCCGGCCGGCATCCTGGCCTCGATTGCCGACGGGCTGATGTACGGCGCGGGCGACGCGGTGATCGGCATCAACCCGGCCTCCGACTCGGTGGCGCGCATCGACGGACTGTTGCGGCTGCTCGACGACCTGATCGCGCGTTTCGCGATACCGACCCAGGCGTGCGTGCTGGGGCACGTGACGACGACACTCGGCCTGATGAACGCCGGGGCGCCGGTTGATCTCGTATTCCAGTCGATCGGCGGCACCGAGGCGGCCAACCGCGCGTTCGGGGTGTCGCTGGCGCTGCTGGCGGAAGCGCATGCGGCGGCTCGTGCCCTCGGGCGTGGCAAGGTCGGTCGCAACGCGATGTACTTCGAGACCGGTCAGGGCTCGGCGCTCTCGGCCGATGCGCACCACGGCGTCGATCAGCAGACCTGCGAGGCGCGGGCCTATGCGGTGGCGCGGGCTTTCGAGCCACTGCTGGTCAACACCGTCGTCGGCTTCATCGGGCCAGAGTATCTCTACGACGGTAAGGAGATCCTGCGCGCCGCGCTCGAGGATCACTTCTGCGGCAAGCTGATGGGTCTGCCGATGGGCGTGGACGTTTGCTACACCAACCATGCCGAGGCCGATCAGGACGATATGGACACGATCCTGACGGTTCTTGCCGCCGCCGGCGTGAACTTCGTGATGGGCGTGCCGGGGGCGGACGACGTGATGCTCAATTATCAGTCGACCTCGTTCCACGACGCGCTGTACGTGCGCGAGGCGTTCGGGCTGAAGCGGGCGCCGGAGTTCGAGGCGTGGCTCGCCGAGACGGGGATCGCCGACGACGGCGGGCGTCTTCTGGCGCCGCGACCCGACCATGCGCTGATCGCGGATCTGACGGCCGAGCGGACGGCACGCGCATGAGCGGCCCGCCGCGCGATCCCTGGTTCCTTCTCGGCCGCCGAACACCGGCGCGGATCGGGCTCGGGCGGGCGGGGGGCTCGCTGCCGACGCGCGAGGTGCTGTCGTTCGCGCTGGCGCACGCGCAGGCGCGCGACGCCGTGCACACCCGCCTCGACGGCGCCGCGCTCGGTGCCGCACTGACGGCGATTGGCCTCGGCGTGATCGAACTGGAAAGCGCGGCACGGGAGCGTCCGCTGTATCTCAGCCGTCCGGATCTCGGCCGACGGCTCAGCGATGCGTCGCGGACGCGATTGATGCAGCACGCGGGCGGGACGTGCGACATCGCCCTGATGATCGGGGACGGGCTGTCGGCCACCGCCGTGATGGCGCATGCGCCGGCCGTGGTCGGGGCGTTCCTCCCGCTGGCCGCCGGGCGCGGGCTGTCGGTCGGTGTGAACCGGCATGCAATTTTGACCCCTGTTCGGGGGTGATCGAATTGCAATT
>JBMOGA010000056.1:0-23866 GCA_049318625.1 Hyphomicrobiaceae bacterium
ACGAACTTGTTGACCACGCCCTTCTTGCGCAGCATCTGCGTGACGGTCAGCACCAGATCGGTGGCGGTCACGCCCTCGTTGAGGCGGCCGGTCAGCTTGAAGCCGACGACCTGCGGAATGAGCATCGACTGCGGCTGGCCGAGCATGGCGGCCTCCGCCTCGATACCACCGACGCCCCAGCCGAGCACGGCGAGACCGTTGACCATGGTGGTGTGGCTGTCGGTGCCGACCAGTGAGTCCGGATAGGCGTAGGTCGTGGTGCCGTCCTGGCGCGTCCACACCACCTGCGAGAGATACTCCAGGTTCACCTGATGGCAGATGCCGGTGCCGGGCGGCACGACCCGGAAGTTCTGGAAGGCGCCCTGGCCCCACTTCAAGAAGTTGTAGCGTTCGCCGTTGCGCTCGTACTCGAGCTCGACGTTCTTGCCGAGCGACTTCGGCGAGCCGAACTCGTCGACGATGACGGAGTGGTCGATCACCAGGTCGACCGGCACCAGCGGGTTGATCTTGCGCGGATCACCCTCGAGCTGGTTCATGCCGTCGCGCATGGCCGCGAGGTCGACGACCGCCGGAACGCCGGTGAAGTCTTGCATCAGAACCCGGGCCGGCCGGAACCCGATCTCCATCTCGGCCTTGCCGCGGTTGTCGAGCCAAGTCGCCATCGCCTGGATGTCGGCCTTGGTGACGGTGCGGCCATCCTCGTGACGCAGCAGGTTCTCGAGCAGCACCTTCATCGAGAAGGGAAGTTTGGAAATCCCGGTCAGGCCGTTCTTCTCGGCCTCGATCAGGGAGAAGTAGGTATAGGCCTTGCCGTCGACCGTTAGGGTCGAACGGCATTTGAAGCTGTCCAGCGAAGCGGGTTCTTTAGCGGTCACAGTGATTCCTCCTGAAGAACGGAGCCGCGCCGCCGGAGTGCCGGCGGAGGGGGGTATGCGGGCCGCGCGCCGAGGATGGCGTGCCACCCGGGTGACGCTGCGCACCCCCTACTTTTGCGCTGGCATCGCACAAAGCACGCCCCTTATATAGCTCCGCCGCGCAGGAAGCCACTGGACTTCCGACGTGCACCTTTCCGCAGCCCCCGAGAGCCCGAGACCCGTCGTGACGCTCACCGTCGACCGAGTGACCGTGGAGCGCGGCGGCCGTGTCGTGATCCGTGACCTGTCGTTCCAGGTCTTGCGTGGCGAGCTGCTGGTGCTCACGGGTCCCAACGGCGCCGGCAAGACGACGCTGATTCGGGCGTTGGCCGGGCTGCTACCCACCGTGTCGGGAACCGTGGCCTTCGCGGGCGGCGATGCCGAGGCGACGCTGGCCGAGCAGGCGCACTACGTTGGCCACGCCAATGCCGTGAAGGCTTCAATGACGGCCGCCGAGAACCTGACGTTCTGGGCCGGGCTGCTCGGCGGTGCTCCGGCGCGCGTCGACGGCGCGCTCGAGGCCCTGGCGCTCGGCGGCTTGGCCTCGATCCCCGGCGGCTATCTGTCCGCCGGCCAGAAGCGCCGCCTCGGCCTCGCCCGTCTGCTCGTCGCCGATCGCCCGATCTGGCTGCTCGACGAGCCGACCGTCTCGCTGGATGCCGCCAGCGTCGGTTTGCTGGCCCGCGTCGTTCGCGCCCATCTCGCGGCTGGCGGCCTCGCGATCGCGGCCACCCATAGTCCACTCGGCGTCGAAGGCGCCCGCGAGTTGCGGCTCGGACCACAGGCGATCGCCGCATGATGAGGGCCCTATCGACGCTGCTGCGGCGCGACCTGACCCTGGCGATCCGCGATGGCGGGTCGCTCGGCACCGCGCTCGGCTTCTATCTCGTCGTTGTGGCGTTGATGCCGTTGGGGCTCGGCCCGGACCTCAATCTGCTGACCCGCATCGCCCCCGGTATCCTGTGGATCGGGCTGCTCCTGTCGGCACTGCTGTCGCTCGGCCGCATGTTCGAGACCGACCTGGACGACGGATCGCTCGACGTCATTGCCACGGCCACCATCCCCCTCGAGTTGACCGCGGCGGTCAAGGCGGCGGCCCATTGGTTGACGACGGGGGTGCCGCTCTCGCTGCTCGCGCCGGTACTCGGCTTGCTCCTCAACCTCGATCTGGCCGCCTACGGCATCCTCGTGGCGACCCTGCTGGTCGGCACGCCCGCCATCAGCTTTCTCGGCGCCATCGGCGCCGCCTTGACGCTGAAGGCGCGCCGCGGTGGCCTGCTGATCGCTCTGCTCGTGCTGCCCCTCTACATTCCGACCCTGATTTTCGGGATCTCGGCGATCTCGGCCGTGGTGACCCCGCCGGGCGACGTCTGGGCCTCGTTCGCCCTGCTCGCGGCGGTCTCGCTGGCAAGTGTGGTGCTGGCGCCCCTGGCCGCCGCCGCCGCTCTGCGCTACCAGCTACATTGACGCAGAGCATGTTCGGCGCCCTGCAGCGCGATTAGATCCGGCCCCATGCAATCACTGACCCAACGTCTCGCCAACCCGACCCGCTTCATGACGCTGTCCGCCGGGCTGCTGCCCTGGCTATGGGGCACTGCGGCATTGACCATCGCGGCCGCGCTCTATCTCGCGTTCTTTTCGGCCCCCGCCGACTACCAGCAGGGCCATACCGTCAAGATCATGTTCATCCACGTGCCGGCCGCATGGCTCGGAATGGCCGGCTTCGCCATCATCGCCATTTCGAGCTTCGGCTTGCTGGTGTTCCGTCACCCGCTGGCCGATGTCTCGGTCAAGGCGGCGGCCCCGATCGGCGCCGCCTTCACGCTCCTCGCGCTGATCACCGGATCGCTGTGGGGCAAGCCCATGTGGGGCACCTATTGGGTCTGGGACATGCGGCTGACGTCGGTGCTGATCCTGTTCCTGCTCTATCTGGGACTGATCGCCCTGCGCACCTCGATCGACGACGAGGCGCTCGCCGGCAAGCTGACGGCCGTGCTCGGTCTCGTCGGTGTCGCCATCCTGCCGGTCATCCGGTTCTCGGTCGAGTGGTGGAACACCCTGCACCAGCCGGCCAGCGTGGTGCGCCTCGACGGGCCCTCGATCCATCCGACCATCCTCACACCGCTGCTGGTCAGTGCGGTCGGGTTCACCCTTCTGTTCGTCGCCATGCATGTCACCGCCATGCGCAACGAGATCCTGCGTCGCCGCGTCAAGGCGCTGACCATGGCTGAGGTCGAGCGCAACCGGTTGGCGCCCTCCGCTGCCGAGGCCGGGTGAAGACATGGGCCTCGATCTCGGACCGCACGCCACGTTCATCTGGGCCGCTTACGCGGCGGTCGCCCTCGTCATCGCCTTGCTGATCGTATGGCTGCTCGCCGACGGTGCTCGCTATCGCCGCCAGCTGGCGGAGCTCGAGTCGCGCGGCGTCCGGCGACGATCGGCCACGTCGGGTGACCCGTCGGATCGGGAGACGCCCCAATGACCCCCGAGCGCCATGGCACCACCGGCACGGCATCAGGCGCGCCGAAGCGTCGACGGCTGGGGCTGGTCGTGCTGCCGGTCGCGATCTTCGGCGCCATTGCTATGATTTTCGCGTTCGCGCTGTCCGGCGGCGATCCCGCGAAGCTGCCGTCGGCCTTGATCGGCAAGGCGGCGCCTGCGGTCGATCTGCCGCCCGTCCCCGAGCTGGTGAACGATCGCGGACAGCAGGTGCCGGGCTTCTCGACGACGCAGATCGCCGGCGGTAGCCCGGTCGTCGTGAACTTCTGGGCTTCTTGGTGTGTTCCCTGCGTGCAGGAGCATCCGATGCTGATCGAGATCGGAAAGCGTGCCGGCGTCGCCGTCTATGGCGTGAACTACAAGGATCAACCGGTCGCCGCGCGCCGGTTCCTCGGCCGCTATGGCAACCCCTTCACGGCGGTCGGCCAGGACGAAAAAGGCCGCGCCGCCATCGAGTGGGGTGTCTATGGCATGCCCGAGACGTTCGTCCTCGACGGCAAGGGCACCATTGTCTTCAAGCACGTCGGCCCTATCACGCCCGAGAGTCTGCGTGACCGGGTACTGCCGGCCATCGCCAAGGCGAAGGCCGGCAGAGGCTGATCACGCCGCGTTGAGTTCGCCCGTCGCCTGGTTCAGCACCAGCAGCGTGCCGCTTGCGATGTCGAAATAGGAGCCATGCAGGCTGAGACGCCCGCGGCCCTCCAGGGTCTGCACGCAGGGGAATGTCCGCAGGTTGGTCAACGAGGTCTTGATCGCCTCCCGCTCGAGCATGGCGCGCACTTCGGCCTGGGGCCGGTCGCCGTATTCGGCAATGACGCGGTCGCGATCGGCATCCAGCATGGACATCCAATTGGAGATGAATTCGGCTTCCGATTGCCGCGCCGCGTCGCGGTCGAGCGCGGCACGAATGCCCCCGCATCCCGAGTGCCCCATGACCATGATGTGGCGGACACGCAAATTGAGCACCGCGAACTCCAGCGCGGCACTGACGCCGTGATACTTGCCGCTCCTCTCGTAGGGGGGCACGAGATTGGCGACGTTGCGCACCACGAACAGCTCGCCCGGCATCGCCGAAAAGATCGTCTCGGGGTCCACCCGGCTGTCGCAGCAAGAGATCAGCATCACGTCGGGGCTCTGGCCGCCGCTCGCCAGTTCCTCGTAGGTTTCCTGGTTGGGCACGAAATGCCGGAACTTGAACCGCCGGTAGCGATCGAGCAGGTGCTCGGGAAGATGGGTCATGGGGTGCAATCTCCAGGGCTCACTTCGAAGAGGGGGATGGCTGGGTCGCCAGCCGCAGGATGAGATACCCGGCCGTGGCCGACAGCAGCGATCCGGCCAGCACGCCGATCCGCACGTCGGCGGCGTAGCTCGGGTCGGGGAAGGCCAGGAGGCCGATGAACAGGCTCATGGTGAAGCCGATGCCGGCCACGAACCCGACGCCGGTCAACTGCAGCCAACTGCCGCCCTCCGGCTTGGCGCCGATGCCGAGCTTTACGGCCAGCCATACCGAGGCGACGATCCCGAGCGGCTTGCCGATCAGCAGCCCCAGCGTGATGCCGAGCGGGATCGACGCCAGCAGCTTGTCCGGCGTGAAGCCGGAAAGCGAAACACCGGCATTGGCGAACGCGAACAGTGGCAGCACGCCGAACGCCACCCAGGGATGGAGCTTCCGCTCGGTCTCCCGCAGCGGCGAAGCTGCTGGGTCGCCGGAAATGTATAGCGGTACGGCGAGCGCGACGATGACGCCGGCCAGGGTCGCATGCACGCCCGACTTCAGCACGCAGAGCCAGATGAACAGGCCGACCAGCAGGTAGGGCGCCAGGGATGCCACGCCGCGCCTGTTGAGCACCACAAGCACCACGGTCCCGGCGCCGGCCAATGCCAGCGCGAGTTGCGACAGATCGGCCGTATAGAAAACCGCAATGATGACGATCGCGCCGAGGTCGTCGATGATGGCCAGGGCCAGCAGGAACACCTTCAGCGCCGCCGGCACGCGGCTGCCGAGCACGGCCAGCAGCCCGACGGCGAACGCGATGTCGGTGGCCGAGGGAATGGCCCAGCCTTTGAGCGCGGCCGGATTGTTTGCATTCAGCGCGACATAGATGGCGGCCGGCGCCGCCATCCCGCCGAGGGCGGCGAGTGCGGGCATGACGGCCCGGTCGAAGCTCGCCAGATCGCCGGCCAGAAGCTCGCGCTTGATCTCGAGTCCAACGAGAAAGAAGAAGATCGCCATCAGGCCGTCGTTGATCCACAGCAGCAGTGGCTTGTCGACCCCGAGCGTGCCGAGCTTGACCGTCAGCGGAACGTCCAGGAAGGCATCGTAGAGCGGGCTGAGCGGCGAGTTCGATACGGCGAGCGCCAGGGCCGCCGCCATCAGCAGAATGACGCCGCCGGCGGCTTCGTGATGAAGCAGGGCGGAAAGTCCGGTGGGTGTGGCGGCAGTCGTGGACTTCACGGACAAGGCGAGTTTCTCCCGTTGTGATCACGCCCGCCCTGCGATGCGTGAGGTGGTCCGGCACATGAAGTCCGAAGACCTAAATAGGCATTGCTCGCGCCTTGACCAGGGCTTATTTGGCGCCTTCTGAGCGGAAGCTGCTACCAGGGCGTACAGAGCAGGTCACGTGGCATGTCGTTGACGGATGTCGAGCGCGGCCTGTTGGCCCGCTACCTCGTACGGATCTTTTCCCGCAAGGACCTTCCGCTCCGTTCCGCGCGGGCCATGCTCTGGTGGTTCGCCGAACGCGCGGACGGCCTCGGGATCGCCATTCCGGCGCCGGTCACCGAGACCATGGCGACGCGCTACAACTCGGATTTCCGGATCTCGACGCTCGAGCAGGTTTTCGTGCAGTGCCGCGAGGAGTTGGTGGCCGCGCTCGAGCGTGCGGCGCGCGAGACCGAGCGCCCGGAACCGCTCGCCGCGAATGCCCGCCGGCTTGTCGAGGCGCTGGGCATTCCGTCGGCCGAGGCAGCTTGGAAGGTCGTCGGCCTGCTGGCCTGCGGCAATCGCTACGAGCAGGTCCAGTACCTCGCCAACTATCTCCTGGAGACCGCCGGGCCGGTGGCCCGCGCCATCGCCATCCTGGTCGACGAGCCGACGTCCGTCGTCGAGGAATTGCTGATGCCGAGTCACGACCTCGTGGCTTCTGGCCTCGTTCAGGTGCGCGACGGCGATCAGGTGGCCGGCCACGGCAGCCGCTACGTCATTCCGTTCCGCGTCAACCGCTGCCTCGATCGCACATACCGCGACTTCGCCGAGATGCGCGATGCCATGCTCGGCACCCCGCAGGTCTCCGGCGTCGGCCCTGCCGACTACCAGCACGTCGCCGCCGACCGCGATCTCATCATCGGCGTCTTGAAGGGTGCCGCCGCTGCCGCGGCCCCGGGTCTGAACATCCTGCTCTACGGGCCGCCCGGTTCGGGCAAGACCGAACTGGCGAAGGTCGCGGCCGCGGAGGCCGGGTTGACGCTCTATGCGGCCGGCGAGGACGCCAGCGAGGAGGCGTCCCGAGCTTCCCGCGTCTCCGACCTCGTGTTCTCGTCGCGACTGTTGTCGGAGCAGAAGCGGACGGCGATCCTGTTCGACGAGATGGAAGATGCCGCGTCCGACCTGATCCGGCGGGGCGGTTCGAAGGTGTTTCTGAACCGGCTCCTGGAGACCGGCCCGGTGCCGGTCATCTGGACCTCCAACGACATCTCCAGCATCGACCCGGCGCTGCTGCGCCGGATGACGTTGGCAATCGAGTTGAAGCGGCCGCCGGCGTCCCAGCGACGCCGCATCATCGAGCAGATCCTGGCCCGCGCCGGCCTCGTGCTGACCGAGGTCGAGGTCGAAAGACTGGCGCAGCGCCTCGATGCCACGCCGGCCATCATCGAGAACGCAATCCGGGCTGCCAAACTCGCGGGTGGCGGCGTCGACATGATCGAGCGCGCGGCCCAGGGCGTCATCCGCGCGGTGTCGGGCATCACCGCCCGCAAGGCGCTCGTGATCCCCGCCTTCGATCCCGAACTCACCAGCGCGAGCATCGATCTGGTGGGGCTGGCCGACCAGATCGTCGGCGGGCGCCGGCGCGCCTTCTCGCTCTGCCTCTCCGGTCCGCCGGGCACCGGCAAGTCCGCCTACGCCCGTTATCTCGCCGGCCGGCTCGGCCTGGAGATCGTGCAGAAGCGCGCGTCAGACCTTCTCGGCGCCTATGTCGGCCAGTCCGAGCGCAATATCGCGGACGCTTTCCTCGAAGCGCGCGAAGCCGGCACGTTCCTGGTGTTCGACGAGGCTGACAGCCTGTTGCTCGACCGTCGCGACGCGCAGCGCTCGTGGGAGATTTCGCAGGTCAACGAGATGCTGACGTGGATGGAGGATCATCCGTTGCCGGTCTGCTTCACGACCAATCTGATGGACCGCATGGATTCCGCGTCGTTGCGCCGGTTCACGTTCGACGTCCGCTTCCGCCACCTCGACCGGAGCGCGCTGGGCCGCGCCTGGAAGGTGTTTTTCGGCCTCGACGCCGCCCCGTCGGGTGGTGCGATCTGGGAGAACCTGACGCCGGGCGACTTCGCCAAGGCGCGCAAGCAGGCCGAGGTTCTCGGCATCGTCGGTGACACCGAGCGCCTCGTCGAACTCCTGGACGGTATCAGCCGGGGCAAGCCCGATGCCGGGGGCTCGTTCGGGTTCGTCGGCTAGGTCGCGGACCCGTCAGCCCCAGATCTCCATGCGAAGCCCCATGCCATTACATTGAGGATCGGCGGGAAAGCAAAGCGCGGCGCCGAGGGCGATCCGAGCCGCCGTCCAGGAGCAGGCAGCCGCGTCGAGGATATCGTCGGGCCCGGCGGCGTCGACCCGGGTCGCAAACGCCGCGAGCTGCTCGACGGTGTAGCCTGCTCGCGCCAGCAGGTCGCGGCGCAGCGCGAGGCCGGGCGGATAGGGCCGCGACTTGACCTTCTTGGGCTCCGTCAACGGTCGCGCGCCGTTGAGAGCCCAGAACGCCACCTCGGGGTGCACCTCGCGGACCCGCCCCTGCAGGGCGGGCGACATCAAGGCGTCGACTTCCCTGATCTTCGGAAACAGGTTGAACGTCTGCTTCGACACCTTCCGCGGCGGATCGGACGTCGCCAGTGCGACCGCGCAGGCCCGCGCATAGTCGCACTCCTGGACGGCCGCCCGCGACGGCACCGCAAATACGGCCGACTGCCGCTCGCCGAGAACGGCCCGTGCGGCGCGATCGGCCGGTCGGCCACCCAGGCTCCCCCGCTCCGGAAGTCCGATCGGCATGTCGACGGCGATCACGATGGGTGCCTCCGGCATCGCAAGAACGTCCGCGAAGCGGGTAACCCGTCTGCAGGTGAGCCGAGTTGCGGCGTCGAGTGGTCGCAGAACGACGGCCCATCCGCCGCGGCAGCCATCGACACCGGCAACCCAAGGCCCGCTCACAGAGGATCGAGGGGCACGGCAGGCGCAGCGGCGATCTCGTCGAGCATCGGAACGATCGACAGCTCGTCCTGCCCGGCGCTTGAGGCCAGCGCCACCGCCACGCCGCGGGCCGACCGTGCCATGGCCTCGGCCGCTCCGAGCCCGTTCAACAAATGTCCGAGTACGAGGCCGGCGAACAGGTCGCCCGTACCGTGCGGCGCGACGTCGAGGGCCGAAACCTGGCAGGTCGCGACCCCGGTGGCGCCAACATGAAGATTGGTCAATTGACGGTTCTGCCGGCCCGCCGATGTCACGAACACGTCGGAACATGGCAGCGTCCGCGCTGCCGCGACCGCATCGGGTAGCGTGTCGGTCGGCTGCCCCGTCAGCCAACCGAGCTCGAACCGGTTGGGCGTTGCAACGTCCGCCAGCGGCACAAGATCGCCGCGCAGCGCGGTGGCCGCGTGAATGTCGAGATAGACACCCTTCGGATCGTCGCCGAGCACCGGATCGCAGCAGAACAGGAACGAACGTCGATGGCGCATCCGTCGCACGATCCGCCCGACCGCGTGGACGTGCTCCGGCGTCGGCAGGTAGCCCGAAAGGACGGCGTCGACCTCGCCCATCCAGCCGTTGACCTCCAGCGCCCCGGTCATGCGCTCGATCACGTCCGGTGCGATCGGCGTGCCCGCGACGTGGGCATGACCCGGATGATTGGACAGGATGATGGTCGGCACCGCCCACACGTCGTGGCCGAGCCGCTGCAGGGCCGGCACGGCGGCGGTCAGGCCCACGTGACCGCGGGCGACCTGAGAGGAGAAGGCGAGGATGCGGGCCATGGGTGTCAGATCACGTTGAGCTCGGCGAGCGGCGCACCGCGGCGAATGCGATCATAGCCGAATCGCGCGAGATCGATGCTGCGGTAATGGCCATGCACGATCAGTTCGGCGATGGCGCGCCCAACCCCGGCCGATTGCTGCAGGCCGTGCCCCGAGAACCCGTTGGCGAAATAGAGATTGGTCAGCTCGGGGTGCGGGCCGATGATGCCGTTCTGATCGAGGGTATTGTAATCGTAGTGGCCAGCCCACGCGTTGACCACCTTGACCGCTTCGAAGGCGGGCACGCGCGCCGCCAGAACGGGCCAGATCTCCATTTCGAAGAAGCCATGGTCGATGGCGTCGAGATCGCCCGGTGCCGGCTCTTCGGTCTCGTCGGGCGACCGTCCGCAGATGAAGAACCGCCCTTCAGGCCGGAACCACACGCCCGACGGGTCGACCGTCAGTGGCGCGCCACGCAGATCGTCGCCCGCCTCCCGGCAGTCGAGCACGTAGACGAAACGCTTGCGCGGCTCGACCGGCAACGGCACGCCGGCCAGCGCCGCAACGGCGCCGGCCCAGGCCCCGGCGGCATTGACGACCGCACCGCAGGCGATCCGGCGGCCGCTTTCGAGCCGGACCGCCTCGACGCCAAGCCCGACATCGAGGCCGACGACCCGGTCCGTGAGATACGTCACCGCCGCGCTTTCGGCCGCCTTCCGGAACAGCGTGGTCAGCGCGACCGGGTCCAGCCACCCCTCGCCCCGGGTGCCGAACGCGCCGGCTGCGAGACCATCGGTCGCCAACCACCGGAACGTGGTGGCGAGCGATCCGGCGTCCAGCCGCTCGATGCTGGCACCGTTGGCCTGTTGCAGACGGACATTGCGGGACAGTACCGGTTCGCCTTCCGGCGATGCGAGGATCAGATAGCCTTGCTCACGGAACCCGACATCGGCCTCCGAGCCGAACACGGCTCCGAGATTGCGCAGCAGCGTCAACGTGGCCTGCGACAGACGGATGTTCTCCGGCGTCGAGAATTGTTGACGCAACCCGCCGGCCGAGCGGGCCGTGCTCGATTGGCCGTAGCCCGGGTCCTGTTCGACGACCACGACGCGGCCGGAGAAGCCGAGGCGTGCAAGGTAGAAGGCAACGGCGCTGCCGATCACCGCGCCGCCGACGATCACCACGTCGGCTTGCTCGTCGTCTGCCAAGGGATCCTCCCTCGAAAGTTCGAATGAGCGAGCGCTATCATGTGCCATAGACTGCCGCCACACACACAACGCTCGAACGTTGGAGACGATCATGACACTGCGCCCGCGCCGCAGCGCGCTCTATATGCCGGGCTCGAACGCACGAGCCCTGGAGAAGGCCAAGGCCCTCGCCGCCGACGTCATTATCATGGACCTCGAAGACGCCGTCGCGCCCGAGATGAAGGACACCGCGCGTGCGCAGATCGCCGCCATGGTCGCATCCGGCGGCTATGGCAAGCGCGAGATCGTGATTCGCACCAACGGCCTCGATACGCCCTGGGTGGAGGCCGACATCGGCGCCGCGATTGCCGCCGGCCCCGATGCGATCCTGGTGCCCAAGGTGTCGAGCGCGGCCGACGTGGCCCGCCTCGCCCAGTTGCTGCAGGGGGCCAAACCCGCGCTGCGGCTGTGGGCGATGATCGAGACGCCGCTGGCGATCCTCAACCTGCGCGAAATCGCAGCCACCGCCGCCGATCCGGCCAATCGCCTCGCCTGTTTCGTCCTCGGCACCAACGACCTCGTCAAGGAAACCCGCGCCGAACTGGACGGCGATCGCACCGCCGCGCTCTTTTGGCTGTCGGCCACCGTCACCGCTGCCCGCGCCTACGGCATCGAGGTGCTCGACGGCGTCTACAACAACTTCAAGGATCTCGACGGCTGCCGCCGGGAGGCGTTGGCCGGCAAGCGCCTCGGCATGGACGGGAAGACGTTGATCCACCCCGATCAGATCGCCATCGCCAACGAGGTCTTCGCCCCGTCCGAGTCCGAGGTGGCCTGGGCCCGCAAGATCATCGCCGCCTTTGAGCAGCCCGAGCACAAGGGCAAGGGCGCCATCACCCTGGACGGCCGTATGGTGGAGCTGCTGCACGCCGAGATCGCTCGGCGGACGGTGGCCATTGCCGAAGCGATCGCGAGCTGAGGAGCGGGTGCGATGACCAAGACCAACACCGGCAACTACTTCGAGGAGTTCCGCGTCGGCCAGGTGCTGCGGCACGCGACGCCGCGCACGATCACCGTGGGCGACATCGCGCTCTACAACGCCCTCTACGGGCCCCGCTTCGCCGTGCAGTCGTCTGATGCCTTAGCATCCCGGATCGGCTATCCGCGATCGCCGGTCGACGACCTGCTTGTGTTTCACGTCGTTTTCGGCAAGACCGTGCCGGACGTCTCTCTGAATGCCGTTGCCAATCTGGGCTATGCGGGTGGCCGTTTCCTTGCCCCCGTTTATCCGGGCGACACGTTGTCGGCGACGTCGACCGTAACCGGGCTGAAAGAGAACTCGAACCGCGAAACCGGCGTGGTCTATGTCCACACCATCGGCCAGAACCAGCACGGTGAAACCGTGCTCGAGTACGACCGCTGGGTGATGGTGCGCAAGCGCAGCAAGGACGCCGCCGTGCCGCCGGCCATGGTGCCGAATCTGCCGGCACGCGTCGAGCCGGCCAGCCTCGGCGCGGCCCTGCCCCCGCTCGACAGCGCGGCCTACGATCGTGAACTTGCCGGCGCACCTCATCGCTGGGGCGACTATGCGGCCGGCGAGCGCATCGACCATGCCGACGGCGTCACGCTGGAGGAGGCCGAGCACCAGATGGCGACGCGCCTCTATCAGAACACGGCGAAGGTCCACTTCAACCAGCTCACCGAAAGCAAGAGCCGCTTCGGCCGCCGCCTCGTCTATGGAGGCGTAGTCATTTCGCTGGCGCGCGCGCTCCAGTTCAACGGCCTCGCCAATGCCTTCCACGTGGCCGGCATCAACGGCGGCCGTCACGTTGCGCCCTGTTTCGCGGGCGATACCGTCTACGCTTGGTCCGAAGTGCTGGAGACCGCCGAGATTCCAGGACGCGCCGATGCCGGCCTGCTGCGCACGCGGCTGGTCGCGGTCAAGAACCGCCCGGCGACCGGATTTCCGTTGAAGACTCCCGCCGGCGAGTACGAGGAAGGCGTCATTCTCGATCTCGACCTCTGGCTTGCGCTCCCGAAATGAGGCAGGACAGCACCCTGCGCCCATTCGCGCAGGCCCCCTTCCCAAGGCCGAATTGCCGCTGGTGCCTCAGCGCGCTACAAGGCCCCACGTTTCGAACCTGCGACAGCCGGGGAGCAGACAATGGCTGAGGCCACCCAACGCAGAACGGCCGCCGCAAGGCCGCTTTCGCCGCATCTGCAGATTTACTCGCCCAAGATCAACATGGTGATGTCGATCGTCCATCGAATCACCGGTGCGGCGCTTTATGTCGGCACTCTGCTGCTCGCCTGGTGGTTGATCGCAGCGGCCACGGGTCCGGCCTATTACGCTTTCGTTAGCCAGATCATGGGCCACCCGATCGGCCTGGCGATCCTCGCCGGCTATACATGGGCACTGATCCATCATGCCCTCGGCGGCGTTCGCCATTTTGTCTGGGATCTCGGCTACGGCTTCAACCTCGTGACCGTGGATACGATGTGCTGGCTGTCGCTGTTCGCCTCGCTCGGGGGCACGGCCGCGATCTGGTACGTGGTGCTTGGGGCGAGGGGGATCATCTGATGCAGACGATGCGAACGCCTCTCAAGAACGTGCGCCGGCTCGGCTCCGCCAAGGAGGGCTCGGATCATTTCTGGAAGCAGCGGGTCAGCGCCGTGGCCCTGTTGGTCCTGGGTACGGCCACGGTGGCCCTGATCGTCTCGCTGGTCGGCGCCGACCATGCGACCGCCAAGCGCACCCTGGCCAATCCCTTGGTCTCTTTGGTGTTGATGCTTCTGATCGGGGCTGGGGTCATCCACATGCGCCTCGGGATGCAGGTCATCATCGAGGACTACATCCGCAGCGAGGGCCGGAAGATCGTCCTGTTGATGCTGAATACCTTCTTCGCGATCGCCGTCGGTGTCGCGTGCACACTCGCCGTATTGAAGCTCAGCTTCGGGGCTTGAGGACAGACATGGCTCAGAACGGATCTGCCAAGGGCAACGGAGTTGCCATGCCGAGCATCAACGGCCGTGCTTACACGGTCGTCGATCACACCTACGATGTGGTGGTTGTGGGGGCCGGCGGTGCCGGGCTGCGCGCCACGCTCGGCTGCGCCCAGGCCGGCCTCAAGACGGCCTGCGTGACCAAGGTCTTCCCGACCCGGTCTCACACCGTCGCGGCCCAGGGCGGTGTGGCGGCGGCGCTCGCCAACATGGGGCCGGACGACTGGCGTTGGCACATGTACGACACCGTGAAGGGCGCCGACTGGCTCGGCGACCAGGACGCCATCGAATACCTCTGCCGCAACGCGCCGGAAGCTGTTTACGAACTCGAGCACTACGGCGTGCCGTTCTCGCGTACCGAAGACGGGCGCATCTATCAGCGCCCGTTCGGCGGCATGACCACCCAATTCGGCGAAGGCCCGCCCGCGCAGCGCACCTGCGCTGCGGCCGACCGTACCGGCCACGCCATGCTGCACACGCTGTATGGCCAGTCTCTGCGCTATTCGGCCGAGTTCTTCATCGAGTACTTCGCCGTCGACCTGATGATGGATTCCGATGGTGGCTGCCGCGGCGTCGTGGCGTTGTGCCTCGATGACGGCACGGTCCATCGCTTCAAGGCCAAGAAGACCATTCTGGCCACCGGTGGCTACGGCCGGGCTTATTTCTCCGCGACCTCGGCCCACACCTGCACGGGCGATGGCAACGCCATGGTGCTCCGCGCCGGCCTGCCGCTTCAGGACATGGAGTTCGTGCAGTTCCACCCGACCGGCATCTACGGCGCCGGCGTATTGATCACCGAAGGTGCGCGCGGCGAAGGCGGCTATCTGACCAACAGTGCCGGCGAGCGCTTCATGGAGCGCTATGCCCCGCACGCCAAGGATCTCGCATCGCGCGATGTCGTGTCGCGCTCGATGACCATGGAGATCCGCGAAGGTCGTGGCGTGGGCAAGGAGAAGGATCACATCTTCCTGCACCTCGACCATCTCGACCCGAAGATCCTGCACGAGCGCCTGCCGGGCATCACCGAGAGCGCCAAGATCTTCGCCGGTGTCGATCTGCGTCGCCAGCCGATCCCGGTCATTCCGACGGTCCACTACAACATGGGCGGCATCCCGACCAACTATCACGGCGAAGTGCTGACGCTGCGCAACGGCAACCCCGACCATGTCGTTCCGGGTCTGATGGCGATCGGCGAGGCCGCGTGCGTCTCCGTGCATGGCGCCAACCGGCTCGGCTCCAACTCGCTCATCGACCTCGTGGTGTTCGGTCGCGCGGCCGGCCTGCGCTGTGGTGAGACCGTGGAAACCGGCGCCGCCCAGGCCAGTCTGCCGCAGGACGCGGCCGACCTGGCCCTGTCCCGGCTCGACAAGTTGCGCCATGCCGGCGGCGCCACGCCGACCGCGGCCCTGCGGCTGCGCATGCAGAAGGTCATGCAGACCAACTGCGCCGTTTTCCGCGATGGTCCGACGCTCCAGGAAGGCGTCGACAAGATCAATCAGATCTGGTCGGACAGCGCCGACATCCGCATCAGTGACCGCTCACTGATCTGGAATTCGGATCTCATCGAGGCCCTGGAGTACGACAACCTGATCGCCCAGGCCGTCGTCACGGTCGTCAGCGCCGAGAACCGCAAGGAGAGCCGGGGCGCCCACGCCCGCGAGGACTATTCCCAGCGCGACGATGCCAACTGGATGAAGCACACGTTGGCCTGGGCCAACGACGCCGCGAGGTCGGTCACGATCGACTACCGCCCGGTCCACACCTACACGATGACCAACGAGATGAAGTACATCGAGCCCAAGGCCCGCGTGTACTGATCGCATGCGAGCTGAATCGGCCCACCGGTGAGTCTGTCGCCGGTGGGCTCGGCTCGATCAGAAGTTGGCTCGAATGCCGCCGAGCACCATGTGGTCCCGTACGTTCATCTCGGTGCTGGCGCCGCTCTTGTCGCGCAACCCGACATCCGGTGTCTCCATGAACCGGTAGGCAGCCTCGAGCTGCCACCGCGGGCTCAACCGGACCGACACACCGGCGGTCGCGTGGTAGATCCATGACGTGCCGTGGTCGTCGATCAGGGCCGGTCCGCCTGCAACGCCGACGCCATCGGCCGAGACCTGGGCGATGCCGGCGCCCGCGCCGACGAACGGCGTGATCAGGCTGTTCTTGAAGAAATCGTAGTACAGACTCGCCATGGCATAGGTCGCCGAGACCGCGCCCGCCGCCTTGCCGGCCAGCGCCGGCAGCGCCGACGTATGGCTCTCGGTCTCGGATCTCTTGTGGCCGATCTCGATCTCTGCCCTCAGCCCCGGCGCTTCGCCGAGCGTCCGGTCGAGATGAAGGCCGATGGCCGCCGCGTACATGAATCCGGGCTGCTGGAAACCCGAGCTCACTGCGCTGCCGGCAAAGCTCCAGTCGGTATCCTGGCTCCAGGCCGCCCCGCCGCGCACCGCCAGATACGTGTCCGAGGTGGTGGCTTGGTTCTGATAGCGCACCTGCGGGGCTTGCGGCCGCGTCAGCAGATCGGCGGCCGCCGCGGGGCCTGTGAGTGCAGCGGTACCCAAGACTGCCGCCGCCAGACGATGGATGAGAGCCATGACGCGTCTCCACGCTGAATGTCGAAAGCCCGGCTCGCAGGATGGGGAAAGGCCATACGGGACCGTCGGTCGGGCACGCGGATGATCTCTCCACGCCCGAAGTTGAATTGAGGTTAACGACGTCCCATAATTGGGCGTGCCAACCGCCGGCGCGGGCCTGCCAGGTCCGATCGCCGACGATGGCGCGACGGTGTCTCGGCAGGCGGGCACCCCAGCCAGCCTGTGGGCAATGCCGCGGCGCCTCGATCCTGCCAAACGCGCACGATTGAAGACGGTCCGGGTGTCCGCTAAACGCTGACCCGTCGACGTGCCGCCAGAAGCAGGTTTGAAGCTCCGACGGAGTGGACGTGGCAACAGAGCCAAAGGCGGGTTCCAACGCTGCGGTCGATACCCGCATTGCGCCGGACCCATTCGCGGCGGTGCTGCCGGGTTTGGCGGCACTGGGCGCCATTGCGTCGATCGCGGCGATACATTGGGTTGCCCAGGACAAGACGCCAGATCGTACCAAGAGCAAACGCCGCGCCGCCGTGGCAATTCGAGACCTCGAGAGTTGCTGCCTCGGCCTGCAGGAGATCTTCCGGCGCTTCCACAAGAATCCGAAGCTGTTCGGCGGCGAGGGTGGCACCGCGGCCTCGCCCATGAAGTTCGGCGTCCATGGCCCGCGCGTCACCGCCGAGGCGGCCCGCCAGTACCAGCAGATCGTCAACGACACCGCCAGCATGCTCGTGCTCGCCACGCAGAACGTGTTCGACGTCATGAGCGCCATCGAGGATGGTGAGATCCAGGCTCCCGAGCAGCTCTACTACGGCTTCGGCGAGGTCCAAGAGAACCTGAACAAGCTCGTCTCCCAGCGCGCGACCCTGCGCGCCTGTGTCGAAACCGGGCTCGCCTCGGCAGAGCGTCTGGCGGCCCTCGTCCGCGAACTCAAGAACCATCGGATCGACTGATGGCCGATTCGAGTACGATCCGGCCCCATCCGGTCGCGTCCATCGGCCACGGGATCTGGTATGGCCCCGTTGAAATGCGGACAGGATGACGCAATACCCCTGCGTGCGCCGAACGGAGCGTTGACACTCATCGCCCGGCTCTTCATGTGAGAGCGGGATCCCCAGGACCGGATGGAACCGACATGGTTCAGCTTTCGCTGCCGACCAACTCTCAGATCTTGAAGGGCAAGGTTTGGAACAAGCCGACCGGCAAGGGCAAATGGAAGGAGTTCCGGATCTACCGCTGGAACCCTGACGACGGCAAGAATCCGCGGCTCGATAGCTATTGGATCGATCTCGCCACGTGCGGACCCATGGTTCTCGACGCCCTCATCAAGATCAAGGGCGAGATCGACTCGTCGCTGACCTTCCGCCGCTCGTGCCGCGAAGGCATCTGCGGTTCGTGCGCCATGAACATCGACGGCACCAACGGTCTTGCGTGCCTTCGGTCCATCGAAGACGTCTCCGGTGCTGTCCGCATCTATCCGCTGCCGCACATGCAGGTCGTCAAAGACCTCGTGCCGGACATGACGAACTTTTACGCGCAGCATCGTTCGATCGAGCCATGGCTGCAGACCGCGACACCGACACCGCCGCAGGAGTGGAAGCAGTCCCGTGAGGACCGCGAGAAGCTCGATGGGCTTTACGAGTGCATTCTTTGCGCCTGCTGCTCGACGTCGTGCCCGAGCTACTGGTGGAATTCCGATCGCTACCTCGGCCCGGCGATCCTGCTCCAGGCCTACCGTTGGGTCATCGACAGTCGGGACGAGGCGACCGGCGACCGGCTCGACAACCTCGAGGATCCGTTCCGCCTTTATCGTTGCCACACCATCATGAACTGCGCCAAGGCCTGCCCGAAAGGCCTCAACCCGGCCAAAGCCATCGCCGAGCTGAAAAAGCTGATGGTTGAACGGCGGGTCTGATTCGGCGGGATTGAAAAGACCTCGAAAAATACGAAACCGGAGGCGCCGACGCGTCCTCCGGTTTCTCGACGGTGGGATGGCAGTCCCCCGTTATTCCGCCCCGCGCAAAGGCCCGAGTACCCAAAACCCGGGCCATGGGCGGTTTTAAGTCAGGCCGCGGCCTTCTTGGCAGAAGCCTTGCGGGGCGACTTCGCAGCAGCAGCCTTCGCGGTGGCCTTGCGAGCCGGCGCCTTCTTGGAGGCGGTCCGCACAGCCGACTTGGCAGCGGTCTTCTTGGTCACCTTGGCCTTCGGGGCAGCCTTCGGCGCCTTCGCGGGGGCCTTTGCCTTGGCGGCGGTCTTCGGGGCAGCGGTCTTCGACTTCACAGTTGCTTTAGCCATAGTCTCTCTCTCCCTCTAGGTTCGAATCAACGTCGAACAAAAAAAGCATGTGCAAGTTCACGAAATTTGTTGACAAGTAAATCGCCACCCAAAGGCGAAAAACTCCGGTTTTGGTCTCTACTGTTGCGAAAAATCACCAAAAAATGCGATCTGAGTCCGCGAGTTGGGCGGGATTGATAGAGTCGATGATGAGCCGGGTGCGCCAAGCCTCACAGAGTCGGACTCTCTCGGCTCTCGAAAACAAGACAGAATGCTGAGTAAGGGCGCCGCGGAAGTTTGCACCGTGCCGCGCGTTGTACCGTCGGGATCGCTGATCCCTGCCGGGCGACGCGCACACAGTGGTCACAGCGATGACACGCCGCTCGTCTCTAACGCCGGCATTCAGAAACGAGGGGGATCATGAGCAGATCCATTCTTCTTCTCGGCACGCGCAACAAGTCTCGCAGCATCATGGCCGAGGCGTACATCAATCACGTCAGCGACGGTCGCTGGCGGGCGCACAGTGCGGGCAACAGTCCGGCCGACCGGGTTCACCCGATGGCGCTCAAGGTTTTGACCGAGGCGGGCATCGAACTGCCGGCCTCGCTGCAGCCGAAGAGCCGCGAACTGTTCGCCGATCCGTCGGCGCCGCCCATGGATGTCATCGTCTCGCTCTGCGAGGAGGTGGCCGATGCGCAATTGCTGGAGTGGCCGGGCTCGCCCCGCCTGCTGCACTGGCCGATGCCCGACCCGACCGCGGCCGTCTTGCCGGCCAGCGACCGGGACGAGGTGTTTCGGGCCGTTCTGGACCTCATCCAGGAGCGCGCCGACCTGTTTCTCGCGGGCGAGGCAGAGCGCCGGGCGACCTGAGCCACGCCGCCACGGCCGCAGGAACGACGACGCCGCGGCGTGAGCCGCGGCGTCGTCGTGTCAGATCCATGATCGGGGCCGCGCCCCGGTCGTTTCAGGCCGCGCGCACGATCCGCGACTGGATATCGAGCACGGCCAGCATGTAGCCGACCTGATCCTCCACCTCTTCGGCGAGGATCGAGAAGTAGTTCGAGCGGTTCGGCAGGATCTCGCCGATCACTTCGCCGTACTCGAACTTCAGATCGGCCTCGTGCTTGCGCGCGATCGCCTGCATCTTCCCGTTCTCGGTGAGGCAGCTCATGTACAGCCGCGAGACGCCGCGATTGCGGGCCGTGCGGATGACGCGGCCCATCAGCTCGGAGCCGATGCCCTTCTCTTGATAGGGCTTCTCGACGGAGAACGCGGCTTCCGCCTCCGGCCCCCACGAGTCGCCGAGGCGGCGCAACTCGGCCGCGGCATGCACCTCGCCATCGAGGAAGAAGCCGTAGACGATGCTACCCATCTCGTTCATGCGCGCGGCATAGCCGACGATGAACTCGTCGGACACACCGTGGGCAAAGCGCATGCGGCGGCTGTCACGATCGAGCCGCAGCAAATGGTCGCGGAACTTATCTGTTTCCGTCGGCCACAACTTCCGAATGTTTCCTCCCCAGAATCGGTGATCGCTCATGATCAGCCTCCGCTCTGGGTTCCGTCTTGGCGGGTGTTCCCGCCTCTCCCCGGCGTTATCGCCGGAGTTGTCTCTATTGCATTGCACAATATGGTGGGCGAATGGCAACTCCATGTAGGGTCGCGGTGGCTTTTCTCTTAAAGGCGGGTGCCGCGCCGCCTTGACCCGATGCGGACGCCGGTTTACCCGACCCCCATGTCGTCCGGACCACTCCAGCGCTATCAGGATCGCGTTCGCGCCGGGGAGATCGAGCCCGACGCGGCGCAACTGCTGGCAGCCGAACGGCTCGACGATCTGGCCGGTGCATTGGCCCGGTGGCGTGGTCCACGCAGCGGCTTCGTAGGCCGCTTGCTGGGAGGTTCGGGCCCGCCGCCGCGCGGTCTCTACATTCACGGCTCGGTCGGCCGCGGCAAGACGATGCTGATGGACTTGTTCTACGAAAGTCTAACGCGCAAGGACAAGCGCCGGCTGCACTTCCATCGCTTCATGGCCGAGGTTCACGAGCGCATCGCCAAGGCGCGCGCGGTCGTAAAGGGCGATCCGCTGCCCGCTGTCGCCTCCGGCTTTGCCGACCAAACCAGCGTGCTCTGCTTCGACGAGCTGCATGTCACCGACATCGCCGATGCGATGATTCTCGGCCGCCTGTTCGACGGTCTGTTCGCGCGCCAGGTCGTCGTGGTCGCGACCTCCAACGCCCATCCGACCGAACTCTACCGCAACGGACTGAACCGGCAGCTTTTCCTGCCATTCATCGATCTCATCGAGGACAACATGGAGGTCCTCGAACTCCGGGCCGCCAAGGACTTCCGCCTCGACAAGCTGACGGGCCTGCCGCTGTACTTCTCGCCGCCCGATGCGGCCGCCAGCGCCGAGCTCGACACCCTTTGGCGGCGGTTGACCGCCGGCCAAGTCGGCCAGCCGCTGGATCTCGAAGTCAAAGGCCGCAAGGTGCATGTGCCTCGCGCCGCCGACGGCGTGGCCCGGTTCGGTTTCGACGATCTTTGCGCTCGCCCGCTCGGCAGCCTCGACTACATCGCCGTGGCGCAGGCCTTCCACACCGTGATCATCGAGCACATCCCGCGCCTGACGCCGGCGCGGCGCAACGAGGCCCGCCGCTTCATCAATCTCGTCGACACGCTCTACGACGAGCGCGTCGGTCTCATTGCTTCGGCCGAAGCCGAGCCCGACCAGCTGTACGTTTCGGGAGATGGTGCCGACCTGTTCGGGCGCACCGCCAGCCGCCTCTACGAGATGCGCAGCGAGTCCTACCTGGACGGCTGCGCGCTGCGCCGGGAAGCGGCCGCCATACCCTGAGCGCGGCCCCCATTTTTCACGGGACCCCCGCCTTTCGATCGACTCGGGACCACGAAGGTTCAGTTGCGGCCTCGATCGTTTGCCGCTAACCAACCGCTCGAACCAAGCCCGGCGAAACTCGGATCGAGAGGCAGGAGCATCAGCATGGCGCGCACCAAAATCGCACTGATCGGCGCAGGCATGATCGGCGGCACGTTGGCTCATCTGGTCGGTTTGAAGGAACTCGGCGATGTCGTCCTGTTCGACATCGCGGAAGGCACGCCGCAGGGCAAGTCGCTCGACATCGCCCAGTCGGGTGCCGTCGAGGGCTTCGATTGCGTGCTGAAGGGCACCAACGCTTACGCCGATATCGATGGCGCCGACGTCTGCATCGTCACCGCCGGTGTGCCGCGCAAGCCCGGCATGAGCCGCGACGATCTGATCGGCATCAATCTCAAGGTGATGGAGCAGGTTGGCGCCGGCATCGCGAAGTACGCGCCGAACGCGTTCGTCATCGTCATCACCAATCCGCTCGACGCCATGGTGTGGGCGCTGCAGAAGGCTTCTGGCCTGCCGCGCACCAAGGTTGTCGGCATGGCCGGCGTGCTCGACACTGCCCGCTTCCGTCACTTCATCGCCGACGAGCTGAAGGTGTCGATCGAGGACGTCTCGGCCTTCGTGCTCGGCGGCCATGGCGACGACATGGTGCCGCTCGTCCGTCACTCGACGGTCGCGGGCGTGCCGCTCACCGACGTCGTGAAGATGCGCTGGATGACCCAAGAGCGCCTCGACCAGATCGTCGATCGCACGCGTAAGGGCGGCGGCGAGATCGTCGCACTGCTGAAGACCGGATCGGCGTTCTACGCCCCGGCCTCGTCCGCCATCCAGATGGCCGAGAGCTACCTCAAGGACAAGAAGCGCATCCTGCCTTGCGCCGCCTACTTGAACGGCGAGTACGGGGTGAAGGGTCTCTACGTCGGCGTGCCGGTCGTGATCGGCGCCGCAGGTGTCGAGAAAATCGTCGAGATCGAGCTGAACGCGGCCGAGCGGGCCATGTTCCAGAAGTCGGTCGACAGCGTGAACGGTCTCGTCGAGGCCTGCGTGAAGGTGGCGCCCAATCTCGGCGCCTGAACTGGACTGCCAGCCCGGATCGGTCGTCGGCCGGGCCGGCGACGATCCGGAGGCGAACGTCCAACCTCCCATCGATCGTCGGCCCGATTCCGAGGAAGCATGATCAAGAAAGCCATTGCCGCCCCGCCGCTGAAAGCGCTCGGCCCCTACTCGCTGGCTACAGAAACCAATGGTCTGGTGTTCGTCTCCGGCCAGATCCCCGTCGATCCGGCCACCGGCAAGATGGTCGAAGGCGACATCGGTGTCGTCACCCGCCAAGTCTTCGAGAACCTGAAGGTCATTCTGGCGGCCGCCGGCCTCGGCTTTCAGCATGTCATCAAGGCGACCGTGTTCCTGGTCGATCTTGGCGACTTCGCCGGAATGAACGACGTCTACAAGACTTACATGCCAGAGCCCTTTCCCGCCCGTTCGACCATCCAGGTCGCCGCATTGCCGCTCGGCGCCCGGGTGGAAATCGAGCTGGTCGCGGATCGCGAAGCGGCTTGAGGCCGGTAGACGACTGACTGAGGCACGCCAAGGTGATCGGTGGCACGGCTCCACCGGCAGGGCACAGCGAGAAGGTGGAGCGACCCCATGAACATCCACGAGTACCAGGCGAAAGAAATCTACCGCCAGTACGGCGTGCCGACACCCTCGGGCCATGCCGCCTTCACGGTGGAAGAGGCGGTGGCCGCCGCCAAGAAGCTGCCTGGCCCGGTCTGGGTGGTGAAGGCGCAGATCCACGCTGGCGGTCGCGGCAAGGGCAAGTTCAAGGAGGCTGACGCCGGCGACAAGGGCGGCGTTCGTCTCGCGAAGTCCGTGGAAGAAGTCGAGACCTTCGCCAAACAGATGCTCGGCAAGACGCTGGTGACCTTGCAGACCGGTGACGCCGGCCGCGTCGTCAAGCGCCTGTACGTGGAGGATGGCTCGGCCATCGAACGCGAGCTGTATCTCTCGGCCCTCGTCGATCGCGTCACCTCGCGCGTGTCGTTCATCGCCAGCGAGGCCGGCGGCATGGACATCGAGAAGGTCGCTCACGACACCCCGGAGAAGATCTTCACGCTGTCGATCGACCCGGCTTCGGGCTTCTCCGGCTTCCACGGCCGCAAGATCGCTTTCGCGCTCGGCCTCAAGGGCGACCAAGTCAACCAGTGCGTGAAGCTGGTCGGCAACCTGTTCCGGATGTTCGTCGAGAAGGACATGAGCCTGCTCGAGATCAATCCGCTGGTCGTCACC
>JBMOGA010000057.1:0-23846 GCA_049318625.1 Hyphomicrobiaceae bacterium
CCGGGGTCAATATTGCAGTTCGGTCCGGGGTCAAAGTTCCAATCCGATTGACACGCTGGTCAAGCAAAGCTGCTCACGAAAGGGGAAAAGCTAGGGGGGATAGCGCGACTATCCTGCAAGAAAATCTATTTTACGTGTTTAATTTCAATGACTTACAAGATTGGGTCTGGCGGGCCTGACGGGAGAAGCTTTGAACGCTTTGGCCTATGAGCTGGCAAGGTGGGATAGCGCTTTGGGGCCTGATTAGCTTGAACTAAAAACTTGCATGCTGCGATCATTGTTGTAATATTGTAGTATGCAAGATAACGCAGCCGTCGAAATGCTGAGCGCTCTGGCGCACGAGCACCGCATTAAAATCTTCCGCCTCTTGGTCAAGGCTGGCCCATCGGGCGTGCCGTCCTCGGATATCGCCGAGGCGGTTGGCATCAGCCCTACGGGCGCATCGTTCCATCTCAAGGAATTGGATCGTGCCGGGTTACTCGTATCGACACGGCAAGGGCGCTTCATCCGTTACGCCGTCCAGTTCGAGGGGATGCGCCAGCTTATGACCTATCTCACGGAAGATTGCTGTCAGGGTCAGCCGGAGCTGTGCGGCTCGACATTCAAAAAATCAAAAGACGTGTGTACCTGATGGATCGAAATACACTTTCACAACGGCTCACTGCTGAGGCTCTGGGCACAGCCTTCTTGCTCGCCACTGTCATCGGCTCTGGCATCATGGGCGAGCGGCTGGCCGGAGGAAACCAGGCTATCGCGTTGCTTGGCAATACGTTGCCAACGGGCGCGATCTTGATCGTTCTTATCACAATGCTCGGCCCAATATCCGGGGCGCATTTCAATCCTGCCGTGACGGTCATATTACTGCTCAAGCGTGACATTTCAGCAAGGGATGCTGCGGGATACATCGTAGCCCAAGTCTTGGGCGCAATGGCTGGTGTGCTGGCCGCGCACGCTATGTTTGAATTACCGTTGCTTGAGTTTTCGACAAAAGTGCGAAGCGGCTTGTCACAAGGCTTGTCGGAGCTTATTGCGACGTTCGGGCTAGTGACAACAATCCTTCTTACGCTTCGCGCGAAGCCTGATGCCGTGGCCACATCGGTCGGGCTTTACATCACCGCCGCCTATTGGTTCACAGCCTCAACGTCGTTCGCCAATCCAGCGGTAACGCTGGCACGGGCGTTCTCCGATACGTTTGCAGGCATCAGCTTCGCCAATGTTCCGATGTTCGTTGCGGCCCAGTTTATCGGGGCGATCTCCGCGCTTGCCGTGGTGCAGATGCTCAAAAATGGCCGTACGGGAGAAAGCCGATGACAATCATGATCTTTCACAATCCTGCCTGCGGCACGTCCCGGAACACGCTGGCCATGATCCGTCAAAGCGGAGAGGAGCCGCGCATCGTTGAATATCTCAAGACACCGCCAAGCCGGGAAGAACTGATCCGGTTGATCCGCGCCATGGGAATCACGCCGCGCGAGTTATTGCGCCAGAAGGGCACACCTTACGACGAACTTGATCTCGGCAATCCCAAGTGGAGCGATGACGAACTGATCGACACCATGCTCAAACACCCGATCCTTATCAATCGCCCGATTGTGATCACGCCGCTCGGCACAAAGCTTTGCAGGCCATCCGAAGCGGTACTCGACATCCTGCCGAACCCAAGCATCGGAGCATTCACCAAAGAAGACGGCGAAGTCGTCATAAACCAGAAAGGCGACCGCGTTGTTTGAACTCGACCAAACTCTGCCCAACATCCGTACCGATTCATTGCCGCGACCTAATACAAGCGCTCTGCAGAAGCCGCTTCAATCCACACACAAACCCCGCATCCTACTCCTCTATGGCTCGGTGCGACCGCGCTCCTATAGCCGCTTCGTGACGCAAGAAGCCGCGCGGCTGCTCGAACACCTCGGAGCCGAGCCGCGCATCTATAATCCGAGCGGCCTACCACTCTCAGATGACGCGCCCGATGTTCACCCCAAGGTTCAGGAACTCCGAGAGCTGGTAGCTTGGTCGGAAGGACAGGTCTGGACATCACCTGAACGTCACGGGGCCATGAGCGGAATCCTGAAAAGCCAGATCGATTGGATACCGCTGAATAGCGGAGCGGTGCGACCGACACAGGGCAAAACGCTCGCCGTTATGCAGGTCAGCGGCGGCTCGCAGTCATTCAATGCCGTGAATCAAATGCGCATCCTTGGCCGCTGGATGCGGATGGTGACGATCCCCAACCAATCCTCCATCGCCAAGGCCTTCCAAGAGTTCGACGAAGCCGGGCGCATGAAGCCATCTTCCTACTATGACCGCGTCGTGGACGTGATGGAAGAACTGGTAAAATTCACGCTGCTAACGCGCGATGTTTCTGACCACCTGACAGACCGCTATAGCGAACGAGTCGAAACGACTGCGGAGCTATCGGCCAGAGTCAACCTGAGCAAAGCAGTCGATGCGAAGGGGCAGGGAGCGAACCCAGCGGAATAAAGGGAAGCGGTCCGGTACCAAAAAGATGCGTTAAGGCGTACCGCCAGATGTGCGCTGTATGACAGCGCATCTGGTCTCGGCGTCTTTCAGACGCCTCGGCAAGGGGGCCCGCTGCGCGCCCCCGTTGCATCCCCCCGACCTGACATCTCAGGCCTTATCCGAAGCCACCTTGAGATGCCTGCGCAGCTCATCGAGAGACAGACACATTCCCTTTCGGCGGTGAACGATCCTATGGCAATTCGCACGCAACACAACGAGATCGGTTCTCGGATCCGTCCCTGTCAGGCCAGATTCAGACAACGGTGTTGCGTGATGAACCTCGATGAATCCTTGTCCCACACTACCGTACATGCGCTGAAAATTGAAACCGCAAGCCATGCAATCCGATCCGTGGATTGCTATCGCTTGTTCGCGCAGCTTTGGGTCTCGTTCCCGCCTCACAGAAACGTAGACCTTCTCACCTCCTTCAGTCCGCACAAAAGTCGACGAATCCCAATCGCCCTTGGTAGTCGGCATGCCAGACTGGAGACCAAGGACAAATTCCTCGAGCTCCTTATCCGACCGATCTTTCCATTCGTCGTGAACCCGGCGAAAACTAACGCTCAGTGACGGCTGTTGCCCGTCCCGATCAACCCAGCCGATCCGCCCATTGTCAAACAAGGTATCAAACGTATCGCGGGCATTTTTCATGCTGTTGCGAAACTGCGAGGGCGTCCGCCCATCTCCCATGGCATCATAGAAAAAATCGTAGGCGGCGTTCCATGTAGGTGCTTCCAACGCTTTAGGAGGGTTGGCCGAACCGTTTTCAACAGGCTCTCCGCATCTTGCCAGATAGTAGCTGGCAATCATCATGGAGAAGGATCGTTCTACGAGATTCTCAGGTCTTTTCATGATGCTGAGTATGGAATGCGACTGCTGGTTGATCCATAAATTCAGCTTCGCATGCTCAAAAACCTGTGGATGTGTCACCTGCATCACGGGGAATGAACGGTTTGGGCGTCTCCCCTCCCGTTGGTCGGGGCCAGGCTCTCGCGAGCCGAGCCCGCCAGAGCAGGGCGGTCTCGGCCCTTGCGGGCTTCGATCCTTGACGCGAAGGGAAGTTGCTAAGGGGCGCTGCCCCTCGCGCGCGCAAGGCATCCAAACGTATCCCCGCCGGAGGCGGGGCCCCTCGTTCGGAGCCTCCTTGCGCTTGCACCCCCCGCTCTCGCCGAGGGGCAGGGGTTCATGCGAACCCCTTTTCTTATTGCAAGTGATGCGAGTGCTAGGACAGAGGCACTCACGCCCGAGGGTTGTTTGCTAGTCCTAGCTATAGGCCGCTTCCCCCCAGAAAGAGCCGCTAGCATTGATACTTTAGCGCAGAAAGGAGAGCGAACAGGCGGGCTGACGCCCGCCCTTCGCACATGCTGCGCCATGCCCCACACACCGTTCGACCCGCAAGACCACATCCACCATCTGGGTGGCATGGATCTCAGCGCGGCTGAAAAAGTCGAGTTCATCCGCACGCTCTGGCTCATCGCGCAATGCTTCGTCGATGACGCGTACAGCACACGTACGGTTGTGGATGTTTCTCAACTAAAATCGGGCTTTGAGGCCGCCAATGTAGTAAACTTGTCCTCCATCAAACAAACCCGCGCCACAGCAGCGAACGACAACGAATCGTCGCGCGCCAAGAGGGAGCCTAGGACACGAGGGAAGAGAGCATGAGCGCCAACGACAACACAAAAACCCAGCCCATACGGGCCGTCATCTATGCCCGCGTCTCCAGCGCCAAGCAGGTCGAGGAGGGGCACGGCCTCGAATCCCAAGCCGGGCGCTGCCGGGAATATGCCGAGCGCAAGGGCTATGCGGTCGTGGAAACCTTCTTCGACAAGGCCATTTCCGGTTCCCTCTCCGAGCGGCCCGGTGTCATGGCCATGCTCTCCTATCTCAAGCATCACAGCCGCACGGGTGAGATCGCCGTCATCATCGACGACATCAGCCGCCTTGCGCGTGACACCCGCGTGCATACTGACCTTCGGCTTGCCATCAACCTTGCGGGTGGCAAGTTAGAAAGCCCCTCGATCACCTTCGGGGATGATTCGGATTCCATCTTCGTCGAGAACGTGCTGGCGAGCGCCAGCCAGCATCAGCGCCAGAAGAATGGTGAGCAGACCAAGAACCGGATGCGTGCCCGCGCTATGAACGGCTATTGGGTGTTTCATGCACCGACGGGCTACACGTACAAGCGGGTTGCCGGGCATGGGAAGCTGCTGGTGCGTGATGAGCCGCTGGCGACAATCGTGCAAGAAGCTCTTGAGGGCTATGCCTCCGGGCGCTTCCAGACGCAGGGCGAGGTCAAACGATTCCTCGAAGCCCAGCCAGAATACCCTTGCAAGACGGCGAGCGGCACCGTCCGGTATGAGGAGGTGCTACGCCTCCTCAGCCGTCCGCACTATGCCGGATATATCGAGGTGCCTCACTGGGGCGTATCCTTGCGCAAGGGCCACCACGAGGGGCTGATCGACCTATCGACCTTCGAGACCATCCAGCGCCGCATCAAGGGCGGCGTGCGCGTATTTACCAGCAAGGATCTGGGCGAGGATTTCCCGCTGCGGGGGTATGCCGCCTGCGCTGAATGCGGCGGGCCGCTCACGGCTGGCTGGTCAAAGAGCAAGACCGGGAAGAAGCATCCTTACTATCTTTGCTTCACCAAAGGCTGCGCATGCCGAGGCAAGTCCATCAAGCGCGACATCATCGAGGAGCAGTTCGGCACACTGCTGGAAGGCCTGCGCCCCTCAGCGGAAACCGCTGTCTTGTTCAAAGGACTGTTCTTCCTTGCGTGGGAGCAGCACGCCAGCCGCACTGAAGAGATCGCCAAGGCCCTGCGCGATGATCTGCGCAAGACCGAGCAGCAGATCGAGCAGATGCTCGACCGCATCGTGGAATCATCCACGGCGTCCGTCATCGCCGCCTATGAACGGCGCATCGCCCAACTGGAGAGAGAGAAGCTGATCATCATCGAGAAGCTGCAAGCGGGCGCCTTCCCGAAGCGCGGCTCTGCCCAGCAGTTTGAACTCGCCTTCCGATTCCTCGAAAATCCGCATGAACTATGGGCTTCCGAGCGCTTGGAGGACAAGAAACTGGTGCTGAAACTGACCTTCGCCGACCGCTTGGCTTACTGCCGAAATGGGGGATTTAGAACCCCAAAAACCACCTTACCTTTCAAGGCTTTAGCGGCGGTTCAGGGTGGGAAATGTAATATGGCGGAGAGGGAGGGATTCGAACCCCCGGTACGGTTGCCCGTACTCCGCATTTCGAGTGCGGCGCGATCGACCACTCTGCCACCTCTCCAAGTGCCATTCGTCGAATCGGAGGCCGTGTTTAGCCCGCGACCTCCGCTCTGGCAAGAACCCGTCTTCGCCGCGCCCTCCCGGCTGCTCCTGCGGCGCCGCTCAGGCTTGCCAGACCAGTGGCGCGGTGGCCCGCCCGTCGGCCTCGAAGCCCTGCGCGACCAGCCGACCCTCGAATGGGGATGCGACCATGGCGAGGCGGGTCAGCGGGTTGAGCACGGGCGGCGCGAGCCACGCGAAGTCGGGGTTCAAGGCGGCGCCGACCGTGTCCATGGATCGGGCGCGGCCGTGGCTGTCGAGGCCGCGTCCGTGGCCGGTCCAGCCGTGGGCCTGCCAGTGATTGGCCGCGGTGCGCGGGCCGTCGTGCACCGATGCTTCGTCCTCGGTGCGCTCGATGACGCAGGTGTCGTCAGGCCCCAGGCCGGCGAGGCTGAAGATCGCCGGTGCGGCGATCGGGGTTGCAATCAGGCGCCGGCGGGCGTCGGCGTAGCCCGTGGCGGTCTCGAAGACGTCGCGCAGCAGGTGGGCGGCCGGCAGGTGATCGCGCCGCCAGACGCGGACCCGGTTGGCCGCCCAGTCGGTGGCCCGGAAGCCGCCGCCGAACTTGCGCATGGGCGCCTGATTGATGGCGGCGGCGAAGCGGCCGGGCGCCAAGGCCTGCAGCACGCCGGTGTAGCCCGGCCAGGTCAGGCTGACATAGCGGCCGGCCGGGGCGGTGACCTCGGCGGCGACGACGTAGCGGCCGAGGCCGGGGGTGCGCCAGTCGAGCACGCGGACGAGGCGCGCGGACGCGTGGTCTTCGGCGGGGGCGACGCGGCAGGTGCAACCCCACTCGTAGTTGACGGTGAAGAAGTAGGCGCCGGGCCGCCTCAACCAGGCCGCCACCGCATCGATCTCGGTCAGATAGGGGTTGCGCGACTTCACGAGCCAGTGCCGCGAGACCGCATCGCCGACGCGCAGCAGGGCGTGGGGGATATGGCGGGTGGCGAGGTCGAGCAGGGCGCGCGTGCGTTCCCCTGCGATCGCCAGCGTCTCGACGGCGAACGACGGCCCCGTCCGGATCACGGGGATGGCGGGCAGATCGGAGGGGCCGAGGGCGTGTGGCATGGGAACGGTATGGCGCCTGCTTGCGTCGCGAGCAAGGCGCCGCCCCCCGGCACCGGCGGTCCCTGGCCCCGGCCCGGAGGGCCCGGCCTGGGGCCCGTGTTCGGCACGGGCGCTCCGTGTCCGGCCTTCTGGCCCGGCAATGCCCTCATTTCCGTAGGATAAAATGCCGTTTGCGGATGATTAACCGTGCCGCGGTAATCCTATTGCCTCATTCGAGGACATGGCCATGCAACGTTTGACCGTTACCGAGCGACTGAGCCTGATTGCCGCCTTGCCGATCGTCGCGCTGGTGGCGTTGTCGGTGCAAATCGGTCTGGAGCGATACGCGGCCTACAGCCGCGTGCGGGACCTGGCCCCGCAGGTCGCGGTCGCGCAGTCGTCGGCCAATCTGGTTCACGAGCTGCAGAAGGAGCGTGGCAGTTCGGCGGGTCTGGTAGCGTCCAAAGGGGCTGAAGCGGACCGGCAGCGCGTGCAGGCGCAACGGCAACTGACGGATGCCGCTCTGTCGTCCCTCAAGGCCGTGGTCGCGACGGCGGCGATCCCCGCTGGCTCGGCGCTGGCGGTGCGGCTGGCCGATGCGGATCGGCAGATCGGCATGCTGAAGGACCGGCGGGCTGCCATCGACAGTCTGAGCATCGGCGTTCCCGACACGCTCGGCTACTTCACCGGTGCGATCCGCACGCTGGTGGGGGCGACAGCCGGTCTGATCCGCAGCGTCGACGGCAATTCCGAAGTCTCGCTCCTGCAAGCTTACCGGACTCTGACGATCGCCAAGGAGGCGGCGGGACTGGAGCGTGCCAACGGCAACGCCCTGATCGCGCGCGGCGAGTTCGATCTTGCGCGGTATCGTACCATCATCGAGCAGATCGGCCGGCAGGGTGACTTCCTGGCCGAGTTCGAAACGTTCGCGCCGGCCGCGATGACGGCCGCCTTCCAGCAGCAGGTCGGCGGGGATCTCACCGCGCGCGTCGTGGCGTTGCGCGGCAAGTTGCACGAGGCGGCGGCGACGGGCCGGCCGGTGGGGCTCGACACCGCGACGTGGTGGGCCGAGACGACGGCCCGGATCGACGCGATGAAGCGGATGGAAGACCGGATGGCGGCTGAAGTGGCGGCGCTGACCGGGGCGCGCGTCGAGCAGTCTTTCGCAGCATTGGTCTGGATCGTCGCCGTCGGTCTGGTCGTGGTCGGACTGGTCTGCGTGGCGGTGGTGCTGCTCGCGCGGACGATCATTCGGCCGATTTCCCAGATGGCCGTGCTGCTCTCGGCCGTCGAGGCCGGCAACTACGATGTCGACGCGCCCGCGGCCATGCCGGCGCGCAGCGAGATCGGGCGCGTGAGCAATGCGATGGGCCGTTTCCTGGCGGTCCTGCGCCAACAGCGGGCTGCCGAGGCGCGCATGCGTGAGGACGAGCGCGCCCACGCCGAGGCACAACGCCGCCTGCTGGCGGCGATGGTGGACAAGGTGGAGGAAGCGACCGCGACCGGTCTGTCGACGGTGATCGCAGGCGCGAGCGGGATGACCGCGGAATCGATGCGGATGCGGACGGCGCTCGGCAAGGTGCGTGAGGCCTCGGACAGCGCTGCGATCGCCGCCGACAGCAGCAAGGCCGCCAATCGCGAGGCGACCCATCTTTCGGGCCAGATCGCGGATGCGATCGGCGAGATCGGCACGCAGGTGCAGCGGGGCGCCGACCTTGCCAAGGCTGCCGTTCAACGGGCCGGCAGTTCCAAGCCGACCATCGAGGCGCTGGTGCGGGCCGCGCAGGAAATCGGCCAGATGGCCTCGGTCATTCATCAGGTGGCCGGCCGAACCAATCTGCTCGCGCTCAATGCCACGATCGAGGCCGCCCGGGCCGGTGAGGCCGGCCGCGGCTTCGCGGTGGTCGCCGACGAGGTCAAGTCGTTGGCGACGCAGACCGCGAAGGCCAGCGAGGACATCACCGAGCGGATTTCCGCCATCCAGTCGGCAACCGGGGAGACTGCCCAGTCGCTGGCCGGGATCGAGGCCGACATCACCCAGATCGACCGGGTCACGCTGGCGATCGCCAGCGCGATGGAGCAGCAGCGGGTGGCCTCCTGCGGGTTCTCGGCGACGCTCGGCTCGGTCAACGATTCGGTCGACAATGTCGCCGAGCGCATGCAGGAAATCGCCGACATGGTCGCGGCGACGACCGAACTGGCGACCAAGGTCAGCGATGTCGCGCTGCAGATGCGCGAAGGGACCGAGCGGGCGCAGTCCACCATCCCGGATATCGTGCGCACCGCCAGCAAAGATTTCGGAAGCCGTCTCGCGGCCTGAACGCGGCCCGGTCCGGGGCCGCGCGCGACCGACCGTTGGCCGGCGGCCGGCTCTGGAGCCCCTTGTGCGGGCCGCAGAAAACCGTCATAAAGCCGCTCGCACGCGGAGACATCTCGTTTCCGCGCATGAGGCGCTGTCCGAGGTTGTGGCCGGTTCGACCGGCCGCGCAAGACCGCAGATCCTATCTGTGGCACCGCAGGGCGCGGAAAAATTGAAGGAATACAAAGATGTACGCAGTCATCAAGACAGGCGGCAAGCAATACCGTGTTTCCCCCGACGACGTCGTCACCATCGAGAAGCTCGAGGGTGACGCGGGTGGCACCATCGAGTTCACCGAGGTGCTGATGATCGCCAACGGCGCGGCACCGAAGCTCGGGACGCCGAATGTCGCGGGGGCCAAGGTGGTCGCCGAGTTGGTCGAGCAGACCCGCGGGCCGAAGACGATCTCGTTCAAGAAGCGCCGCCGCAAGAACTCGCGCCGCAAGAGCGGCCATCGCCAGGACCTGACGACGGTCCGCATCAAAGAGATCATCGGCGCCTGACGCGCCCCGGCACGAGAAGGAACCGATTCCATGGCACATAAGAAAGCAGGCGGCTCGTCACGCAACGGCCGCGACTCGCAGTCCAAGCGCCTCGGCGTGAAGCGCTTCGGCGGAGAGGCGGTGATCGCCGGCAACATCCTGATCCGCCAGCGCGGCACCAAGTGGCGGCCGGGACGGAACGTCGGCCTCGGCACCGACCATACGATTTTCGCCCTGATCGACGGCGAAGTTAAGTTCGAGACCAAGCGCGACGACCGCACCTACGTGTCGGTCGTGCCGGCGCCGAAAGTCGAAGCCGCCGAGTAGTTTCGGCACCCTTGATCGCGATTGCGGGGGGAGGCGGTCGCCGTCTCCCCCTTTTGCGTTGGGCCAACGACCATGACGAGCGCACCAGCGACGATCACGACGGAACGGCTGATGCTGCGGGAGCCGCGGCTCGCCGATGCCCGGCGCGTGGCCCTGCTGGCCGGCGATTTCGCCGTGGCGTCGATGACGGCGCGCATGCCCTACCCCTACGGGCTCGCCGATGCGGAAGACTGGCTGGCCGCTGCCGCGGCCGAGGGCGGCGCCTTCGCGATCGATTTCGACGGCGAATTGATCGGCTGCTGCGGGCTCGCGGTCGTCGACGATGCCGAGAGTGAGATCGGCTATTGGCTCGGCCGGGCGTGGTGGGGTCGCGGGCTCGCCACCGAGGCGGTGGCGGCCCTGGTGCGGCACGCGTTTTCGGTGCCGCGACGGCGCCGGCTCGTCGCCTCGCATTTCGTCGACAATCCGGCTTCGGGGCGCGTGCTGCAGAAAAACGGATTTCGCGAGGCCAGCCGTTCGGAGCACTGGTGTCAGGCGCGCCGGGTTTCGCAGGCCTCGATCACCTACATCTGCCGCCGGCCGAACATAGTCGCGCGCGCCCGCCGGTTGCTCGGAGATCACGTGTCATGAAGTTTCTCGATCAAGCCAAGATCTTCGTGCGGTCCGGCGATGGCGGCGCCGGTTCGGTATCGTTCCGGCGCGAGAAGTTCATCGAGTTCGGCGGCCCGGATGGCGGCGACGGCGGGCGTGGCGGCGATGTCTGGCTCGAATGCGTCGACGGGTTGAACACGTTGATCGACTATCGTTACCAGCAGCACTTCAAGGCCAGTACGGGCGGGCACGGCATGGGGCGCAACCGGGCCGGCGCCAAGGGCAGCGACGTCGTGCTGAAGGTGCCGCCCGGCACCCAGGTGCTGGCGGAGGATCAGGAGACGGTGCTTGTCGACATGACGGTACCGGGCGAGCGCAAGCTGCTGCTCGCCGGCGGTAACGGCGGGTTCGGCAACGCGCATTTCAAATCGGCCACCAATCAGGCGCCGCGTCGCGCCAATCCCGGTCTCGAGGGCCAGGAGATGTGGATCTGGCTGCGCCTCAAGCTGATCGCCGACGCGGGCCTCGTCGGCCTGCCCAATGCGGGCAAATCGACGTTCCTCGCCACGGTGACGGCGGCCAAGCCGAAGATCGCCGACTATCCGTTCACTACGCTCCATCCCAACCTCGGCGTGGTGCGCGCGGGCGACGTCGAGTTCGTGCTCGCCGACATTCCGGGGCTGATCGAGGGGGCCTCGGAAGGGGCCGGGCTCGGCACGCGGTTTCTCGGCCACGTCGAGCGGACGCGGGTGCTGCTCCATCTCGTCGATGCGAATTCGGAGGACGTGGCCGGCGACTACCGGACGGTGCGGCGTGAGCTGAAGGCCTACGGCGCCGATCTCGAACGCAAGAAGGAGATCGTGGCGCTGTCGAAATGCGACGCGCTCGACGCGGCGGCGATCGCGGAGAAGGCGGAGGCGCTGCGCAAGGCCGCCCGCAAGAAGCCGCTGATCCTTTCGGCGGTGGCCGGCACGGGGGTCAAGGAGGCGCTGCACGCGCTGGCCCGGGAGATCGGGCGCGCGGCCGAGCCGGCCGAGCCCGAGGACGAGAGTTCCGACCGCTCGTGGTCGCCGATCTGAACCGGGGAGGCGGCCATGCGGCTCGGCTATGTCATCCTCTATGTCCCGGACGTCGCCCGGACGGTGGCGTTCTACGAAGCGGCGTTCGGGCTCACCCGCCGCTTCGTCCATGACAGCGGCACGTACGCCGAGATGGAAACCGGGGCAACCGCGCTCGCCTTCGCGGCGGAGTCGCTGTCCGACTCGTCCGGCCTCGTCTTTGCGCGCAACCGGCCGGACGGTCTCGCGGCCGGCGCCGAGGTGGGGCTGGTGACCGACGACGTGGCGGGGCGCTATCAGACGGCCATCGACGCGGGCGCCGTCGCGGTCACGCCGCCGACCCGCAAGCCATGGGGGCAGACCGTTTCCTACGTCCGCGATCTCAACGGATTCCTGGTCGAGATCTGCAGCCCGGTCCGCGGGTAGCGCCTCAGTCCTTCAGGGACTGGATGTAGGCGACGATATCGCGGATCTCCGGCAGCGTGACGGAGATGGTCGGCATCTCCGGGTGCGGAATGATGATCTTGCCGGCGAGCCCTTCGGCGGTCTGGCCCGGCCGTTTCGCGATCGTGACGAATCCCGGAACCTCGGGACGCCCGGCCGGTGCGCCGGGGCCGCCGACGTTGTGGCAGTTCGAACAGAGGCGCTGGGCGAGGGCCTGTCCCTTGGCCGGGTCGGGCTTGGTGCCCTGGGCCGCGGCGGTGGTGACCAGTGCCGCCGTCGACAGCAGGGCCAGGGCGAGCACGCGGCCCGCCGTGGCGCGGACTCGGTTGCGGAGATCAGGCCGGCATTTGTGCATCGTCGTCCTCGTTGGCGGCTCACCGGCGTCCAGTATAGTCAGGTTCCGTCGGCGGATATTGATCTGAGACATGCCCGTCGGGCTATGCGACGCGGACGACCAGCACGGTCGTGTTGTCCTGGTAGTCGTCGCGGGCCGCTTCGACCTCGCGGATCAGGGCCGCGGCGACGGCGTGCGGACCATCGTCGGCGAAGCCCCGGAGGATGCGGACGATCTCCTCGCCCTCCAGAGTGTGGATGCCGTCGCTGGTCAGCACCACCCAGTCGCCCGGGTGCAGCACCAACGGGCGCCGGGAGATGTCCACCATCTCGATCTCGTCGCCGGCGACCGCCGACCGCAGCATGTGGCGGCGGGGGTTGTTGCGCGCCTCGGCCGCCGAGATCTTGCCCTCGGCGGCCAGCTGGTCGAGGGCCGGCGCGAGGGAATGGTCCTCGTTGAGCACGGCGATCTCGTCGCGGCGGACGAGGTACATGGGGCTGTCGCCGACGCTGATCCATTCGAGCCCGTCGTCGCCGAAGGCGGCGCCGATGAGCGTCGATCCCATGCCGTCGAGCTGCGGGGCCTCGTTGACCTTGTCGGCGATGGCGGTGTTGGCGGCGTCGAGGGCGGCGGCCAGGCGCTCACGCACCGGGTCGCCCGCCGACACCAGATAGGTGGCGAGGAAGGTCTCGCAAACGGTGCGGCTCGCCAGCGCGCCGCCCGCGTGCCCGCCCATGCCGTCGGCCAGCACGGCCAGTAGCCGGTCGTTCTCGCCGTCGGGGTCGGGCGCCCAGACGAGCGCCGAGTCTTCCTGGTAGGGGCGCGCCCCCATGGTGGCGCGCGCGGCGTGGGCGTATCGCATCAGGACCGGGAACGCTGCTCTCTCTTGGTGATCGGGCCTTCGGACAGCTCGGACCAGTCGAAGTCCGGCCCGCAGAAGGGAACGAAAACCAGCTGCGTGCGGCCGACGCCGATGACGTCCATGGCCGCGAGGGGCACCGCGGCGGTGGGCTTCTTGTCGTTGACCGCGACGACGTTCGTCTTGGCGAGATTGGGCACGAACAGGAACGTGCGGTCCATCGAATCGTAGCGGATGTAGGCCTGCTCCTCGCTGGAGATGGCGTCGTCGCCGAAATCGATCGGCACGCGTTGGTTGGAGGCGCGGCCGATGGTGTTGTTGCCCTCGAAGATCGGGCGATAGGAGCCGAGGCCCGGTCCGCCGACGACGACCAGCCACGCGACCACGGGATCCTGGTGGAAGGTGCCGCGCTCGACCTTCTGGCGGCCCCGGACGAGTTGCGTGCGGGCGGCCTGGTCGCCCTCGGCCGGGGCCAGCGCGGCGGCGATGTCGCGAACGGCGCCGCGGACCACGCGGGTCGTCGGCGGCTCGAACTCGACGTGACGATCTGGGGTCGGCACCTGCGGCGTGCCGGCGCGGGCTTCGCGGGCCGCTTCGGCCGCGCTCGGGGACGGGGGCGGAGACTTCTCGTTCATGGCACTCGACTCTCTGGCTGTTGACACTGCGGCGGCCGGCTTGTCGCTGCCGCGGCCCGGCTCGATGGCCCTGGTCCTGGCGGTTTTCTCTGGGTTCAAGGGGCCCGGAATGTCCTCGCGGCTGGCAGCGACCAGCGCGTCCTTGAGCGAGCCGAGAAATCGAGATCCCCGATTCTGCTCCTCTGCCATGGCTCAGCCTCCCTGCGTTGCAACTTCAAGGTGAGATTAGACCTCGGCGCCGAGTCCGTGAACACGTAATGCACAGCTCAAACCTCGGCCAAATCCCGTCTCATCTCGAATTTCAGCTCCGTGCCGCCGATGTCGATCGTCTCGCCGCCGCGCAACCGGCAGCGGTCGATTCGCTTGCCATCGACGCGCACGCCATTGCCGCCCGGACCCGATACGTCGCTCAGCCAGTAGAGGCCATCCTCGCCGCGGTGGACGAGGGCGTGGTAGCGGTGGACCGTCTCGGCATCGATGCGGATGTCGTTGTCGTCCTGGCGGCCGATGCGCACCAGCGGACGCTCGGCCGTGATCGGTGTGCGCGGCTGGTCGGCGAGCGCCAGCGTGGCCTGCAGCGGTGCGGCCCGCCACGCCCGGGTCGGGCCGTCGTCTTCGGAAACCGGCGGGCTGCGACGGGCATGTGAACGCCGGTTGGCGTAGCCGATGATGGCGCCGATGGCGACCAGGGGCGGCACGATGAGCAGAATGGCCAGCCCAGCCATGAAGGCGGGTGCGGCGGACATGCCCCGGTCCAGCAGCGCCAGGAGGGCGCCGGCCAGTTCACTCGGAGCGAGGTCGAGAATCATTGTTTGGCCAGGTGAGATTCCGCCAGAACGCTGCCATCGTATCACGGCTGCAATGTGGTGTTTTGTAGGGGAACACGGGCGATTGCCCGTGACCTCGCCACATTTCTGCGAAAGACAAAGACGGACGTGACGGCGTTCGCGCGTGTGCGATGGGCGATCCGTACCATGCAACCCGATTCCCTGCGGGACGAATGAGCCACGTTCTAGCGCTACCCCAAGGAACTGTGCTCGCCGAGGAATACCAGATCGAGCGCGTTCTCGGTGCGGGCGGGTTCGGCATCACGTATCTGGCGCGAGAGCGGGCGCTCGACCGGCTGGTCACGATCAAGGAATACTTCCCGGCCGACTTCGCCCATCGCCGCGATACCGCCGAGGCGGTGCCGCGCTCGGAGGGTGTGCGCGAGGACTACCAATGGGGCCTCGACCGGTTCATCTCCGAGGCGCAGACCCTGGCGCGGTTCGATCACGCCAATATCGTCAAGGTCTATCGCTATTTCCGCGCCAACAGCACCGGCTACATGGTGCTGCACTTCGAGGAGGGTCAGAGCCTCAAGGGGTGGCTCAAGTCGCTCGGCCGCGCGCCGCGCCAGCGCGAGCTCGACCAATTCCTCGGACCGCTGCTCGATGCCCTCGAGGTGATCCACACGGCGGATTTCCTGCATCGGGACATCGCGCCCGACAACATCATCATCCGCAAGGACGGCTCGCCGGTGCTGATCGATTTCGGCTCGGCACGCGGCGAGATCGCGCAGCATTCGCGGACGCTGTCGGCGCTCGTGAAGCCGGGCTACAGCCCCTACGAGCAGTATGCCGAGACGGGGCACCGCCAAGGGCCGTGGACCGACATCTATGCGCTGGCGGCGACGCTCTATCACGCGATCACCGGCAAGCGGCCCCAGGATGCGCCGTCGCGCATCGTCAAGGATGATCTCCCGCCTGCACGCGAGGTGGCACTCAGCTCCTATCGCGCCCGTTTTCTCGCGGCCATCGACCGCGCGCTCGCGCTCGATATCGACAAGCGGCCGGCCTCGGTGCGGGTGTGGCGGGGCGAGCTGCTGGCGCCCGATCCCAAGCCCGAGCGGGGCGGCTGGCTGAAGCGGGCCGCGAAACCGGACGACGACGGCCAGGTGGCACGTACGCGGCCGCTCGGCAGCATGCTGCCGCCGGTGCCGGATGCGCCCGGCCAGCACGGCGGTTTTCTCGATTTCGTCGACGGCCTCAAAAAGGGTGCGTCGCCCGCCGTCGGTGCGGCGGCCGACGGCGACGTCAAGTCCGCGACCGCACCGCCGCCGGCCAGTGCGCCGCCGCCGGGTCTGCTCGCTCGCATCGCCGATGTCGCCAACGACGCGGGGCCGGCGGCGGCGAAGTCCGTCGCGCCGGCCATCACCGAGACGCTGCCCGTTCCCGCGCGGCCGGCGCCCGCGGTGCTACGGCGCAAGCCGCCGAAGCCGAAGCCCGTTCGCTCCGGCCGGTCGCTGCGGCCACTGGTGTTCAAGCTGGCGATCGGCGCCGCGATCGCGTCGGTGGTCGTCGCGGTGCAGGACCGGCTCACCCATGCGCCGGCGCCGCCGGCCGTCGTGGCGTCTCCGCCACCCAAGGCCCCCGTACGCGAAGCCCGGGTTCAGCCCGCTTCGAAGGCCGAGACGGCGAGCATCGAGACGCGGAGCCTGCAGGCGCCCGCCGCAGTTCCGGCGCCGCCCGCCGCACCGCCTGCGGTCAGCGCCGCGGTGGTGCCGAGGCCGCTGCCGCAGACCACACCGCCGGGGCCATCCGCGCCGCCGGCCGCGGTGCACTTCGCCGCCCATCGCGGTGCGGCGCTGTCGGCGCAGTTCGTCGAGGACGGGCGCTCGATCGCGACACTCGGCAGCGACCGGCTGTTGCGCACGTTCGTGCTGGCGACGGGTACGTCGCAACGCAGCATGGCACTCGGCGACGCGGGTACGGCGCTGGCGGTGGCCGGCCGGCGCGCCGCCGTCGGCCATGCCGACGGCACGGTCTCGGTGTGGGACGTGGAGACCGGCGATCGGGCGGCCGTGCTCGGACGCGGCGGTCCGGCGGTGACCGCGTTGGTGTTCAGCGGGGCGGGTCGCCTCGCGGTCGGTGCAGCCGACGGCTCGATCACATTATGGACTCTCGACGATGCCACTCGGCCGGCGCACGTGTTCGAAGGGCATACCGGCCCGGTGCGGGCGCTCGCGGTGCATCCTTCGGGGACGATGCTGGCCTCGGGCAGCGCCGATCAGACGGCGCGGACCTGGGATCTCGGCCGGCTCAGTGTGCTGCGCACGCTGCGCGGCCAGCGCGGCGAGATCACGGCCATCGGGTATGCGCCCGACGGGCGGACCGTCGCCGCGGCGTCGAGCGATGGAAGCATTCGTTTGTGGAACCCCGGTGCCGGCCGCGTCATGCGGGTGTTGCGCGGGCCGAAGGGGGCGGTCACCGCGCTCGCCTACTCGCCCGCCGGCGATCTGCTCGCGACCGCGTGGGACGATGGCACGGTGCGGCTGTCCGGAACGCAACGGTGGCGCACGCTCGAGAGCCTCAACGTGCCGGGATCGTCGCCACGCTCGGTGGTGTTCTCTCCCGACGGCCGGCTGGTGGCGACGGCGGCGTCCGACGGCAGCATCAATGCGTGGTCGGCGATCCTCGGCCGCGCCAAGGACGCGGCCGAGTGATGTCCGCGGGTCGGCTGTGGCCTACTTCTGATCGTCGAGTTCCTTGAACACCTTGCGGGCGATCCGGAAGCATTCGACGCCGGCCGGCATGCCGGCGTAGACGGCGATCTGATGGAGGATCGACTGGATCTCGTCGCGGGAGACGCCGTTGCGGATGGCGCCCTTGAGGTGGAGTTCCCATTCCTCCATGCGATTGATGCCGGCGATCAGTCCGAGGTTGATCATCGACCGCGTCTTGGCCGGGATGCGCTCGTCGCCCCAGATGGTGCCCCAGCAGTGCTCGTTCAGCATGTCCTGGAAGGGACGGTTGAAGTCGTCGGCATTCGCCATGGCGCGGTTGACGTAGTCCTCGCCGAGTGTCGCCTTGCGCTTGGCCAGGCCCTTGTCCCAGATTGCCTTGTCCATGATGGTCCTCCTCCTGTGATGGCGGCGAGGTTATACCGCCGGGGCCGGTGCGGCGAGAGTGGGCTTGGCGGCGGCCTCCCGCGCGGTTCGGCGGGTTGACGCCCGGCGTGCGCGGTGCCAGCGGGCCGCCTCGCGGCTGCCCATGTCGGGCGGCAAGGACAGCGTCGAGCAGGAGAGGCACCATGACACGCATCGCAGTCGTCGCCGGAGCGCTCGGCATCGTCGGACAGGCGGTTTCTTCGCGGCTCGTCGCCGAAGGCTGGACGGTCATCGGGCTGTCCCGGCGGTCGTCGGTCGGCCAGGGCGGCGCGCGCCTGATCTCGGTCGATCTCGCCGATCCGGCCGATACGCACGCCATGCTGGGCTCGCTGGCCAACGTCAGCCACGTATTCTACTGCGCCTACGCGCCGGCCCCGTCGCTGGCCGAGGAAGCGCGGCTCAACACGCGGATGCTGGTCCATCTGGTCGAGGCGCTGGAAGCCGGCTCGGGCGATACGCTGGCGCACATCCAGCTCATGCAGGGCAGCAAGTGGTACGGCAATCACCTCGGTCCCTACCGCACGCCGGCGCGCGAGGACGACCCGCGCCATGCGGCGCCCTGCTTCTACTACGACCAGCAGGACTGGCTGACGGCACGCCGGGCCGCGCGCGGCTGGACTTGGTCGGCACTGCGCCCGCACGGGGTGCTGGGGCTGGCGCTCGGTTCACCGATGAACCAGCTCACCGGCATCGCGCTCTACGCCGTGCTGTGCCGCGAGCTCGGCCTGCCGCTCCGCTGGCCGGGCGCGCCGGGGGCGTTCGACTGCGTCTATCAGTTCACCGAGGCGGCGTGGCTGGCCCAGGGCATGGTGTGGGCGGCGACGACGCCGGCCGCCGCCGACCGGGCGTTCAACTTCACCAACGGCGATCTGGTGCGCTGGCGCGAGTTGTGGCCGGCGATCGCGCGTTTCTTCGAGATGGACACGGCGCCGCCGCAGACGATCTCGCTCGCCCAGCAGATGGCCGACAAGGAGCCGGTCTGGGCGGCGATCCGCGAGCGCCACCGGCTGGCGCCCTACCTGCTCGACGAACTCACCAACTGGGGCTTCGTGGATTTCGTCGTGCGTTCGGACTTCGACCAGATCTCCGACCTTTCGGCGGTGCGGCGGGCCGGTTGGACGGGGGTCAACCCGTCGGAGGACGCCTACCTGAGACAACTCGCGCTGCTGCGCGAGCGGCGCATCATTCCATAGGTGGGGCCTGCCGATGAGCTATGTCATTGTCGCCGAGTTCCGGGTCAGGCCCGATCAGATCGAGGCGTTCCGCACCTACATGGTCTGGCACGCGGCCCGCTCGCGCGAGGAGCCGGGATGCCGGCTATTCGAGGTGGCACAGGATGGGGTCGACCCTGGCCTGTTCCTGCTGTACGAGACCTACGACGACGCTGCGGCTTATGCGGCGCATCGGGCCTCGGCCCATTATGCGCGGTTCCGGAGCCTGGCGCCCGGCCTCGTCGAGCCGAGGGATGGCGAGATCTTCCTGCGTCGCAGCGAACTGACGCGGTGCGGCTGATCGCCCGCAGCGGGGCCTCGCTCGGTGCGGGGCTGGGCCGCAGTGCGCCGCATCGACGGACCCGATGAACGCAGCCAGAGTGCGTCCGGACTGTTGGAACCGGATCAGTGACAAGGCGGGATATGCCGACGACATTGCCGACTGCCAGCGGGCGCCACAACGTGCCCGTGCTCGCGCTCTGCCAAGCCCTTTTCATGTCGGTGCAGACGATCGGCATCGCGACCACGCCGCTGGCGGCGCACGCCATGCTGGGCGAGGACAAGTCGCTGGCCACGTTTCCGATCTTCCTGGTTCATCTCGGGGTGATGCTGACGACGGTGCCGGCCTCGTTGCTGATGGCGCAGATCGGACGCCGTGCCGGGTTCAGTGTCGGCGCGATGATGGGCATCGGCTCGGGCGTTGTTTCGGTCATCGCCGTGGTGATGCAGAGCTTCCCGCTGCTCGCCGCCGGGGCGCTGCTGCAGGGCTCGGCCGCGGCGTTCGCCTGGTATTTCCGTTTTGCGGCGGCCGACTCCGCCGCGCCCGAGAAGCGCGCACGCGCCATCTCGCTGGTGATGGCCGGCGGGGTGCTGGCCGGGCTGCTCGGCCCGCAGACCGCCAAATGGGCGGTCCACTGGCTCGATCCGCTGGTGTTCGCCGGCTGCTATGTGATGGTGTCGGTGTTCTCGGCCGGCGTGCTCGTGCTGGCGCAGTTCCTGCGTATTCCCGGCTTGACCAAGGAGCAGAAATCCGAGGGCGGTCGGCCGATGGCGGTGATCGTGCGCCAGCCGGCCTACATCGTGGCGCTGATCTCCTCGATGTTCGGTTACGGCGTCATGACGCTCGTCATGTCGGCGACGCCGCTCGCCATGCTCGCCTGCGGGTTCCACTTCGGTGACAGCGCGACCGTCATCCAGGCGCACGTGGTGGCGATGTTCCTGCCGTCGTTCTTCACCGGCCATCTGATCGGCCGGTTCGGCGTGCTGCCCATCGTCATCACCGGGGCGGCGATCAACGTCGGCTGCGCCGCCGTGAACCTGACGGGCATCGGATTCGAGCACTTCCTGATCGCCAACGTGCTGGTCGGGCTCGGCTGGAACTTCACCTATGTCGGCGGCACGACGCTGCTGACCTCGACCTACACCCCGGCGGAGCGCGCCAAGGTGCAGGCCAGCCACGACTTCCTGGTCTACGCGACGACGGCGGCGGCGGCCGGGCTGTCGGGTGTGCTGCAGGCGACGGCGGGGTGGTCGATCATCAATCTCGCGGCCATTCCCACGCAAGCCCTGATCATCGTCGCGGCCCTCGCGCTGTTGCTCCACCAGCGGCGCACCGCGACGGCCCAGGCCGGATGAGCGGCTGAGACACTCTTACGGGAGCGGCAGCGTCTCGTGCTCCTTCAGGGTCTTGCCGGATTCGTTGTCGGCTTCGACGAGTTTGACCCGATAGCCCCACAGATGGGCGACGTGTTGCAGTGTGCGGTCGCACTGCTCCTTGTCGAGTAGAATGCCGTTGCGCACGCGGTGCTGCAGGGTGAGGCGGCGTCCGCCCGAGAGGTCGGCGCTGACGACCTGGATGTCGGGATCGCGGGCGGAGGTATCGTACATGGCGGCGAGGCGGCGGCGGACGTTGCGATAGCCGGCCTCGTCGTGAATTGCTTTGATCTCGACGAACGGGCTGCCGGAGCTGTCGTGGATCTGGAACAGGCGGAAGTCGCGGATCACCTTCGGCGACAGGTATTGCAGTACGAAGCTGTCGTCGCGGAAGTTGGCCCAGGCCTCCTTCAGCGTGCCCATCGCGTCGCCACAGCCGGCGAACTCGGGGAACCAGTCCTTGTCTTCCGACGTCGGCTCCTCGGCGATGCGCTTGATGTCGCGCATCATGGCGAAGCCGAGGGCATAGGGGTTGAATCCGCCGTAGTGCTTCTGGTCGAACGACGGCTGATAGACCACCGAGGAGTGGCTGTGCATGAACTCCAGCATCGAGCCTTCGGTGATCAGACCGGTGTCGTACATGCGGTTCAGGATTTCGTAGTGCACGAACGTGGCGCAGCCCTCGTTCATCACCTTGGTCTGGCGCTGGGGGTAGAAGTACTGGGCCAGCATGCGGACGATGCGCAGCAGCTCGCGCTTCCAGTCCTCGAGCTTGGGGGCATGCTTCTCGAGGAAGTAGAGCAGGTTCTCCTGCGGCAGTCCGAGCACCAGGTTCTCTTTGAGGGCGTCCTTGGTCAGCGCCTCGGCCGGCGGCTTCGGCAGCGCCGAGCGCGGCACGGTGCGCCACAATTCATTGTAGGTCGCCTCCTCGTAGTCGCGCCGGGCCTGCTCCTTCTCCTGCAGCTCGGACCGCGAGCGCCGCTTCGCCGGATAGCGGCTGATGCCTTGCGGCATGAGGGCGTGGGCGCTGTCCAGCACCGCCTCGACCGCCTCGACGCCGAAGCGCTCCTCACACTCGGTGACGTATTCCTTCGCGAACGTCAGGTAGTCGAGGATCGACGTGGCGTCGGTCCACTGGCGGAACAGGTAATTGTTCCTGAAGAAGTGATTATGCCCCATGGCGGCGTGCGCCATCACCAGCGTCTGCATGGTCATGGAGTTCTCCTCCATGATGTAGTTGATGCAGGGGTCGGAGTTGATGACCAGCTCGTAGGCGAGCGCGCGCGCGCCCTTGCGGTACATCATCTCCTCGCGGGCGAAGTGCTTTCCGAACGACCAGTGGCGGTACATGTTCGGCATGCCGATCGAGGCGTAGGCGTCCAGCATCTGCTCGGCGCGGATCACCTCGATCTGGTTCGGATAGATCTCGAGGCCCATTTCGCCGACGCCGATCTCGTGGATGGCGTCGTAGGTCTCCTTCACCATCGCGAAGTCCCACTCCGCGCCGGTGAACAGCGGGCGCCGGAATTGCGTGCTCATCGCCGGCCTCCCTCGCTGGTGGCGGGCTGGCGGGCCTCGGATACGGCGAACAGATCACGGAACACGGGATAGATTTCGTCCGGCGACGCCACGCGGCGGCGGGCGAAGTGGGGAAAGGCGGCTTCGAGCTGCTGGTAGCTCGACCAGACGACCGAGGACAGCGAGGAGCTGTGATCGTCGGACCCGACCTCGATGTAGGCGAAGTACTGGCAGATCGGCAGGATCTCGTTGGTCATCAGGTCGATCGAGACCGCGGTGTCGTCGTCGAAGTTGTGCCCGTCGGAGGCCTGGGCGGCGTAGATGTTCCAGTCGGCCGGCGAATAGCGCTCGGCGACGATCTTCTGCATCTCGCGGAACGCCGAGGAGATCACGGTGCCGCCGGTTTCGGTGCCCTTGAAGAAAGTCTCCTCGTCGACCTCCTGCGCCTCGGTGGTGTGGCGGATGAAGACGACGTCGACCTCGCTGTAATGGCGGGTCAGGAACAGATGCAGCAGCATGAAGAACCGCTTGGCGAGGTCCTTCAGAGATTCCGTCATAGAGGCCGAGACGTCCATCAGGCAGAACATGACGGCCTGGGTGCGCGGGCGGGGCCGGCGCTCGAAGCGATTGTACTGGAGGTCGAGGGGATCGATATAGGCGACGACCTTGCGCAGATAGTTGAGGCGGCGCAGCCGGGCCTCCAGCGCCTGGATGCGCGGGCCGTCGAGCGGCTCCTCCGCCTGCAGCCGGGCGATCTCCTTCTCCAGCTCCTCGATTTCCGCGATCCGCGGCCGGCGCAAGGCGATCCGGCGGGCCAGGCTGTTGCGCATGGTGCGCACGCGGTTGAGCTTGGCGGGTGAGCCGTCGGTGGTGAAGCCGGCGCGCATGGGATGCGGCGTGCGCAGATCCTTGAGCCGTGCCTTGACCAGGTTCGGCAGCTTCAGGTCCTCGAAGAAGAGATCGAGGAACTCCTCGCGCGACAGCGAGAAGACGAAATCGTCCTCGCCCTGGCCGTCCTGACTGCCCTTCTGCCCGCCGCCACCGCCGCCGCCTTCGGGCTTGCGGATCACGTCGCCGACGGAGAAGTCCTTGTTGCCGGGGAGGACGAAGTCCCGCTCGCCCGTGTTCGAGCCGAGCCCGAAACTCGGCTCGCGCAGACTCTTGGACCGGATGCGGATGTTCTCGCCGTTGTCGACCTCGGAGATCTTCCGCTTCTTCAGAGCATCGCGAACCGCCTCGCGGATCTCGGACTTGGCTCGGCGCAAGAACCTCTGGCGGTTGCCCAGGCTCTTGGCCTTGGGATTGAGCCGCCGATCGACGATGTGCATTCAGCCGCCCGCCTTTCGCGGTAGTGCCTTCTCGCGAGTCCGGTCGCCGACGGTCGGCCCACGGGAGCGGACCGGCCGCGGCCACCGGGATCCGCTTACCCCGACTTCTTGACGCGCATGTACCATTCGACGAGCCGCCGGACCTGGCGCGGGGTGTAGCCGCGCGCGACCATGCGCGAGACGAACTCCTCGTGCTTCTTCTCGGTGTCGCCGTCCTTCTTGG
>JBMOGA010000058.1:0-23750 GCA_049318625.1 Hyphomicrobiaceae bacterium
AAGTTCTCATCCTGATTGACGCTGAGTTCTCACCTTGATCGCCGCCGCGCAGCAATCACCCGCGCCCGAACCTCCGCGCTGCCCTCCGACGGCGCCGGCAGCGCCAGATCGGCCGCCGAGACCGCCGGCACCTCGATCTGCAAATCGATACGATCGAGCAATGGACCGGAGATTCGCGCCTGATAGTCGGCCGCGCAGCGCGGGCCGCGCTTGCAGGCAGAACCTGGACCACCACCGCAGCGGCACGGGTTCATCGCCGCCACGAGCTGGATCCGCGACGGATAGCTGATCCGATGGTTGGCCCGCGCGATCACCGTCTCGCCGGCCTCGAGCGGCTGGCGCAGTGAGTCGAGCACCTGCGGCGTGAACTCCGGCAGTTCGTCGAGAAACAGCACGCCGAGATGGGCGAGCGACACTTCCCCCGGCTTCGGGCGCGACCCGCCGCCGACCAGGGCCGCCATGCTGGCCGAATGATGCGGCGCCCGGAACGGCCGGTCGACCGCGAGCCGCCCGCCCATCAGCTCGCCGGCGAGCGACTGTACCATCGAGACTTCGAGCATCTCGGATGCTTCGAGCGGTGGCAGGATCGACGGCAACCGCTGGGCGAGCATCGATTTGCCGGAGCCCGGCGGCCCGATCATGAGCAGGTTGTGCCCACCCGCCGCGGCCACCTCGAGCACCCGCTTGGCCGTCTCTTGTCCCTTGACGTCGAGCAGATCGGGAAGGCTCGCCGACGGCGGCTCCACGACCGGCTCGGGACGGCGCAACACCTGCGTACCGCGCAGATGATTGATCAGCGACAGCAGGTGCGGCGCCGCGATGATCGTGACATCCTCGCCGGCCCACGCCGCCTCCGATCCGCCGGCCTCGGGACAGATCAGCCCCTTGCCCATGGCGTTCGCACCGATCGCCGCCGGCAGCGCCCCGGGAACCGGTCGAATCGCGCCGTCGAGGGCCAACTCTCCGATGGCGGCATAGCCCTCGATGGCCGACGCCGGCAGCACCCCCGTCGCCACCATCAGGGCGAGGGCGATCGGCAGATCGTAGTGACTGCCCTCCTTCGGCAGATCACCCGGCGCGAGGTTGACGGTCACCCGTTCCCACGGGAAGCCGAACCCCACCGCATGCAGCGCATTGCGCACGCGATCCCGGCTTTCGGCGACCGCCTTGTCCGGCAGTCCCACGATCGAAAAGGCGTGCTTGCCCGGTGTGATCCGAACCTCGACATGCACCCGCCGAGCCTCGACACCGACGAAGGCGACGGTCGACATGTGTCCGAACATCGGCGGCCCCCTGAGTTTCGATCAGGGTACCGCCCGTCCGTCCACGTGACAAGAACAAAATTGGAACAAACAGGTCGGGATCAGGACCGGCCGGCCTTCGCCTCGATGGCGTCCCAGATCAGCGCCGCGATGTCCGCGCCACCGAACGCCTTCACTTGGCGGATGCCGGTCGGCGAGGTCACGTTGATCTCGGTGATGTAGGGGCCGATCACGTCGATGCCGGTGAACAGCAGCCCGCGACGCGTGAGCTCGGGCCCCAGCCGTGCGCAAATCTCGAGATCGCGCGGTGTCAGCTCCGTCGGCTCGGCACGGCCGCCCACATGCATGTTGGACCGAGTCTCGTCGGCCGCGGGCACGCGGTTGATCGCACCCACCGCCTTGCCGTCGACCAGGATGATCCGCTTGTCGCCGGCGCGCACTTCCGGCCGGTACTGCTGCACCATGAACGGCTCACGGAAGACGATCTGGAACAGCTCGATCAGCGAGTTGAGGTTGGTGTCGTCGGGCCCGACGCGGAACACGGACGCCCCGCCGTTGCCGTAGAGCGGCTTCAAGATGATGTCGCGATACTCGGCCCGGAAGGCCCGCACATCGTCCGGATTGCGCGTGACCAGCGTCGGCGGCATCAGATCGAGGAAATCGAGCACGAAGATCTTCTCGGGCGCGTTGCGCACGCTCGCCGGATCGTTGACGACCAGCGTCTTCGGCTGCAGCCGTTCGAGCAAGTGGGTCGTGGTGATGTAGGCCATGTCGAACGGCGGATCCTGGCGCAGCAGCACCACATCGAACGCCGTCAGGTGCTCGGTGCGGTCGTCCCGCGTTGCATAGTGGCGCCCGACGGCATCCTCGACGGTCAGCGTCGACCCGCGGGCCAGCAGCTTGGCGCCGTACAGCGCCAGATTCGGCGGCGTGTAGTAGAAGAGTTCGTGACCGCGGCGCTGCGCTTCGAGCAAAAGGGCAAACGTGGAATCACCCCGGATGTCGATCCGGTCGATGGGGTCCATCTGGCAGGCGACGCGCAGCGGCATGCGGCTCTCCGGTCAAATTCGGCGCGACTAGTAGAGCGGCTGCAGGGCATTCGGCAAGTGACGGGGCATCCACCGGCCGATCACGAGCACGGCATCGAACCCCATCTCGCAGCCCTGGTGCCTTGGATGCCGCCCCACCCAGTGCTCCGCCGCCGCCCAGATCCGCCGCGTCTGCGTCTCGCCCAGCGCCGCCATCGCCCGGTCGATCGTCGGCCGCGCCTTGACCTCGACGAAGGCGAGCCGCCGGCCACTTCGGGCAATGAGGTCGATCTCGCCCAGCCGCGACCGATAGCGCCAGGCCAGGATGCGATAGCCCTTGCAGACCAGCAGAGCCGCCGCCACCACCTCGGCAAAGCGCCCCGCCGACTCGCGGCGTTGGCGCACCCGGTCGGGCTCCGTACCAGCGGCCGTGCCCGTCATGGCGCGCCGCGCTTGATCGCCAGCGCGATGTCGTAGGCCCGCGCCTTCGGGATCGCGAGTTCGTCGGCTGCGATCCGCGCCGCATCCTTCAAGGTTTGCGACTCGAGCAGCGCCCTGAGACGGGCCTCGATCGCGGCATCGTCGACGGCCCGCTCTGGTGCGGGACCGATCACCAGCACGATCTCGCCGATCAACCCGGCGATCCGCTCGGGCAGTTCGCCGAGCGGCGCCCGGATGATCTCTTCGTGCAGCTTGGTCAGCTCGCGGGCCACCGCAGCCGGCCGGTCGCCGCCGAGAATCTCGGCCGCATCGGCGACGAGGGCCTCGATCCGGCTGGCCGTCTCGAACAATACGAGGGTCGCCGGTACGGTGGCGAGCTGCTCGAGGCGGTTGCGACGCTGCCCGCCGCGCGGCGGCATGAAACCACCGAAATGGAAGGCATCCGTCGGCAGGCCGCTGACCGTGAGCGCCGTCAGCACCGACGAAGCCCCCGGCACGCAGGTGACCATGCAGCCGGCCTCGATGGCATCGCGCACGAGTTTGTAGCCCGGGTCCGACACCAACGGCGTGCCGGCATCGCTGACCAGCGCCACGCGGTCGCCGCGCCCAAGGCGCGCGAGGATCTGCGGCCGCTCGCGTTCCGCGTTGTGCTCGTGATAGGAGCGCAGGGGCCGGTCGATCCCATAGTGGTCCGCGAGAATGCGGGTGCGCCGCGTGTCCTCGCAATAGATGACATCCGCCTGGGCCAGCGTCGCCAGCGCCCGCAGGCTGATGTCGCCCAGATGGCCGATCGGCGTGGCAACCAGATGCAGCCCGGCGTCGAGCGGCTGGGCCAGCAGCCGCTCCATCTGATGGCCAACCGCACGCCGGATATCCGGCGACGGTACGGCGGACTCTTGCGACTTTTCTATGTGGGGCACTGCCTTGGCCTCGTCTCTTTTGTCGCCACAATGCGCTGCGATGGGGTCGTTTTCCAGCATCTGTTGTCGCGCGGCGCTGGATGCCGGGCGCGGATCGCGCTAACCGTCCGTCAAGCTTGAGGTTTCGGAGCCCGGACGACCTGGGGCAGAACAAATGGCTCCGCTCGTCCGCTCCGCAGCGGCGACAGACAGGGCGTCAGGCGATCAGCGGCCAACTGGAGCCGAAGGGGACCGGGGATGGGCGTGCGACCACCGATCGATGGGCTGAAGGCGTGGCCGACCCGGCGCACCCTGCTGCTCGGCGCCGGCAGCGTGCTGGCGCTCGGCGGTTGTGCCGTCGGCGGCATGGACACGCCCACCGCAACGAACACGCTGTCACCCGGCGACGACCGGGGCGAGCAAGCTGCACGGCGACCGCAGGCGATCGTCAAGGTGGCCATGCTGCTGCCTCTGTCGGGACATGGACAGGCCGCCGCCATCGCCAAGGGTATGAAGCAGGCTGGCGAAATGGCGCTGTTCGACCGTGACGACGGGTCATTCCAGCTCATGGTCCTCGACGACAAGGGCACGCCGGACGGCGCGCGTGCTGCCGCCGATCAGGCCATCAAGGACGGCGCCGAGCTGCTGCTCGGCCCACTGTTCGCCGCCAACGTTGCAGCCGCCGCCGGCCCCGCGCGCGCCGCCCGCGTGCCGTTGATCGCCTTCTCCAATGATCGTCAGGTCGCCGGATCGGGTGCCTACGTCATCGGCCATCTGGTCGAGACCGAGGTCGATCGCGTGGCGAGCTACGCCATCGCGCAGGGACGCCGCCGCATCGCCGCACTCATTCCGGACGAGCCCTACGGGCATCTGGCCGAGGCGGCGCTCAAGGCCGCTGCGCAGCGCGAAGGCGGCACCATCGTCGCACTGCAGCGCTACCCCCGCGCCGCCAATGGCATGCTGGACCCAGCCCGCCAGCTCGGTCTGGCCCTGCGCGAACTCGAAACCGGCGGGCAGCCGGCGCAGGCCCTCTTCGTGCCGGGCGACCCCGAGTTGCTGGCCCAGCTCGCCCCGTTGATGACCTATGCCGGCATCGAGACCGCCGGTCTCAAGATCCTCGGAACCGGCGCCATGGACCAGCCCGGGCTCGGCCGCGAAAAGCGCTACATCGGAGCATGGTTTGCAGCACCCGACCCCAAGGGCTGGCGTGAACTCAACACGCAGTTCGCCAGCACGTTCGGCACGGCACCTCCGCGCATCGCCGCGCTCGCCTATGATGCCGTCGGGCTGGCCATCACCCTCTCGAAAGGCGCCGTCGGCAGCAGGTACGCGCCGGAAAACCTGACACGCCCGTCCGGTTTCAATGGCGTCGACGGCTTGCTCCGCCTTTCGCCGCAGGGCCTGCCGACCCGCAGCCTGGCCGTGCTCGAGGTCCAGGATTTCGGTGCCACGGTCGTCGATTCCGCCGGCGCGGCTATGACCTCCGCTGTCTCGGACAGCGCCAGCGCCAGCGCACGGTTGAACTGAAAGCCGGACCGGCTAAAAGAGGCCTCCCCTTGTCCTGCCGATAGCCGGCGGCGGCGTCGGCAGTCCGAAGGCATCGAGGCATGGCCGCCATTCTGGAAATCGTCCTGCCGGTTTTCAGCCTGATCCTGCTCGGCTGGTCGGCGGCACGGTTTCAGTATCTGAGCCCCGGTGCCGGCCACGTTCTTGCGCAGTTCGCGTTCAAGGTCGCCATGCCGGCGCTGCTGTTTCGCACCACGCTGAACCTGGCGCCCTGGAACGCAGACCCGGTGCTGTTGGCGGTCGCCTATTTCGGCGCCATGCTGGTGATCTGGACCATTGCTTCGCTGGCCACCCGTTTCGTCCTCGGCCGCCCGGCGGAGGATACGGCCGCGATCGCCATGGGGGTCTGCTTCGGCAATACCGTGATGCTCGGCATCCCGGTCGCCCTGACCGCGTTCGGCGAAGCCGCGGCCGTGCCCGTCGCGTTGATCATCACCATCGACTCGCCCCTGCTCTGGCTGCTCGCGACCTTGCAGATGGAATTGTTTCGCCGCCGGGAGGGCGGGCTACGCCTGGACACGATTGCCGGCGTCGCGCGCGATGTCGTGTTCAATCCCATCGTGCTCCCCCTGATACTCGGAACCGTGGGACGCCAGTTCGGCCTGGCGTTGCCGCCGATCGCCGACAAGTTGCTGGCCCTGCTCGCCCAAGCCGCCGTTCCGACGGCCCTCGTCGCTCTCGGCACCACACTCGTCAGCTTCGAGATCAAGGGCCAGCGTCCGACGATCGGCCTGATCCTCGTGCTGAAGCTGCTGGCCTTCCCCGGCCTGGTGGTACTCGCGACGACCGCGCTTCAGCTGCCGCCGGTCTGGATTGCGGTGGCGACATTGCTCGCCGCCATGCCGGTCGGCGCCAATGCCTTCCTGTTCGCCAGCCGCTACGAGCGCGGTGTGGGGTCGGTGTCGGCGGCCGTCGCGGTCAGTACCGGTCTTGCCGTCCTCAGCGTCAGCGTCGTCCTGTTCCTGCTCCGCGGTGGAGCAGGTTAGAACTCCCTCTCGACCGCCATCCCTCCCATCTCTCCGAGCCCACATATATGACCTTCGTCATCATGACCGTCGCGCCGGTGTTCGGGGCCATCTTGCTCGGGTTGCTGGCGGGCAAGCTGCGCTATCTCCCGGAGGGCGCGCAGCGGCCGATCATCGAGTTCGTGTTCCGGATCGCCATTCCGGCGCTGTTGATCCGCACCATGGCGGAAGCGCCGCCGTCGACCGCGTCGCCGTTCGCCTTGTGGGGCGCCTACTTCGGCGCCATCGCCAGCGTGTGGCTCGCCACCACGCTGGTCTCGCTCGTTCTGCTGCGCCGTCCCGCCGGCGAGTCCGCATCACTCGCGCTGGCGTCCTGCTTCGGCAATCTGGTCCTGCTCGGGCTGCCGATGGCGTTGACCGCTTTCGGTCCGGAAGCCGCAACGCCCATGGCGATCATCTTCCTGCTCGAACTCCCGGTCATGTGGTTCGCGGCCGTGCTGCACCTGACACTCGCCGAAGGCATGGCCGTCGGCAGCCTCGGCCGCGCCGTCGCCAAGATGGGCATGGACCTGCTGCGCAACCCGATCGTCATCGCATTGATTGTCGGCGCCGTGCTGCGCGAGACCGGGATTCCCATTCACCCCATTCTCCGCCGTACGCTGGAGTTGCTCGGTCAGGCGGCCACCCCCGGCTCGCTGATCGCCCTGGGGCTGAGCCTCGCCGGCTTCAAGATGACCGGCCAGCTCTCGACCGTCTCGGCGGTCGTCGCCTTGAAGCTGGTGGCTCTGCCGCTGATCGCCTGGCAGCTCGCCTTCCATGTCTTCGCGCTGCCACCCGTATGGGCCGGCGTCCTGGTGCTGTTCTGTACGATGCCGACCGGCGCCGTCGCCTTCCTTTTCGCGACCGAACACAAGCGCGCGGTCGAGCAGGTGTCCGCCATCATCGCGGTCAGCGTTGCGCTGTCGGTCGTCACCATTTCGATGTTTCTTTATTTTCTGGCCGAGCAACTGCCCGGAACGCTGGCGAAGTGACATGACCAACTCGCTCGCCGTCGTCTTCCCGGTTTTTGCCCTGATTGCGCTCGGCTACGGTTTCGGCCGGTCTGGACGGTTCGGCCCGGGCGTCGCCAAGGGCATCACCGAGTTCACCTTCACGCTCGCGGTCCCGGCCCTGATGTTCAAGACGGTGGCCACGGCGAGCTTTCCAGCCGGCGCCGCCGTGGGCGTCTGGGCCTCCTTTTTCGGCGCCCTTGCCGTCGGATGGCTGCTGGCGACCGTCGCCACGCGCACCGTTCTCGGCCGCCCCCCCGCCGATGCGGCCGCCATCAGCCTCAGCGCCACCTACGGCAACGTCGTCATGCTCGGCATTCCGCTGTGCTACAATGCCTATGGCCCCGCTGCCGCAACGGCTATCGCCATTCTCATGACGATCCACACACCGACGCTGTGGTTCGCCGGATCATTGCATATGGCTCTGGCATCGGGAGACGAGAACCGCCGCTCCGTTCCCGAATTGTTGCTCGATGTCGGCCGCGAACTCGTCCGGAACCCGATCGTCCTGGCAGTGGTCGGCGGCATCATCTGGCAATGGACGGGCCTCGGCCTCGACCCGACCGTCGACCGCACACTTGGCCTGCTCGGACAGGCCGGCATTCCCTGTTCGCTGGTCGCCCTGGGACTGAGCCTCGTTGCATTCGAGATCAAAGGTCAGGCCCCGACCCTGGCGCTCATCGTCGCGACCAAGCAACTCGCCGTGCCGCTCGTGGCGGCAGTCCTCGCCATGCTCGTGTTCCGGCTCGATCCCGTGACCACCGGCGTCGTGGTTCTGTTTGCGGCAACGCCGGCCGGTGCCAACGCCTACCTTTTCGCCAGCCGCTACCAGCGCGCGGTGAACTCGACGTCCGGTGCCGTCGCCCTCGGAACGATCCTCGCAGCGCCGGCATCGGCGCTGATCATCTATCTGCTGAGCGCCTGACCCAGCGCCCGGTCGCGATCAAGCCGCCAGTTGACGCTGCCGGAAGTCCGCCCGCCGCGGTGCCATCACGGCAACCGGAACGGCCGCAGCTTTGCGCGGCCTGACGGCCATCACGTCAGACAGATCCTCGAGCAACCGGTCGAGCGCATAGTCCGCCGCCTGAAGGGACTCGAGCGCGCGGGCCTGCGCCTGCATCACGTTGGCCGTCCGCTGTGCCGCCTGGTCGACGACGGCGACGACCCGCGACCAGTGGCCATCGATAGCCTCGCCGGCTGTCGGATAGACAGCGGTGGCCGATCGCGCCGAACTCCGATCGCGCCAGAAGAAATCAGTGACTTTCGCAACAAGATCGATAATGGCTCTCATCAGGAGATGCCCTTTCCCGGCGGCGGACCCATTCACGGATCCGATCCTCCGCAAGCTGCTCGCGTTCGACGGTGTCGACAAGACGATTGTACGCAAACATCCGAGAAATATGACAGGTCGATTGCCTGACGTTGCAAGTATGAAACATTTAATCCTAACGAATTCTTTATTTCCCTGGCTGGATTTTCATCCTTGCGGCCGCATTCCTATTTTCTCCCAGATATCCTCCGCCGTCGCACCGTCGCGGCGCAGTTGACGGAGCGATACGTCCCGTTCGCTCTTGGCGAGCTTGCGGCCGGTTGCGTCGGTCAGCAGGCGGTGATGATGATACAGGGGTGCCGGCAGCCCGAGCAGAACCTGCAGAAGGCGCTGGAGATCGGTCGCAGCGAACAGGTCGCGCCCGCGGGTGACATGGGTTACGCCCTGCGCCGCGTCGTCGACGACGACGGCCAGATGATAGCTGGTCGACACATCCTTCCGCGCGATCACCGCGTCGCCCCAGCGCTCGGGATGCGCGGTGACGTTCTGCGGCAAGCCCTCCGCATTGAGCTCTTCGAACGTCGGTGGCGCGCCGCCGAGCACCCCGGCGGCGGTCGCGAGGGCCCGCGCCATATCGAGACGCAGCGCGGCGGGCATGCCACCTGCCGCGCCGGTCGCAAGCGGCGAGGCCGCGGCGTTCCGGTAGAGTCCCGGATAGAGCGGCGCGCCGTCCGGGTCGGTCGCGGTGCTGCCCTGGGCCCGCACCGCGTCGGCGATTTCGCTGCGGGTCGCATGGCAAGGATACAGCAGGCCCATGGCCCTCAGCTTCTCGACCGCGTCGCGATAAACCGCAAACCGCTCCGATTGCCGCAACACCGGCAACTCCCACGTCAGGCCGAGCCAATCGAGGTCTTCGAAGATGTGGGCGACAAACTCTGGCCGGCTGCGGCCGAGGTCGATATCCTCGATGCGGACGAGAAACCGGCCCCCGAGACGGCGGGCCCAGTTGAACCCGACCATCGCCGACAGCGCATGGCCGAGATGGAGGTCGCCGTTGGGGCTCGGCGCGAACCGGAAGGTGGGAACGGGCGGGATCGTGGGCGGGCTCATGCCGAACCATCGCCAGGACGGCGGCCCGTTTCAACCCGAGTCGTTGCGGAAGGGGCTGGCGTGGCGCGACCTGTGACGCGGCTGATCGCATCGGACGACGACGTCGCGGCCGGCGTGCGCGCGCTGCGCCGCAAGTGCACCGTGATGCGCCGGATCCACGAAACGACGGGTCACCCCCCCTTGCGCCGCCGCGAGCCTGGCTTCGAGGGTTTGGCGCGCATCATCGTCGGCCAGCAGCTGTCGATCGCCAGCGCCGCCGCCATCTGGGGCCGACTGGCGGCGGCCTACCCCGGATTGCCGGCCGCCGCGATCACCGGCGCCGATGACGCCGATCTGCGAGCCCTCGGTCTCTCGCGCCCGAAGATTCGCACCCTCCGCGCCGCCGCTGAGGCTGTGTCCGCCGGCCTCGACCTCCAGGATCTGGGAAGCGCCGGCGAGGTCGAAATCCACGATCGGCTGACGGCCATCAATGGCATCGGCCCGTGGACCGCCGACATTTTCATCATGTTCTGTCTGGGCCGGGCCGATGGCTTCGCGGCCGGCGACTTGGCCCTCCAGATCGCCGCCCAACATGCCTATGACCTATCGGAGCGTCCCTCACCGGCCGAGTTGCTCGCCCTCGCGGACCGGTGGCGACCATGGCGCGGCGTCGCTGCGCGGCTACTCTGGGCCTACTATCCGACCATCCGGAAGGTCCGGACCGCCGAACCGGTCTGATTGAGGTCAGATTCTGGCCCGTCGTCGCAGCTGCAGCACGCTGGCTTCACATGATCGACATGGAGGGCTAGTATCCGCAGTGTCATCCGGCGTGCGATGCCGATTCTGTTGTCACCGACAGGAAAAGCTTGATCGTGAGCGCTCATGCCACCGTGCCGGCCGGCTTTCCGGCCCTGGTCCTGAACGCCGACTTCCGGCCCCTGAGCTACTATCCGCTTTCGCTCTGGAGTTGGCAGGAGACGGTGAAGGCCGTTTTTCTCGACCGGGTCAACATCGTCTCCGAATACGACAAGTACGTCCGAAGTCCCACCTTCGAGATGAAACTGCCCAGTGTCGTATCCCTCAAGACTTACGTTCGCCCCGCGCTCTACCCCGCCTTCACGCGCTTCAACGTTTTCCTGCGCGACCGGTTCACCTGCCAATACTGCGGTGACAAGAACGAGTTGACCTTCGACCACCTGATCCCGCGCTCACGCGGGGGCCTCACCCGGTGGGACAACGTGGTCACGGCCTGCTCGCCCTGCAATCTGCAAAAAGGCGGCGCCATGCCGATCGACGCGGGCATGGTGCCGCGCCAACACCCCTACCGGCCGACCGTATTCGAGTTGCATCGCAACGGCCGGCTGTTCCCGCCCAACTACCTGCACGACAGTTGGATGGACTATCTCTACTGGGATACCGAGCTGGAGCCCTGAGGCGATCTCGTCGACCGGGCAACGCGCCGCGCCAGCCTGTGCGGAGCGCGATGGCCGTTCACGGCCATCTCAATTTTCGAGTTTCAAACGTTGTCCTGATGGTCCGGACCCCGTCGTGGTAACGAGGTCCGACTTTGGAGCCGTCGGCCCGACCCGTCGGGCGGGTCGCGCGCTTCTCTCGACGTCACGCCGCCCGGCGGACGGGCTCGCGGCACAGCAGTTCCGCAATGGCTTCGACGGCCTTGCTCCAATCCAGTCTCGCGGCTTTCGCCCGCGCCACACCGAACGCCGCGAGCGCATCGCCAGGGCTGCCGCCATCGCGGAACACGCGGGCGCAGGCTTGGCGGGCGACGCCGAGCGCCTGGTGCCATTGGAACGGATTGATGTGGTCGGGAGCCTGCATGACGAGCCTCTCACTTTTCTGACTGCCGGTGCGGGTCGGCGCAGGGGGGGGTGGCAGGTGCACGGCACTCCTTGGCGTCACAACGCGAAACCTTGAAACGTGACGCCTGGACTGACATGCGTGTCGGGTGCGGGTGCACCTGCCGTCTCGTTCGAGCGCGCGAACAACCGCGCACTTCGATCTCGATGAATTCTCCTGTGCCGGCTGACAGCCGTACGATCTCAACTGAAGCGCGGGGCGATTCTGCGAATCACCGCGCCGACGCAATCACTCAACGGACGCCACGAACTCTCAGGAACCGCTCCCATCGACGGCCAGACGGGCCGCGATCGATGCTCCTTCGGCACAAGTCGCTCGGCGATACGCCTACGCCGGTTCGCCTGAGCGACTTGCCGAAGAGCGAGGAAGGTGCCTTTCAGCGCTTCCTTGGGAGACCGTCCGTACGCAAACGCAACTGGGGTACGCAACGAAACGCAACTGACGCTACCAACACAACGCAGCACTGATCTCACCTGCGGAACCGGCGGCGACGCGGACACACCCGCCAACGAACCCTGAGCGACACGCGACTGACGCAACAACACGTGCCGTGGCGACTCCGACAGAACTTTGCGCGAACTCATGACAACGCGCTCCTGTTTTCCCGCCACCATGTTCGCCGTGTGTTCCGCGAACGAGGGAGAATTAACCGTTGCACTGTGACCACAAAGTGACTGGTTTCGGGAAATCCGGGGGTATTTTCCTTGACAGTCGTTCAGATGAGACTCCGCACGCCCAGCCGCACACCGGGCTTGCAAAATCAGAACGAATCAGTGGGGAGATTTATTCGCGGGCCAGAGCCGTGAGGCCGGCTTTGGTGGCCACGACCGCCAGTGCGGCCGAGATCACGGCATTCCAGCCGGCGAACGACAGCCCGGCAAAGGACCACGGGGCCTCGTCGCAGCGAACCACCCGCGTGGTGCTCAGGCTTTCGAGCAGTCCGCCCTTCGCCAAGGGTGTGAGCGCACCCGAGCAGGTCTCTGGTCCGGGCCACCATTTCCACTCGACGCCGGAGTGGTAGACGCCGAGGCCTGTGTTGGCCAGAAAGCCCAGTGCCACAACGAAGAACAGCAGTCCGGCGATGCGCCAGCCGCCCATGCTGCCGGCGACGAGCGCCGCGAAGCTCAAAGGGATGCCCGCGTAGTACGCATACCGCTCCTGCAAGCACAGCGGGCAAGGGTTGTACCCGCCGATATGCTCGAACCCGAGCGCGGTGATCACCGTGCCCGCCGCGACCACCATCAGCAAAGCACCCCAACGATAAGCAGGCTCGGCTGTCGTCTGGTGGGCCGCCATGGTCATTCCAATCCCGCCAACTGCCTATCGAAAAAACTTCAGCGCAACGAACCCGCCGACGAGCAGCACGACCGCCACGGTGGTCACCAACGTCAGCCGCCTCTCCACGAAATCACGAATGGGCGGACCGAACCAATAGAGGAGTCCGGCGACGAGGAAGAAGCGCATCGCCCGGGCAATGATGCTGGCGCCGATGAAAGCCAGCAGATCCATGTGCACCGCGCCGGCCGTGATGGTCAGCACCTTGTACGGGATCGGTGTCATGCCCTTGATGATCAGGATCCAGACCCCGTAGTCGTTGAACCACTGGGCGAACTGCCCGAAGCTGTCGGCCATCCCGTACAGCTTCAGGATCGGCCGGCCGACCACTTCGAACAGAAAAAACCCGATCGCGTAGCCGAACACGCCGCCGAGCACGGAGGCGACCGTGGCAACAGTGGCGTACCACCACGCCTTGTCGCGCCAGGCCAGCACCATCGGCATCAGCATGACGTCCGGCGGAATGGGGAAGAACGAGCTCTCAGCGAAAGAAACGACGATCAACGCCGGCGTCGCACGGCGGTGCCCGGCGAGCCGCATCATCCAGTCATAGGTGGCTTTCAACATGGCCGGCTGGATACGCGGCGGCACTCACCGTGTCCAGAAGCGACCGGGAATACGACGAACGGGTGGGACATGGTCCCACCCGCGCGCCGGCTCATGATCAGTGTTTTGGGAGTCCGTAATCGTCAGGCGGGGCGGCTGGAAACCGGCTTGCTCTGCACGGTCTCGGCGGCATCGCGCACCATTTTCTTCGCAGTTGCGAAACCGAAGCCGAACAGTTCGGCGAACGCCCGCGCGCGCTCGACCCGCGCCCGCTTCATGTAAACCTGAAGGTCCTCGTGATCACCCACACCAGCGGTAATACCAAGCTCGGTGGACATTTGAGTTCTCCTCATGTCATCTCTAGGTTCGTCTTGTTGTTGTGATTATGTTTAGTTCTCAATCTTGCGCCGCACAAACGACGTTTCCTCACCCCATGAGTTAGATAATCTCATGTCTAGCCCGCTCCCTCCGCTCAACGCTTTGAGGGCTTTCGAGGCCACCGCGCGCCACCTCAGCTTCAGCCGGGCGGCGACCGAACTGCATGTGACTCCGGCCGCATTGAGCCACCAGATCAAGGGCCTGGAAGACTTCCTTGGGATCCGACTTTTTGTGCGCCGCACACGCGCAATCGAACTGACCCCGGCCGGCCGCTTGCTCTACCCTGGCCTGCATGCCGGTCTCCTGCAGATCCGGCAGGCCGTGAATGGACTGGAACGGCTGCGCAACGATCGCGTTCTGGTCATCAGCGCCCCGCCGGGTTTCACGGCCAAGTGGCTGGCACCCCGCCTGTACCGCTTCCTGATGGCGGAACCCGAGATCGACGCCCGCGTCTCCTCCACCTTCGCGCTGGTCGACTTTGCCGGTGAAGGCGTCGACGTGGCCGTGCGCAACGTGGCACTGACCGCCGAACGCGACCCCGAACTCCTCTACGAGCCCCTTTTGCCGCTGGTCGTCATGCCCGTCATGAGCCCGCGGCTGGTCGAGCAGATCGGCCCCCTGACCTCGCCGTCCGATCTGCGGCGCGCCAATCTCATCCACGACGACAGCCTGTCCGGCCACAACCGCATCCCGACGTGGGAGGACTGGTTCAAGGCGGCCGGCGTCAACGGCATAGACGTCAGCCGCGGCCTGCGGTTCTCGAGTGCCGACCACGCCCTCGATGCCACCGTGGAAGGCGCGGGTGTTCTGCTCGCCTATACCCTTCTGGCCCACGACGACCTGCGGACAGGACGATTGGTGACACCCTTCCCCCTCGCGCTCGGCACAGGTCGCACGTTCCACGTCGTCTGCCCGAAGGGCACGGAGAACCGGCCGAAGGTGAAGGCCTTCCGCCAGTGGGTTGCCGACGAAGTCGCCCGGCTGGACCCGGCGATCGCATCACCGCCGGTCGGCGCCATGCTCGAATGATCGTGCGAGGCGCAAGACGACCTCGTTGAGCACGAAACGCCCCGCCCGCGTCGCGGCGATATGGCCGCCGTCGTCGCGCACGACCAGCAGTCCGAGCTGCCGTAACTGCTCGATTGTGCCGCCCGACGGCGCGACGCCCGCCAACCGCACCAGCCGACCGAGATCCAGCCCCTCCGAAATCCGCAGCCCCATCAGCAGCGCCTCGTCGGCCTGCATATCGGGCGTCAGAACTTCGTCCTCGACGCGGCCGTACCCCGCCGCCTCGACCATGGCGAGCCAAGCTTCCGGAGATTTTTCGGTCATCGTGGCACGACGCACCCCGTCGCGGATCACACGCCCATGGGCACCGGGGCCGACGCCGACATACTCGCCATAGCGCCAGTACAGCAGATTGTGGCGGCTCTCTTCGCCGGGAACCGCGTAGTTCGAAACCTCGTAGGCAGGCAGCCCGGCTTGCCCGGTCACGTCCTCGGTGACCTGGTACAGCGTATCGGCGATCTCCGGATCCGGCGGTTGAAGCTTGCCCGCTGCGTGCAGGGCCGCGAACGGCGTGCCGGCCTCGATCGTGAGCTGGTAGAGTGAGAGGTGCCGCCCCGCAAGGCTGATCGCCTCTTTGAGCTCCGCCTCCCAGGACTGAGGCGTCTGCCGCGGTCGCGCATAAATCAGATCGAACGAGAAGCGGTCGAACGTCCGCGAAGCGATGGTGATGGCGGCCTCCGCCTCGGCGACCGAGTGGAGCCGGCCCAGGGCCTTGAGGTCCGCATCACGGAGCGCCTGCACGCCGATCGAGACGCGATTGACACCGGCGACGCGATAGCCCCGAAAGCGCCCCGCCTCGACACTGTTCGGATTGGCCTCGAGCGTGATTTCGGCGCTGGCGTCGATCGACCAGGCCTGCCCGATCGCATCGAGCACCGCCGCAACCGTGCCGGGCTGCATCAGCGAGGGCGTTCCGCCACCGAGAAACACGCTGCCGACCTGCCGCGGCCCGGTCTCCGCTGCGGCGGCCGCGATCTCGCGGCGGAACGCGGCGAGGAATCGCGGCTCGTCGATCCCGCCGAAACGGACGTGGCTGTTGAAGTCGCAATAGGGGCATTTGGCCGCGCAGAAGGGCCAATGCACGTAGACGCCGAAGCCGGCCGGATCAGGATTGATCGAGACAGGCGGCGACGAACAGGGCAAAGGCGCGGGCCCGGTGACTGATGGCATGCTTGGCATCCGGCTCCATTTCCCCGAAGGTCAGCGTTCCACCTTCGGGCAGGAACATGGGATCGTAACCGAAACCGTGCGCGCCGCGTGGCGGCCAGACCAGATGGCCGAGCACTTTGCCTTCGAATGTCTCCACATGGTCGTCCGGCCAGGCGATCGCCAGGGCACACATGAAGTTGGCCGCCGGGCCGGCTCCGGTCCAACCGCCCTTGGCGGCAACGGCGTCGGCAACCGTCGTCATAGCGCGGCCGAAGTCCTTGTCGGGCCCCGCCCAGCGCGCCGAATAGATCCCCGGCGCGCCGTCCAGGATGGCGACTTCCAGGCCGGAATCGTCGGCGAGCGCCGGATGACCCGAGGCCCGTGCCGCCGCCTTGGCCTTCAGCGCGGCATTGCCGATGAACGTCGCTTCGGTTTCCTCGGGCTCGGGCAGGCCCAGCGCCCCGGCCGACACTGCGTCGAGACCGAACGGGCGAACGAGGTCCCCGATCTCCCGCACCTTACCGGCGTTGTGACTGGCCACCACCAGTCGGCCGCCGCGATCGAGCTTGCGCATATCAGCACTCTTCCCGGCACGACGACCAGCGCATCACGCAACCGTCAGCTTCTGCAGCGATACCAACTCGCCGATCCCCTTGCGGGCGAGCAGCATCAACTCGTCGAACTTCTCTTGGCTGAACGGGGTCTTCTCGGCCGTTCCCTGAACCTCGACGATGCCGCCTTTGCCCGTCATGACGAAATTGGCGTCGGCATCGGCATCGGAGTCCTCGGCGTAGTCGAGGTCGAGAACCGAGTTGCCGGCATAGATCCCGGCGGACACCGCGGCGACGTGATCGCGCAGCACGCCGGGCCGGATCATGTCGCGCATCTCCATCCACTTCATGCAGTCGTGGAGAGCGACCCAAGCGCCGGTGATGGCAGCCGTCCGCGTCCCGCCGTCGGCCTGGATGACGTCGCAGTCGACCGAGATCTGGCGCTCGCCGAGCTTTTCGAGATCGACCACGGCGCGCAGCGCGCGCCCGATCAGCCGCTGGATCTCCTGAGTGCGCCCGGATGGATGGCCGACCGTCGCCTCACGGCGCGTCCGCTCGGTCGTCGCTCTTGGCAGCATGCCGTACTCGGCGGTCACCCACCCGCGACCCTGGCCCTTGAGCCACGGCGGCACCCGCTCTTCGAGCGATGCGGTGCACAACACATGCGTATTGCCGAACTTGATGAGACAGGAGCCCTCGGCATGGATCGATACGGCACGCTCGAAGGAAATTCGACGAAGCTCGTCGATTCGACGCTTGGAAGGGCGCATGCGGCTTCTCTCGGTTGGCCGGACAAGAATTAGGGCGCGCGAGCCAGTGGGGTCGGCCGGCTGTTTCGATCGGCCGTTTCGATCGGCCACAAGTGTCGAGCGCGGCCGCACCCTAACGTGCGATTCCCGAAAGGTCACGGCTCACAGCATTTGACGGCGAGAAAACCCGCGCCGTACTATAGCTCATGTCAAGGTCACAACGCTGCGCTGTGCCTATCCTGACCGATGTCGGATAACCCCCCGGAACTCGTGACACTCAACGATCGCTCGCGGGAGATCTTTCGCCGCATCGTTGAGTCCTACCTCGCCACCGGTGAGCCCGTGGGCTCGCGCAACCTGTCGCGCGTGCTGCCGATGTCACTCTCCCCGGCATCGATCCGCAACGTCATGTCCGATCTCGAGCACCTCGGGCTAATCTACGCCCCGCACACGTCGGCCGGGCGGCTGCCGACCCAGGTCGGGCTGCGGTTGTTCGTGGATGGCCTCCTCGAAGTCGGCAAGCTGTCACCGGACGAGCGCCGCCAGATCGAGGCCCAGATCGGTCCCAACAAGCGCAAGCCGATGGACCAGTTGCTGGGAGAAGCCAGCGAGATGATCTCTGGGCTCTCCCACTGCGCTGGACTGGTGCTGGCGGAAAAGCAGGTCAATCACCTCAAGCACATCGAGTTCGTCCCGTTGGAGCCGGGCCGCGCCCTGGTCGTGCTGGTCGGCGACAGCCAGCACGTCGAGAACAGGGTCATCGACGTGCCCCCGGGGCTGCCGCCGTCGGCTCTGATCGAGGCCACCAACTACCTCAACGCCAACGTCCGCGGCCTTACGCTGCAGGAGGCGCGCGACCGCATCGAGCAGGAATTGAGCCGGGCCAAGGCCGAACTCGACGAATTGACGCAGAAGGTCATCCACTCGGGCCTCGCGGAGTGGTCGGGATCGTTCGACGACCGCCGCAGCCTCATCGTGCGCGGCCAGTCGAACCTGTTGAAGGACCTGACCGCGATCGAAGATCTCGAGCGCATCCGCCAGCTGTTCGACGATCTCGAATCGAAGCGCGACGTCGCGCAGCTCCTCGGCAGTGCCGAGCTGGCGGAGGGCGTCCGCATCTTCATCGGCGCCGAGAACAAGCTGTTTTCGCTGTCCGGTTCGTCGCTGATCGTGGCACCCTTCAAGGACGAACAGCGCAACATAGTCGGCGTGCTCGGTGTGATCGGCCCGACGCGACTGAATTATGCCCGTATCATTCCCATGGTCGACTACACGGCCAAGCTGGTCGGTCGGCTCATCTCTTGATTTTTACCCGCGACCGGCCGATATCGGGGCGCGTCGGTGTCGGCCCGCGCTGCCGCTTTGCCAGATGTTTGAAATCAAAGAGGATTCATGAGCGACACGCCGAACGAACTGCCGCCGCAACCGTCGAGCAAGCCGGCGGATGATGCCGCGACGACCGAGGCCCCGGCGACGGACGGCAATGGCGCTCAGGCGGCATTCGAAGCCCAACTCGCCGAACTCGAGCGCCAGATCCGCGACCTCACCGACCGGCTTCTGCGCGCCCACGCAGAGATGGACAACATCCGCAAGCGCGCCGAACGCGAGAAGTCCGATACGGCCAAGTACGCCATCAGCAAGTTCGCGCGCGACATCGTCGGCGTCGCCGACAACTTCCAGCGGGCGCTGGCCGCTGTGCCGGCTGATGCCGAGCACAATCCCGGACTGCAGAGCCTCCTCGAAGGCGTGACCCTGACCGAGCGAGAGTTCCTGAACGCGCTCGAACGCAATGGTGTCCGCCGGGTCGACCCGCAGGGCGAGGCGTTCAATCCGCATCTGCACCAGGCGGTCATGGAGCAGCAGAACCCCGACGTCACCGCGGGAACCGTGCTTCAGGTCTTCCAGTCCGGCTATGTCATCGAGGATCGCGTCCTGCGCCCGGCCATGGTCGTCGTCGCCACCGGCGGCGCCAAGGCAGCGAAGCCTCAGGAGACGCCCGAATCACAGCCGGCCAGCGGCGCCAACGAAAGCGATCCGAACGGCACCTGACGGCGGCGTTCTCTCAGAACGGCGCTGGATTGACCCGCCGCAGCGTCAGATTGAGGCGGCCGCCGCCCTCGATTAGGGCGCTGCTGCCTGCAAACACGCGATCGATGCCGTGGTAGGCGAGCCGGCTCGGCCCGCCGAGAACCACCACGTCGCCCGAGAGCAGCGTCATTTTGACCTTCGGCGCGCCGCGCCGGCACCCCCCGATATGGAACAAGGCGGTATCGCCCAGCGACACCGACACCACCGGCGCCCGCTGCTCCGCCTCGTCGGAATCGACATGGCTGCCAAGCTTGGCCCCAGCGCGATACAGGTTGATCAGGCAAGCTTCGGGCGGCGCCGCGAACCCTGAGAACCGGGCCCACACCCCCATAAGCCGCTGCGGGATCGGCGGCCAGGGCGCCCCTGTGACGGGATGGCGGAGCTGGTAGCGGTAACCGGCCACATCGGACACCCAGCCGAGAGCGCCACAGTTGCTCATTTCGACGGAGAACGGCCGGCCGGACCGCGGCATTGTCGGCCGGTACAACGGGGCCTCCGCCAGCACGGCCCGGACGTCATCGAGCAACGCCTGCTGGGCTGCGGCATCGAGCGCGCCCTGCCAATGCTCGGCGCCTTCGGGTAACCGCATTTTGGCGTGACTCCCGCGTTGTATGCGTTCGGCCCACAAATAGTGCGCACCGGAGCGCGATCGGACCGGTTGCGTAGCCGCGAACCGGCCTTATATATCGGCCGGACTTCCCACCTAACCAAGGGGACCGTTCTTCGTCGGCCCTCGCGAGGGGACTGGCGGAGGGAACAGGTGCCGTTCTGGGCCTGAGCGGTCCGCCGCAGAAACAAGGAAATGGAAATGGCGAAAGTCATCGGTATCGACCTCGGCACGACGAACTCCTGCGTAGCCGTGATGGAAGGTGGCCAGCCGAAGGTCATCATCAATGCCGAGGGCATGAACACCACGCCGTCGATCGTCGGTTTCACCAGCGACGACGAGCGTCTGGTCGGTCTGCCGGCCAAGCGGCAGGGCGTGACCAATCCCGCCAACACGCTGTTCGCGATCAAGCGCCTGATCGGCCGCCGCTTCGAGGATCCGCTCGTCGAGAAGGACGCCAAGCTCGTCCCCTACAAGATCACCCGCGGCGGCAACGGCGATGCGTGGGTCGAGGCGCGCGGCAAGCAGTATTCGCCGCAGCAGATCTCGGCCTTCATTCTTCAGAAGATGAAGGAAACCGCCGAGGCCTATCTCGGTGAGACCGTCACGCAGGCCGTCATCACGGTGCCCGCCTACTTCAACGACGCCCAGCGTCAGGCGACCAAGGACGCCGGCCGGATCGCCGGCCTCGAGGTGCTCCGCATCATCAACGAGCCGACCGCGGCGGCGCTGGCCTATGGCCTCGACAAGAAGAAGGCTTCGAAGACGATCGCCGTCTACGACCTCGGTGGCGGCACGTTCGACATCTCGATCCTCGAGATCGGTGATGGCGTGTTCGAGGTGAAGTCGACGAACGGCGACACGTTCCTCGGCGGCGAGGACTTCGACATGCGCCTCGTCAACTACTTCGCCGACGAGTTCAAGAAAGAGAACCAGATCGACCTCAAGAACGACAAGCTGGCCCTGCAACGGCTCAAGGAAGCCGCCGAAAAGGCCAAGATCGAGCTGTCGTCGTCGCAGCAGACCGAGGTCAACCTGCCGTTCATCTCCATGAACCCGCAGACCCAGTCGCCGCTCCATCTCACGATGAAGCTGACGCGTGCCAAGCTCGAGAGCCTTGTCGAGGATCTGATCGACCGCACCAAGGAGCCCTGCAAGAAGGCGCTCAGCGACGCCGGCCTGAAGCCGGCCGAAATCGACGAGGTCGTGCTCGTCGGCGGCATGACGCGCATGCCGAAGGTGCAGCAGATCGTCAAGGAACTGTTCGGCAAAGAGCCCCACAAGGGCGTCAACCCGGATGAAGTCGTCGCCGTCGGTGCGGCCATTCAGGGCGGCGTGCTCAAGGGCGAGGTCAAGGACGTCCTCCTGCTCGACGTGACACCGCTGTCGCTCGGCATCGAGACGCTGGGTGGCGTGTTCACCCGCCTGATCGACCGCAACACGACGATCCCGACCAAGAAGTCGCAGACCTTCTCGACCGCCGAGGACGGCCAGACGGCCGTGACCATCAAGGTCTACCAGGGCGAGCGCGAGATGGCGGCCGACAACAAGCTGCTCGGCGTATTCGATCTTGTCGGCATTCCGCCGGCGCCGCGTGGCATTCCGCAGGTCGAGGTGACCTTCGACATCGACGCCAACGGCATCGTCAACGTCTCTGCGCGCGACAAGGCGACCGGCAAGGAGCAGTCCGTTCGCATCCAGGCGTCCGGCGGCCTGTCCGACACCGAGATCGACCGCATGGTCAAGGAGGCCGAGGCACACGCCAGCGAGGACAAGCGCAAGCGTGAGTTGGTCGAGACCCGCAACCACCTGGAGGCGATGGTCCACGCCACCGAGAAGTCGCTGAAGGACAACGCCGACAAGGTGCCCGCCGCGGTGAAGACCGAAGTCGAGACCGCCATCAACGCGGCCAAGGCGGTGCAGACGTCCGAGGAGATCGAACCGGTCAAGTCTGCGTTGCAGGCCCTCACGCAGGCCTCGCTCAAGATCGGCGAGGCCGTCTATGGCCAGCAGGGTGCGGGCGCCGCACCCGAGGGTGGTCCCGACGATGCGGCCGGCCCCAAGGCCGGCGGCAAGCCTGGAGCCGAGAATGTCGTCGACGCCGACTTCGAGGAAGTCAAGGACGACAAGAAGAAGTCCAGCTGACGAAGGCACCGTGCGGGCGGCCAGAACCGGCCAAAACCCCATGTTGACCACCGGATCGCAACGCGCCTAGCGTGCGGTCCGGGGGTCGTCTCAGGGGCCCGGTTGGGCGATCGCCTCGCACTGGCGACGCGACGAACGGGCAAGGTCCATGGCTAAGCGAGACTATTACGAAGTCCTGGGCGTCGCGCGCGGTGCCAGCGAGCAGGACTTGAAATTGGCGTTCCGCAAGCTGGCGAAGGAATACCATCCCGACCGCAATCCCGGCGACGAGTCGGCCGAGGTGCGCTTCAAGGAGATCAACGAGGCCTATGAGGCCCTGAAGGATCCGCAGAAGCGCGCCGCCTATGACCAGTTCGGCCACGCCGCCTTCGATGGCGGTATGGGGCGCGGCGGTCAGGCCGGCGGCTTCGGGCCCGACTTCGCGTCCTCGATGGAGGACATCTTCGAGAATTTCTTCGGCGAGTTCATGGGCGGCCGTCGCGGCGGTGCCGGTGGCCAGCGCGGCGGGGCCACCCGCGAGCGGGGCGCCGATCTGCGCTACAATATGGAAATCACGCTTCAGGAGGCGTTCGCCGGCAAGACCGCGCAGATCAGGGTGCCGACCAGCATCTCCTGTGACACCTGCAGCGGCACCGGCGCCAAGGCCGGGACCAAGCCGACCGGATGCGCGACCTGCGGCGGTGTCGGCAAGGTCCGAGCGAGCCAGGGCTTCTTCACCATCGAGCGCACCTGTCCGGCCTGCCAGGGCCGCGGCGAGGTGATCGACGACCCGTGTCCGACCTGCTCCCGCGCCGGCCGCACGACGAAAGAGCGCACGCTCTCCGTCAATATTCCGGCCGGCGTCGAGGAAGGCACCCGCATCCGGCTGGCCGGCGAAGGCGAGGCCGGCCTGCGCGGTGGCCCAGCTGGCGACCTTTATATTTTCCTGTCGATCAAGCCGCACGCGTTCTTCCAGCGCGACGGAGCCGACGTGTTCTGCCGTGTCCCGGTTTCGATGGTGACCGCCGCACTCGGCGGCCAGATCGACGTTCCGACGCTGGAAGGCGCCACCACGCGCGTCAAGGTTCCCGAAGGCACCGAGACCGGCAAGCAGTTCCGCCTCAAGGGCAAGGGCATGCCGGTGCTGCGCTCGAAACTGCAAGGCGACCTCTACATTCAGGTCGAGGTCGAAACACCGAAGAACCTGACACGGCGCCAGCGCGAACTGCTCGAGGAATTCGAGCGCGAGAGCCACAAGGATACCAGCCCCACCAGCAGCGGCTTCTTCGCCAAGGTGAAGGAGTTCTTCGAGGGCAAGGGTTAGAACTGAACGATCGGCGCGTCGTGCCTCAGATCGCCAGAGCCACCGGTTCGGTCGCTCGCGTGACCCGGCCCAGAGCGGCCTCGAGTTCGGCGCGCCGCAGGGGCTTGGTGAGGTAGTCGACCATGCCCGCAGCCAGAAACCGCTCCCGGTCCCCGGCCAACGCATTGGCGGTGAGGGCGATGATCGGCACTGGCGGACGGGACCCGGCAAGGCTCCTGATCCGGCCGGTTGCCTCGATGCCATCCATGCCCGGCATCGAGATGTCCATCAGCACGACGTCGTAACCGCCCTGCTCGGCCTTCGCGACGGCCGACAATCCATCGATCGCAGTCTCGACCTGATGTCCGGCCGCCTCCAGCATGCGCGAACCGATCAATCTGTTCGTGC
>JBMOGA010000059.1:0-23526 GCA_049318625.1 Hyphomicrobiaceae bacterium
CAAAGTTCTCATCCTGATTGACGCTGAGTTCTCACCTTGATCGCCGCCGCGCACACAGTGGCGTCGTGGCGTTGATGATGCCGACCTCGAGCGCCAGACTGTTGTAGGCGGCGCCAAGCAGCAGATAGGAGAATACGCCGACACCCAGCGTCGCATTGACGATGATTTCGACCAGGTTGGCGCGCAAGAATGGCACTGACCGACGAATGCCCGGCATTGCCAGCGGGGTCAGCAGGGTCGCAGCGACGAACCACCGCCAGAACACCAGGGACGGCAGCGGTACCGTCTCGCTGACGGCACGGGCGACGACGTGGTTGCTGCCCCACAACAGAGCCGTGGCCAGCAGGGCCAGGAGGCCGAGGTGGGGGCCTCTGGCGTTCATCGTGTCACTCCGCTCAGGCCCGGCGATCCGGTCAGGAATGAGGTTCCGTGCCGCCGCTCTGCCGGCGTCCGCGTTGCGACACGTGCCAGGGCAGAGCGAGGCGCTCACCGAAATCGACCACGAAGAACAGCACGGTGCCGACGAGGCCGAGGAGAAGCAGCGAGACGAAGACGCGGGCCGTGTCGAACTGACCCTGCGCAACGAGGATCTGGAAGCCGAGACCCTGGCTGCCGGCGACGAACTCCCCGACGATCGCGCCGACAAGCGCAAACGAGATCGCGACCTTCATGCCGGCAAACAGGCTCGGCAACGCGCAGGGAAACCGGATCTTGAACAGGATCGCCCACGGCGAGGCCCGTGAGACCCGGGCGAGGTGCAGCATGTCGGGATCGACCGACCTCAGCCCGAGCACCATATCGATGACGATGGGGAATATGGCCAGCATCACCGCGACCGCAATCTTCGGCTCGACGCCGGTGCCGAGCCAGATCACGAACAGCGGCGCAAGTGCCACTTTTGGAATGCTGTTGAGGGCGACGAGCAGCGTATAGACCGTCCGCTCCAGGAATATCGAGTGAACGATTGCGATGGCAAGCACGACGCCGAAAATGACCGCCAGGACGAATCCAATACCGGTTATCGCCAGCGTGAACCCCAAATGCCGCATAAAAACCCATGGGGTCGAAATGAACTCCGCGAAGATTCGCGATGGTGCTGGCAGGATCAAGGGCGATGGCTGCAGCAGCCAGACCGCCAGTTCCCAGATCGCAAGTGCGGCTCCGATCACCACGACGACATCGCGCGTGCTGCTATTGCCGGCGATCTGTCTTGCCAGCTGTCTCATTCCTTCAGGATCCCCAGCGCTGCGAAATGGCGGCGAATGCGCTGTACGTAGCTCCCGAACTCCGGTGTCTCGCGGATCGCGAGTGGCCGCGGTCTTGCCAGATCGACATCCACGACGTCGAAGATGCGCCCGGGTCCCTGCGACATCAGCACGACGCGATCGGAGAGATAGATCGCCTCGGTGATCGAGTGGGTAATGAACAGAACCGTTTTGCGCTGATCCTGCCAGATCCGTGTCAGCTCAACATTCAGATCGTCTCGCGTCATGGCATCGAGGGCGCCGAACGGCTCGTCCATCAGCAGCAGTTCCGGGTCGGATAGCAGTGCGCGGCAAATGGAGGCGCGCTGGCGCATGCCGCCCGAAAGCTCCCAGGGGTGGCGATCCTCGAAGCCCGCGAGCCCGAAGCGTGCAAGCAGTTCGCGCGCGCGGGTCCGATAGCGGGCGCGCGGCAGGCCCATGAACTCGATCGACAGCAGAACGTTGTCGAGAATGGTGCGCCAGTCGAGCAGGACGTCGCGCTGGAACACGACGCCGAGACCGCCTGGCGGACCGGACAGCCGCGCACCCCCCACGTGAATGGAGCCGCGACTGACGGTCTCGAGGCCGGCGACACATTTCAGGAGAGTGCTCTTGCCACAGCCCGATGGGCCCAGAACACTGACGAACTCGCCGCGACGGATGTCGAGGTCGATGTCTGTCAGCGCCGTCACATCACCACGTGGCGAAGCGTAGGTCTTCGCCACGCCGGCAATGCCGAGGTAGGTGTCGAGAGGCGACATCGTCCCCGCAGACCCGTTCATTCGATAAGCTGGTTGGTGAAGTAGTCCATCGCCTTCCAGCCGGCCTTCACGACACCGGCTGCCTCCATCGCCTGCAGGGACTTGGCCCAATCGGCCTCCGCCTGCCAGCCGATCGCCTTGCCCTTGCTTGCCGGCGTATCGAAATACTCGATGGTCAGCCTGATCTGCTCCTTGAGCACCGTCGGATCGAGTTTTACGTCGGGCCGTTCGGCCATGATGGCCTTGACCCCATCGTCGAGGTTGCTGGCCAGATGCGACCAGGCGCGCTGCTGAACCTTGATGAGCTTCTTGAGCGCGTCCCCTTTGCTGGCGATCGTTTCCTCGCGCGCGACCAAGCCGTAGCTCGGGAACTCGATCCCGGCATCCGAGATCAACAGACACTTCGAAGGTCGCGGCTTCTCGGCCACCGGCAAAGCCGAGCCGACCGTCGACATCAGGCCGTCCGCGCGTTTGGCGGTATAGGTCCCCCAGAGCGCGGCTGGATCTACGAAGTCGACCTTGACGTCGTCGCGGGTCAAGCCGCCAGCCTTCAAATAGCTGTCGATGAAGGGCGCCCAGGGACTTGCAGCGAACACCACGACCGTCTTGCCTTTGAGGTCGGCGACTTTGCTGATGGGGGAGTCCCGGTCGACCAGTATGCAAAGATCGGTCTTGCGCTGGAAGCCGGCGATCGCCTTGATCGTGCTGCCCTGGGCGCGCGCGCTGCCGACGAGCCCGAGCTGGACCTGACCGACATCCACCTGACCTGCGTTGACCAGCTGAATCGTGTTTCCAGAGCCTCGTCCATCCTGGATCTCGACGTCCAGGCCCGCGTCCTTGAACCAGCCCTTGCTCTTGGCGAAATGCATCGCGGCGTGCACGCCCCACGGCGAGAAATCGAGCCGCACCGTAAGTTTTTCCTGCGCCGCGGCCGGCAGTGCCAGTGCGGTGGCCAGCCACGCGATCAGCGCGCCGGCCCGTCCCATCGTCCGATCAAACATGTCGCCTACTCCCTGCTGCTCTTCGACCCTCAGACTGCGGCCGGCCGCCGCGCACCCGCCGCCCGGCTTTCGGTGCACCGTCCTGGAGATAGGCCAGGATCATCTCCACGATGTGCTGACGACGCTCGGCGAGGCGCGCGGCGCCGACCAGATCCCTGTCGAGCAACCAAGACAGTGTGAACTGATTGGACAGATAGAAATAGGCGAGCCCCGAGATGGAGAGATAGAGATCGACGGGGTCGACATTGGCGCGGAACGATCCGGAGGCTTCGCCTCGCGCCAGCAGCGACTGGATCGTCGCCAGCAGCGGTGCATAGAGCTGCTTCACGCTGGCCGACTGCTTCAGATGCCTGGCGAAATGGATGTTCTCGATACTCATGAGGCGGATGAGGTCGGGAGTGGCCACGAAATGATCGAAGGTATTGCCGACCAGCACCTTCATGCCTTCGATCGGTGACAGGTTGGCGACCTCGGCGTCGTTCTGATGGGCGCGCAGTGCGCCGTAAATGTCCTCGAGAACGCGAAGGTACAGACCCTCCTTGTTCCCGAAATGATGGTAGATCAGGTTCTTGTTGGTGCGGGAACGCGCCGCGATACGGTCGACACGCGCGCCGTTCAGTCCCTCCGTGACGAACTCGATCCGTGCCGCATCCAAGATGCGGGCGCGGGTTGCATCGGCCGAACGTGACCCGGCGGGCCGCGGCGCCGTCTCCAGGTCGGTCTGGCGCGCCCTAGCCAGCATGAACCAGCCCCGGCTTGGCCTGGGTCGACCGAGCGGCCCTCAGGCGCCGGGTTCCAGCGTGATCGATGTTGCCGTCGGCGTCGCAGACGACACCGTGCTCGCGTACCGCGAACTCCGGCGTGATCTTGCCGTCGCGGACATCCTCGGCCACCAGTTCGGGATTGCGAATGAAGGGGTCGCCGAAGCCACCGCCCCCCGCCTGATCATGGATGATCAGCATGCCCTCTCTGACACCCATGGTGATCTTGCCGGGGAGCGCCCGCGTGACCCCGTCCTCGACGAGGCTGTTGCGCGACGGTCCGCCCTGTCCGCCACCGGAAAGTCCATAAGGCCGGAACACGACCCGGTCGGTCCGCATCTGCATGAGGGCTTCGGGTGCCAGGATCCTGTAGGAGCGGCGGATGCCGACACCGCCCCGCCACTGGCCGGCGCCGCAGCTGTCGGGCACAAAGGCATATTCTTCGATGCGCACAGGATGCTCGGCTTCCATGACCTCGACGGGTGCGTTGGAGAGGTTCTGCGAGGCGTTGGTGACGGCCTCCAGCCCATCCTTGTCCGGACGTCCGCCCCAGGCCCCGCAGATCATGTCGACGATGATGAACGGTTTGCGGTTTGGCCTGAGCCCACTGATGCAGATCACGCTGTTGCCGCCCTCGCCGGCGGCCGGCACCTTGTCCGGCACGATTTGCGCCAGGGCGCCGAGCATGGCATCGAAGACGCGATAACCCGTCAGCGCGCGCGCCGCACAGGGTCCGGGCAGTACCGGGTTGAGCACGGATGCTTCGGGGACTCTCGTCTTGATGCATCGGAAGACGCCGACATTGTTCGGCACCTCGCGCGACAGCACGCAACGGACGCTGAGGTAGGTCAGAGACCGTGTGAAACTCAGCGTCGAGTTCAGAGCGCCCTTCACCTGCTTCGACGACCCGGTATAGTCGACCATCAGTGTGCCGTCGTCCTGGACCGTGATGGCCACTGCGATGGGGATCGGGGTATCGGAAAATCCGTCGTTGTCGATGTGGTCGAGGAAACGATACGTGCCTTTTGGCCAAGTCTTGATCTCGGCCTTGGTCAACCGCTCGGCATAGTCCAACAGCTCGTCCATGTAGGACTCGACCTCGTCGGCGCCGTAGCGATCCATCAGCCGGTCGAGGCCGCGCTTGCCGACCTGGGCCGCGGCAAACTGTGCCGACAGATCACCCCACACACGATCAGGAACGCGAACATTGATCTTGATGAGCGTTTCGAGAGTCCGGTTGACGACGCCGCGTTCGTACAGTTTCAAGGGCGGAATGCGCAGGCCTTCCTGATAGATCTCGGTTGAATCCGAGGCGTTGGAACCCGGCACCCGACCGCCGACGTCCGTATGGTGACAAATGACCACCGCGAACGCGCGGCGCTTGCCACCGTGGAACAGCGGCACGAACATGAAGATATCGGGCAGATGCATCCCGCCGTGATAGGGATCGTTCATGATGATCACGTCGCCGTCGTAAAGATCTTCGGCATAAGTGGTGAGCACGGCCTCCATTGCCTCGGGAATAGCGCCCAGATGCTGCGCGATGGTCTTGGCCTGTGCCACCATCTGCCCGTCGGCGGCGCAGATTGCGGCGGAGAAATCCATCACGTCCTTGACGATCTCGGAGCGAGCGATGCGCACGACCGTATACGCCATATCATCGGCGATGGCATCGAGGCCGCTCTTGATGACTGCGAACGTTATCGGATCGACCTTCATGGCGCGGCCTCCAGATCGATCACGATGCAGTCCATGTGGTCGCGGTGGACCCGGGCGTCGGGCGGAACGACGATCGTTGAGTCGAACTCCTCGATGACCAAGGGGCCACGCCGCGGCGTGTGCGACAATGCCGTCCGCTCGACAATCTCGGTGGCGACGAACTCGGCACCGCGGGCGAACGAAATGGACCGCACCCCGCCGCCTGCGGCAGGTGGCCGATGCGCCACCGACAGAGACCGGAAGTCGAAGCGGCGCTCGCGCAGTCCGCGTCCGACAACCCGCACCTTGATCACCTCGACGGGCGTTTCGTCGCGATAACCGTAAGTTTTTTGATACTCCGCGAGGAAATTAGCTCGGATCATCGCCAGATCGCCAGCCCGGTAGGGCACTGTCAATTCGGTGGCCTGACCTTCGTGTCTGACGTCGGCCTCCCAGGAAAGCTCCTGGCGGTCACGGGAATAGCCGTCGGCCGCAAGGCGCTCGGCCACCTCGGTGGCGAGCCGCTCCTGAATGGCGCCGATGTCAGCTGGTGTCATGGCTTCGAGCGGCCGTGTAACGGTCGACAGCGCGATGTACTCGACATCGGCCGCCAGCATGCCGACAGCACTGAAGACCCCCGACAATGCCGGCACCACGACGCGAGGAATGCCGAGCTGGCGGGCGAGATCGGTCGCGTGGATGCCGCCATTGCCGCCGAACGCCATGAGAGTAAGGTCGCGCGGGTCCCGGCCGCGCTCGACAGTGACGGCCCGGATCGCCCGCGTCATCGAGGCATTGGCGACGGCGCGGATGCCGTGGGCGGCGTCGACCGCCGAAAGGCCGAGAGGACGCGCGATGTGGCTCTCGATGGCCGCGACACTCAACTGGCTGTCGATGCGCAGGCGCCCGCCCGCCAGCGCCCGCGGATTGACAAAACCAAGCACGACGTTGGCATCCGTGACGGTCGGATACTCGTTGCCGAGGCCGTAACAAGCCGGCCCCGGTGCGGCCCCGGCTGAGCGTGGCCCGACAGTCAGCAGGCCACCGGCATCGATCGATGCGAGCGAGCCCCCTCCGGCGCCGACTTCGGCAATGTCGATCGCCGGCACCTTCAGCATGTAACCGCCCGCCTTGATGAAGCGGCTCGATGTCGACATGCCATCCCGGAACTCGTATTCCGACGTCATCGTCGGCCGACCGTCCTCGATGATCACCGCCTTGGCCGTCGTGCCGCCCATGTCGAAAACGATGATGTCGCGCTCGCCACGAGCGGTTCCCAGCCGAGCCGCACCGATGACTCCGCCAGCCGGCCCCGAAGCAACGGCGAGCACAGGCAGCTTTGCCGTCACACTCGCCGGCAGCATCCCGCCGTTGGATGTCATCACGAGGATCGGCGCCGACACGCCGAGCCCTTTGAGTCCAGCCTCCAGGCGTTCGATGTACGCACGCATGGCGGCAAGCAGATAGGCATTCACCACCGTCGTGCTGGTACGCTCGTACTCCTTCATCTCGGGCAGCACAGCGCAGGACGTTGAAACGAAAAGCTGCGGAACGTGCGTGTTGAGGATCGCCTCGGCGCGACGCTCATGCTCGGGATTTCGATAGCTGTTGATGAAGCAGATCGCGACCGCCTCGATGCCGTCCGCCGCCAGTTTGCGGCCGGCGGCGATCACCTCGTCCTCGGAAAGGGGCAGCACCACCTCGCCGTTGGCGGCGAGGCGCTCCGTCACCTCGACCCGGTGGCGGCGCGGCACGAGCGGCTTCGGCTTGTCCCAGGTGAGGTCGAACATGTCGGGCATGCGGATGCGCCCGATCTCCAATACGTCGCGGAACCCGCGCGTCGTGATCAGTCCCGTGCGTGCGCCCTTACGCTGCAGGATCGTGTTCGACCCGACGGTGGTGCCATGCAGCACCTCGACTATCGATCCGGCCGCGATGCCGAGTTCGGCCAGTAATTGAGCGACGCCCGCGACGACAGCGCGACTTGGATCGTCGGGTGTGGTCGAGATCTTGCTCTGGTGCATGACCCCGTCGCCGCCGCGCAAAACGATGTCTGTGAACGTGCCGCCGATGTCGATCGCCAATCGGACATCAACGATCGCGGAACGTTGAGGCATGCGCGCGACCCGGGTTGACTAACCAGTTGGACAACAGTGTTCCTGTTGACGCAGTATCTGTCAAGGTGACCTGCCAAACCGGCCCACGGATCCGACGGGCCCACCGCCTTCGTGGCACCGCACGCACTCGAATGTCCGCCATTGCATGTATTCTGGCGGAGGTGATGAAGACCGGACCTCGTCTCGCCGCGTCGACCGAACCTCGGCCCGGCGTGCTGCAATGATCGGGGACCGGAACGCACACGCGAACGAAGACACCTCCCGAACGCCAACCGCTCGGGAGAAACTTGGCATGCCGACATCGACGGGCGCACGCGCGGCGCGTTCTGCACGGAAGTCGTGCGCGAAACACATTCAATCCAAATGCGCCGATTGCGTAATCCCGACGATCGGAGTCATAGTAGTGAACCTAGGTCAGTCTTGTGGAGGTCTAGAAATGAAAAAAACCTGCCTCTTGAGTGCGATTCCTTTGGCCTTATCGTTGGCATTGGGAGGTCTCGCCCTCTCCGGCCCGGCGCACGCGCAGAAGGTGGTCAATTTCTGGCATACAGAACCGAACGCCAAGAGCAAGGCCGCGATTGACGAGATCATCAAGGATTTCGAGAAAGCCAATCCCGGCATCAAGGTCGTGCAAGAGGCGATCGGCTGGGGTGACCTCGACAAGAAGATGCAGACGGCTTTGGCCTCGGGCGCATTCCCAGAGATCGCGCACGGCCAGACCTATGTCGAGCGCTCGCTGGCGGCCAAGGGCCTGCTGCGCCCGCTCAACGACGTTATCGAGTCGATCGGCGAAAATGATATTTTCGACGTGGTCAAGAAGCTCGATTATAATACCAAGGACAAGAAGTACTACGGCATCGCTCACGCGGTTGGCACCGATCTGATCGTTTATCGCAAGGACTTCATGCGCGAAGCGGGCCTCGATCCCGAGAAGGCACCGAAGACTTTCGCGGAATGGAAGGAGATGCTGACCAAGCTCACCGACAAGTCCAAGGGCCGCTATGGTCTGAGCCTTGCCGGACCGGGCTTCTTCATCAACGAGGACCTTTACATGTGGGTCGGCTCGAACGGCGGCCGGCTGTTCGACGAAAAGGGCCGGCCGACCTTCACCGAGAAGCCGGTTCTCGAGGTGCTCGCCTATTGGAAGGAACTCAACGACTGTTGCCTGGCGCCGGACTGGCTGTCACGCGACTACTTGGCCACGTTCGCCGATCTCGCGACCGGCAAGACGGCCATGATCCTGGGCTGGGGCCGGGGCAACGGCTACTTCGAACAGTATTCGCCGGATGTCGTCGCCAAGGGTGACATCGGCGTGTTCTCGACCAAGCCGATCGGGCCGTCCGGTAAGGACTTCCTGACGCAATTCGATTCCGAGCCGATCATGATCTTCAAGGGTTCGAAGCACCCGGAAGAGGCGGCCGCATTCGTCAAGTTTTTCTTCAAGAAAGAGAACTACCTCAAATACATAAAGTCCGTTCCGGTTCACTTCTTCCCGATCACGAAGTCGCTGCGGTCTGACCCGGAGTACACGTCGATCGAGGAGTTCAAGAAGTGGAAGTTCTGGGTCGACGCCCAGCACGCCGTCATCGAAAAGAACGAGCCGAAGCCGGTGATGATCACCCAGTGGCCGGATCTCGACCTGCCGTTCATCGCCGAGATCGCGGGTTCGACGATCCTGGTCGACATGGTGACGGATGTCGTCAAGGGCGGGAAGACCCCGCAGGAGGCGGCGGCCCGCGCCCAGGGCCGCGCCGAGACGCTGATCACGCAGCTCGGCTACAAGACTTGGTAGGCCCCTCTTGAGGTGAGACCGAAGTCCGCTGGGAACTTCAGCCGCAAGGCACCAGCGGACTTCGGAAACCGAACCTCGCCAGACGATCGAACTCATGCGTGTCTTGACGTTCGCGAATTTCGCACCGGTCCCCACCGCAGTTGGTGACGGACTTCGCGAACAGGATACCGCCGCTACCGCCGTCCGGACCTCGTGTACGAAGGTTTTCACGTGCAAGACACTTTGGCCCTGCCCCCGATATCGCCGTCGCGCCCGCAGAAGGGCGAGCGGAGGGAGCTGGTCCGCGAGCCCCGTGCACGACGCATTCCAGAGCACTGGTGGGGTTACGTGCTGTTGGCACCGGCGGTGCTCATGGTGGTCGGACTGATCCTCTATCCAGTTGCCTACTCGTTCTGGGTCAGCCTGCATCACAAGCATGCCTACCTGCCCATTCAGACGTGGGCGGGGTTGTCCAACTTCCATTACTTCCTGTTCGAAGATCCCGAGTTCTGGCGGGCGCTGAAGCTCGGCGCGATCTATGCTTTCGGGTCGGTCACGCTGCAGGTGGTGGTCGGAGTGGCGGCCGCCTTGCTGCTCAACGAGTCGTTCGTTGGCCGAGGGTTCGTGCGCGCGCTCGCGCTGTTCCCGTACATGCTGCCGACGATTGTCGTCGTTATCCTGATGCGCTGGATCTTCAACGACAGTTACGGCGTTCTGAAATTCGCGATCGAAGCAAGCGGTCTTGCCGACCGAGCCTACGTTTGGTTCGACCCCGACAACATCATGCTCACGCTGATCCTGGTTTCGACCTGGACCTTTTTCCCGTTCGTACTCATCAGTGTGCTCGCCAGGCTGCAGACCATCAGTCCCGAACTCTACGAGGCCGCCAAGGTCGACGGCGCCGGCGTCGTCTCGCGGTTCCTGCACGTGACACTGCCGCAGATCGCCAACGTGCTCTTCGTGGTGGTGCTTCTCCGCTTCATGTTCATGTTCACGAAGTTCGACCTGATCTACCTTTTCGCCGGTGCCGGTGGCCTCGGCGCTTTCGTGCGCACGCTGCCGATCTACACCTTCGTCAAGTCCTTCGGCGAGTTGCAGGTCGGCATGGGTGCGGCGCTGTCCGTCATCATATTCCTGATGCTCGCCGCCTTCGCTGCCCTCTATTTCCGCCTCTTCCAGCGGGACGAGAGCCTATGAACCCGGATGTAACCGCCACTCTGCTCGGCCGCGCCATCGTCTACGGGGCCGCAGCGCTTCTCGCGTTCCTGTGCGGTTTTCCGTTGCTTTGGATGGTGCTGACGTCGATCAAGCCGGATCGTGAGATCCTGACGGCGGTGCCGACCTTCTGGACACTGCAACCAACGCTCGGCGCCTATGAACGCCTGTTCTCGAGCACCAATTTTCTCACATACTTCATCAACTCGATTTTCGTGGCCGGCTGCTCGACCCTGCTCACCATAGTCGTCGCAACTCTGGCGGCCTACGGGATCACGCGCTTCCGCTTCAAGGGCCGCGAGACGATCGCCGGTACGATGCTTTTCACCTACATGTTCGCGCCGATCATGATCGTGGTGCCCTTCTACATCCTGATGCGGGGGGTGGGGCTCACCAACTCGCATCTCGGTCTGATCCTCGCCTACACGACGTTTTCCCTGCCGTTCAGCATGTGGATGCTGCGCTCGTTTTTCCAGTCGATCCCGCTCGAACTCGAGGAGGCCGCCATGATCGATGGCGCCTCGCGACCCAGAGCCGTGCGTCTCATCATCGTGCCGCTGGCGCTTCCCGGCGTCATCGCGGTCTCGATCTTCACGTTCATCGTCGCCTGGAACGACTACCTGTTCGTGCGCGTCTTGATCGGAAGCGACGCCCTGAAGACATTGCCGGTCGGCATCCAGGATCTCTACGAGTCGACGATCACGGACTGGGGAATGGTGATGGCTGCCGGCGTCATGATCACCATCCCGGCACTGCTGTTCTTCCTCGCCGTGCAACGCTATCTGATTGCCGGCTGGGGCACGGGTGGCGTCAAGGGATAGGTGGCCGGCAGCCGCGCGCGACAGGCGCTCGTCCAGGGCTTGAACTCACCCCCACTCGGCCGCGCCGCATGCAGCGCGCCGATGCAAAGGACGCAACGGCCCTATTCGGTTCCGGCCAATCCTCGCCGAGAAACGCCCCGACGACACGGCGCTGGCGGTCAAACGTCGACGAGCACGTAGTTGCGGTCGATCGTGACGGGGAAGACCTCCGCAACATAGGGGCCGCTCAGAATGTCCTTGCCGTCGGCGACCTCGACCGGGTAGGCGCGGACCTTGCAGTGGCGAGGGTCGAAGTAGGACTGGCCGGTGCGCACATCGAATTCCCAACCGTGCCACGGGCAGCGCAGGAATTCGCCCTCACGGGAGCGCCTGTAGTTTCCGGGCCCGTCGGAGTCGAGTTTGGCGACCGGCTGGGCCCGGTCCATCGGGCCACCCTCGTGCGGGCAGCGGTTGAGCAACGCGAAGAACTCACCCTTGATATGGAAGACCACGATCTCGCGGCCCTCGATGGTGACGACCTTGTTGCCACCGTTTGGGATGTCGGCCGTACTGGCCACCACGTGACGTGCCATGTTCAACCGAACCTGTAGACGCTGCGGGCATTGCTATTGAAGATCTTGGCGCGCTCGGCGTCGGTGAGCGGGATCTTGAACGCATGTCGCGGATCGTCGAAATCCCAATGGGGATAGTCCGACGAGAACAGCAGGCGGTCGATACCGATCCAGTCGATCAGGGCCCGCATATCCTTGCTCCTCTCGGGCTCGTCGATCGGCTGGGTGGTGAACCAGAAGTGCTCGCGCACGTATTCGGACGGCCGTCGCTTGATGTGGGGCACCTCCGCCCGGAAGCGCTCGAACTGCTTGTCCATGCGCCACATGGCTGCCGGCACCCATCCGAACCCGCCCTCAATGAAGACGAACTTGAGGCGCGGGAAGCGTTCGAGCACGCCTTCGATCACCAGGCTCGTCAGGACGGTCGCCATCGTGTGGGCGTTCGAATGGTGCTCCTCATTGTAGTAGGACGGCCAGCCGGAGCCGGTCGGCGGATGACCGCCGTACCCGCCGGTATGCAGGCCGATCGGCAGACCGGCGGCCTGCGCCACCTCGTAAATCGGCCAGTACTTGCGCCGTCCGAGCGGCTCGCTGGCGCGCGGCGCCATGTTGATCTGGCAGAAATGACCCGTCGCAGCCGAATGCTCGATCTCGTGGATGGCGGCAACCGGGTCGTCTTGGCCAACGACGATCGAAGGCTTGAGCCGCGGCTCGGGCTTGGCGACGCACTCGACCTGCCATTCGTTGATACCTCGCGCGAGTGCGGCGCCGAACTCCAGGTTCTGCTGGGAATAGACGAACAGGTCGAGCACCTGCAGCAATCCGAACTCGACGTCGAGCGGGTCGAGATGCTGTTGGCGCATGAAGTCGAGGTCGGAGCCGGGAACCCCGCCGCCGGGCGGCCAAGCATCGCGCCGGGCGATGCGCGGGGCGGACCGTGGGTAAGGGAGGTTGATCATGAACGGCAGGCGCAGGTGGTCGCTGAAGAGCTTGTAATGCTCCTGCCAGCGCCGCGGCAGGAACGCGATCACCTCCTCGTTGGAGCGCGGGCTCGGGTGGATGTCGCAATCGATGATGCGCAGGCGCGACTTCGGCTTCACGTCGCGGTTGGTATCGCCAGCCGAGCGATCGAGAACATCGGCCATCGCAAACCTCCTTCAGATCGTCTGGGACAGGCGCGGGAACGTTTCAAGCGCATTGGCGCTCAGCATGCGCTCGGCGATCGATTTCGGAATGTGCTCCGGCATCGCCGCCGTACCCTCGTAGTGCCAGTGTGGATAGTCGGTCGAGAACAAGAGCATGCGGTCGGACCCGATCTGGTCGATCAATTGCTCGACGCCGGCCTTGTCGGGCGGAGCATCGAACGGCTGGATGGTCAGCCGGAAATGGTCACGGATGATGTCGGCCGGCGGACGGTCGACCCACGGCACCTCGACGCGCACGCCCTTCCACGTCTTGTTGGCGCGCCACATGCAGGCCGGCAGCCAGCTGACGCCCGACTCCATCAGCACGACCTTGAGGGCGGGGAACTTGCGAAACACGCCTTCCAGCACGAGACTGAGCACCTGCGCCTGGAAGGCCTGCGCCTCGGCGATGTAGTATTCGAGCCGGTATGAGGGCCAGCCGGCCGAGGACGGCGCTTGGCGGTAGGCACTGCCGGCGTGGACGGCGAGCGGCAGGCCATGCTTCTCGGCCGCCGCATAGACCGGCCAGTAGAGGCGCCGGCCGAGCGTCATCTCGCCTTGGGCGAGCACAAGCACGGAAACGAAACGCTTGTCGGCGGCACGACGCTCGATCTCCTCGACGGCGAGATCGGGCGCCTGCATCGGCACCACGATGGCGGCGCGGAGCCGGCTATCCTTCGCCATCCATTCGGCTGCGAGCCAGTCGTTGATGGCCTTGCAGAAGGCCGAAGCGAGATAGGGATCGTAGGCGGCCTGTGCGCCGTAGAGGCAGTTGCAAATGGCCAGTGTGGTGCCAAAGCCATCCAACGCCTGGCGCTGCAGCATCTCGAAACTGGTGCCCGGCTTGTCGTCGCCGTGGCGCCAGTCTGGCCGGCCGGACAGCGGCATGCTCGGCAGGTAGCTCTGCAAATCGAGGCCGTCGATGCCGCGGGTCGTGACCTGCTCTCGCCAGTGATCGTCAAGATAGGGGAGCAGCGCAGACGTGCTCGGCAAGGCCGGGTGGATATCGCAATCGATCAGCATGCCAATCATATTGGAGCGCCTCTGGCAGATCCCGAGCCGGACATCCTCAGATGTACCACCGCCGCCATGGCGGACAAGAATCAACCCTGCAGATCTGGTCGTCGCTTGGCTAGGGTATCGTCGGTGACCTTGCCCCGCAACCTTCGTACCGGAGAGGCCACATGGACGCGATAGCGTGGGTCGCTGACGAGCGACGTCATCTGCGCAGCGGTCTTCTGCTCCGATGCCTCGATCGAGGATTGGTAGCTGCGATGAATCTGGGCAACGGTATCGGCGTCGGACGGGTCGAGCCGATCTATGGTGCTTGTGATATCGATACTTCGGTCCTAGACGACGGCTGTCTCAGTCAGGTGTCGACTTGGTCGACGATCTTGAGTGTTTAATTGGAGGCCGTCGGGGCACAAACTAAAGAACCGCGCGGTTCCGATGCGGCGGATCAGAACAGTGTGAAATCTCCGATCATGTCAGAGCGCGCCAGCCAGGGCGTCTGTTGGCCTCCGGTCAACTCAAGTACGAGCCGCTTTACGCCGGCGTACAATTCGCTGATCTCGATAGTCCCGCTCTGGTCGGTATCGAACCTGGCCCGATCCTTGGCGATCACTGCCTCGATCGCCCGCGTAAAGGCACCGCCCTTGATCGACGCCAACTCCTGGCTAAGCTGCCGCCCCTTCGACGCGGCCAGGATCACGATCGGTGCCCTGAGACCCGACATCATTTGCGCAACTGCATCGTCATTGCTCGCAAATGCCAGTTCGCCAGCGAGCCCGGAGTGGCACGCATCTATGAGTACGAGGACACGGGCCTTAGACCGACGCAGCACCGCGCTGACCTTGCTCCAGGCCAGCGCGGTCGCCTGCGGCTGGTCCGGATCGGTGCCTGAGGTGGCGAAAAAGAACTCCCCGTCGCGCGATCGCAGCCCGTGCCCCGAGAAGAAAAAGACGACCGTGTCTCCGGGGCGGGATCCGGCGACGGCCTGCTCGAGACGTTCAAGCACCCGCGACGGCGTGGCGGCGGCGTCCGTGAGCGGCGCCAGATCGATACGCGCAAAGTACTTGCCCTGGCCCGTCGACATGGCGCGGACGAGGTTCCGGGCGTCCGCCGCAGCGAAGGCGAGTGGCGCAATCCGCCGGTCATGATACGTGTCTACGCCCATGACGATCCCACGGAGGCTGCCATCCGCTGCAGGTGACGGCGGCAACAACTGCTCGGCTGGCAGAGAGAAAGTATTGCTGCGATCGCTGGCAACGACGGCCAATCGCCGAGCACCGCCAGACCGCGCCATCACCAGCGTCTGTACCACCTCGTTACCGGTAACGGCTTCCTCGTGCGTCAGCAGCCCGTCCTGATAGACGCGCAGTGCCGCCAGACCATCGCCGGACCGCGCCACGACACGCACGGCGATTTGCCGATCCGAGATTTCGGCCACCGTCGCTTCGACCGTCGGCGGCGCGCTGATTTGAGGCGCATCCTCTGCGACGGGGGCACCCTTTAGTAGCGCCCGCACGATATCGGGCCGCTTCAGCTTCGCCGAGAACTGATGGAAGGTGTGAAGCCCTGGCGTACCTGGAAAACGCAGGTGCACGAAATGCCCGCCTTCGTAGGTCGCGTCGTAGTGTCCTTGATCGTCATAAAGAATGATCTCGCCGTCGACATAGCGCCCGGAGACGATCCGCTTGCCGCTGGCGATGACGTATAGAGCGAGGCTGCCATTAGTATTGCGCTGGACGAGGTGGCGCCCGTCGTCAGTGATGTGAAGGCTCTCTACGATGAACGATTTTTCCACGTCGGCGATCTGGATGACCGCGTGACCGCGAACGAGATCGTAGATGGCCAGCGCCCGGCCGAGGGGCGCGGCCAGCAGCAGGTAGCGGGACTGACTGACGAAGGCCCTGATCTGAGGATCCGTGCCAATCGCGCCGTAGCGGCTCAGTCGATCCTCTCCCAACGTGTCGGTAAGATTGACGATGGTGCCGGCCCCGCCATTGCCCGAGCGGAAGAGATAGAGGCCGCCATAGCCGAAGCCACCGCTGCCCTGAATCGTGAGAACCTGAACGAGCCATAAGGTTTCGCCGCCGATCCGCCAGCGCCAAATCCCGCGCGCGTGGGACGAAAGAAAGATCTTCGGTATGTCCCCCGTCATATCCGCCATCATCGGCGCGCGCTGCAGCGCCGTTTCGGCATCGGGGATCATGGCACGCATCTCCGATTCGATCCGTGCCACAGGGTATTTGAACTGCGCCGAATCCTCGTCGCGCGAAGGGCCACTTTGCCACGACACCAGGCTCTCCGGGTTTTGATCGGCCGCCAGAGCGATGCCGAAGCGGGCAAGTTCTTCCTGGAACCCGCGCCGCGCCGTTGCCTCCGTGCCTTCGGTCGCCGACAATGAGCGCCAACCGACAGCATCACGAACCGCGCGCCGCGGATCAACCGCCTTCATAACGCTCGGGCGCGCTGAGCCGAGCAAGGATGTATGCCGGACCATCGGCCGGCGGGGCGCACCATTCGGACCGGCGGCGTGCGTGAACGAGACGCCTCCTTCGAGTTGCCAGCGGTTGGGCCCGCGCCAGATCGGATTGAGGCGGTCCGCAATAGATCCCGGGAAGCAGGCGCCCTGCGCTTTACAGATGACCGGCTGGCTGGTGGCCAGTCCATGAGCCACAACACTGTCCGCGCTGCGCCCCATCTCGAAAACGCCCGCGTCGATTCCAACCGAAAGGCGAAGGTCGCGCCATGCGTCGAGTTTGTAGTCAAACCTGTTCATGACTGAATAGGTTTGCTTGCCCTCCGCACCGATCGCAGCGTTACCGACCAGCGTCGGCCAGATCTCGACCCCGTTGCCTCCGTTGGCACCATTTGCAATCACCAGGGAATCGCCGAGCGCCCAGCCGAGTTCAAAACCGTCCGCTACGATTTCGGCTTGCCGCGACACGAGGTCGATAATCTCGAAGCGCGTCCCCTGCTTGGCGCCTCCCTCCTCCTCCTCCGTATCGCGCGCCGCTACGACCGCCGCAATGAACCGCGATGTCGGGGAGAACGACGGCCTGTCGCCAGCCCGATCGAGAATGAGAGCCTCGGTCGCCGTATCGAAGACCAGATAGCGGCCTGCGAAGACATGCATCCGGTAGGCACCAGACTTGGACAGAACGATATCTGCGGGGCGGTCGAGGACGACGGCGCCACGTGATGTGGCTGGCGCACTCGGCACCAGCCCCCGCTCCGAGATCGCCTTGCCGTTCGCGTCGCCGCGAGACTGGGCCGCCGGCTTAGCGGTTGCCGGCCGTCCGGCAACGGTCGTGTCGAACACCACGATCTCCGGCGCACCGCTGTAGACGGCGATGGGTGGCAAAGGTGCGCCGGTGAGCATCCAGACGCCGCATGGCCCCGCTGCCACCAGCGCCCATTCGAGAACGAGCGGGCCGTCGCGGTAGGGCCGCACGACGATGCGACGCGGCAGGTTGTGACGATCGCCATGGAGCGGCACGAAAGCCCGCAATCGCCCCATGCCAAATGCGATCGATTGCGGGCCACGCACTGTGCCAGTGACTGCGAAGAAGCCGGGTCCGACGACGGGGCTCTCGCCCGGATCGTTTGATGGTTCTGATGCTGGCGTCTGGGCCCGCACACCATCCGCTGGCTTGAGCGCGCGATAGTCGCCCGCGAACCTTACGTCCGTTGGCGCAGCCACGATGACATATGCCGGCGTGGAGCCAGAGAAGGCTTCGTGGCCCGTCCAACTGATGGCCAAGGGGGCACCTGCTCGTGCCCTCGCAGGGACTTCGATCTGAACTGAGAAGCCGCGCGCCGCGGTTTCGAGCGTGGCTCGCTCCTTGCCGCAGTCTCCTTGCGACAGCGCCACGGTCGTTGACAGCAGCATGGCCGCCAGTCCTGCAGCGGCCCGCATTGTGATCTTCGATCCGACATCGCGCATGGCGTCCCCCGAGGGCGTGCCGTCCGATCGGACCGACCGGCGGAAGGCGTGCCGAGGCCCACGCGATCAAATCTATCGCAGCGACAGGTCACCGTCCAACCATCGCACTGTCGGAACTCCAGAACCCGAACGTCCCCCACGCGTTGTGCGCAGCGCCGCTCCGGCTCAGCGAATGTTCTGTTGCGACAGCGACTTGATCCGAGACGGAGGCGATCCCCGATGCCGGCAGAGTGTCGCCTGAGCGAACTCGATCTGGGATGCGGCTGCGGATGCTGGCTTGTGGGCGCTTTCGACGGCGGCGCCATCACATCGAGCGGGCGGTTTGTGCTGTTGGCGAGGGCGATCGGGCTCAGCCGATTGCTGGCCCTTTGCTTCACCGATCTGCACATTGCTGGCGCTGTCCGGCATGCCCGTGCCCGATCCGCTGCGCCGGGGTCTCTGCTACTTGGTCCTCGGCCGCGAGGACCTGATCGACCACGATGTACTGCGCGACAATCCGGCGCCCGTCGTCGTGTTTGCAACGCCGAACTTAGGCTGGCCGGCAAATCGATGCCCCACCGAATGGAGCGCGCCGGCAAGACCGGTCGGGACCGCTACAAAAAGCTCGACCATGACGTGGCGGCGATCGAGGGGCTGTTCGTCGGCATTTTCCTCGACGCGTGTGAACAAGGGCCTTTCGCACAAGCACCCCTTGAACCGCCATCAGCATCGAAAATTGAAGTCTCGGTCGAAGCAGGTCACCGCACCCGACTTTACTTGGTGATCGAGATCGTTGCTCGCATCAGGGCCGCCGCTCGCTACACGAAGCCACGCGCAGTGCCTGTCACCACAACAACCGAGACTTGAATTGGCGACAGCTGCACGGCGCCGAGCTGGGTTCGGCGGCCCGTTCGGGGTCGGCCAGTTTCGTATCGAAACGTGCGCCGCACATGGGCGCCATCAGCTGGGCGCCAACAGCGGCTTTTGCAAAAAGCGCTCGCCGATGGTTCATTCGTCATGACCATCACGTGCCGTGCGCTTCGCCGATCCCGTTCCAGCAGACACCGGGTTCGGCACGCATCAGCGCTCGCGACGACAGACGGTCCCTACTCGACGCTCATGACCGTCGCCACGACGCTGGCAGCGGTCGTGATCGCAAGGATGATACCCATCTTTTCGAGATCGCGGATCAGCGTGAGTTTGCGTCGCATGACGAGCCTCCATCGGATGCATGAGCTTAGTATTGGTCGGCGCGCTTCGTCTCGATAAATCCGCTCTCACAAGTAAACTTTTTCAATCGGGAAGCCTCTGACGGGTGTGTGCTGCTGGACATGGGCGCCGCGGCGGCCGTGCCGCATTGTTTCCGGCGGCGCCGCGAGGGCGGTTGCATCGCCCCCGTCAGCCGCATAGATTTTTCAACAGCAAGACAATTCGAGGAATGCAGGGCGATGTTCGTCCCATCGGTACGTGAGCGTTGGCAATGCGCATGGGGGCTTCTCGTGCGGAGGGAACTTGGTGGCCGCGGGCTCGCAGCCGCGATCCGATTTGTGATCCTGGCGCTGGCCGTGGGTGCCGCTCCTGCTGCCAGCCAGGCCCAAGCCGTGGCGCCCTGGCCGTCCAGGCCGATCACGTTGGTCGTGCCATTCACCGCTGCCGGCCCGAGTGACGCGCTTGCCCGCCTGGTGGCACGGAGCATGTCCGTGCGTCTCGGCCAAACCGTCACCGTCGAGAACACGGCGGGCGACGGCGGCACGAAGGGCGCCGCCCGCGTCGCCGCTGCTGCCCCGGACGGCTACACCCTGCTCCTGCATCACGCCGCGCATGCCGCCAGTGCTTCGCTCTATGCCGGCCTTCCCTATGATCCGGTGAAGAGTTTCGAGCCGATCGGCCTGGTCAGTGACGGACCATACGTGCTTGTGGCACGCACGAGCCTGCCCATCGCCACGGCCCAGCAAGCGTTCCAGTACATTCGTACCGGGGGCAGCAAAGTGAGCTTCGGCCATGCCGGGATCGGCTCCGGATCGCACCTCGTGAACCTGCAATTGCGCGCAGCCCTCGGCAACGCGACATTCAAAGAGTCGAGCTATCGCGGCACCGGCCCGGCCATGAACGACCTTGCGTCCGGCCAGATCGATTTCCTCATGGATCAGAGCGTCAATGTCGCGCCGCACAGCGCGAAGGGCACCGTGCGGCCCCTGGCGGTCGCCGCGTCGCAGCGATTGCCGTCCATGAAGAACGTACCGACCTTCCATGAGGCCGGTATCAAGAATTTCGAAGCGACCCAGTGGCACGCCCTGTATGCGCCGAAAGGTACACCTCCTGCGGCGATCGCCAAGTTGAGCGCTGCACTCGATGCGGCCCTGGACGATCCCGAAACCATCAGGAAATTCGCGGAGTCCGATACGCTCGCTTTCCCGCGCGGAAAACGGGGACCTGCCGATGCCAGAAAGAAGCTCGAAACCGAGGTCGTACGCTGGCGCAAAATCCTAAAGACCGCTGGCATTCAGCTCAAGGTCACGAATTGATCGTTTCGCTGCGCTCTTGGCTTGCGATCGACGGGCAGCCCACCGTGGCCTTGGCTCGAGAGCGCGTCGATCGTGGGAGACCGGCCCGTTCGCAGTGCCCGATGACAGTCGCGCGCCACGGCTGATCGGGTCCATCGCGTGAGCGGCGCGTCTGGCGTCATTGCCCGGGTCCTGCGCCGAAAGCGCGTGAAAGCGGCGGCCGTTTCCCCTGCCCTTCAGACGCGTCCGCCGCCGATGGTCAGCAAACGCCCCGGCGTCTCCACGAACACCTGCGCGATCTCGCTCGAGGAAAATCCGCGATCACGCATCAGCGGAACCACGTTGCGCAGCAGGTGGCCATAACCATGACCGCCAAGGGTCTGCAGGCGGGCTCGCGTGCAGATGTCGTGCGAGACGGCCACCCGATCGCCGAGGCCCGCATCGAACAGGCGACGGATGCAGCGCAGCCGCATCCAGTCGGTCGGGAGGTCGGCCACGCCCATCCAGTAGTTCGACGTCTCGATGCCGAAAAAATCGTACTCGACGACGCAGCCCCGCCGCGCCAGGGATACCACCTCGCCGTCGTCGAAGTAGGTCCGGTCCATGTGGTCGATGATGACGCGTGAGAGATCGGCACCGGCGGCATCGAGGATGTCGAGAATGTCGTGCGGGGCCTGAGGGTGGCGCCCGGGATGGACGGTGATGCTCGCGCCGGTTCGCTGCTGGGCCAGGGCGCCGGCTTCCAGGCTGCGGCGTTCGAACGGCGTCAAGGGCCACGAGCAGCCGATTTCGCCGATGATGCCGCAGCGGACATCCGTACCCCAGGCGCCTTCGCGCAACTGTGCGACGATGGTGTCCGCGATCTCGGCGGTCGACAGCGCCAGCGTGGCGTCGTCCTGGAAACCCTCGGTGTAGTAGCCGGCGCCGAGAATGATGGCGACGCCCGAATCGCGCGAGATGCGCGCCAGTGCGCGGGGATCGGGCGCCAGCCCGCCGGTCGACATCTCGACGATGGTGCCGCCGCCCGCGCGGGCGAACAGGGTGCACTCCTGCGTCGCCAGCGCGACGTCGCGCAGACGGTGATTGCCGAAATGCTCCGCCGGCCGATAATTCACATCGAAGGCGTTGAGCAGGGTGATCTCGACCTCCGGCTCGGTGGAACCGCGGCGGGCGGGCGGCGTCAAATCGCAGATCAGATGCTCGTGCATGAGCACGTTGCCGAGCGTGCCAGTGGCCACGGGACCGAGCACGGTCATGGCGTGACCCTCAATGGTGCTTGCCTGCATATCGGACATCCCGCTTCCTTTTTGAGCCGCGCCTCGGTGGCGATAGCACTTGTCGACGCAATGATAAATTGAGAAGCTTCCACGCGCCGTCTTCAATGCGTCCGGACGGAGCAGCAGTTGCGGCCCGGACAAGTCCCGTCGGGCCTGGACCGCTGAGCGGCGATCTCACACACGGCAGATGCCACGACGCGTGCGTGGATGCCGCCGTCGACGGCCGGCCGGTGCGTGGCATCGCCCGTCTTCGCGGCGGCTGGCGTGGAGGGCATCGAGGCTGACGGGTTGTCGACACCACTGCAAGAGCGGAAGGTTCAGGCCATGACGACAGTACTGATCCATGCGGGGCCGTTCGCGTTCCAGGCTCGCTTCGAGGAGGCGGCCGCGCCGAAGACCTGCGCGGCCTTCCGGAGCCTGCTGCCCCTCGACAGCCAGATCGTGCATGTGCGCTGGAGCGGGGAAGGCGTCTGGATCCCGTTCGGCGACCGTGACTTCGGGATCGGCTACGAGAACCACACGAGCCACCCGGCGCCGGGGCATTTTCTCTTCTATCCGGGCGGTTACAGCGAGGCCGAGATCATCCTGGCCTATGGCGGCGTGAGCTTCTCGAGCAAGATGGGGCAGCTCGCCGGCAATCATTTCCTGACGATCACCTCAGGCCTCGATCAGTTGCCGGAGCTCGGCCGGACCGTGCTGTGGAAGGGCGCGCAGCCGATCCGTTTCGAGGTGGCTTAGGGCCGGCGCGGATCGGTTGGCGTGACGCGTGGCGGCGGCTTGGCGACGCGACAGCGCCGCCCCCTGCCCGGATGGCGCCACGCAACCGGGCGTCAGGCGGCGTTTCGCGTGAGTTCGCGGTCCAAAAGGGCTTCGGCGTCGGCTGCCGCCGTGGTGCGGGGCGCCGCCGGACCGCTGATCTCGACACGGTTCCGGCCGGCCGCCTTGGCGTGGTAGAGCGCATCGTCGGCGACCTTCAGCAGCTCGTGCGGGGAGCGTCCATCGGCCGGAAAAACGGCGACGCCAACCGAGACGGTGATCGGTGGCAGGCGATCCTCGCCATAGCGGACCACCGTCTTCTCGATCGCGGCGCGCAGCACTTCGGCGCGCTCCAGCACGGTCGGCGTGGTCGCACCCGGCAGCAGGATGACGAATTCCTCGCCGCCATGGCGGCAGACGATATCGTCGTCGCGGAACAGGGCCGTCATGCGCTCGGCGACGACGCGCAGCACGGTGTCTCCGGCGTCGTGACCATGGTTGTCGTTGAAGCGCTTGAAGAAATCCACGTCGATCGAGAGCAGGCCGATCTGCTCGTCCTTGCGCGTTGCCCGGCCGATCTCGCGGCGCAGTGTTTCCAGCATGTAGCGCCGGTTGAACAGACCGGTCAGGGAATCGCGGATGGACTGGTCGCGCAGCTGCTCGCGCAGGCGGACGTTGGCGATGGCCAGGCTGATGTGTTCGGCGCAGACGGAAATCAGCCGACGCTGATCGTACTGATCGGGGGAGGCCGCATCGCCGTGACGCGCGTGTGTGTCGGCCATGTGCAGCAGGCCGATGGTTTCGCCGTGGGCGAGGATCGGGATGCAGCAGTACCGGTGCGACTGGTCGGCGCTGACGTGCTGGCAGATGAAGTCGATTTCTGCCCTGCCCCTGATCGCGATACCAGGAATCAAGTTAGAACCCGGCCGTCACCG
>JBMOGA010000060.1:0-22900 GCA_049318625.1 Hyphomicrobiaceae bacterium
AGCAGCTTCTCGTAGATCTTGCGCTCCTCGGAGACGCGCAGGCAGTAGGGCACCTGGATCACGCAGATGCGGTCCAGGAACGCCTCGTTGTTCTTGTTCGCCTTGAAGCTCTGCCACTCGCTCTCGTTGGAATGCGCGATCACGATGCCCTGATAGGGCAGGGCGCCGACGTTCTCGGTACCGACGTAGGTGCCGTCCTGGGTCGCCGTCAGCAGCGGATGCAGCATCTTGATCGGCGCCTTGAACATCTCGACGAATTCGAGAATGCCCTGGGTCGTGCGGTTGAGGCCGCCCGAGTAGGAATAGGCGTCGGCGTCGTTCTGGCCGAAGAACTCCAGTTTGCGGATGTCGACCTTGCCGACCAGCGCCGAGATGTCCTGGTTGTTCTCGTCGCCCGGCTCGGTCTTGGTCACGCAGATCTGGCGCAGACGCGACGGGTAGACCTTGACGACGGAGAACTTGGAGATGTCGCCGCCGAACTCGTCGAGCCGCTTGACCGCCCAAGGGCTCGTCTTGCCGGTCAGCTTGCGCTGCGGAATGCCGTACTTGTCCTCCAGCGCAGGCCCCATGCCGACCGGATCGAACAATCCGAGCGGGCTTTCGAAGACGGGGCTGATTTCCTCGCCGGCCTTGAGGACGTAGATCGGCAGACGCTCGATCAACTCCTTCACGCGCTCGGCGAGCGAGGATTTGCCGCCGCCGACCGGGCCGAGCAGGTAGAGGATCTGCTTGCGCTCCTCCAAACCCTGTGCGGCATGCCGGAAGAAGCCGACGATGCGCTCGATGGTTTCCTCGAGGCCGAAGAAATCGGCGAACGCCGGATAGACCTTGATGGTCCTGTTGAGGAAGATCCGGCCGTAGCGCGGATCCCGCGAGGTGTCGACGACGTCAGGCTCGCCGATCGCCGCCATCATGCGCTCGGCCGTGCCGGCGTACATCGTCGGATCGCTGCGGCACCCCTCGAGGTACTCCTTGAGAGACATCTCCGTGCGCTTGTGGCGATCGTAGCTGCGCGCAAAGATCTCGAAGATCTCTTCATCTTTCGCCATGGTCGTCCCGTCGCTCTCTCTCCAAGCACCGCGAACGGTGCATCCTGGGGGCGTCGTCACCGGCCCTGCGCGGGCCACGAAGTCGCCCTGTGTAATTCTAGCATACGGCAGACGCTCGGCCACGCCCGAACCCGTCGCATCAACGTCGCGCAGGACCGCCTCGCCCACATCTCCGATAATTTCAGACGGTTCAGGCGGAAGTGCGTCGAAACGGCAACACGCGGCGTGCCCATATCAACACCAGCTTGTGTGCTTTCCGCGCAATTCAAGAGCTTCGGCCCGGTGATTCGCCATAATTCATCTCATGTGCGCCATCGTTGTCGCGGCGTGAGAACCGGCAACTGCGCCCGAACGATAATCATTCCGCTCAATTTCCCGTCAGATTCTGTTTCACGGCGCGAACCAGCCGTTGGAGATCGGGCGGTTCACCGGCGGTAATTGCCGCAAGCTGTGCGACCGCCTTGCCACAGAACAGGTCGGCCGATTGGGTGGCCGCGATACGGTAGGCCTTGCGCGCGAGGTGAGCGGCGGCGCTGCGGCCTTGCACCTCGGCCGCGACTCGCGCCGCCGCACGCAGCACCTCTGACCGGTAGACCGCCACGCCGCCGCGCCGCGTGTAGCGCTCGGCGCGGGCGAGCGTGACGCCGGCTCTCGCAAGGTTGGCGCCGCGGATCTCGGCGTCCGCCTTGAGCAGCAGCAGGAACGGGAGCGCCTGGCGGGCACCGGTCGTCATGTAATCGGCGATGCCGGCCTCGATCCGGCTCAGTCCGACCGAAGCGGTGTCGTGCGCCTCGAACCAGCCGAGCACGACATCGGCCCAGGCGCGCCAATAGACGAGGCCGTGCTGCGTGGCGGTATCGTGGGCCTGAAGGGCGAGGGTGGCGGCGGCCTCTCCCTCGCCGAGCATCTGGGCGCGGACGGCGAGCACGCAGGCGACATGAGCCATGGTGTGGGGATGGCCGGTGTGGCGCGCGTAACCGTCGGCGGCGGCAGCGGTCGCGGCCGACTGGCTCGCGTGGCCGGCGATCGCCTCGGCCCACGCCAGCCCGGCCAGCGCCAGCGCCTTCTGATCGGAGGCATAGCGAAAGCGCAGATCGGCGTGTCGGTCCTCGACGTAGAGCGCGAGCGATTTGCGATAGTGACCGATCGCGGCGCCGAGTTCGCCGTCGAGAAACTGCGTCAGTCCGGTGAGCCGGTGGGCGAGCGTGAGGAGCCCGTCGTCGTCGCTGCGGCGGGCGACGTCGAGCAGGTGGACGGCGGTGGTACCGGCCTCGGCGATCTCACCGCGCACGAGGTGCAAGGCCTGCAGACCGAACAGCACATCGAAGCGGCGCTGGGCGCTGTGTCCTGGATGGCGGTGCAGCAGGTCCCGCGCGGTCTTGTAGGCTGCGATCACCTCGGGATCGGCATTGCCGCGTATCGTGCCGAGGAGGGTTGCCCGTGCACACAACAATTCGAGCCGGTCCTCGGACGGCATGGCTTCCGGCATGGTCGTGGCGATCCGGACGGCCCGGTCGAGAGCCCGCAAGGCGGCGGCCGGCTCCGCTGCCTCCGCCGCCAGCCGGTCCGCGCGGCGCCACCAGGTGAGTGCGAGTGGCCAGCATCCCCCCTGCTCGGCGGCCCGGGCGATACGGCCTGCGGAAGCGGCGGTCACGCCGGTTCCGGCGCTGCGATCGAGGTGGGCGGCGTAGGCGGCGCGCAGTGCGGCGCGGTCCTCGGCGCGCACCATGAGAAGAAGTCCCGGCCGCAGCCGGGTTGCCAGCCGCCAGGCCTTGTCCGTCGGCTGGACCGCGCCTTCGGCGGCCAGCTTGTGAAGCGCCCGCCGGACCTCGGCCTGCGGCAGGCTGGTCAGAGCCGCCAGTGTGGACACATCGAGCGGAGCGCCGATGACCGCCAGGCAGCGGCAGATCTGTGGTGTCGGCTCGAGATGGCCCACGCGGCGGGCGGCGGTCAGCAGGGCCGCGACTTCGGCCGCCGGACCCGAGATCTGCGCGGTCCGCCGACCGAGCAGGGCGCGCAGGGTCAGGCCTAGCGCCGGCTGGTGGGGCGGCGGCGCTTCGGCCAGATGGAGCGCCCGGTGCTCGGCATCGGTGTCGACCAGCAGGAGCCGGCCGCCCGTGGTGCGCCAGGCGCTCGCCGTGCCGGCTTCCACACCGATCGCCGGCGCGCCCGGCGCGGCAGCCATTCGAACGGCGACCGACCGCGCGCGCTGCAACAGGCCAAAGCCACCCTCCGCGAGGCCCCAGGCGAAGACGGTGACGGCACCGAGCTGGCCGATGAGAACACCGCCCGCCTCGCCGGCCGCGGTCTGCAGCGCGTCGCGGAACCCGGCGAGGCGGGCGGCGCCGGTCGTGTCGGCGCCTGGGCCGGTCGGCTGCGACCAGCGGGCCGCAAGGACGACAAGGGCGCGGCGTTCGGCCGGCGGGGTATCAGCGGGCGGATCGACGCGGAACATGACAGGAGTTGGCCGTTGCCACGGGATGTGCTCCTAGAGAGCGATCGACTTGGATGGAACCGCTGCGGCGATCCATCCAAGCCTTGACACACACGCGAGGTCATAGTCTCGGCACACGATTCGCATCCTCGTTGCACGTGTCCGCGGGTCCGACACAAGCGATCACAAGCGATGGCTTGCGCGGGGGCATGGATCGTGGCGATGTCCGACGGCACGTGGTGCCAAATATCTTTGTGCGTGGAAACGGTCGATGAGCTGGCGAGACTACTGGAACAGTGACACGCCGATCTACGTCAACGAGCGTCACAAAAGCAGCCACTATGCCGCGATCGCCGAGGACACCATGGCGCTGATCGCCGGGTCGCGCGAGCGCGTCCTGGACTTCGGTTGCGGGGAGGCACTGTTCGCCGACCGCGTCGCCGAACGCGTCGGGCACCTGTACCTGTGCGACGGCGCGCCGAAGGTGCGCGAGCGGCTCGCCAGCGAGTTCGGCGGACGCGACGACGTGACCGTGCTGGCGCCGGAGGATCTGCCGTCGATCCCGGCCGGCTCGATCGATCTGGTGGTCATCAACTCGGTGGTGCAGTACCTCGATGGGGAGGAACTCGGCCAGGTGCTCGCCGCCGCCCATCGGCTGCTGTCGCCGCACGGCCGGCTGGCCGTCGCCGACGTGATCCCGCCGTCGGTCTCGTCGGCCTCCGACGCCGGGGCGCTGCTGGTGTTCGCATTCCGCAGCGGGTTTTTCCTGGCCGCGGCCCTCGGTCTCGTGCGGACCGTGTTCTCGGGCTATCTGGCCAAGCGGGCGCGGCTCGGCCTGTCGCGCTACACCGAGGCGGCGTTCATCGCGCGGCTGGCTGCGGCCGGGTTCTCGGCGCGCCGGCGCTATCCGAACATGGGGCACAATCAGGCGCGCATGATGTTCATCGCCGAACATGCGACCGTTGTCGCTCACCCGTAGGCCGCCGCGATCACATCCTTCTTGCTGCGGATATGACGGCGCAGGAGATCGGCGAGGCCGGCGCCGTCGCGCGCCTGCAGGCGCTCGGCCATCTCCCGGTGGTCCTGCATGGCGCGGGCCCACTGGTCGTCGGTCTTGTGGGCGGTGTAGCGGGCGCGCTGAATGCGGCCGGACAGGTTGGCGTACATGGTGGCCAGCACCGCATTGCGGCTCGCCGCCATCACCGCGTCGTGGATCTGCCGGTTCAGGCGGAAATAGGTCGCCTCGTCGCGCCGCCGCCAGGCGTCCGCCATCTCGTCGCTGAGTGTGGCCACCTGCGCGATCTCCTCGGCGGTGGCATGGCGGCAGGCGAGATCGCCGGCCAGCGCTTCCAGGCTCGCCACGACCTCCAGCACGTCGTCGAGTTCCTTGTCCGAGATGGACGCGACGCGGGCGCCGCGGTTTGGCAGCAACTCGAGCAGCCCCTCGGTGGCGAGGATCTTGATGGCCTCGCGCAGCGGCGTGCGGGAGATGGCAAAGCGCTCGGCGAGTTCGAGTTCGTTGACGCGGCTGCGCGGCTCGAGCTCGCCGTCGAGGATGAGCTGGCGCAAACGGTCGGCGACAATGTCGTGGAGATAGCGCCGGTTGATGCCGTCGGTAGCCGGGATGCGGGTCATCGCCGGTCTCCGAGCGCGGTTTCCAGGATGCGGACGACGTGGACCGCCTCGCGTGCGGTGCCGTCCGCGATCTGATGACGGCAACTGGTGCCATCGGCGACCACCAGATCCTCGGGCGCCGCCGCGCGCACCGCCGGCAGCAGAGACAACTCGCTCATCGCCTTCGAGACCGCGACATGCTCGGCCTGATAGCCGAAGGCGCCGGCCATGCCGCAGCAGCTCGACTCGATCGGCTTGACGGTGAGGCCGGGAAGCGCGCGCAGCACCTGTTCGACCGCGCCCATCGCACCGGCAGCCTTCTGATGGCAGTGGCCGTGCAGCCAGGCGGTGGCTCCAGCGAGGCTGGTGGCCGCACGCCCGAGGCCGGCGAGCGCCGCCGCGTCGCTGGCCAGCAGCTCCTCGATCAGCAGAACGGCCGTGCCCATCCGGGCCGCGTCGTCGCCCGGTACCAGCGCCGGCAGTTCGTCGCGGAATGTCAGCGCGCACGACGGCTCGAGGCCGACGATGCGGACGCCTTGGGCGACGAACGGGGCGAGCGTCGCGACCGTGCGCTGCATTTCGGCGCGCGCCTCGTCGGTCCGGCCGGCGGACAGGAACGTGCGGCCGCAGCACAACGGCCGGCTGCCGTCGGGCGGGACGACACGGTGCAGCCGGTAGCCGAGGCGTTCCAGCACTTGCTCGGCGGCTTCCAGGTTCTCGCGCTCGAAATAGCGGTTGAAGGTGTCGCCGAAGAGAATGACGTCGCGGCCGTTGCCCGCGATGTCGGCGGGGGTGGCGATGGGGCCGATCTCCTGCCACGGCCGGCGCCAGCGCGGCAGTTTTCGCTCGGCGGCGAGGCCGACGAGGCGCTTGGACAGCCAGGCGAGGCCCGGCAGCCGGTCGCGCAGGTTGAGCAGCGGGGCGATCATGGCGGCATAGGGCGCGTAACGCGGCAGCCAGGCGACCAGTCGCTCGCGCAGCGGCAGGCCGTGCGCCGCGTAGTACTGGCGCAGCACCTCGATCTTCATGCGCGCCATGTCGACGCCGGTCGGGCATTCCCGCTGGCAGGCCTTGCAGGAGACGCACAGGTCGAGCGCGGCCTTGACCTCGAGCGTGGCGACGCCGGCGGAGCCCAGTTGGCCGGACAGGGCGAGGCGCAGGGTGTTGGCGCGGCCGCGGGTGACGTGGGTCTCGTCTGCGGTGACGCGATAGGACGGACACATGACGCCGGACATGGTCTTCCGGCAGGTGCCGTTGTTGTTGCACATCTCGACGGCGGCGGCGAAGCCGCCGGCCGGCGTCCAGTCGAGGCCGGGCGAGGCCGGCGCCTCGGTGCGATAGCCGGGCGGGTAGCGCATCAGGCTGCGGTCGTCCATGCGCCAGGGCCGGACGATCTTGCCGGGGTTCAGCGCGCCGCCGGGATCGAAGGCGTCTTTCACCTCCTCGAAGGCTGTGGCCAGGCGGTCGCCGAACAGGGGACGGATGAACTCCGAGCGCGAGATGCCGTCGCCATGCTCGCCCGAGTAGGAGCCTTCGAGCTTGCGGACGAGATCGGCGGCGGCCTCGGCGATGGCGCGCATCTTGGCGACGCCGCCGGCATCCTTCATGTCGAGGATGGGGCGGACGTGCAGGCAGCCGACGGAGGCGTGCGCGTACCAGGTGCCGCGGGTGCCGTGGCGGGCGAACAGGTCGGTGATCGCGGCGGTGTATGTGGCGAGATGCTCCAGCGGCACCGCGCAGTCCTCGATGAAGGAGACGGGCTTGGCGTCGCCCTTCATCGACATCATGATGTTGAGGCAGGCCTCGCGCACCTCCCAGACTTGGCGCTGGCGGGCCGGCTCGACGATCTCGACGACGGCGTCCGCGAAACCGTGGTCGGCCATGCAGGCGTCGAGCCGCTTCAGGTCGGCCTCGAGCGGCGCCCGCGCGTCGCCCGCGAACTCGACCAGCAGCAGGCAGTTCGGCTGGCCGCGGGTGATGTCGGCGAGGGTGCGGCGGAACAGCGGGATGTCGGCGCCGAGCACCAGCACGTTGTTGTCGACCAGTTCGACGGCGGCCGGTCCGAGCGCGACGAGGTGGCGCGTCGTCTCCATGGCGGCGCGGAAACTCGGGAAGTGGCACACGCCCATGACGCGGTGGGCGGGCAGCGGCGCGAGTTTCAGCGTGACATCGGTGAACGCGGCGAGCGTGCCTTCCGAGCCGACCAGCAGGTGGGCGAGATTGGGCCGCTCGGCGATCAGCGCATCCAGATTGTAGCCGCCGACGCGGCGCTGCACCTTGGGGAAGCGGGCGAGGATCTCCTCGCGCTCGCGGTCCGCGATGGCGAGGGCGCGGCGCGCGAGATCGCCCGGGGGGTCGTTGCGCTCCGGCGTGGCGGGGTCGAAGCGGAACGGTGTGCCGTCCGCCAGCAGACCTTCAACGGCCAGCACGTTGTCGACCATCTTGCCGTAGCGCAGCGAGCGGGCGCCGCAGGAGTTGTTCCCTGTCATCCCGCCGATGGTGCAGCGGCTTGCGGTCGACGGCTCGACGGGGAAGAACAGGCCGTCGGCCTTGAGCCGGGCATTCAAGTGTTCGAGGACGAGGCCCGGCGCCACCGAAACGGTGCGCGCGGCGGCATCGTAGGCGGCCACGGTCGCGAGGTGGCGGCTGCAGTCGATCACGAGGCCGGGGCCGATGGGCTGGCCGTTCTGCGAGGTGCCGCCGCCGCGCAGGATCACCGGCACGCCCTCCTCGCGGGCCACCGCCATCGCGGCGGCGATATCGGCGGTGGAGCGCGGCTGTACGACGCCTTCGGGGATGATCTGGTAGATCGATGCGTCGGTGGCGAAGCGGCCGCGGGTCGGCAGGTCGAAGCGGACCTCGCCTTCGAGTGCCGCTTGAAGGCGCCGCTCCAGCCGCACGTTGCGGGAGTGCCCGCCCGACCGGCCCACGGACGCGGGGGCCGCGGAAGTCCCTGTTGCGATGTCGGCGGCCACGGCATGCCCTCCCGGCGCTTGATCTTCGCCGCGTTTATAATACAAAATGCAAAATCATAAACAACACCACCCTGCGCCCTGGGAGATGCCCATGAGTCCGACGATGCCGACCGGCCGTCATTTCTTGCAACTGCCCGGTCCGACCAACTGCCCGCTGCCGGTGCTGGCGGCGCTGGCGCTGCCGACCATCGATCATCGCGGCCCGAACTTCCAGACGCTGGCGCTCGACGTGCTGACCCGCATCCGGCCGGTGTTCGGGACCACCCAGCCGGTGGTCATCTACCCGGCCAGCGGCACCGGCGCGTGGGAGGCGGCGCTCGCCAACACCTGCTCGGCGGGTGACCAGGTGCTCATGTTCGAGACCGGGCACTTCGCGACGCTGTGGCACCGTCTCGCCACCCGGCTCGGGCTGAAGCCCGAGTTCCTGGCCGGCGACTGGCGGACCGGCGTCGACGCCGCCCGCATCCAGGCGCGGCTCAGCGAGGACAAGGATCGGGCGATCCGCGCCGTCTGCGTCGTCCACAACGAGACGTCGACCGGCGTGGTGTCGGATGTCGCCGCCGTGCGCCGGGCCATCGACGCGGCGGGCCATCCGGCGCTGCTGCTCGTCGACACCATCTCCGGTCTCGGTTCGATGGTGTACGAGCACGACGCGTGGGGCGTCGACGTCACCATCTGCGGCTCGCAGAAGGGGCTGATGCTGCCGCCGGGGCTGTCGTTCAACGCCGTCTCCGAGAAGGCACGGGCGGCGGCCAAGACCGCCCGGATGCCACGCGCCTACTGGGAGTGGGAGGAGATGATCGCCAGCAACGCCAAGGGCTGGTTCCCGTCGACACCGGCGACCAATCTGCTGCAGGGACTCAGGGTCGCGCTCGATCTTCTGGAGGCGGAAGGCCTCGCCAACGTGTTCGCCCGCCACGAGCGGGCCGCGGAGGCGACCCGGCGGTGTGTGCGCCACTGGGGCCTCGAGATCGTGGCCAAGGCGCCGAGCGAGCAGTCCAGCGCGCTGACGGCGATCTTCACGCCGGAAGGCCATTCGGCCGACAAGCTGCGCAAGATCATCCTGGAGCGCGGGAACCTGTCGCTCGGCAGCGGTCTCGGCAAGCTCGCCGATCGCGTGTTCCGCATCGGCCATCTCGGCGACTTCAACGAGCCGATGGTCACCGGCACGCTGGCGGCCGTGGAGATGGGACTCGCCGTCGCCGGCATCCCGCACCGGGCCGGCGGTGTCACGGCGGCGCTGGAATATCTCCAGGGGAACGCGCGCTAGGCGCGGCACCGACGCGGCGGGCGGCGTCGATGGCCTGCCCGATGACGGCGGCGAAGATCATGGCGCCGCCGGTCACCACCGCGAGGCCGGGGCGCTCGCCGAAGGCCAGGGCCGCCCAGATCGGCGCGGCGATGGCCTCGGTCTGCGCCAGCATGGTCAGCGTCACCGCGCTGACGTGGCGGGAGCCCTGGCCGAACAGCCAAAGGCCGAGCGACAGCACGAAACCGCCGTGGACGAAGCCGATCAGTACGTTGGACAGTGGCGGCAGGAACGGTCCGCCGGCCACCAGCAGCACCAGCGCGGCGCTGCCGGTGGCGATCAGGCCGAAAGCGATCAGCAGCGCGTCGAGTGCGTGGGCGGCGGCGGCACGGGTCGCCAGCGTATAGCCGGCGAAGGTGGCGGCGGAGACCAGCGCGAGCGCGCGGCCGGTCCAGTTGCCGCCGGTGAAGTCGCCACCCACCATCACCCAGACGCCGGCGACGGCGAGCGCGATGGCGAGCACCGTTCCGGTGGTCAGCCGTTCACCGAGCAGTGGACGGGCGAGGGCGGCGGCCATTAGTGGCGCCAGCGAGCACAGGAAGAACGTTTCGGCGAACGAGGAGACCTTGAGGGCCAGGATGAACGTCATCGCCGACAGCGCGATGGCGGCGCCGCCGAACCAGCCGGCCAGCGGCAGGCGGGCGAGCTGGCGGGCGGGGCTCTCGGTGCCGCGCACGGCGGCGACGGCGACCAGCGCGGCGGTGAAACCGAGCGAGCGCCAGAACACGTACTGGAAGGCGTCGGCCTCGGCGGCGCCGCGAATGAAGAACACGCCGAGGCTCAGCACCAGCCCGCCGGATACGACGAACAGGCAGCCGCGGGCGTAGGGGCCGAGCAGGGTCGAGGCGGTGACGGCGGGGTTGGGCAGGGGTGGACTCCGGCGTGTTGGGATCTTTCGGCGGCGGACGAGTTCCGGCGGCGCGACTTATTCATTCTGTTTCATGGCGCGGCGCAAGGGGGGCACGCGCACGATCGTCGACGGCCGGTCACCGCGGCTCGCGGGCGACCTCGTCGAAGATGCGGGCGAACTCGACGGCGCCGGGCTTCTTCATGTGCACGTCCATGCGCTTTTCGAGTTCGACGAGCAGTTCGGCGGCGGTGCGCCCCTTGACCACCGGGTTGCGCTCGTAGCCGCCGCGCGAAAAGAAATTCGGCGTCGGCATGGTGCGTCCGACCGGCGTCATCATTTCGAGGCCGGTCGCCGGGCCGGCCAGGTTCATCAGCTCGATCTCGGGGCCGGTCAGGGACGGCCGGCCTTCGCTGGCGGCCAGCTTGCGGATGTCGTTCAGCTTGGCGGCCTGCAACCAGGGGCCGATATCGCCGTCGAGGTTGAGGGCGTGTATGCCGAGCCCGGCGGGCGTGCCGCCGAAGCGGACGTGCGCCGCCCACTCGTTCGGCACCGCGCGCGCCTTGCTCAGCATGCGCTGGACGATCTGCTGCTTGCGGCGCAGTTCGATGGCCCGGGCCTTGGGGATGCCGGGGGCAATGGCCATGCGGGCGAGGCGGGCGATGAACTCCGGGCCGTGCTTGACCAGTTCGTTCACGGAGTTGGCGTTGAGCAGCTGGGCGTAGCCGAGCGCGGTCGAGATGGCCTTGCCCTGGCCTGTCAAAGGATTGATGCCGGACTGCATGTCGGCGGTGCCGATGCCGCCGGTCTCCAGCGCGTAGACGCGCACGATCTGGTCCTTGCCGAGGCCGAGGGCGAGTGATTCGCGGGCATAGCGGCGCTTGAACTCGGGCTCGGGGACACGGGTGGGCTCGAAGCCGTAGACCGCCTTGGCATGCGCGCGGAAGTCGGCGACGGTCGGCACGGGATCGGCGGGCTTGGGCTGGCGCTCCTCCTCCTTGGCGAGCAGCGCGGCCAGTTCTGGGGTCAGCCGGGGGCCTTGGTACTCGGGAGGATACGTCGTGACGTAGTCGTCGGCGGTCGCCGGGGTGCCGGCCCGGATCCGCTTGCGCCGCTCGGTGCGCTTTTCGGAGACCGTCGACCAGTAGGCGGACGCCTCGGCCTCGTATTTGGCGCGGGCCTCCCGCCAGGCCTTGAGTTCGCGCTGCTGGCTCGACGTCAACCGTTCGATCAGGTCGGCGATGGGGTCCTGGGCGGCGGCGGGATGGACGGGCAGCGCGAGCGCCGCGAGTGCGGCGGCGAGCCCTATTGCGATCGCGTTTCGGCGCACCGGCCCCATCGAAATCCGCTCCCGTGACTGCACGTCAGATCAGCGCCCGCCGTGTCGTAGCGACTTGCGGCGGCGGACGAAACCTCAGAAACGCGACGGCATGTAGGCACCGGGCTGGCTGACCCTGTCCGCCGGCCGCACAGAGGGCTCTTGCACGGCCCCCCGGGACATGGCCATAAGCTCAAGCTCATGTCCGAAGATGAACCCTTGCAGACGCTCGGCGTTGCCGAGTTCGTGTCCCGTGCCCGCGCCGGGCTGCACGCGTCGCCGTCGGATTCGATCTTCGACCCGCGCACGGGGCGGAGCTGGGGGCGCAGCGATTTCGACCTCAACCCCGATCTGCTGGAGGACCTCGCGCTGATGGATCCGCCACGGCCGGCCGCGGTGCTGGTGCCGGTGGTCGTGCGGGAGACGCTGACGGTGCTGCTGACGCAGCGCACCGCGCACCTGTCGACCCACGCCGGGCAGATCTCGTTCCCGGGTGGCCGGGTCGACGCCGAGGACGAGACGCCGGTGCACGCGGCGCTGCGCGAGGCGGAGGAGGAGATCGGCCTCGAACGGCGGTTCGTCGAGCCGCTCGGGTTTCTCGACAGCTACCGGACCGGCACGGGGTACCGCATCATGCCGGTGGTGGCGCTGGTGGCGGCGGACCACACGCTGGCGCTGAATGCCGACGAGGTCGACGCCGCCTTCGAGGTGCCGCTGGCGTTCCTGATGAACCCGGCCAACCACCAGCGGCACGAGCGCGAATGGCGCGGACGCCAGCGGGCCTTCTACGCGATGCCGTTCGGCGAACGCTACATCTGGGGCGCGACCGCCGGCATGATCGTCAACATGCACGAGAGGCTGTTCGCGACATGATCCGTATCGTCATCGAGAATGTGCTTCTCTTGCTGCTGCCGACCGCGATGTACATCGCCTACGTGATGCTGACGCGGCGGGGCGAAGACCCCAAGCGCGGCGTTCTGGACGACGCCCCGCTGATCTGGCTGTTCGCGTGCGGCGCCGTGCTGGTGGTCACGGTGCTGGTCGTGTTCGGAAGCACCACGGGCGGTAAGCCGAACCAGGGTTATGTGCCGCCGAGCCTCGACGGCGGTCACGTCAATCCTGGACAGATCCGGTGACGTCGAGGCCAGGGGAGAATTCGCCCGTATGAGCGCCGACGTTCTTCCATTCCCGTCGTCGCTGCCGCGTCTCGACGGGGCGGCGTGGCTGCGGCAGCCGCAGACTCAGGCGGTGCTGCAGGCGATCGCGGCGGCGGGCTACGAAGGCCGGGTGGTCGGCGGGGCGGTGCGCAACGCGCTGATCGGCAAGGCCGTCTCCGATATCGACATCGCCACCAACGCGCCGCCCGACGAGGTGATGCGGCTCGCGCTTGCGGCCGGGTTCGCGGCGGTGCCGACCGGGATCGCGCACGGCACCATCACGGTGGTCGCGCATCATCATCCGTTCGAAGTGACGACGTTGCGCGAGGATGTCGAGACGCACGGCCGGCATGCCACGGTGGCCTTCACCGCCGACTGGGCTGCGGATGCGCGTCGGCGCGATTTCACGATCAACGCGCTGTACTGCGCCGCCGACGGCACCGTGCACGATCCGCTCGGCGGGTGGCCCGATCTGGTGGCCCGGCGCATCCGCTTCATCGGCGACGCCGGCCAGCGCATTCGCGAGGATTTCCTGCGGATCCTGCGGTTCTTCCGGTTCCATGCCGAGTATGCCGACGGGGCGCCGGATGCCACCGGCCTGCATGCGGCGGTGGTCGAGCGGGTCGGGCTCGCGCAGTTGTCGGGGGAGCGGGTTCGGCTCGAACTCGTCAAGCTGCTGGCGGCGCCCGGCGCGGTCGCGGCGATCGAGACGATGGCGGCCTACGGCCTGCTGACCGAGTTGCTGCCAGTGGCGCCGCGCCTCGGGCCGTTCGCGCGGCTGGCCGCGGCGGAAGAGCGGGCGGGACAGGCGCCGCGCCCGATGCTGCGGCTGGCGCTGCTGACGATCGCCGTCGCGGAGGATGCCGGCCGGGTCGCCACGCGGCTGCGGCTGTCGAACGAGGAACGCGCCGTGCTGACGCGTCGGGGGCGGCGGCTCCGGGTCCGGCCGGAGGCCGGGGAGGCGGCCGCCAAGGTGGCGCTGTATCGGCTCGGCCGCGACGGGTACATCGAGGCCGTGCTGGCGTCCTGGGTCGAACTGGACCGGGCGAGCGAGCCGGTGTGGCTCGAACTGCTGTCGCTGCCGGATCGCTGGACGGTGCCGCGCCTGCCGGTGTCGGGCAACGACGTGCTGGCCCGGGGCGTCGCGCCCGGTGCCGCGGTCGGGCGGGCGCTCGGCCTGCTGGAGGAGGCGTGGATCGCCGCCAGCATGCCCGACGACCGGGACTGGCTGTTGGCCCGCCTCGACGGTCTCGTCGAGAAACCTTGAGAACCGTTTCGCTTTGAACCGGATCGCAAACTTGCGCTAATCATAAGCGTCTGGCCGCCGAAGGGGCGGCCGCGTTGCGTGAGTTCCGTCATGTCCGGCGACGACCATCCGCGTCCTGGGAGCGCCTTGCTGCTCTCGAGCCTGCTGTCCCTGGCGATCGTTCTGGCCCTGGTGGCGGGGTTGTTCGCGGTGACGCGGGCCGGCGGCGACGCCTTGCAGGAGATCGCCGGGCCGCTCGCGGTGGCGGCGCTGGTGCACCTGTGCGCGGCCGTCGCCATCGAGTATAGCCGCCGCCAGCACTGACCTCGGTAAGCCGGGGCGCGCAAATTTCCACCGGACGACGGTCGTGGGGCATTGCACTTCGTGCTGTCCGCCGTCACCTTGCATTAAACTTGCATGTTGCGGGCTCCAGCGTGGGCGCGGGGTTGGTCGGTTGGCGGACGCCATCGACCGGTGGGGAGGACGATGGGGACGCAGTCACAATCACAAGGGCAATCGCAGTCCCAATCGCAATCTCCGCGGGCTTTCGACGAGATGCGGGGGACCGATGGGCAGATCCGGTCCGGCTACGAGGTGCTCGCCAACTGGCTGGAGCATACCCCGCTCGACATTCTCGGCGGGCGGCGGGCCGAGGCGGAGCTGTTCTTCCGGCGCATCGGCATCACCTTCAACGTCTACGGTGACGCGCAGGGGACGGAGCGTCTCATTCCGTTCGACATCATCCCGCGTGTGCTGACGTCGCTCGAATGGAACCGCTTGAAAAAGGGCCTCGAACAGCGCGTGCGGGCGCTGAATGCCTTCATTGCCGACGTGTACGGCGATCGCGCCATCGTCAAGGCGGGCATCGTTCCGGAGGAACTCATCCTCCAGAACCCGGCGTTCCAGCCCGAGATGACGCGGATCGACCCGCCGGCCGGCGTCTATGTCCACATCTCCGGCATCGACGTCGTGCGGGTCGACGCCGACACGTTCTACGTGCTCGAGGACAATGCGCGCACGCCGTCCGGCGTGTCGTACATGCTGGAGAACCGCGAGGCTATGATCCGGCTGTTTCCCGAGCTGTTCGGGCAGCTCAAGGTGGCGCCGATCGAGAACTATACGGACCTGCTGCTGGAGACGCTGCGCTCGGTCGCGCCGAAGGCGGCGTCGGGCGAGCCGCGGGTGGTGCTGCTGACCCCCGGACAGTACAACTCGGCCTACTACGAGCACTCGTTCCTGGCCGACAAGATGGGCGTGGAGCTGGTCGAGGGCCGCGACCTGTTCGTGCGCAACAACGTCGTGTTCATGCGCACGACCGAGGGGCCGAAACGCGTCGACGTCATCTATCGGCGGATCGACGACGAATTCCTGGACCCGCTGGCGTTCAATCCGCACTCCGTGCTGGGTGTGCCGGGGCTCGTCTCTGCCTATAAATCGGGCAACGTGACGCTCGCCAACGCACTCGGCACCGGCGTCAGCGACGACAAGGCGATCTACAGCTACATGCCCGAGGTGGTGAAGTTCTTCCTCGGCGAGGAGCCGATCCTCAAGAACGTGCCGACGTGGCGGTGCCGCGAGCCGGACGCGCTCAAGTATGTGCTGTCGCATCTCGACGAGCTGGTCGTGAAAGAGGTGCACGGGTCGGGCGGCTACGGCATGCTGGTCGGGCCGCATGCGTCGCGCGAGCAGCGCGCAGCGTTCGCGGAGAAGGTCAAGGCCGCGCCGCAGAACTTCATCGCCCAGCCGACCCTCGCGCTGTCGACGGTGCCTTGCTACGTGGAAAGCGGCATCGCCCCCCGGCACGTCGACCTGCGCCCCTACGTGCTGCTCGGCGCCGACGGCGTCCGGGTGGTGCCCGGCGGGCTGACGCGGGTGGCGCTGAAGGCCGGGTCGCTCGTCGTCAACTCATCGCAGGGCGGCGGTACCAAGGACACCTGGGTGGTGGAGGTTTGACGATGCTTTCTCGTATGGCCGACAGCCTCTTCTGGTTGTCGCGGTACATGGAGCGTGCGGAGAATCTCGCCCGGATTCTCGATGTCGCGCAGCGGCTGTCGGCGCTTCCCACCACCTATGCCGGCGCCTCCAACGAGTGGGAGAGCGCGATCGCGACGGCCGCCTGCGCGCCGGCCTTCCACGCCACGTTCCCGGAAGTGACGCGCGAGAACGTCATCGAGTTCATCGTGTCGTCGGAGGCCAACGCCTCGTCGATCCGCTCGTGCATCGAGGTGGCGCGCACCAATGCCCGCGCCGTGCGCACGACGATCACCGGCGAGATGTGGGAGATCGTCAACGCCGCCTGGCACGACATGCAGCGGGTCGATCTCAAGAGCATGTCGCCGACCCGGCTCGCGGATTTCCTCGCCAACGTCAAGCAGGCGGCGTTGCGGTTCGACGGCGCCGCCTACCGCACCATGCTGCGCACCGACCACTACTATTTCCAGCGGCTCGGCACGTTCGTCGAGCGGGCCGACAACACCGCCCGGCTGCTCGACGTGAAGTATCACGTGCTGCTGCCCGACAAGGAGCCGGTCGGCGGCGGCCTCGACTATTTCCAGTGGTCGTCGATCCTGCGCGCGGTGTCGGCGCTCACCTCGTATCACTGGGTGTACCGGGAGAACGTGCAGCCCTGGCTGGTGGCCGACTTCCTGATCCTGCGGCCCGAGCAGCCGCGCTCGCTGATCTCCTGCTATTCCGAGATCAACGCGCAGCTCGATCAGCTGGCGGAGGCCTACGGGCGGCAGGGCCCGGCGCAGCGGCTGGCGCGGCACGTGCTCGCGCGGCTGCAGAACGCCGACATCGACAGCGTGTTCCAGGGCGGGCTGCACGAGTTCCTGACGGAGTTCACCGACGAGAACAACAAGCTGGGCGCGGCCATCACCGAGCAGTATCTGGCCTAGAGGACGGCATGCGCCTGAAAATCCGCCATGATACGATCTATTCCTTTGCCGAGCCGGCGCGGTCGGCGCTGCACGTGTTGCGATTGACGCCGCGCAACCTCGACAGCCAGTTCGTGCGGCGCTGGCGCATCGAGATCGACGGCGATGCGCGGCTCGACCGCGGCGAAGATGCGCACGGCAACATCACGCATACGGTGTTCGTCGACGGGCCGCTCGAGACGCTGCGCATCTCGGTGACTGGCGAGGTGGATACGGGCGACACCACCGGCATCATGCGGGGCACGGTCGAGCGCCTGCCGCAGGCGCTGTATCTGCGCGAGACGGATCTGACGACCGCGACCGGCGACATCCGCGCCTTCGCCGAGGCCGCGCTGGCGGCGGAAGCCGGCGATCACCTCGCGACGATGCACCGGATGATGGCGGAGCTCCATACCGTCCTGACCATTACCGAGCGGGACGCCGACTTTTCCGGCAAAGCCGGCACGACGTTCGCGGACAAGACCGGCAACGTTCAGGATGCGGCTCATCTTCTGGTGGTCGCGGCGCGGTGTGCCGGCATCCCGGCGCGTCTCGTCACCGGCTATCTGTTCGAAGACGACGAGGCGGGCGCCCACAGCGCGCATGCCTGGATGGAGGCGGCGTTCGGGCGTGTCGGCTGGATCGGCTTCGATGTGACGCGCAAACTGTGCGTGACCGACCGCTATGTCCGCGTGGCGACCGGGGCGGATTATCTCGACGCGGCGCCGGTGCGCGGGGCGAGCCTCGGCGGCGGCGCGGAAAGCCGCGAGGTCAGCGTCCGCATCGAGCAGGGCCGCCAGGTCATCGAAGGCTGATCGGCCGGTCCGAAGCCCGCACATGAGACATGTCGGCCGTGGCGGCGAGCCGTTCTCTCGCCTTGGCCACGTTGTCGGCGCGGTTTCCGTTGGCGAGCAGTCCGTAGTGGCAGATGCGGAGGAAGCCCTTTGGGACAGCGTGGGCAATGAAGCGGTCGATGAATTCGCCCGTCGCCAGCGTCATGACCTTGAAGCGCTCGGGCCCGTCGGCGCGATAGTCCTTGGAGTTGAACGTGACCGTGCCGGCGTCGGCGGTAACCAGCCGACGGTTCGAGATCGCGATCCGGTGCGTGTAGAACGACAGATAGGCCAGCACGGCCTCGGGCCCGGCAAACGGCTGCTTGGCGCAGACCACCCATTCGCAACGCTTGAGCGGCACGAGGAAGGCGGCGCAGGCCTCGACACCGCTCAGACCCGCATGCGCGCCGAACAACACGACCCTTCCGCTCGCGTGCGCGGCAGCCTGCATCTCGACGACAAGACTGCGGAACAGGCCGAAGACGTTTCGCTCGGCAAACTGCTAGCGGGTGCGATCCTGCTGTCGATCCCGGCGTCGCTCGCGGCCGCAAGGTCGTCTGCCCTGCCCGGGTGAAGCGCTCACAGGGATGGGACATAGGCCCTCCAGGGGCTTGCCATCGCTGGGCGGGTTCAGCGATCTTGGCATTCGACGGCGATGCGGCTCGAGCTGAGCTCTACATTGTGGCGCGAGGTGGTGCGTTGCGGCGGATCGAAAGACTGGCGGAGATCTCCGTGGCTCGCGGATGCGGGTTCGCGGGGCTGGCAATCTTCACGTTCATGGTGGGGCTTCTCGGATATCCGAAACTGGCTTTCCAGTCGGGCGGAATCCTTACCCTCATCGCCTGTCTCGTCCTGCTCGGACGGGGCCTGCAGGCGCCGAGCCGGCCCTATAACCGCACCGAGGTCTGGATCATGCTGGAGCCGGGGGACCGGCCGCGCAGCGTCACCGCACAGAAAGTCATCGGCGTTGCGTTGCGCGAGGTCTATCTGCGCTTCGCGTTGTACGCGGCTTGCCTGTCGGTGTTGCTGCTGTTCGCCTCCGCCCTGGTCGACGTGATCGAACTCAGGCCCTGATCGTGGGCCAACCGCCGGCAGCCGCCAGCTATTTGATCCTGGCCGCGATCCTGTCGACGATCTCGTCAGGCTTGTGCCTCGTTCTTGGCATCGTGTGCAGCTTTCTCGAACGCTGGCCGCGCCCTCACGATATCCTCGCAAGACAGCGTCCGAGAAAACTGCACAACAGCAGGCTGCACGAGTGGCGTTGCCGGATCGGTGGTCGTCACGAAGATTGGACAGTGTGTCTTTTGTGCTTCATGCCGGGGTGCGTCACCGTCACGAGGTCGCCCACGACGTGTCACGACACGCTGATGACAATAGACGATCGTCTATGAGACGAACGTTCAATTCATTGATTGGCTGATGAAAAAACCGTCTGGGCCTGCGTCATCTGGGCCTGTGTATTGTCCTTGACACATCCCGATCTTGCGGAATGGCGCGTTGCACCACCGAAACTTCTTGCGGTGCAGCAATTTGGGCGAAAACTTGTTTGTTAGACCAAAGTCTAACTTGGTCGTAGGCCGGTGCCACCTAAGTTCCATCCTGCGGCAGTCGCAGTGATCCGCAAAGGGACTGAAGGGTCGCACGTCGCGGCCCCAAGACCAAGAATTCGCCGGTTGGCTCGCCTCACCGTGCGGACGAGTTGGCAACAATGCGGCCTCATAAAGTGAGGCCGCGTGAGTTTTGACGTAGAAGCTCATTCAAGGGGAGTGACAGCCGCAATGGAACAAGGCAACGGCGAACGGCACTGGCAACGAACCACGGGCCTCATGTGGCTAATGCTGATCCTGTGGATCATCTTCAGTTTCTTGATCCACTTCTTCGTGGGTCAGTTGAACACCATCAAATTCATGGGTTTCCCACTCGGCTTCTACATGGCCGCGCAGGGATCCCTCGTCATCTTCGTGGCAATGCTGTTCTGGTTTGCTTACGCCCAGGACAATATCGACCGCGACGAAGGCTTCGCGGAAGACGAGTGAGGGGGAACCAATGTCGGCACAAAGCTCAGGGGGTGACTTCACCTCCAATCTCGGGCGGGTCTACACCCTGTATACCGGGGGATTCGTCGCCTTCGTCGCACTCATGTACGTCCTCGAGAAGGCTGGCGTTCCGCCGGTCTACATCGGGTACATGTTCGTCGGCTTCACGATCGGCGTGTACGCGCTGATCGGCATTCTCTCGCGCACCATGCAGGTGTCCGAGTACTATGTCGCCGGGCGCAAGGTGCCGGCGTTCTACAACGGCATGGCAACCGCGGCCGACTGGATGTCTGCGGCATCATTCATCGGCATGGCCGGCACGCTCTACGCCCTCGGCTACGATGGCCTCGCATTCATCCTCGGCTGGACCGGCGGCTACGTGCTGGTCGCGATCCTGATTGCGCCGTTCCTGCGTAAGTTCGGTGCCTACACGGTCCCCGACTTCCTGGCCGCCCGCTATGAGGGCAATGGCGCGCGCATCTGCGGCATCATGGTGCTGATGGCGTGCTCGTTCACCTACGTCGTCGCGCAGATCGTCGGTACCGGCCTGATCGGCGCCCGCCTCCTCGGCATGTCGTTCGAGGTTGCTTGCGCCGTCGGTCTCGTCGGCATTCTGGTCTGCTCGATGCTCGGCGGCATGCGTGCCGTCACCTGGACGCAGGTCGCCCAGTACATTGTGCTGATCATCGCCTATCTTGTGCCGGTCGTGATCCTCTCGACGCAAAAATTCGGCATCCCGGTTCCGCAGCTCACCTACGGCACGGTGTTGCAGGAGATCGCGGCCAAGGAAGCTCTGTTGAATGTGCCGGCGACGGCCGCCCACACAGCGGCCTTCATGCGCTACGACCCACTGAACTTCTTCGGCCTAATCCTGTGCCTCATGGTTGGCACGGCATCACTACCGCACGTGTTGATGCGCTACTTCACGACGCCGTCGGTGCGTGAGGCTCGCTCGTCGGTCGCCTGGACGCTGCTGTTCATCTTCATCCTCTACTTCACCGCACCGGCCTATGCCGCGTTCGCGAAGCTGGAGGTTTACGAGAACGTCATCGGCCAGCCGCTGTCGGCCGTTTTCACCAAGGAGTCGCTGTCCTGGATGCGGTCGTATGGTCGTACCGGCCTTGGCCTGGTGACGCTCTGCGGCGCTCCAATCGACACGTTGCAGCAGACGCTTGCCGCGTGCGGTAAGCTAACCCCGGCGATCGCCAATCTGTCCGAGAGTACCCCGATCGCGCTTCGCATGTTTGCGATCAATAACGACGCGATCGTCATCTCGACGCCGGAGATCGCGGGCCTGCCGTACGTTGTCGCCGGTCTCGTCGCCGCCGGTGGTCTCGCCGCCGCGCTGTCGACTGCCGACGGCCTTCTGCTGGCCATCGCGAATGCACTCAGCCACGATGTCTACTACAAGATGATCGACAAGAACGCTTCGACAGCGCGGCGTCTTGCGATTGCCCGCGTGTTGCTCGTCCTTGTGGCGATTGCAGCCGCCTACGTCGCTTCGACACGGCCGGACGACATCGTTGCGATGGTCGCCTGGGCGTTCTCGCTCGCCGCCGCGGGTCTGTTCCCCGCGCTGGTGCTCGGGATCTGGTCGAAGCGGGTCAACAAGTACGGCGCAATCTTCGGCATCCTTGCCGGGTTCTTCGTGACACTCGCCTACCTGGTGATCACCCGTTACTATCCATGGGTGGGCGTCGAGTATCTCGGAATGTACTCGAACAAGAATGTCGTGACCGGCGCCAATCTGGTCGACCTTGCCAAGCTCAAGGCGGAACAGGCGGCGGTCTTCTACGAGAACATGGTTGGCATCCGCCATCCAATGGCCAACCGTGTCGGCTACTTTAACGTCGCCAACATCTCTGCCGGCCTGTTCGGCCTGCCGGTCGGCTTCGTCGTGATGTACCTCGTCTCACTCATGACGCCGGCGCCGTCGCGCGAGCTGCAGAACTTCATCGACGAGGTCCGCAAGCCGCGCGGCAAGACGATGATGGAAGAGAAGACGGCCTGAGCCGTAGCTCGGAAACGGCGCGAGGGCAGGGAGCATACTCCCTGCCCTTTCGCATTCTGGTCATGGCGGATAGCAAAGTGCTTCGCCGTTCATCTCCCCATTGTTCGCTACTCGCAAATCACCCCGAACCATTCGAGCAAGATGGCCGACGGCTTCTGGACATTTCAGGTACCTAACCTGATCATCGCCATGGCGATGTACAGCGTGCTCGCGCGGTTCGTGCTGTCGCTATTCCTACCGCCAGACAGCGACAAGGTGATTGTGGCAGTGTTTCGCCAGATCACCGAGCCGGTTCTGGTGCCGGTGCGGCTCGCCACACCAGCGATCGTGCCTGAGCGACTGATCTATATCTTCGCGGTGCTGTGGTTGTTCGCGCTGCGGATCGCGCTCTACATCGGTCTGCGCATGTACGGCCTCGTACCCTCCATCGTCGGGTGAATTGCCATGGACGACATGCAGAACCGCGAGCGCCTGCTTAAGCAGGACATGCTGCTGGTGGGAATTCTCGGCCTCAGCGTCCTCAACGGTATGCATTTCTCGCCCTGGTTCGACATTGGCTTTCTGTTGTTGAAGCCGTTTCTCCAGGTGACGTTCTGGATCAGTTCGCCGGTGCTGCTCTTCTATTTCACGGCACTGGTGCTCTCGACGCTGACGGTCATGCTGGCGGGGATTCCGGCCGCGATCTTTGAGCGTGCGACGGGCCGCAAATCGACTGATGAGATTTCGCTCTACATCTGGCTCGGCGGTGTCGTGCTGTTGACGATCCCGTCGCTGATGGCGGCGGCGCAGACGACGGCTCTGCCTGGGTGATCTGATGCCGGATCTTCCCGAAGTCGAGACCGTGCGGCGCGGGCTGGAGCCGGCAATGGCCGGCTTCCGATTAGATCGCGTCGAGCAGCGCCGGTCCGATCTGCACAGGCGATGACGTACAGAATCTTTTGCGCAAGTGATTGAAGGCTGGCCGCCACCCTTCTCCTGAACTTGCCGGCGCTGTCGGCCCTCATGAACTAGTGTCGCGGACCTGAGGACTGGTCCCCGGTTGCCGCAGGGTCGGTGGCCGATCGGCCGCCTGCAACGACGCGGGCGACGCGCGTGCGCTCGCGTATGGCGCGACGATCAGGAAGGGAACCGCGTCAAACAAGGTGAGAACCGCGGC
>JBMOGA010000061.1:0-22506 GCA_049318625.1 Hyphomicrobiaceae bacterium
GCCTCAACCGAGGATACGGGGCTACCGAAGACCCAAGTTCAACAACCTGTTAGGGTCGAGACATTCACAACACCACATTCACCTGACGGTGGGGTGGAACTGGCCCAAACGTTACCGTTCGGTTGTCTATTGAATCTTTGCTTATACTGATTCAGCCATACTTTGCAGGTTCGCGAAAGCTTGTCGTGCTCCGCCCGGATCATGAATTCTATGTTCGCACGCGTTGGGCTTTCACAGACCCGCTTCAGAGCGCCGATGCTTTTGAAAACATCCTCTTTTTCCCGAGCGGTCATCGCCGCCAGCCCCTCCTTGAATTCCTGCGCATTGGTCACCAACCCACTCGGCACGCCGGTGCGAATTGCTTGCTCCATATCGGACAGCTCCCTGCACATTTTGGCGTCCATCGGTTGCTTGCGGAGTTCGGCTTCCTGATCAGCCGCTTTCGCCAGCTTTTCCGCAAGATCAGCGGGTTTTGCTGCCAAAGTCACTTTTACCTGCACGAAGTCGCAATCGATGGTCCCGCTACCGATTTCTTGGCACCGGAACTCCATGAAGTCCCGGTCGTGGCGCCCCCCAAGAAGGCCAAACCTTGGCGGGCCATCCGCGCGCGCGAGGGATGCGAAAATTATTTGTGAAAAGACAATAATCCAGACGACCCGCATGGCAAAGTCCTCCTCTCCAATGCCAGTATTCTGGCACGTTGACTTGAGGTCCCGGAAGAGCCTGCCAGATCAGCATTGAGGGCAGCACACGAGCGCTATCGGCCGCAAGGTATCCCCGCCAATCGAAAGCACCCGCCAGCCCCGAACCCCTACGCCCGCGGCGCGGTGCCCGACAGCGCGTAGCTCATGATCTTGTAGCAGAGCGCCGCGGCGGTGAAGTCGGCGGCATGCAGGCCCGGCATGGGCGCGAGTTCGACGAGGTCGCCGCCGACGATGGTGCCAACCTCCGCCGCCCGCTTGAGGATGGCCAGCGACTGCCAGTAGGCCATGCCGCCCGGCGTCGGCGTGCCGGTGGCCGGCATGATCGCGGCATCCAGCGCGTCGATGTCGTAAGTGACGTAGACCGGCCGCCCGCGCAGCGGCGCCACGATGCGCTCGATGTCCCAGTGCCCCTGGTCCTTGGCCCAGTGGATGGTCACCCGGTCGCGGTTGCCGGCGTACCAGTCGGCCTCGCCCTGGCTGAACGCGCGGATGCCGACGGAGACGAGCGAGACGTGGTCGTGGTCCAGCACCCGCCGCATCGCCGCCGCGTGGCTGTAGGGCTCGCCCTGGTAGCCGTCGCGCAGATCCGCGTGCGCATCGAATTGCAGCACCACCAGATCCTTGTAACTGGCCGCGAACGGACGGATGGCGCCGGCCGTCAGCGAATGCTCGCCGCCGATCACGAACGGAAAGCGCCCGGCCTCCAGCACCGTCTCGACGGTCGCCGCGAGCTGGGCGAGCGCCGCTTCGACCGACTGGGCGATGGCCGGCTCGCGCACCGTCGCGATGCCGTAGTCGCGATAGGCCTCGCGCCACAGCTCCTCGTCGAACAGCTCGAGCTGGTGGCTGGCCGCGAGAATGGCGGCCGGCCCCGCCGCCGTGCCGGAGCCGTAGCTGACCGACGCCTCGATCCCGAACGGAATGACCACCGCCTTCGCGCGTTCGGGCGCGTGCGCGTCCACCCGGTCGGGCTCCAGGAAGCCGTCCTCGGGCGGCAGGTAGTCGAGCCGCCGATGGTCCTTGCTCATGCCTGCCGCCGCCGTGCTGCCGCTATTGCCCGGACGATACGGCCGACTCGGCCTCGTCCGCATACATCGAGTACATCGGCTCGTCCTCGAGGATGACCTCCTCGTACTGCCCGTAGCCGTTGAACTGGCCGGCGATCGCCCGGCCGTAGGCGCCGATGTTCCCGATCTCGATGTAGTCGCCCTCGCGGATCGACACCGGCAGCAGGAACGGCCCCTTCATGCGATCGATCGAGTCGCAGGTCGGACCCCACATCTCGAACGCCATCAGCTGCTCGCCGCCTTCGTAGCCGTTGCGGATCATCTGCACCGGGAACGGAAAGCCGAGGTGGGCCGCGTCGAACAGCGCGCCATAGGCGCCGTCGTTGATGTAGAGGTCGTCGCCCTTGCGCGCTTCCACCCGCACGATCAGGCTCTCGGACTCGGCCACCAGCGCCCGGCCCGGCTCGCAGATGAGCCGGCACGCCTCCGCCACCGGCAGCTTCTCGAAGCCGTGCGCGATCGCGTCCATGAACGCCTTGAGCGGCGCCGGGCGCGGCCCGTAGCCGTAGTAGGCCGGGAAGCCGCCGCCAACGTCGATGGCATCGACAACCACGCCCGCCTTGACGATCAGCCGCCGGACCTCCTCCAGCGCCGTCACGTAGGCGTCCGTCGTCACCGTCTGCGAGCCGACGTGGAACGTGATGCCGAGCTCGTCGGCCACCTGCCGCGTCTTCATGAGCAGCCGCGCCGCCTTCGTGCCGGTCACGCCGAACTTGCGCTCCAGTGGCACGCGGCTGTTCTTGGCCGGCACGGCGATGCGCACGAACAGCTCGAGGTCGCGAGCTCCGTCCGTCTCCTCGACGATTTTCTGCAGCTCGTCCTCGCAGTCGAGCGCGAAGCAGCGGATGCCGAGTTCGTAGGCGCGCCGGATCGCCTCCCGCGGCTTGACGGGATGCATGAAGTGCAGCCGCGCGCCGGGAATGGTCGCCGCGTCCTCGAGCTCGGGCAGGGAGGCCACGTCGAACTGGCGGATGCCGGCGCCGAACAGCGCGCCGAGCAGGAACACCGAGCTGTTCGCCTTGTAAGCGTAGGCGACTTCACCGGGGAAGTTCTCGACGAACCAGCGGGCAGCCCGTCCGGCCGCATGGGGGCGAATGCCGAGGACGGGGCGGTCGGGCTTGCGCGTGCCGACCAACGCTACCGCCGATGAGAATTTTTCCATGTCATGGGACCTCCACCAGTCGAGTTGGACCAGAGGCGCTTGCTGAACCAGCAGAGACCGCCGTTACGGGAAGACGTCATTTAAGATCAGGGACCGTCACAGTAAAGGGCTTTGTGACCCCGTCCGGTCCGTAAAGTTGACGCGGCCTTTTTGTGACGGCCACGGAGCGCCGCCAGCGGGCCTGGACGTGCGTCCTTGCAGGTCTGTCCATCGCCGCAAATCGCGGTAAACCCTTCTGTAACAGGGCGGCGGCGAATAAAGTCGGCCACCACTCTTCACGAAAGCGTCATCATGACAGCGCCCCTCGCGCCTGGGAGCCCGGCCTGGACGGAAGGCGCCGGCGGCTGGACGGCCTTCGGCCGCGGACTGGCAGTGGCGCTGACGGTGCCCGGCTGGATCCTGTTCTCGACCGCGATCGGCTTCGGGGCGCTCGCCCGCGAACTCGGCTTCACGTTTCTCCAGACCCTGTTCATCACCGGCGCGGTTTACGCCCTGCCGGCGCAGGTCGTGCTGGTCGACCAGCTCGCGCGCGGCGCCGCGCTGGCCGGCGTCGCCTTCGTGGTGAGCCTCACCGCCATTCGCCTGCTGCCCGCCACGGTCACGCTGGTGCCCCTGTTCCGGGACCCCACGCGCCCCCGTTGGCTGGCGCTCGCCGCCGTCCATTTCTGCGCCGTGACCGCCTGGATCGAGGGCCTGCGGCGGCTGCCCCTGATCCCCGTTCACCTGCGCATGCCCCACTTCCTCGGCATCGGCTTCGGCATGCTGGCGCAGACCGTCATCGGAGCATCCGCCGGCTATGGACTGGCCGGCGCTCTGCCACCGGTGATCTCCGCCGCCCTGCTGTTCATGACGCCGATCTACTTCCTGCTCTCGCTGGTCGCCAATGCCCGCACCATCGAGGATCGCCTCGCCGTGCCGCTCGGCTTCGCGCTCGGCCCGCTGTTCCATCTCGTGCTGCCGAGCTTCGATCTGCTGCTGGCCGGCCTGATCGGCGGCACCCTCGGCTTCGTGGCGCCGAGGCTCAGACGATGAACATTCCCGCCCTCGACGACGGCTTCGGCGGCTTTCTGGTTCTCCTCGTGGTGGGCGTGCTGGCGCACGAGCCGTGGCGCTGGCTGGGTCTCGCCATCGGCACCCGGATCGAACCCGATGGCGATCTGTTCCGCTGGGTCCGCGCCGTCTCGAATGCGCTCGTCGCCGCGCTCGTGGCCCGGCTGCTCTTCTTCCCCGTCGGCGTGCTGGCGACGACCCACCTCGGCGTCCGCTTGGCCGGCCTCGCTGCCGGATTCGCGCTGTTCTACGTGCTGCGCGGCAATCTCGCCGCCGCCGTTCTCGGTGGCTGCGCCGTCGTCGCCATCGCCATTCTGCTCGGCGCGTGAAACGTCAATCGATCAGCAGCGGGGTCGCGTGCAGGAAGCGCTGATCCGTCATCTGCTGCACCAGGAACGCCGCCACATCGTCGCGCGAGACCGGACCGGCCCGCCAGTCCTCGGGTGCGGTCAAGGCCCGCACCTTCCCGGTCGCCGGCCGGTCGTTGAGCAGCCCCGGCCGCACGATGGTCCAGTCGAGCCCCGACCGGCGCACGATCTGCTCCTGCACGTCCTTGTCGCGATAGACGCGGTCGAGCACCAGCGCGAACATCACCCGGTCGAACAGGAACCCGCCATGGCCGCGGCTGTCGCCGGCACCGAGCCCGGTGACCACCACGAGCCGGCGCGGCCCCGCGGCCACCATGGCGTCGACCAGCACCCGCGTCGCCTTGGAGAACAGCTCCGTGCCGCCGACATAGACGTCCGCCCGCTTCGGCGCCCCGAGCACCTGGATCACCGCGTCCGTGCCGGCCAGCGCCGCCCGCACGGCGGCTGCATCCAGCGCATCGCCCGTGACGGTCTCCAGCATCGGATCGGCGATATCGACGGCCGAGCGCGCGAACGCGCGCACCCGGTGGCCGGCCGCCAGCGCCGCCTTGACGGTCGCGAGGCCGATGCCGCGGCTCGCACCGATGACGAGGACATGGGCCATCAGGCATCCTTTCGCTGCAGACGCCGAGGTCAGCCGGCCAGTGCCTTGCGGATCCGCTCCGCGTTGGCCGCCAGCACCTCGGGCTTCTCCATGGCACCCGTGTGCGGCCGCAGCGAGACGCCCGTATGGCGCGGCAGTACGTGATAGTGGAGGTGGAACACCACCTGCCCGCCGGCCTGCTCGTTGAATTGCTGGATGGTGATGCCGTCGGCCTCGAATGCCGTCATCTGCGCCTTGGCCACCCGCTGCACCGTGGCCATGCAGGCCGCCATCTGCGCCGGCGTCGCGTCGAGCACGTTGCGGGCCGGCGTCTTCGGAATGACCAGCACATGCCCGTCGGCGCGCGGCATGATGTCCATGAACGCCAGCGTGTCGGCGTCCTCGTAAACCTTCTGCGCCGGCATCTCGCCGCGCAGGATCTTGGCGAACACGTTCGACGCATCGTAGTCGGTCATGGTGGCTCCTGTGATCGACGGGCGGGGCGACGGCCCGCGCCGCTCCGGATGCCGCCGCGCCGCGAACCGGTCAAGCGCGCTCAGATCTCGCGCTGTTTCGGCAGGATCGCGCCACCGACCCACCACCCGATCGTCCAGCCGACGACCATGGCCAGCAGATTGGTGGCCATGAACGCCATGGCGTGGACATTCGCCACGCCGTCCGGGTCGTCGAACTGGAATTGCGCCGTGATCCAAGTCGCCACCGGCGACGAGACGTAGAGCGTCGCCAGCAGCGCGACCGGAATGGCGAACAGCATCGCGATGAGATAGCGCATGTCGAAGCAGCTCCCGATCGTCCGGCTATTTGACGGGCCAGAACCAGATTTCTTTGGCTTGCGCGTAGTTAGAGTAGTAGCCGAGCCAGGAGAACCACTCCATCAGGACCTTCGCCGACGACCGGTAACCGTTCCACACGTCGATGTGGTCGCCGGTCGGATTGCCGGGACGGTCGGTCGAACGCGCCCAATAGTCCTGGATGTACATGATGCCGGTGCGACCGAGCATCTTGGGGTAGAATTGATTGGCATCGACGCCGCTGAACACCTCGCGCGGGCCGATGCCCGGCAGCTTGGAGCGGTCGATCGCGTTGGCGAGCTGGCTCGCGTTAATGAAGTGCATGTGGTCGCGCCCGTGCACCGAGCAGTGCGCACAACCGGGGATCTGGCTCTCGGTCACTCCGGCGCGCTTCAGCGCCACGCCCATGCGGATGGCGCACTGATTGGCGAACACGGGAAACCCGCGCAGGATTGCCTTGCCCTCCAGATTGGTGAGGTTATCGGGCGCCACGCAGGGCGTCTGAACGCTCTCGTTGATCGGGTGACCCCGCCAGAGATGCTTGAATTCGACCATGACTCCCCTCCGCCGTACGGCTCCATTCTAGCGGCGTCCGCGAACGAGTCGAGCACGCTGGCGCGCCTGTGCGGCACCCGCGTCACACGGCCTCGAAGTCGCTGATGATGTAGCGGTGATAGGCGGACTTCTTCGCCTTCGTCTCGCTGATGGTCCAGCCCCGCACCGAGATGCCGGCTTCGTGCACTGTCTCCGGGTCACCCGAGATCAGCGGATGCCACCACAGCAGGTCCCGGCCTTCCTTGACCAGGCGATAGCCGCAGGTCGGCGGCAGCCAGTCGATCGAACGAACCGTCGCCGGGTCGATCTTGATGCAATCGTGCATGCGAGCGAATCGGTTGGCATAGTCCGAACAGCGGCACGAGCCGACGTCGAGCAGCGCGCACGCGAGGCGCGTGAGATGCACCTCGCCGCTGTCCTCGTCCTCCAGTTTGACGAGACAGCAGCGCGCGCAGCCGTCGCACAGGCTCTCCCACTCGGTCGGAGACATCTCCTCCAGCGTCTTGGTCTTCCAGAACGGCAGAGTGTCGCTCAATTGCTCCTCGCGATGTGGCGCCCTTGGGATATAGATAAACACAATCAACCTGTAACAGGCGAGTCGCCGATCCGCGACCGCGAGTCGGCGACCCAGAGATTTCCTCCGCGAGGCGGCGAAGGTGAGCGATTGGTTTTTCAGGCGCGGTGATCGCGACCGGCTGGTCAACTGGCTCGGCATCGACGCGTGGCTCGATTCGAGCCTCGCGGAGACGTGGGAGCGGCTCAAGGATCGCTACAGCGCGGCCTCGAGCTATTTCGCCCGGTTCCGTCTGACCGGTTGGAAACGTCTACTCAACGAGCTGCTGTCGGAAGGCGTGACGCTGGCGACCGGCGGCGTGCTGGTCATGTACGCGATGGCCTTGCCGGCCTTCCTCGAGATCGAGGAGGGCCGCTGGCTGTCGACGGGCAAGTACTCGGTCAAGTTCCTCGACAAGGACGGCAACGAGATCGGCCAGCGCGGCATCAATCTCAACGACGCCGTGCCGCTCGAGGAGGTCCCCGAGCATCTCATCAAGGCGACACTGGCCACCGAAGACCGGCGCTTCTTCGAGCATTTCGGCGTCGACTTCCTCGGCACGTCCCGCGCCATGATCGAGAACCTGCGCGCCAACGATGTCGTCCAGGGCGGATCGACGCTCACCCAGCAGCTCGCTAAGAACCTGTTCCTATCCTCGGAGCGCTCCATCAAGCGCAAGATCAAGGAGCTGTTCCTCGCCTTCTGGCTCGAAAGCCGTCTGACCAAGCGCGAGATCCTGAAGCTCTACCTCGACCGCGCCTACATGGGTGGCGGCGCCTTCGGCGTCGAGGCGGCGGCGCGCTTCTACTTCGGCAAGTCGGTGCGCGACGTGAACATGGCCGAGGCGGCGATGATGGCCGGCCTCTTCAAGGCACCGACCAAATACGCGCCCCATATCAACCTGCCGGCCGCCCGCGCCCGCGCCAACGATGTGCTGTCCAACCTCGTCGAGGCCGGATTCTATACGTCGGGCGAAGTGCATGCGGCCCGCCTCGCACCCGCCAAACCGATCGAAACCCAGCGCACCAATTCTCCCGACTGGTTCCTCGATTTCGCTTTCGACGAGATCCAGCGCGTCATGGAGGGCAAGGGGCAGTTCAATCTGACCGCGCGCACCACGGTCGACCTCTCGCTCCAGCGCCTGGCGGACGAGGCCTTGAACAACACCATCCGCCAGCAGGGGCGGGCCATGAACGCCACCTCCGGTGCCCTCGTTTCCATGGAGACGGACGGCGCGGTGCGCGCCATCGTCGGCGGCCTCGACTACGGCGAGAGCCAGTTCAACCGCGCCACCGCCGCACGCCGCCAGCCCGGCTCGTCGTTCAAGCTCTACGTCTATGCCAGCGCACTCGAGCACGGCTACACCAACCGCTCGATGGTGCGCGATGCCACCGGTCCCTGTGGCAACTGGATGCCGCAGAACTACGGCGGCGGCGGCGGCTCGGGCCGCAGCTTGCTGATGGGCGACGCCTTCAAGGTGTCGCTCAACACGACCGCCGTCGATCTCTCCCTCAAGGTCGGCCGCGAGAAGGTCGTCGAGATGACGCAACGCCTCGGCGTGCGCGGCGTGCGCCGGACCTGCTCGATGGCGCTCGGCGACACCGGCATCGCCCCGATCGAGCACACCGGCGCCTATGCGACGTTCGCCAACAACGGCAAGTTGGCCAAGCCCTATGCCATCGTCGAGGCCTTTAACTCGAAGGGCGATCTCGTCTATTCGCGCGAGCGCGACGAGCCGCCGGCGCCGCAGATCGTCACGCCGCGCGTGGCCGAGCAGATGAACCAGATGATGCAGCTGGTCGTCACCGAAGGCACCGGCAAGCGGGCGACGCTGGAATTCACGCACGCCGTCGGCAAGACCGGCACCAGCTCGAGCTACCGCGACGCCTGGTTCATGGGCTTCACCGGCCGCTATGTCACCGGGGTGTGGATCGGCAACGACGACTTCCGGCCGATGCGCAACGTCACCGGCGGCAGCCTGCCCGCCGCCACGTGGCATTCCTTCATGTCGGTGGCCCACACCAACATGAACATCCCGACCATCCCCGGCCTCCCGCCGCACCCGGTCCAGATCGCCGAGCAGCAGCGCATCGCCGATCTGCGCCGCACCGACCCGAAACTCGCCAAGGCCATCGAGGCCAACCAGCAGGGCCGCTCGTCGAGCCTGATGCCGGATGCCACGAAGGATGCGTTACGCAAGGTCGTGCAAGCGCTGCGCAAGGCCGGCGGCCTCGAACCGGCACCGGAGGAGCAGCAGCCCTACGGGCCGCCCGCCCCGTCACCCGAGCGCCGCGCCGAGGCGATCGTACCGTCGATTTCCAACCCGAAGCGCTAGCCCGCCATGACGATGATCGACATGCTTTCGCTCGAGCGGCCGATCCGCCTGCTCCGGTCGTTCCGTTACGGACGCGGCCTGGCCTGGCGGCTCGACCGCTTGCGGTCACGGCTGGCCGTCGGCATCGGCTACGGCGGACGCCTCATCCTGTTCCTGATCATCGCCCTCGGTGGCGGCTACGGATCCGCGGCCTACATGGCGAGCCAGCCGACGCGTTTGACGGCCGAGCACAACGGCCCTTGGGTCGCCTGGCTGTTCGCCGGACGCCCCGACGCCGATCCCTACACCGCCGTGCGGTTCGCCCAGATCGGCAGCCTGCCGCTCACCGCCAGCGCCGTGCTCACCTACGAGGCGCGCACCGATAGCGACGGCCGCCGGTTGCAGTCCTCCTGCGAGTACGTGATCGAGGGTGCGGAACCTCAGGCCTCGTGGTGGAGCGTCGCCGTCTTCGACCAGGACGGCCGCCTGATCCCGAACTCCGCCGACCGCTATGCCTTCAACGCCAGCAACGTCACCCGCAGCCCCGATGGCCGTATCGTCATCACCATGTCCCGCGAGGCGCGACCGGGCAACTGGCTCCCGCTGGGCGCCGGCGGGCGGTTGGCGCTCACATTCACCCTTTATGGTGTCGTCAGCGAGGTGAACTCCGCCGGCGATCCGTCCGCCCAGCGCCGGATCACGCTGCCGACGATCCGGAGGCTGGCATGCGCCTGACCCTCAAACCTCCGAGTTGGCTGCACGGCCGCACCCTGGTTGCCGCCGTGATCGTCGGCGCGATGGTGCACATCGTGGTCACGCTGACGGCCGCCCATCGTTCGGCGCGCGCCGCCTTCGATGCCGTTGCCCGCCAGCTGCCGGTCAACCAGATGAAGCTGCTTCCCGCGACGTCGGCGGCCAATCAACTGCTGCCGTTCCAGTCGCCGGACATGCGTTACGTCGTGTGCCGGTTCGATGCCGGTGACGGATCGATCACGGTCAAGGCCTCGTTGCCCGGCCTCGGCTGGTCGCTCTCGCTGCACAATGCCGACGGCGGCAACTTCTTCGTGGTGACCGGTCAGGAAGGCCGCCGCACCGAACTTGCCTTGCTGCTGGTGCCGCAGGGAGACGAATTCGTGCCGCTGCCGCGCGAGGCCGTCGGCGCCCAGAGCCTGGCCCAGGTCCCGATCACCCAGCGCGAAGGTCTTGCCATCGTCCGCGGCCCGCTGACCAGTCCGGCCTACCGGGCCGAGGTCGAGGCCGAGCTCGCCAAGGCAGCCTGTGCACACCGCAAGCGCTAGCGCGCGGGGCCTCGACGATCAGCCGAGCCAGCCGTCCAGGAAGGGCCGGCCGCGCCGGTCCTCGACCTCGATCACCCAGAGATCGGCATCGAAGGCGATCTGGCGCTCGATATGGCTCTCGATCTGGGCATCGGGCGTGCGGGCCGGCAGATGCACCGTCCACCGCCGTTCCCCGTCGTCGTTGTCAGAGAACCCCGACGGCACCGGCCCGTAAAGGGCTCCGGTCCCGTCCAGCGCCGAGATCCGGATGAAAATGGCGCCCGCCTGATCGTCGCCGTGGCGGACCACCAGCGCCGGCACGTCCGCCGACCCGCAGCGCCGCACGTAGGCATGCACCCAGAATTCGGATGTGAGTCTCATGGCTTGAGCTTAGCGGCTTCACGACGCCGGGCATAGGTCAACGGGCGGCCTGGGCCTTGCGGCCGGCGGTGGCTTTGATCAGGCGTGCCATCAGCGGCCCGGTGATCCGTCCGGCGGGTTCGAGCCCCTGGTCCAATTCGAATTCGCGGATGGCGCGCGTGGTGTCCGCCCCGGTGCGCCCGTCGATCTTGCGGGTGAGGTACCCGAGCGTCGCGAGATGCTGCTGCACCGCGCGCACCACCAGTTCCACACCGGCGCCGTTGCGCTCGCCGCCGCCCTGGGCCGGCAGCGCCACCGCGGCCCCGCCGAGCAGGATCGCCTTCAGCACGGCTTCGGACGGCTCGGCGGTCGGCGGCAACTTGTGCGCCTCTTCGAACGCCAGGATCGCGGCCCGCGTCACGAGACCCGGCACCCCGTCCTGGGTTCCCGGCTCATAGCCGCGCGCGTGCAGTTCGCGCTGGATGGCGCGCGTGGTTTCCGACGCGGCCGGCCCCTCGGCCTCCACCGGACGGCCGTCTTTCAGCGTCTTGGTCGGGGCCACGGGCTGGGCGGCCTCCACCGCCGCGGCACGCCGCACCTCCGCCGCCGGCGCCGCCATCCGGTGCAGCTTCGCCTGCGAAATCGGTTGCGTGAGAATATTCGCGGCCACGCCGGCACTCAGCACGGCGAACAGCACGAGACCAAGCCGCGCATAACCGGACGTCATCGGGCCCTCCTCGGCCTCGCACGAACAATGGGCGCGATCGTTCGAGGAGGACGCGCTTCGTACCTCCACCGAGAGCGTCCGCCGCACCCAAAGACTTCAATGCAGAATCGCGGGTCCGGGTTTCCACCTCATTAACCGTAGGGCCCGGAACGCAAAGGTGTGGCGTAGCAATGCGGGACAGTGGTCAACGAACGTTTAACTCTGTGACCAATTGGTTGAGACGAACCGGCCGTCAGCCAGAGAGCATTAAGACGAAAAGGGTTTGATGAGGTCAGACACGGCGGCGTGAGGTGGAGCAACCATCCATGCACGACGGGTCCGGAGAGAGTACGGAAACCGAACCATGCTTCTGCGTATGGCATTTTGGATCGGTCTGGGGGTTCTGTTGATGCCCACGGACGAGAAGAGCCAGACGAGGCTCATCGCCCAGGCACAATCGACACTGCACTGGACATGGACGTTCTGCGACCGCAACGAGGCGACCTGCAAGACAGGCGCCGAGGCGTGGGCGACTTTCGCGAAGAAGGCCGAATTCGGCTTGGCCCTCGCCATGGGCATGGCGAAGGAGTGGTCCGAGAAGGGGGCCGGGCAAACCGCTGCGGATGCGGGCAATCCCTCGCCCATCGCACCGGCGGTCGCGCCGCTGGTGACATCACCCGCGGCCCCGCCGGTCCAGAAGCTGCGACGCGAGGACATGCTGCCGCCCTGGCGCGGACCGGCGGCCAGGCGCACCGGAGCCTGATAGGCCGCACTTGCACAGCCCGGCCGGTCGCGCCTATGTCCTCGGGCGTTGGCCGGCCGCACTGGGGCGCCGGCCCTGCGACCGGGCCGCCCTCACCATGAGCCTCGATACCATCCGCGCGGACTTCGCCCTGCTCGACGAGTGGGAGGACCGGTACCGCTACGTCATCGAGATCGGCCGGCTGCTGCCGCCGTTTCCCGAGTCCGGGCGCACCGAGGCGAACAAGGTGCGCGGTTGCGCCAGCCAGGTCTGGCTGGTCACCCACGTCGACCGCACCGCCGGCCCGCCGCGGTTGACCTTCGAAGGCGACAGTGACGCCCTCATCGTCAAGGGGCTGATTGCCGTGCTGCTGGCCATCTACGAGGGCAAGACGGCCGCCGAGGCCGCCACCCTCGACGCCGGGAAGATCCTGGCCGAGCTGGGGCTTGCCGAAAACCTGACACCGCAACGCTCCAACGGCTTCAAGTCGATGGTCGAGCGGATCCGGTCGGATGCCCGCCATCTGCTCGAGGCGCCGGGTCCAGGCTGACGAGACCCCGACTGTCGAGACCGGACGGCGCCTAGTCGCCGTCCATCCGCGGGCGGTAGTCGGCGGTGCCCCAATGGCGCACGCCCGTCGCACCGGACCATGCCTGCCCGTGATCCGGCAGATAGCCGTAGTGGCGGGCCAGCGCATTCAAGGCGTACTGGACGACCACCTTGCCGGAACGCTCCGGCCAGCCCGACCGGCGCTCGAGCAGCTCGAGCCCGGTCTCGTGACAGCACACGTCGACCAGCACGCGGGCGAGATCGGGGCCGACTGCGGTCAGCGCCCGCGCGACCCGCTCCCGCGCCGCGACCGCCCCGTCGCGCAGCTCCACGCCATGGCCGGGCACACCGCCCCCGCGCTGCCCGCCGGCCGACAGTCCGTCCCAGCGCATCGTCGTGCCGGGCATCATCGCAGCCCGGTGGAAATCGGCGGCCAGCCGCTGACCCGCCATCAGCTGCTCCGCGCCGATCAGCGCCGCCCCCGTCTTGTCCTTGCGCCGGCTGAGCCAGATCAGCGGGCTCTCGCTGCGCGCCACTCCACCCACAACCTTGCGCCCTGCCCGGTCAACTCTCATCGCCCGCCTCCTCCAGACACACGGCGAGCTGGCGCACCACATCCTCGAGTATCGTCATCGCGCGATCGAAGTCGGCACCGTCCCGCCGGTTCTCGATCATCTGAACCGCATGCGACACCGTCGTGCGGTCACGGTCGAACAGGATGCCGACGTCCCGCATGGTCAGCCCGAGGCCGACGTGCGCGAGATACATCGCCACCTGCCGGGCCTGCGCCACCGTTGCCGCGCCGCGCGTCGGCTGGTTGATCCGCTGGCGCTCGATCTCGAACACCCGGGCCACCGTGTGTTCGAGCACGCCTCGTAGCCAGGCGCTGCCTTCTTCGCACGTCCGCGAGGATGCGCGCTGGTACCACGGCGGCGCGCTGCTCTCGCCGGGTGAGATATCCATGTGGCCCCCCATGTTCCTGGACTGTCGAGCCGGCGCGGCGGTGCACCGCGGCCGGTTCCGTCAAGGTACGTTGCGGCTGAGGCACGGGGATAAGTTGTCATCCCTGGGCGGAATATCCGACGCAAGAGTCATGCCGTCTGCACGCCGCGACCCGGCGCGCTGGCCCGGCCCACGGTTATCCACCTGCCCCGAGGGCCGTGAGAGCCTCGATCGTCCCGATCCGGAGGTTCCCATGTCCAAAGTGAAACACCGCCCCGCCGCACCCGCCTCGCGGACCCGCGCCTGGCATCGCGAGCCCACGGCGGCCGCGACGGCGTCGCAGTATCAGCGCGCCCGCGACCTGCCGCGGTTGGTGCCGATGTGGCCGCGCGAGCTGGCGGATGCCGAGGCGAGCCTCGTCGGGCACCTGACCCTGATCGCCAAGATCACGCGCGCGCTCCGGCGCGAGCGCCAGTGTGGATTGGCCGGTGACTGGACCTATGATGCGGGCCGCCACCGCGGTCTGCTGGCGGCGTTGCGGCGGGAGCGGGAACTCTGCAGGCGCCGCTGGGGCCTGACGTTGAGCGGGGGGACGGCGGCCGGAACCGGCGGCCTCACTCGTCTTTTTCGCGCCGCGTGCCGAGACCCATCTGTTTCGCCAGCGCCGAGCGCGCCGCCGCATAGTTCGGCGCCACCATCGGATAGTCGTGCGGCAGTCCCCACTTTTCCCGATATTCCTCGGGAGACAGGTTGTAGTGGGTCCTCAGATGCCGCTTCAGCGACTTGAACTTCTTGCCGTCCTCGAGACAGATGATGAAGTCCGGATGGACCGACCGCTTCACCGGCACCGCGGGCTTCAGCTCGTCCCGGACCGGCTCCGGTGCGGACGACCCGACCCGCGACAGCGCGCCGTGCACATCGTTGATGAGCACCGGGAGATCGCTGGCGACGACCGTGTTGTTGCTGACGAAGGCCGAGACGATTTCGGCCGTCAACGTGATCAGGTCGGCTGATCCGTGATCGAGAGCGGCGATTTCCTTTTGCATCGAACTCTAACTGCGCCGGGACGGGCATACGGCCCGGCGTCCTCGAAGCTTGCGTTTGGGTGAGACAGCAAGACGAATACTGTCGTTTGGAAGTGTAGTTCCAGAAATGTCAATGACAACAAGTCCGCAATCCTGTCAACAGCCGAGTCTGCTTAGCAGATCGAAGCGAGTTGGTAGCAGTCGACGCTGCCACAGCCGATATTCGTCGACGCCGTTCGCCAGACTTGCTTAAGATTAGACTGTCCAAGCGAGACGGCCTGGAAGACATGGACTTTCGTACGACTGGGGGCTGGACGAAGGTCCGCGGCCGAATTCCGAGCCGCACCGCCTCCCTCAATCGTGATTTGAACTTGTTCGACCCCATGCCGACATAGACCCGGTAACCCTGGGCATCCGAGGAGCGCGCCATGAGCGATATCAAGTCCACCAGCACGTCGGTCAAGGTGCAGAAGACGGATGCGGAGTGGCGGGCGCAGCTGTCGCCGGAGGCCTTTCGGGTGGCCCGCAAGCATGGCACCGAGCGCGCGTTCACCAGCCCCCTCAACGACGAGAAGCGCGCCGGCACGTTCATGTGCGTGTGCTGCGGTCAGGCCCTGTTCACCTCGGCCGACAAGTTCGACAGCGGTACGGGCTGGCCGAGCTATACCCGGCCGATGTCGCCGGAGGCCGTGGGTGAGCACGACGACCGCTCGTTCTTCATGCGCCGCACCGAGGTCCATTGCGCCCGCTGCGACGCCCATCTCGGCCACGTCTTCCCGGACGGCCCACGTCCGACCGGCCTGCGCTACTGCATCAATGGAGTCGCACTCGCATTCGAGCCCGAGCCGGGCAAGGGCTGACCCTACCCCCCACGCCATACGCCTTGCCGACACCTCCGGCGCGGAGCATCCTCCGCGCCGTTTCGCTATCGACAGATTGGACCGATCCGATGCCGACCACCGCCGTGCCGCCTCTCCCCGAGCCACCCAAGGCCGACAAGCGCCCGGTCGCCACCACGGTACATGGCGTGACGCTGGTCGACGAGTTCGCCTGGCTGCGCGCCGAGCACTGGCAGGACGTGATGCGCGACCCGTCGGTGCTACCGGCCGACATCCGCGCCCACCTCGAGGCCGAGAACGCCCACACCGGCGCCATCATGGCCGATACCGAGACGCTGCAGGCCGACCTGTTCCGCGAGATGAAGGCCCGCATCAAGGAGGACGACAGTTCCGTCCCGGCCACCGATGGTCCGTTCGCCTATTACACGAGCTACGTCACCGGCGGACAGTATCCCCGCCTGTGCCGCCGTCCGCGCGACGCCGGTGACGAGCAGATCCTGCTCGACGGTAATGCCGAGTCCGCCGGCAAGGCCTACTGGCAGCTCGGCGCCACCGCCCACAGCCCCGACCACCGCCTGCTGGCCTATGCCCTCGACGACAAGGGCTCGGAGCTGTTCACCATTCGCGTGCGCGACATCGCCACCGGTCGCGACCTCGCCGACGAGATCCCCGACACCCGCGGCGGCATCGTCTGGTCGAAAGACTCGACCACGCTGTTCTATGTCCGGCTCGACGCCCAACAGCGGCCGCTGTTCGTCTATCGCCACAAGATCGGCACCCCGGCCGCCGACGACGTGCTAGTCTACGAGGAGGCCGATACCGGCTTCTTCGTCGGCGTCGGCCAGACCCAGTCCGGCGATTTCGTGCTGGTCGAAACCCACGACCACGAGACCAGCGAAGTCCATCTGATCGACGCCGCGCGCCCCGAGACCACGCCCCGCCTCGTCGCCGCCCGCACCCGCGGCCACGAGTATGCCGTCGAGCACCACGGCGACCGCCTCGTCATCACCACCAACTCGGGCGATGCCGAGGATTTCCGCATCTGCACGGCGCCGGTCGCAACGCCCGGGCCGGAGAGCTGGTCCGAGCTGGTGCCGCATGTCCCGGGCCGGCTCATCCTCGAAACGATCGTCTACAAGGATCATTTCACGCGGCTCGAGCGCGAAGGCGGGCTGCCCCGCATCGTCATCCATCGCTTCGGCGACGGCGCCGAACATGTCGTCGCCTTCGACGAGGAGGCCTATGCCCTCGGCGTTTCGTCCGGCTACGAGTACGCCACGACGACGCTGCGCTTCACCTACTCGTCGATGACCACGCCGGCCCAGGTCTACGATTACGACGTCGAAAGCCGCGCCCGCGTGCTGCGCAAGACCCAGGAGGTGCCGAGCGGCCACGACCCGAGCCGCTACGTCACCCGCCGCCTGCACGCCCGCGCCGCCGACGACGCCCTCGTGCCGGTCTCGCTGCTCTACCGCCGCGACACCCCCCTCGACGGCTCCGCGCCGCTCTTCCTCTACGGCTATGGCAGCTATGGCATCTCGATCCCCGCGAGCTTCTCGACCACCCGCCTGTCGCTGGTCGACCGTGGCTTCGTCTTCGCCATCGCCCACGTCCGCGGCGGCAAGGATAAGGGCTATCGTTGGTACACCGACGGCAAGCACCGCAAGAAGCTCAATACGTTTACGGATTTCATCGCCGCCGCCCAGCATCTGGTCGCCGAGAGGTTCACGAAGCGCGGCCGCATCGTCGCCAACGGCGGCTCGGCGGGCGGCATGCTCATGGGCGCCATCGCCAACATGGCGCCCGAGCTGTTCCTCGGCATCATCGCCGACGTCCCGTTCGTCGACGTGCTGAACACCATGCTCGACAAGGATCTGCCGCTCACCCCGCCCGAGTGGCCCGAATGGGGCAACCCGATCGACAGCCGCGAGGACTTCGAGATCATCCGCTCCTACAGCCCCTACGACAACGTCGCCGCCAAGGCCTACCCGCACATCCTGGCGTTCGCCGGCCTCACCGACCCGCGCGTCACCTACTGGGAGCCGGCGAAGTGGGTGGCGCGCTTGCGCGACCGCCGCACCAACGACAATCTGCTGATCCTGAAAACCAACATGGAGGCGGGCCACGGCGGCGCCTCCGGCCGCTTCGAACAGTTGAAGGAGATCGCCTTCGACTACGCTTTCGCTCTCAAGGTCGCGGGGCGATCCGGCGCGGCCCCCTGAGTGGCGGGCCCGGATCGCATCACCGGAGCCATAGAAGCAGGAGTTCGCCGATCAGCAGGCCGCCGAACGCCACCAGGAGAACTCCGGCGACACGGTTGATCTTGCGCAACCGTGCAAGGTCGATGCGATGACGGATGCGGCCGATCATCATAGACAGCGCGATCCACCACGCCGTGCTGCCGGCCATGATGGACGCCACCATGGTCATCGCGTCGATGCGTCCGCGGACTTCCACGAACGAGGACACGCCGCCGAAAATGGCGATGAGACCCAGCACCGCCCCCGGATTGGTGATGGTCAGGAAAAACGTCTTCGGGATATCCCAGGCGACGTGCCCGATCGCGCCCCAGATCGTGTCCCAGCCCTTCTCCTCGTCGCGCGGCGGTTCGATGTGCGGCTCGGTCCGGTAGAGCTTCAGGCCAAACAGGGCGACGACGATCCCGCCGACCAGCTGGATCGAGTGGCGGTAATCGGAGATGGCACCCGAGATGGCGCCGACACCCATCGCGGCGGTGAAAGCGATCAGACCGTCGCCGAGCACGGCGCCGAGGCCCGCCGCGATACCCGCCACCACGCCGTGCGAGATCGCGCGCTGAATGCACAGGACATTGACCGGACCGACCGGCGCGGCGATGAGAACACCGACGATGAGCCCGATAGGCACGATCAGGGGATTGGGGATGAGTTCCAGCACCGTTCAGCGGACTTTCGGTTCGCGGGCCGGCACGGCCGGTCCAACGGACACGGACGGCCGCTCACCGACGGCGGGCAACGGATGCGCAGAGCACGGCGGCAAGAGATCCCCATTGGTGGTCAGAGGCGGCGGTGAGTGGCGGGCCCGAATGGCATTGGTAGTGGTCGCCATCGGGCTTGTCCATGCGGCCTCCGCCGAAAACGCCGCCGCTCAGACACCGTCCAAGCGCCCGCCGATCACCGACCGCGGGCCGGCCCCGCGACCGAAGCCGGCAGCCCTGCCACCCCAAGTCGTCGAGATGCGCGACGCTCTTCTGGCGGCGGCCGCGCTCGGCGACATCGGCGAACTGCTCACGCCCTTCGAATGGAACGAGTTGCCACCCGACATCGCCGACGGCCGAGCCGGCGATCCCATCGCCCATTGGCGCGCCACGTCCACCGACGGCCAGGGCCGCGAGATTCTCGCCGCGCTGGCGAACGTGCTTTCGGTGCCGCCGGCCGTGCTGCCGGGCGGCCGCGACATCGAGAACAACCGCGTCTACGTTTGGCCCTATCTGGCCGAGTTGCCACTGGCCACCCTGACGCCCGCCCAGGAGGTCGACCTCTACCGGCTGGTGCCGCCCGCCGAGGCGAAGGCCATGAAGGGCAAAGGTAAGTACACCGGCTGGCGGCTGGTGATCGGCGCCGACGGCACCTGGATCAGCTTCAAGAGGGATCCTTGATCCGGCCATTCCGGACGCCGCGGACGTGCGGTAATCTCACGCCCATGATCCGCATCGCATGGCTCGTGTTGCTGCTCGCCGTCGCGCCCGCCCCGGCCGGAGCCGACTGGCTGACCCGCATCCTGGCCGCCAGCGAACGCGCCGGCGGGAAGGCCGCGATCATCGGCGCCGGCGCCCTGGATCGGCTGGCCCGCCACATCAAAACCGCCGCCGCCGGCAAGTCGGGGCCGGTGCTCGGCGCCGCCGTCTCGCACGAAGGCCACTGGACCTTCGTCAACGCGGCGGGCGAGCGGCTGACTGCCGGCAATGCCGACGAGATGCGCCGGATCATTCCCGTGCTGACCGGCGCCGGCGGCGAGGTCAAGCCGACCCTCGTCCTCTCGGAGGACTCGATCTTCCGTCATCGCGAGCATTTGGGCGCCCTGCCACCGTCCTCCGGCCTCGCCGTGCTGGTCGGCACCGAGGCCTATCCGCTCGTCCGGCGTGGCGAGGCGCTGTTCGCCGAGGCCCGGCCCGGCGTGCTGATCGAGACGACCGGTCGCGCCGCCTTCGAAGAGGCCGCCTATCAGCTCGCCCGGCCGTTGCAGCGGTCCGAAGTGCGCATCCTGTCGCTCGCCGTCGATGGTCCGCAGACGCTGCCGCGCCTGCCGGCGCTCGGCGCCGACGGCCGCCCGCTGACCGACCTGATCGACCCCTACCGGCTGCCCGCGGCACTCTCCGTCATGACCGGACAGACCGCCGTCGTGATCGGCCGCGTCGAAGGCACCCTGCTGAACTTCCGCCTGCCCGCCGGGGGCGAGCGCAGCCTGCTGCTCGCCGACCTGACTGCCGCGGCCGCCCGCCACGACGTCAACCTGATCGTGCTGCAGGCACCCGCCGCCCGCCAGCCCGGCACCCGCACCTGGTTGTGGCAGCGCGTCGAGGTGAAAGGCCTCGAGCAGGCGCGCGACCGGTCGACCCTCGCCGACTTTGTCGATGCGCTGGCCGGCAGCGACCGCGCCGCACCCATGACCGTCGGCGCCGCCGCGCACGACTCTGGCCGCACGCGTCTGACACTGCGCCAGCCCGATGCCGGCAGCGGCGTCGGCAGCCTCGTCGCCGATCTCACGGCCGAGGTCACCGGCCGGATCGTGAGCGCCGGCGCGGACGCCTATCTGGTGAGCGCCGATCGCCAGACCGAGTTGCAGCAACGACTGGTCCCCGGCATTCCCGCCGGTCTGCAGTACGGCTATGTCGGCCTGCTGGTCGCCGGCCTGATCGGCCTGCCGGCCGCGCGGCGGTGGTGGCTGCGGCTGTGGCCGCCCGAGCAGCGGGCCGACTACGCCGGCGCCGCCGGCTATCAGGCGGCCCGCATCGTCAAGCTGCTCGTCTTCGTGCTGGCGTTCCTGCCGCTGGTCGGCCTGCCGGCCGCGGTCTGGCATACGGTCCGCCAGACCGCCGACCTGCTCGCCTGGCCGTTCCGCCGGATCGCCGCGGCCGTCGCCCGCGGCCGCGCCTGACGGAACCGCCCGGCGATAATCTGATCGCGCGCACTGTTCCGGGTCCGGTGTGGACGCTAGAGTGACGTCCAACGACAACAGGAAACGCCCGCCGGTCCCATGACGCTGCTCATCACGCATCCCTGCTTCGTGCTCCACGACACCGGCCCCGGACACCCCGAGCGGCCGGACCGTATGCGCGCCATCGACAAGGTCCTGACGCACGAGTTGTTCAACGACCTGGCGCGGGTCGAGGCGCCGCTGCGCGACGACGTGGAGCGCTGGATCGCGCTGGCCCATCCGGAGTCCTACATCGCCGAACTGAAGGCCTCCCGGCCCGAGCCCGGCGCCGAGGCCGTCCGGCTCGATCCCGACACCGTCATGTCGCCCGGCACCTGGGAAGCCGCCCTGCGGGCGGTCGGCGCCGGCCTGATGGCCGTCGACGAGGTGTTCGCCAAAACCAGCAGGAACGTCTTCTGCCAGGTGCGCCCCTGCGGTCACCACGCAGAGACGGCCCGCGCCATGGGCTTCTGCCTGTTCAACAACGTCGCCATCGCCGGCATGTACGCTCGCGCGAAATATGGCGCCGAGCGGATCGCCGTCGTCGACTTCGACGTCCACCACGGCAACGGCACCCAGGACATCTTCTGGTCTGACAAGGATCTGTTCTTCGCCTCCACCCACCAGATGCCGCTCTACCCGGGCACCGGCGAGTGGTCGGAAACCGGCACCTCGAACAACATCTGCAACGCCCCGCTGCGCCCCTTCGACGGCGGCGAGCAGTTCCGCGACGCTTTCGAGCAGCGGGTCCTACCCGCGCTGGACGCCTTCCGGCCCGACATCGTCCTGATTTCCGCCGGGTTCGACGCCCACGACAGCGACCCGCTCGCGAATCTCTGCCTCCAGGAGGCCGATTTCCGCTGGGCGACCGAGAAGCTCATCCAGATCGCCGACCAGCGCGCCGATGGCCGCCTGGTCTCGATGCTGGAGGGTGGCTACGACCTGCGTGCGCTCGCCCGGTCGGTGGCCGTGCACGTCAAGGCCATGATGGAGGCTTGAGGCCGACACCTTCCGCCCCTATCCAGGGCGACGAATCCGAGGGCGGGCAGATGAAGGCAGCCGTGAAGAACGCAGATATCAAGGAACTGAGCTTCGAGAAGGCGCTCAAGGAACTCGAGGGCATCGTCGGGCGCCTCGAGCGCGGCGACGTCGAGCTCGAGGAAAGCATCGTCATCTACGAGCGCGGCGAGGCGCTACGCGAGCATTGCGATCGCCTGCTGCGCCAGGCCGAGGCCAAGGTGGAGAAGCTCACCTTCGGCAATGGCGGTGGCGAGCCGAAGGGCACCGAGCCGCTGGACCCTGTGAATTGACCGGCGCCGGGGCGAGGCTCGGCTCACGTGTCGCGGCGCGCTCCGGTGATCTGTCGGGCAACTTCAACGTATCCCCAAGACGGGCCTGTACCGGATGGGGAGGCATGTCGTGACTGGTTCGAGTAAAACCCCGCTTCTGGACCTCGTCGAGACCCCGGAAGACCTGCGCAAGCTGCCGGAGAAGGATCTCCGCAAGCTGGCCGACGAACTGCGCAGCGAAACCATCGATGCCGTCTCGGTCACCGGCGGCCACCTCGGCGCCGGTCTCGGCGTGGTCGAGTTGACGGTCGCCCTGCACCGCGTTTTCGACACCCCGCGCGACCGTCTGATCTGGGACGTCGGCCACCAGACCTACCCGCACAAGATCCTGACCGGCCGGCGCGACCGCATCCGCACGCTGCGCCAGGGCGGCG
>JBMOGA010000062.1:0-22432 GCA_049318625.1 Hyphomicrobiaceae bacterium
CATTTATCAATGAAATAGCCACCAATGATTGCTTGGAATATGAGCAAACACCTAGGGTTGTTTGTTTCTAGGTGGCCGATTCGCATTAACGTTGGATGCAAAGTTTTCCCCAGATTTGCCAATTACGGGTATTGACCTGATTAACAAAATGTACACGGATAGTATTGGCGCGTCGCAATGGGTTGCGCGACAAAAGCAGATCAGGCGGTGCCGAATGCTATCCAGGCGCGAAATGCAATGTCTTGGTCTTCTCGCTGCCGGGTTCTCCAACCGCGGGATTGCCGAGGCGTTGGCTATTTCCGAGCCGACCGTCGCCATGCACCTCAAGAACGCCCGCAAGCGCCTCGGCGCGCGAACCCGCGAGCATGCGGTGGCCATCGCCATCAGCTGCGGGTTCATCAAGCCGGCGGTTCCGGTGACGTCCGATGCCGACGACCGCGTCGTGCCGCTGCCGCCGCTGGCCGCCGCGAGCTGAACGATCAGCGCTCACCGGGAACACCCTTGGCCCACCGTGTCCTCGGTTTCGATCGAGGACGCCGCCGTCGGGATCGGTGGGATCAGGTGCAGGCCGAGCGCAGGCGCGATGTCCTGCCATCAATACACCCGCCCGCACGGATCGCGGCGCCACAAGGCGGCGCAGCATCCAGGATCGTGGTACGGGGTGGGGACGATGCCGCCGCCGGTCGGTTCGCCGGCCCGCCCCGGCCACCGACCCTTGACATCGCAGGGTGTGCATGCGCTTGTCCGCGCCGAGCAGAGGCCCGGTCTCAAGTGCGCATGCGGGCCAGCCCGCAACCTCACGAGACGACATCGCGACCATGGCCCAACCAACCCAGTTCCATCGCTATCGCTCGCACACCTGCGGCGCGCTGCGCGCCGAGGATATCGGCGGCCGGGTGCGGCTTTCGGGCTGGGTGCACCGCGTGCGCGACCACGGCGGCGTTCTGTTCATCGACCTGCGTGATCACTACGGCATCACCCAGGTGGTGGCCGATCCCGACAGCGCCGCCTTCAACACCGTCGAGACGCTGCGCGCCGAATGGGTCGTGCGCATCGATGGCAACATCCGCAGGCGCCCGGCCGGCACCGAGAACACCGACCTGGCGACCGGTCTTGTCGAGGTCTACGCCACCGAGATCGAGGTCCTGTCCGAGGCCAAGGAACTGCCCGTTCCGGTGTTCGGCGAGCAGGACTATCCGGAGGATCTGCGTCTCACCTATCGTTTCCTCGATCTGCGCCGCGAGAAGCGGCACGCCATCATCATGAAGCGCCTCGCCATCACCGGCTCGATCCGCCGGCGCATGCACGAGGCGGGCTTCAACGAGTTCCCGACGCCCATTCTCACGGCGTCGAGCCCCGAGGGTGCGCGCGACTTCCTGGTGCCGTCCCGCATCCACGCCGGCAAGTTCTATGCGCTGCCGCAGGCGCCGCAGCAGTACAAGCAACTGCTGATGATGTCGGGCTTCGACCGCTATTTCCAGATCGCGCCCTGCTTCCGCGACGAGGACCCGCGCGCCGACCGGCTGCCCGGCGAGTTCTACCAGCTCGACGTCGAGATGAGTTTCGTCGAGCAGGAAGACGTGTTCGCGACCATGGAGCCGGTGCTGACCGGCCTGTTCGAGGAGTTCGCCGAGCCGGGCATGACGGTCGACAAGGGCTGGCAGCGCATTCCCTACGCCGACGCCATCCGCAAGTATGGCTCCGACAAGCCGGACCTGCGCAACCCTGTCGAGATGGCCGACGTCACCGCGCACTTCCGCGAGTCGGGCTTCAAGGTGTTCGCCCAGATGATCGCCCGCGACCCCAAGGTCGAGGTGTGGGCCATCCCCGCGCCCGGCGGTGGCAGCCGCGCCTTCTGCGACCGGATGAACGGTTGGGCGCAGGGCGAGGGCCAGCCGGGGCTCGGCTACATCTTCTTCCGCGAGGGAGAGGCTGCGGGCCCGATCGCCAAGAACATCGGCCCGGAGCGGGCAGGTGCCATCCAGGCCCAGCTCGGTCTCAAGGAAGGCGACGCCGTCTTCTTCGTCGCCGGCACGCCGGACAAGTTCTACAAGTTCGCCGGCCTCGCCCGCGACAAGGTGGGCCAGGATCTGAAACTGGTCGACGAGGGTCGGTTCGCCTTCGCCTGGATCGTCGACTTCCCGTTCTACGAGTGGAACGAAGACGAGAAGGCCGTCGAGTTCTCGCACAACCCCTTCTCGATGCCGCAGGGCGGCATGGCGGCGCTGCAGGCCGCCGAGGCCGAGGTGGCGGCCGGTGCCAGCGCCGCCGAAGTATTCCCGAAGATCCGGGCCTTCCAGTACGACATCGTCTGCAACGGCTACGAGATCGCCTCGGGCGGAATCCGCAACCATCGTACCGAGACGATGGTGAAGGCCTTCGGCATCGCCGGGTTGCCGCCGGAAACCGTGGAGGAACGGTTCGGTGCGCTCTACCGCGCGTTCCAGTATGGCGCCCCCCCGCACGGCGGCATGGCGGCCGGCATCGAACGCATGGTCATGCTGCTCACCGGCTGCAGCACCGTGCGGGACGTGGCGCTGTTCCCCATGAACCAGCAGGCCAAGGACCTGCTCATGGGCGCGCCGAGCGACGTGACGATCAAGCAGCTTCGCGAACTGCACATCCGCGTGGTGCAGCCGGAGAAGAAGGCCTGAAAGTCCAGGCTTCCGGACGCATGCAGGAAATCATCATCGTTGCTGGACCGAACGGCGCTGGCAAGACGAGCTTTGCGAACGAGTACCTTTCCGCGGCCGAGGAAGACCTCGCCTACGTCAACGCGGACGAGATTGCGCGCGGCCTTGCCTTGCAGGGGCTGGCGGGGACGGCTCTCGACGTTGCTTCGGCCGGCGCGCTACTTGGCGACGTGGAACGGCTCGTTGCGAGTCGAGCCGAGTTCATGCTGGAGACCACGCTGGCGACTTTGACCTATGCACCTCGAATTGGCAGTTGGCGCAAACAAGGTTATTGGGTCTCGCTGATCTACCTTCGTCTTCCATCAGTTGAAGTTGCGATCGAGCGAGTACAAAGGAGAGTACGGGCAGGAGGGCATTCTATCCCGACTGACGTCGTTCGCCGCAGGTTCTCGAGAAGCCTCCAGTACCTGGAGAGGATCTACAAGCCGATTGTTGACGATTGGTCCATATGGGATAGTCTAGAAGGCGATTTCAGGCTCGCCGCTACATCGGATGATTGAATGGCAAGCAAAAAGCTCGTCGACTTGGCGCTTGTAGAGGACGCGCTGAAAAGGGCAGCGAAGACCGCCGTGTTCGGTTCGCGGGAGGCCCGGTCTGGCCGTTTTCTAGGTAGCCAGAACAGGGCGAGTTTGTCGTCGAACCGGTCCGATCTGTCGAGGGACGGTAAGAAAACCAGCAAGTGTTAGCCGCTGCTGGCGTGCGTCCTGAACTCGATCAAGAAGATGAGCGATCTCGCACTAGGGTTTGAGATAGGGCAATATCCGATCTGACGGAACCGCGGTGGCGGTTCACAGATCGGATGCGATCGCCCTAGATGATTGGAATTAGAGCATCTTTGTCCGATCCCTTAGTCGCGGGAGGCGACCGCGTGGGGTCGGATGATGCTCTAGGGAGTTCGCTGGGCGCATGAACTGGTCCGGCAAGATCTTCATCTATTGCGAGCGCGGCCTCGATCCGGGTTTCTGGGCCGAGCCGCTGAACGCGTTGAGCAACGCCGCCTTCGTGCTCGCTGCCCTGTTGGGTCTCGCGCTGTGGCGCGCACGCCCGGCCGGCCGGCGCGAGATCGTCACGCTCGTGCTGATCGCGCTCGTGCTCGCCATCGGCATCGGCAGCTTCCTGTTCCACACCTTGGCGACCCGTTGGGCGGCGGTCTCCGACACCGGCCCGATCACGGTCTTCATGGTCGCCTATCTCGCTTACGCGCTGCGCCGGTTCGTGGCGCTGCCCTGGTGGGGCACGGCACTCGGCCTCGCGACCTTCCTGGTGGCCCTGCCGGCCGCTGCCACGCTGCGCTGCGGCGCCGGCCCCTGCCTCAACGGCTCGGTGGGCTACCTGCCCGCGTTCGCCGCGCTGATGCTCATTGGCGGCGTCCTGCTCGTGCGGGGGCGGGCCGCAGGTCCGAGCCTCATCGCCGCCGGCCTGATTTTCCTCGCCGCGCTGACGGCCCGCTCGCTCGATCGCACGCTCTGCCCGTATACGATCCTGACGGCGTCGGGCGGCATCGGCACGCACTTCCTCTGGCATGTGCTCAACGGCGCGCTGTTGTTCGTGCTGCTGCGGGCCGCCATTCTCCACGGCGCGCCGCCACCCGTGACGCGCCCCGCGGTTGCGTGAACCGCGGACCCATCGCATAAGGGCCGCTTCGCGGACGTGGTGGAACCGGTAGACACACAGGACTTAAAATCCTGAGACGGCAACGTCGTGAGGGTTCGAGTCCCTCCGTCCGCACCACGGCAGGGGCCGGCAGCGCATCATGACCTCCGAAATCGCCCTGCTGCTCGCCGGGGCCCTTGTCGGCGCCTTCGTCAACGGGCTGACGGGCTTCGGCACGGGGCTGACGGCCCTGGTGTTCTGGCTGCACGCCGTGCCGGTGTCGGTCGCCGCGCCGCTCGTGGCGGCCTGTTCGGTCGTGGCCCAGCTTCAAACGCTGCCCGCCATCTGGCATGCCCTCGATGCTCGGCGGTTGCTACCCTTCGTGGCCGGCGGACTGGCGGGCATCCCGCTCGGCACATGGCTGCTCACCCGCATGCCGGTCGCGACCATCAAGCTCGGGCTCGGCGTCCTGCTGGTGGTCTATTGCTCCGTCATGCTGTTCGGGCGCTTTCAGCCGCGCGTGACGCGGGGCGCCCGTGTCGGCGATGGGCTGGTCGGCTTCGCCGGCGGCGTGCTCGGCGGGCTGGCCGGTCTGTCCGGCGTGCTGCCGACCATCTGGGCGAGCCTGCGCGGCTGGAGCAAGGACGAGCGCCGGGCCGTGTTCCAGGGCTTCAATCTGGCGATCCTCGCCGTCGCCCTGGCGGTTCACGCCATGGCCGGCCTCGCGACCTGGGAGTTCGCCCGGGCTCTGGCCATCACCCTGCCCGCCACGGTGGTCGGCGCCCTGGCCGGCCAGCGGGTCTATCGCCACGTGGCCGACGACACCTTCCAGCGCGTCGTGCTGCTGGTATTGCTGGCGGCGGGCCTGATGCTGGTCGCCCAGAACATCTGACGCCACGTGGGCCGGGCGCGGCGGCCGCACCGACGTTTGTCCCTCATCAATGCCTTGCGCGGCGTCCGGCTGTTGCATGGACGGCAAAGAAGGAGTCGCCTCACATGCGCATCGGCCCGCTCGCTCTCCTGCTCATCGGCCTGTCGGCGTCAAGTGCCACCGCCCAGGACACTGCCTCCATCGCCCGGGGGCGCGTCTATGCGGAGCGGATTTGCGCCGAGTGCCACGCGGTGGCGCCGGGCCAGCGCTCCCCGCGTCCCGATGCGGCCGGCTTTGCCGTGATCGCCAACACGCCCGGCATGACGGCCATGGCGCTGGCCATCTGGCTGCAGACGCCGCACCGCGAAATGCCGCACATCGTGGTGGCGCCGCAGGATCGCGACGACGTCATCAACTACATCCGCAGCCTGAAGGCGGAACGCTGACGCCGGTCGTCCGGCGCAACCTGTTGCCACACTCTTACGCAGTCCGCTGGGCGAGCCAGATGCCGCCGATCACCAGCGCCAGCGCGATGCCGTGGAACAGGGCGAACGGCTCGGCCAGGATGAGCACGGCCAGGATCGCCGAGAACACCGGCACCAGATTGATGTAGACGCCGGCCCGGCCCGGCCCGATCAGATCCACGCCGCGCATGAAGAACAGTTGCGCGAGGCAGGACGGGAAGATGGCGACATAGACCGCGACCAGCCACCCTTGCACGGTCGGCGGGGTGAAGGTCGTCGTGGCCAGCTCGTAGAGCACCAGCGGCGCCGAGGTCACGCACGCGATCAGGGCGAGCAGCGTGAAGAAGGCGGCGCCGTCCATTTGCGGGCGCGTGCGCAGCCCGACGGTGTAGAACGCATAGAAGGCACAGGCCGCCAGCATCAGCGCATCGCCAATCGCCAGGCCGACCTCGAGAATGGCCCAAGGCATGCCCTTTGTCGCGACCACGGCGACGCCGAGCAGCGTCACGAGGACACCGATCATCTGCACAAGCGTGACGCGCGTTCCATAGGCCAGCAACGCGCCGAGCAGAACCAGAACCGGCATCGCGCCCTGAATGATGCCGATGTTGATGGCGGAGGTGCTGCGCGCCGCGATGTACATCAGGACATTGAACAGCGTGAAGCCGATGATCGCCATCAGCACCACCCAGCCGCGGCGCTGGCGGATCTGCGGCCAGTGACGGCGCACCTCGGCGCCGAACAGCGGCCACAGCACCGCGATCACCAGGATCCACCGCACCGACACCAGCGTAAACGGAGAAATGTGATCGATCGCGAGCCGGCTCGCCACCGCGTTGCCGGCCCAAGACAACGCCGCCAGCGTCAGCAGCAGCGACGGCGCCTCGTACAGACGGTGTGCCAGGCTGGCGAGTGCGGGCGGCATGGCGACACAAGTCGGTTACTGACGGGGCCGCCTCCCTACCACGTTCACCGGCGGGGGGCTACGCGCCCGCCGCAGACCTTATCGCCCGAGCAGGAGATTGGGCAGCCACAAGGTCAATTCGGGGATGTACGTGATCAGCAGGAGCACGAAGATCATGGGAATATAGAAAACCATGATGCTGCGCGAAACCGCCTCCATCGTGACCTTGCCGATGGCGCACCCGACCGCCAGCGTCGGCCCGACCGGAGGGGTCAGAAGCCCGATGCCGAGGTTGAACACCATGATGATGCCGAAGTGCACCGGATCGATGCCGAACTTCTGGATGATCGGCATGAAAATCGGCGTGCAGATCAACAGCATCGGCGCCAGATCCATGAACGTTCCGAGAAACAGCAGCAGAATGTTCACGTAGAGCAGGAAGGTGTACTTGTCGCTCGAGATGGCGACGAACAGTTCCGTGGCCATCGCCGGAATGCGCATGATGGCCATCATGTAGCCGAAGGCCACCGAGAAGCCGATCATGATCATGACCATGCCCACGGTGCGCACGACGCGGCCGAGCATGATCGGCAGTTCCGACCATTTGTAGCTGCGATAGATGAACATTGTGACGAAGAACGCCCAGACGCAGGCCACAGCCGCGCTCTCGGTCGGCGTGAAGATGCCCGACAGGATGCCGCCCATTATGATCACGACCGTGATCAGTCCCCAGACGGAATCGACGGCGATCTTCAAGGCCTGCCCGAGCGTGATCGTTTCGCCCTTCGGAAAGTTGTTGCGATAGGCGATTATGAGGACCAGCCCCATCAGGGCCAGAGCGAGCAGCAGGCCGGGGACGATACCCGCGATGAACAGATGGGCGACCGAAACGGTGCCTCCCGCCGCCAGCGAGTAGATCACCATGTTGTGGCTCGGCGGGATCAACAGCGGCAGGAGCGAGCCGGAAATCGTGACGTTGACGGCGAACAGACGTGGATAGCCGCTCTTCAGCATCTGCGGGATCATCACCGACCCGATCGAGGCGGTGTCTGCGACCGACGAGCCGGAGATGCAACCGAACATCGCCGAAGCCAGGATGTTGACGAGGCCCAATCCGCCACGAATGAAGCCGACGAACACGCGGGCGAGATCGATGATGCGCGCCGCCATGCCGCCTTCGGCCATGATCGCGCCGGCCAGGATGAAGAAGGGAACCGCGAGCAAAGGAAAGTCGTCCATGCCATCCGAGGTCTTGAGCGTGATGACCTCGAGCGGAAGCCCCATCCAGGCCGCCGCTGCGATCGATGCGAGGCCGAGCGCATAAGCGACCGGCATGCCGATGATGCACAGCAGCGTGAAGGAGCCGACGAGTACGAAAGCGTCCATGATGCCAGTCCCCCTTTATTCCGCGGAAATGGTGTCGGCGGTATGATCGTGTGGCGGGGGGAAGTACGCGCCGGTCAGAAATCGTTCGAAGATGAAGAGAACGGTGATCGCACCGCCGATCGGCACCGGCAGGTAGGAAACGCCGACCGACATTATCGGGAACTCGGCGATCGTCTGGTGCCATGTCGTCTGCACAAGGCCGATGCCATACCAGAACATAAAGAAGTTCGTGAACAGCATGCAGACTTCGATGATGATCCCGAGCGCCGTGCGTGCCGCACCGGTCAGCAGGTTTGGTAGCACCCCGACTGAGATGTGCAGATGCTCGCGATAGCAGACCAGCGCCGACAGGAACGACAGCCAGATCATCAGCAGGATGGCCAGCGGCTCCGGCCATGACGCCGCGCTGTTCAGCATGTAGCGCGTGAACACGCCGTACGGGATGATGGCGGTGATGACGACGAGGAACAGACCTGCAAAGAAAACGCAGGCATGGTGCAGCGCGTCCATCGCCTTGCAGTAGGCCGCGATCATGAGGAGTGCCCCGGGACAGTGACTGTGTCTGCTGGCGGTATGAGAGCGGCCGATCGCCCCCCGGCGACCGGCCGCAAACGCGGGCTCGAGCCCGCGTCCCTTACTTGACGGCCGAGATCCGCTCGATCAGAGCCTTGTGCTGGGCACCGTACTTCTCCCACACGGGCTTCACGAGGTTCTGGAACGCCGTCTTGTCCTTCACGTCGTTGATGACGACGCCGGCTTCCTTCATCTGCTTCAGCGCTTCGGCCTCGCGCTCGTACCAGAGCTTACGCTGCTCCTGCTGCGCTTCCCTGCTGAGCTTCATGACGAGGTCTTGATCCTCTTTCGACAACGTCTGCCAGCTCTTCTTGGAGAACACCAGAATCTCAGGGATCATGAGATGGCCGGTGTTGGAATAGTACTTGGCGTAACGGAAATGCTGGCCCGAGGTGTAGCTCGGCTCGTTGTTCTCTGCGCCGTCGACGACGCCGGTCTGCATGCCGTTGATGAGCTGGTCGAAGCCCATCGCAACGCCGTTGCCGCCGAGCGCGTTCATGGTGTCGACGAACAGCGGATTGCCCATCATGCGGATCTTCAGACCTTTGAGGTCGTCCGGGCTCGCGATCGGACGCTTGGAATTGTAGACGTTGCGGCTGCCGGCGTTCATCCAGGCCAGACCGATAAGGTTGGCCGTCGGATGATCCGAAAGCTTCTTCATGATCTCGTCGCCGATGGGGCCGTCGATGACGGCTTCCATGTGCTTGGCGTCGCGGAACACGAAGGGCAGGTTGAACACGTTCATTTCCGGCACCAGCGGGCCCATCGGGCCGACCGAGATGCGGGCGATCTGCAGGGCGCCGAGCTGCGCCTGCTCGATCATTTCCTTCTCGCCGCCGAGCTGCATCGACGGGAACATCTGGATCGACAGCCGCCCGTTGGTCGCGGCCTCGAGCTTCTTGCCCATGCGCACCACGGCCTCGACCGTCGGGTAGCCGAGCGGATGGACATCGGTGGCCTTCATGACCATCTTCGTTTGCGCTACTGCCGGCAGGGTTCCGGTAAGACCGATGGCGGCCGCGCAGGAGAGCGCAAGACCGATCTTGATCGCGTCACGACGTTTCATGCTAGGTTCCTCCCGGTTGGGATCAGGGTAATGGCGCGGCGATGATCGCCTTCGCGGCGGTTCGTCCGTTCGTTGTTGATGGGCGGGTTGCCCATGTGGTAGTCATCTTATACGATGACCTGATAACCGATTTAGCATCCTGGCCCGTGACTGACAAGCCGCCAAATCTGAAACGCTTGAGCCCCTCCCGCAATCTGACGGACGAGGTGGTTGAGCAGTTGGCTGCCGAAATTCGCGGTGGCCGGCTGCTGCCCGGCTCCAGGCTTCCCACCGAGCAGGCGCTGATGGTGGCGCTCGGCGTCAGCCGGACCGTGGTCCGAGAGGCCATATCGGCGCTCAGGGCCGAGGGCCTCGTGGTCACGCGGCAAGGTTCGGGCGCCTTCGTGGCAGCCGACACGCGCCGGATTCCTTTTCGCATCGAATCCGATGGTCTTGCGTCCATCGAGGACGTGATCAACGTCATGGAATTGCGGCTGGCGATCGAGGTCGAGGCCGCCGCGCTGGCCGCCGAGCGTGCGACCCCGGCGCAGTTGGGTCAGATCGATGCCGCAGTGTTGGCCATCGATACGGCGCTCCGCAACGGCGATGCCGCCGTCACGGAGGACTTCGAGTTCCATCGCGCGATCGCAGCGGCGACCGGCAACCCGCAGTTCACTCAGTTCCTCGTCTTCCTCGGCCGCCATGTGATTCCGCGGCAGAGCATCCGCAGCGCCCTTGTGTCCGGTGCCGAGCAGAGCACCTACATGGAGGTGATCCAGAAGGAGCACGCGCGGATTTCGTCGGCCATTCACGCCCGCGATCCGGCCGAAGCGCGTCGGGCCATGCGGGCCCATCTCTCGAAGAGCCTCGCCCGCTACCGGCGGCTGGCGGAGCAGACGCTGGAACGGACCGATCTCGCCATCTAAGGCGCGTGCCCGCTGTCCGGTCGTCGCGCGCATACCAACAGGTCGATACAGTCCGTTACAATCCAAGACAAATATCGCACGGATCGGCAAACGGGCGCGGCAACGGTCGGTTTTACTCCACGGCAACAGAAACTGATAATTGCCGTCTGGGAGTAAGCCTCATGCCCGCCCTAGCCGACACGCCCCTGGCCTTCCGTGCTGTTCAAGCCGCGGTTCCCGCAGTCGACAAATCTCTGAAACCACTCGGGGACGTCGGCATCTTGGATGACCGCTTGGCCAACTCGCCGCTCCGCCGGGTCGAGGCGCGGGAGCATCTTTGGTGCGAAGGGGATCAGCGGACCCACGTTTATCGCGTCGAGACCGGCTCCGTCTGCATTTACAAGGTGCTTCCGGACGGCCGTCGCCATGTGGTCGACTTTGCCTTTCCGGGCGATCTGGTGGGCCTCGGGCTGACGCCTGATCACACCTTCAACGCTCAGGCCTTGGTCGGCACGCGACTGAAGGGGATGACCGTCGGCGCCTTCAATCAGGCGCTTCGCGAGGACAGCCGCTTGGCGATCAAGCTCTATGAAGCGCTCTCGATGGAGCTCGAGGCGGCCCGTGCGCAGCTGCTGATGGTCTCGAAGCGCGTTTCCACCGAGCGTGTCGCCTCCTTCCTGCTCACGCTGTCCGATCGCAACGCCAAGCGCGGCGGCGACTCCGAGGTCATCGCGCTGCCCATGCGCCGGATCGACATCGCAGACTTCCTGGGCCTGACCATCGAGACGGTCAGCCGCACCTTCACCAAGCTGAAGACCTCTCGGGTCATTTCTCTGCTGCCCGGCAACTTCGTGCGCATCGTCGACCGCGGGCGGCTCGAGGAGCTGGCAGCTGGCGACACCGATGGCGATGCCTGAACGGCGCCGCGGACAGTTCGCAGCCTTGGCCGTGTTGCTGTGTACGGGTTCTGCTGTTGCGGCCGGCCCGTCAGGCGACATGAGCGCCGACGTTGCCGAAGGACGACAGCTGGCCGAGACGCTGTGCGCGACCTGTCATTTGCGCGGCAACGAGACCGACAAGACCGCACCGGCCAGCATTCCCGGGTTCCGCGCCATCGCGCGGCGGCCCGGTCAGTCGGCCGATGGCATCGTCACATGGTTGCTGTCGATGCCGCCGATGATGCCGAACCACCACCTCACGCGCGACGAGATGGACAAGGTCGCGGCCTACATCCTGTCACTCGCAGAGCCGTGAGGCCACCGGAAAGGGCGGCCTCCGGCCGGCTTTGTGTTTCTGGCACGACCGGGCCGCTCAGGCTCCGGTCTTGATGTCGATCTTCTTGGCCTGCTGTTGAACCGTCGCGGGCTTCGGCACGCTGACCTTGAGTACGCCGTTCTTGAACTCCGCCGAGATCTTGTCGGCGTCGAGATCGAACGGGACCCGGATCGAGCGCTGGAATGCGCCCCACGACCGCTCCACGCGATGGTAGACGCGCGCGTCCTTGCCGCTCGCCCCGGTATCCTTCGGTGCGCCCTCCTCAGACTCGAGCGATTTCTCGCCGCGAATGGTCAGGACGTCGCCCGCCAGCGTCACCTCGACATCGGCCTCGGTGAGACCCGGAAGCTCTGCCGTGACAGTCAGTTCTTTCTCGGTCTCCGCCACGTCGATATGGGGGTTGAACACGCCCTTGAGCGCTGCCGGTCCGAGCGCCCGGTTCGGGGCGCCGAAATCATTGAAGGCATCGTCGATTTGCCGACGCAGCGCCGAGAAGGGATCGCCGCGTCCGCCCCAGAGCGTCGGAAGCCAATCTTCGCGAGCCATGGAAGGTTCTCCCTGGATGTTTTGGACAGCGATCAGGTTACGGAGCCGGCACAACCGCTCATTGATAGCTGTCAAAACACACGTGGCCGCGTCTCACAGCCCCGGCACGTCGCCCAGATGCTGGACGATCTCGACGTCGGGTACCTTGGTGAGGTCGGCCACGACCTCGCCCGAGACGACGGCGCGCACCGGCGCGTCGAGCGCGCTGCGCAGATCTCCCATCATGGGCGCGGGCGCGACCAGAACCACGCGGTCGAACGCCTTTTCGGCGAGTTTTCCGGCGAGCATCTCCGCCAGCTCGATGGCGAACTGGTGCTTCGACAGACGAACGGGATCGGATTTCGGCTCCACGGCATGGCGCGCCGGCGAGGCCGATTCGAACGCCCGGCCCCGATCACTGCCACCCGGCTCGTGGCGGGGCAGCGCGTGCGCGAACGTCAGCTCGGGGTGCGCAGTCAGTCGGCGTCCCGGCCCGGTGCTTTCGAGAACCCGGGCGCGGGCCCCGTCGGCCACCAGGATCCATGTGCGGATGGCTTTCATGGCTCGATCCTCCGTGCGAGTGAACATGGTCGACAGCGCACCCGTTCCACCCCCACCGTCATTGACGGTCATCAACGTCGCCGGTGGGGATGCCCGCCAAGGAGTCGCTGGGAGCCGCCGATGAACGATCAGACAAGCGAGTCACAGCGAGAGATCTTCGAATTCCTGCGCGAGCCGTCGAGCTGGCAGGCTCTCGGCCCCCGGCCGGATCGCGTCGACGTCATCGAGACGCACGGCGCGCTTGTGTTTCTGGCGGGCTCCGAGGTCCTGAAGGTGAAGCGGGCCGTCAAGCTCGCCTATCTCGATTTCTCAACGCTCGATCGGCGCCGCGCGGTCTGCCAGCGCGAGCTGGCGCTCAACCATCCGGCGGCGCCCGACATCTACAAGGAGGTGCTCGCCATCGTGCGGCGCGCCGACGGGAGGCTGGCGCTCGGCGGGCCGGGCACGCCGGTCGAGTGGGCGGTGCGGATGGTCCGGTTCGGCCAGGATCAGCTGCTGGAGTCCGTTGCCACGCGGTCCGGCATCGGTGTCGATCTGGCAAAGGCGCTGGCCGATATGGCCGCCGCCAGCCATGCACGTGCCCCGGTCGCCGTCGGCATCGATACGGCGCCGCGGCTCGAAGCCGTCGTCGCCACCATCGTCGCCAGCCTCGCGGCGGTCGGACAGGCGGACGCGATGGAACTCGGCGGCGCGCTCGAGCGACGCGTCGCGGCCGGGCGCACGCTGCTCGCGCAGCGCGCCGCGGCCGGGCTGGTCCGCCGCTGCCATGGCGATCTTCACCTCGGCAACATCGTGATGTGGAACGGTATGCCCGCTCCCTTCGACGCCATCGAGTTCGACGAGGATCTGGCCACCGTCGACACGCTCTACGACCTCGCGTTCCTGTTGATGGACCTCGACCGGCACGGATGCCGTCCGGCCGCCAATGTGGTGCTGGCGCGCTATCTTTGGCGCACCGGCCGCGATCTCGATCTCGAAGGTCTGGCGCTGTTGCCGGTGTTCCTGGCGTTGCGGGCCGGCGTCCGCGCGATGGTACGGGCCGACCGGGCACGGCAGGTAGACGGCCGGGCCAAGGTCGAGGCGCTGGCGCGGGTCGCGCACACCACCGCGCTTGCCCACGCGTACCTAGCGCCCCCGGCGCCGCGGCTGATCGTCGTCGGCGGCCTGTCCGGCACCGGCAAGTCGACCCTCGCGGCCGCTTTGGCCCCGGCGATCGGCGCGGCGCCCGGTTCGCTGCATCTGCGCAGCGATCTCGAGCGCAAGGCCCTGGCCGGCGTCGACGAGGCGGTGCGGTTGCCGCCATCGCACTACACCGCCGGGAGCAGTGCTGGTGTCTACGAGGCGCTGGTGCGCAAGGCCAACTTGGCCCTGCGTGCCGGTCACAGCGTCATCCTCGACGCGGTTTTCGCGACGCCACAGGAACGCGCCCGCTGCGCTGCGCTCGCCGATGCGTGCGGCGCAGCCTTCACCGGCATCTGGTTGGAGGCCGGCTCCGAAACGCTGAAGGCACGGGTCGCGGCACGCCGGGGCGACGCGTCGGATGCCACCGTGACCACGGTCGAGAGCCAGCTCGGTTATGAGCTGGGTTCCATCGACTGGGTACGCGTCGATGCGAGCCGCGGCCCGGACGTGACGAGAGCCGCAGCCGAGCGTTTGCTCGGCCGGCTCACCCCCGCACCGCCACCAGGTCCATGAGCCGATCGGGCAGCAGCCGCTTCAGGTAGGCGGCCACGTAGGTCGGTGTCGTCACGTAGTAGCGGGTCTTCGGCCGCCGGCTTTCGACGGCGTGCAACAGCTTCGCGGCAACCGCTTCCGGCTCCAGCTTGAAGAACTGCTTGCCGCCACGTTCCATGCCCGCGATCAAGCGCTGGTAGGTCGCGGCATGCACCGAGCCGGCAATGTCCACATGGGCGCGCGCGGCGGCCATCGCATTCTCGATGAATCGCGTGCGGATCGGGCCGGGTTCGATCAGCGCGACATGCACGCCGCTGCCGGCCAGTTCGAGCCGCAAGGCATCGCTCAACCCTTCGAGCGCGAACTTGGAGGCGCAGTAGGCCCCGCGCCACGGGGCCGCCACCAGACCGAGCACCGACGAACAGTTGACGATTCGCCCCCATCCGGCGCGCCGCATGGCCGGCAGCAACAACCGCGTCAGCTCGTGCGTGCCGAAAACGTTGACCTCGAATTGGTGACGCAGCACGTCTGCACGGATGTCCTCCACGGCGCCGGGCTGCCCGTAAGCGGCATTGTTGAATAGGGCGTCGACCCGTCCGCCGCTGGCCTCCAGCGCCGCCGCCGCACACCGCGCCACGCTGTCCGCGTCGGCCAGCTCGAGTGGCACGGGCGTGAAGCCTTCGGCCGCTAGCCGGGTCAGGTCCTCGTCCCGCCGCGCGGTCGCGAGCACGTGCCAGCCGCGCCCATGCATCAGGCGGGCGGAGGCCAGGCCGATGCCGGACGAGCAGCCGGTGATCAGGATGGTACGCTTTGTCATGGGATCAGCCTTTACGGTGCGCCGGCCAGCTTGAAAAGTCGGTACTGGCCGGGGGGCGGCGATGGCGATAGGGTCGCGCCGGATTGGAGACGCCCATGACGCGCGATGTGAAGCCCGAGACTATGGCAGCCCAGGCTGGCGGCCACATCGATGCCGAGACCGGGGCCATCGTGGCGCCGATCCACATCACCACCACCTACGAACGCGACCCCGACAACCAGTATAGCCGCGGCTACTGCTACGGGCGTTCCGACAACGCGACCGTCCGCCAGGGCGAGGCCGTGCTGAAAGCCCTCGAGGGCGGCGCCGAGGCTCTGTTCTTCGCGTCCGGCATGGCGGCGGCGACCACGGTATTCCTTGCGCTGCCGCGTCCCGCGCATGTCGTGGTGCCCGAAGTCATGTACTGGGGCCTGCGCAAATGGCTTGTCGAGGACGCGCCGTCGCTCGGCATCACCGTAAGCTTCGTCGACGCCACCGGCACTGAGGCCGTGACGTCCGCGATCCGCCCCGGCACCACGCGTCTCGTCTGGCTCGAGACGCCCGCCAATCCGACCTGGGGCATCAGTGATATCGCCGCCATCGCCCAGGCGGCCCATGCAGCCGGCGCCCGCGTCGGCGTCGATTCGACGGTCGCCACCCCCGTGCTGACACGCCCGATCGAGCACGGTGCCGACGTCGTCATGCACGCCGCCACCAAATACCTCAACGGCCACTCCGATGTCGTCGCCGGCGCCCTGATCTTTGCGCGCGCCGACGAGGATGCCGCCCGCGCTGCTGCCCTCCGCAACAGCCTCGGCGCCATCCTCGGCCCGTTCGAAGCCGCGCTGCTGATACGGGGCATGCGCACGCTGCATTTGCGGGTCCGCCACCAGTCCGCCGCAGCCCTGCAGATCGCCGAACATTTCGCCCGCCATCCGCGCGTCGAGGCCGTGCTCTATTCTGGGCTGCCGGGCACCCCCGGCCACGATGTGGCACGCCGGCAGATGATCGGAGGTTACTCCGGGATGCTGTCGATCCGCGTGAAGGGGGGCGAGGCCGCCGCGATACGGACGGCGGCCGCGGTGAAGATCTGGAAGCGCGCCACGTCGCTCGGTGGCGTCGAAAGCCTGATCGAGCACCGCGCCTCGGTTGAAGGACCGACCAGCCCCTGTCCGCCCGACCTCTTGCGCCTGTCGGTCGGCGTCGAGCATGTCGACGACCTGATCGCCGACCTCGAGCAGGCCCTCGGCGCGAATTCCTGAGAGAAAACAACCTTGCAATGGATCGATCCCAACTCCTGATCCGGTTGGCGCCGGCGCTGTTCGTGCTGCTCTGGTCGACCGGCTGGATCTCGGCACGGGCCGCCGCGCCCTATGCCGATCCCCTGACATTCCTGACGTTGCGCTATCTGTTCGCGGCCGCGGCGCTGCTCGTCGTTGCCCGCGCCATGGGCGCCGTCTGGCCGACCACCGCGCGCGAAGTCGGCCACGGTCTGGTGTCCGGCGTGTTGCTGCACGCGCTGTATCTCGGTGGCGTCTGGTGGGCCATTCGCAACGGTATGCCGACCGCCGTCTCTGGCGTCATCGCGGCCATCCAGCCGATCCTCACCGCCATGCTCGCGCCCCGCTTGGCCGGCGAGTCGATCTCCCGCACCCAGTGGATCGGCATCACGCTCGGCTTCGCGGGCATGGCCCTGGTGCTGCAACCCAAGCTCGCCGAAGTGGAGGCTGGCGTTCTCGCAACGATCGCGGTCCCGCTGCTGGTCAACGTCGCCGGCATGGTCGGAGTGACACTCGGCACCTTCTACCAGAAGCGGTTCATCGCCGTCGGTGATCTGCGGACCATGACGTTGATCCAGTACCTCGGTGCCGCGCTCGTCACGGCCCCGCTGGCGTTCGCGCTCGAGCCGATGCAGATCGTGTGGAACGTGCAGATCGTCGCGACCATGATCTGGGCGGTCGTCGGCCTCTCGATCGGCGCCATCGGTCTGTGGCTCATGCTGATCCGGCGTGGTGCGGTCAGCCGCGCAGCGGCGCTCGTCTATCTTGTGCCGCCGACGGTCGCGGTCGAGGCAATGATCCTGTTCGGCGAGAGTCTCGGAGCCATTCAGCTGCTCGGCATGCTCGTGGCCGCCGCCGGGGTGGCGCTCGCGGTCCGGCGTTGACCGGACCCCTGATCTGTCACGCCTTCAAGCGCACGGTATTGCGATAGCAGTGCCACGTCGCGTGGCCGACCAGCGGGAAGATCGCCACGAATCCGACCAGCATCGAAGCGATGCCGAGCACCATGAAGCCGGCGATCAGGGCCGCCCACAGGGCCATCGGCTTCGGGTTCGCCAGAACCACACGGACGCTGACCGCCATGGCCGTGACCGCATCGACGCGCCTGTCCAGCATGAACGGTACCGCGACGGCCGAGACGGAAAACACGAGGGCCGCAATCAATCCGCCAACGGTCGTCCCGACCACCAACAGGCCGAGGCCATGGTTGGTGAACAGCAGCATCGGCATGAACTCGCTGAGCGGCGGGAACCCACGCCCGCCCTGGAACAGCATGAACAGCAGCAAGGCGATCTGCAACCAAGCGCCGAACGCGAAAGCCAGCGCGACGCCGAAAAACGAAAGCTGGCCCGGCGCGTTGAGGCCGGCCGTCAGCGCGTCACCGATGGCAACCTGCTCGCCCCGCTCGAGCCGGCGGCTGATGTCGTAGAGCCCGACCGCCACCAGCGGGGCGATCAACAGGAAACCACCGCACAACGCGAGCATGATGGAGACGAGACCGATCTGCGCGAGGCCGATCAGCAGCGCCAACGCGACGCCGGCAAAGGCGGCGCCATAAGGCAGGCTGGCCTGCGGTACCCCGGTGAGATCGCGCCACCCCGCGCCGAGCCATTCCCAGGGGGCATCGAAGGGCACGGTCGCGATTTCGACATCGGAGGACGAAAGCCATGACTGGTTCGGCTTGGCCATGGGCAAGCTGCGTTCAACGGCCATCCTAGCGATCTCCCAGTTACGACGATTGGCGACGGCTGAACCCGCCGCGACGCACCATAACCCGGTCGGCAAGTTAGGGAACATGACGTTCCCCCGTCTTGACCCAGGTCAATCTATAGTGCGGCGCGGCAGGGCATTGCCGTAACCAGAAAGGGCTGAGAGGGAGCACGTCATGCCACCGGCCGCGATCGAGGTCACCGGCTCCGATGGCGGGCCGCGACTTGTCCGCTCGCTCACACTGGTCAATCTGGTCTTGTACGGCATCGGCGTAACCGTCGGCGCCGGCATCTACGTGCTCGTCGGCGCCTCGGCGGCACGCGCTGGCATGCACGCGCCCGTAGCGTTTCTGATCGCCGCACTCCTGATGGCCTTCAGTGCGCTGTCGTTCGCCGAACTGGCGAGCCGCATGCCCGTCGCCGCCAGCGAAGCCGCCTACGTCCGGGCCGGGTTACGCTCGCCGCTGCTGGCCCTGCTGGTCGGCTTCCTGGTGATCGCCATCGGCGTCGTCTCTGCGGCGGCCATCAGCGTCGGCAGCGCCGGCTATATCCGTGTGTTCGTGCCGGCATCGGAGCCCGTCGTGATCACGGCGGTGGTCCTGGCGATGGGAGCGGTCGCGGCCTGGGGCATCAAAGAGTCCGTGGTCTTCGCTGGTATCATGACGGCGATCGAGGTCGGCGGTCTGTTGATCATCGTCGGGGCCGGAATGTTCTCGGGGCCCGAGGTGGTCACTCGCCTGCCGGAGGCACTGCCCGCCTTCGGCGACACGGCGGTCTGGCTCGGTGTGCTGGGCTCCGGTCTGCTGGCCGTCTTCGCGTTCGTCGGCTTCGAGGGGATCGTCAATGTCGCCGAGGAAGTGGAGGCGCCGGAGCGCACCATCCCGCGCGCGATCTTCATCACGCTGGCGGCCACCACGGTGCTCTACATGTCCGTCGTCTGGGTCGCCCTGGTCGCAGTCGGGCCGGCCGAACTCGCGACGGCCAAGGCGCCGCTCGCCGTGGTGTTCGAGCGGGTCACGGGCTGGTCGCCGCGGATCCTCGGCGCCATTGCGATCGTCGCCACGCTCAATGGCATCATCGTCCAGATCATCATGGCGTCGCGGGTTGCCTACGGCCTCGCCGACCAGGGTCAGCTGCCGCGCGTTCTGGCGTCGGTCCATCCGGTGACCCGTACGCCGCTGGTGGCCACCGCCGTCGCGGTCGCGATCGTCCTCGTCTTGGCGTTGGCCGTCCCGCTCGAAGGTCTGGCCGAACTGACCTCACGGCTCGCGCTGATGCTGTTCGCGCTCGTCAACCTCTCCCTCGCGGTGCTGCGCCTGCGTGAGGCCGCGCCGCCAACTGGCGTGTTCCGCGCCCCGGCCTGGGCGCCGTGGGCGGGCGTGGTCTCGACGGTGGCGTTCCTGGTGGCCGATGTTCTGGCCGGCTGACGCCACGGCTTGACCGCGGCTCGCGGCTCGCCGAGACATCGACCGATGGCAGCCCCTCAGCCCCTCCCGATCGACGAAGCGCTTCCGCGTTTGAAGGCCGCGCTCGCGGCGCATGCGCGGGCGGTGGTGGTCGCGCCACCGGGCGCCGGCAAGACCACGCGCGTCCCGTTCGCGCTCCGCGATGAGACCTGGCTGGCCGGCGCCAAGATCCTGGTTCTCGAGCCGCGGCGGCTGGCGGCCCGCGGCGCGGCGGCGCGCATGGCGGAAACCCTCGGCGAGCCGGTCGGCGAAACCATCGGGCTGCGCGCCCGCCTCGTCTCCAAGGTCGGACCCAAGACCAGGATCGAGGTCGTCACCGAAGGCGTCTTCACGCGGATGATCCTCGAGGATCCGTCGCTCGACGGCATCGGCGCCGTGCTGTTCGACGAGTATCACGAGCGCTCGCTCGACGCCGATCTTGGTCTCGCCTTCGCGCTCGATGCGCAGGCCGGGCTGCGGCCAGATCTCCGCATCGTGGCCATGTCCGCCACCCTCGATGGCGCCCGGGTGGCGCAGCTCCTCGGCGACGCTCCGGTGATCACCAGTGAAGGCCGCGCGTTTCCAGTCGAGACCCGCTATCTCGGCCGCGAGGCGGGCCGGCGCATCGAAGATCAAATGACGGACGCTATCCAGCTGGCGTTGCGCGCCGAAACCGGCTCGATCCTCGCGTTCCTGCCCGGTCAGGGCGAGATCCGCCGTGTCGCCGAACGATTGGACGAGCGGATCCGCGATCCCGCCGTCGACATCGCTCCTTTGTTCGGCGCCATGGAGATGCGCGCCCAGGATCTCGCGGTGACGCCGTCGCGACCGGGCCGGCGCAAGGTCGTGCTGGCGACGTCGATCGCCGAGACTTCGCTGACCATCGAGGGCGTCCGGGTCATCGTCGATTCCGGTCTCGCTCGGGTGCCCCGCTACGAGCCGGATGTCGGCGTGACCCGGCTCGAGACCGTCCGGGTCTCGCGGGCCTCGGCCGATCAGCGACGCGGCCGCGCCGGCCGCACCGAGCCGGGGGTCTGCTACCGCCTGTGGGCCGAGCCTGAAACCCAAAGCCTGCTGCCGTTTGCAGAGCCGGAGATCCGGGCCGCCGACCTCACGGGGCTGCTGCTCGACTGTGCCGCCTGGGGCGCCCGGGACCCGGCGGCGCTGGCGTGGCTCGACCCTCCGCCCGCGGCCGCCGTGGCCGCCGCACGTGACGAACTGGCCGCGCTCGGCGCCCTCGACGGCGACGGGCGGTTGACCGCCACCGGTCGCCGAATCCGTGAATTGCCGCTGCCGCCGCGGCTGGCGCGGATGGTCATCGAGGCGGCGGCCCTCGGCGCGGCCAAGGCGGCAGCCGATATCGCCGCCGTGCTGGTCGAGCGCGGCCTGGGCGGCCCCTCGGCCGATCTCGATGAACGCCTCCGGCAGTTCCGCCGCGACCGGTCGCAGCGTGCCGAGGACATGCGCCGGCTGGCGCGCGGCTGGGCCAGATCCAAGGCTGGCAAGTCGCGCGGGGCCGAGGCCCCGTCGGCCGCCGCGCTGTTGGCGCTTGCCTATCCCGATCGCATCGCCAAGGCGCGCGGCGCGCCCGGCCAGTACCATCTGGCCAATGGACGCGGCGCCGCGCTGGAGCCGACCGATCCCTTGGCCAAGGCGAAGTTCCTCGTTGTCGCGGAGATGCAGGGCACTGCATCCTCGGCGCGGATCCTGCTGGCGGCTGATCTGTCGGAAAGTGAACTGACTGCGATCGCGGGTGGACGCATCTCGGACGTGGACGAGGTCGTTTTCGATCGTGAGTCGGCCAGCCTGCGCGCCCGCCGCGTGCGCCGGCTCGACGCCATCGTGCTCGCCAGCGAACCGCGGCCGGTGCCGTCGGGAGAGGCCTCGGCCGCAGCCTTGGCGACCGGCCTCGCAGCGCGCGGCATCGAGCGGTTGCCATGGAGCAAAGGCCAGCTCCAGCTGCGCGACCGCGTGGCGTTCCTGCGCGCCGCCGAGGGTGAGACGACCGATCTCCCCGACCTCTCCGATGCAGCGCTGGCCGCCTCGGCAGAGACGTGGCTTGCGCCGTTTCTCGCCGGCAAAACCCGCCTCGCCGATATCGGCGCCGATGATCTCGGCCAAGCGCTGGATACGCTGCTCGAATGGAGCCTGCGCCGCAGGCTGGATGCCGAGGCGCCGACGCACTTCGAGGCGCCGACGGGTCAGCACCATCCGATCGACTACGAGGGCGAGGGCGCCCCGGCGCTCCATATTCGCGTGCAGGAGCTCTATGGGCTGACGGCCCACCCGGCGATCGCGGGTGGCCGCCGCCCGCTGACGCTGTATCTGCTGTCGCCTGCCCACAGGCCGATCCAGATCACCCGCGATCTGCCGGGCTTCTGGGCCGGGTCGTGGACTGCGGTGAAGGCCGAGATGCGGGGCCGCTATCCGAAACATCCCTGGCCCGACGATCCGGCGCGCGCGTTGCCGACGACACGGGCGAAGCCCAGGGGGACGTGAGCGCGGCGCAGTCGGGCCTGAAAAGAAAGCCCCGACGATCCGGCGCGCGCGATGCCGACGACTCGGGCGAAGCCCAGGGGGACGTGAGCGCGCCGCAGTCGGGCCTGAGAAAAAGCCCCGACGATCCGGCGCGCGCGTTGCCGACGACGCGGGCGAAGCCGAGGGGGACGTGAGCGCGCCGCAGTCGGGCCTGAGAAAAAGCCCCGACGATCCGGCGCGCGCGTTGCCGACGAC
>JBMOGA010000063.1:0-21757 GCA_049318625.1 Hyphomicrobiaceae bacterium
GCCTCAACCGAGGATACGGGGCTACCGAAGACCCAAGTTCAACAACCTGCTAGCCTGCTGTTGGCGCTGGCGCTCGACGTAGAGCGACGCGAAATCGATCGGATCCAGCAGCAGCGGCGGAAAGCCCGCCTCGCGCGTGAGATCTGCCGCCAGGCGGCGAATGAACGGGAACAGCAGCATCGGGCAATTGATGAGCAGGACCGGCTCCAGCGCCTGCGGCGGCAGGTTCTCGATGCGGAACATGCCGGCATAGAGGATCTCCATCTCGTAGATGGTCACCTCGGAGTTGGCCGCGACAGCCCGGAGCTCGATGGCACTCTCGTAGTGATTGACCTGTCCGGTCAGCGGACGCGCCGCGACATTGACCTCGACCTGAAGCTTCGGTGCCTCGTTGGGACCGGCCAGCATGCGGTCGACGTTCGGGTTCTCGAACGACAGGTCCTTCACGTACTGCGCCAGCACGCGAACCTGTGGCGCCGGGGGGGCCGCGGCAGGCTGCGCCCCGTTACCTGTTGTCGTCCGCTCGTCCGCCATGATGCGTTCCTGTGCTTGCGCCGAATCTTCGCTGGCCGCTCGCTATCACGCCGCTTGCCGTCCCGGCAATCCGGACAAGTCGCGACCAACCGCTTCAACCACGGCGGTTGGATGATCGCCGCGTGCCGCCGTTGGTTTCGTCGAGCCGCTCGAACTCGCCTTCGATGATCGGTCCCGACGGCGCCTGTCCGGTGTCGGGCTCAGGCCCGCTGGCGTGAACCGTGAAGATCTGGATGCGCCGGCGGATCTGGCGCCCGATGGCATAGCGCACCGCCGGAATGAGCAGGAAAAGCCCCAGGCAGTCGGTGATCGGGCCGGGCAGCATCAGCAGGAACCCGGCCAGGAAAATGATCGAGCCTTCGATATCGAGGTCACCCGACGACCGTTGTCCGGTCATCACCTCGCGCATGCGGGCCAACAGAGCCAAGCCCTGTCCCCAGATCAAGGCCACACCGAGAACGCCAGTTCCGAAAATCAGGGCCAGCGTGCCCCAGAAACCAAGAACCTGGCCGAGCTTGATGAGCAGGGCCAGCTCGATGATCGGCAGCGCAGCCATGAGAAGGAGTATGCCGAACTGCATTTCGGATCTGATCCTTCCGGCGAACAGCTCAGGGCTTGATCAGGTCGCGCGGACGAGCGCGCCCGCCATGTCCCGCACCTCGAAAAGCCTCTATTCCGTCAGCGAATACCGGCCAGCCGCCACGAAACGTCGAAACGCCATGACAACCCCGGGGACAGATTCTAAGTTTACCCTACTCGGAGCCCGACCGCGAGGACCGTTGCACACCCCGTGCAGCTCCGACGAGAGAAAGGGATCGCGGCGAGCTTAAAGGACTGGATGATGTGCTGACCGGAGCCTACATGAAGGCCGAGGACGAACCTTCGGCGCGTCTCGAACACTCAGGAAAGTAGTGCCCGATGGATGGCAGACTCGATCTGATAACGCTTCTCGCGCTGGTTGTGGCCGTGGTGGCCATCATAAAGCTGCGGAGCGTGCTCGGTAAACGCACGGGCGACGAGGAAGGCCGTCTTCAGCAGCGCGCGCGGGCGCGGGAGACGGCTGAACGGGCGGCGGCCGACAAGGTCGTGGCTCTGCCGCGCCGTGGCCGGGAAGAAGCCCCGCCGGCTCAGCCGCGCCAGACACCGACCCCGGCCGACGTGGAAGCCCGGTTCAAGGTCGCGGCCGCAGGCGACGCCGCAGTCGAACAGGGGCTGTTGCAGGTCTTCCGAGCCGACGCCTCGTTCGACCCCGAGCACTTCGTCAAGGGCGCGAAGCAGGCCTACGAGATGATCGTCACGGCCTTCGCCGAGGGCAATCGCAAGATCCTCAAGGATCTGCTCAATCGCGAGGTGTACGAAGGCTTTGCGGCCGCCATCGCCGATCGAGAGAGCCGCGGCGAGCAGATCGACCAGAGCTTCGTCGGCATCAATCGCGTCGAGATCGTCGAGGCGGAGATGAAGCAGGGGCGCGCGTCCCTGACGCTGCGGTTCGTCAGCCAGTTGATCTCGGCGACGCGGGATCGCGGCGGCCAGGTCATCAGCGGCGATCCCCAGCGCATTACCGAGGTGACGGATATCTGGACGTTCGCCCGCGACGTGAACTCGCGTAACCCCAACTGGCAGCTCATCGCGACGCAAGCCTCCGGCTGAGTGGCCTGACCAACCGGGGTGCGACCAACATGACCTCGGCGATCCGACTGGACCCGATCGCGTTCGACAACGTGCCGGGCTGGGTCGCCGACGACCTTGCCCCGGCGCTCGCGGCGTTTCGCGTCTCTGCCGAACGACTGCTGGCGATCGGCGATGTCGCACCGCCGTTGACCCGGGAATTCCTGGCGAAAGCCGCTTCGGATCCGGGCGAGGCCCGCTCGTTTTTCGAGTCGAGTTTCGTGGCCCACACCGTCCGGCCGAGCGGTGCCGATGGCCTGCTGACCGGATACTTCGAGCCCGAGTATCGCGGATCGAGGCGCCGGCAGGGGCCGTTCGTGGTGCCGGTCTATGCCCGTCCGCCGGACCTCGTGAACCTAGTCGACGAGGCGGATCGTGCGGCAGCGAACGGTGGCTTCAGTCATATGCGCGCTACGCCCGAAGGCCTAGTTCCCTACCAGACACGCCGCGAGATCGAGAACGGGGCGCTGGCGCATCGCGGGCTCGAGATCGCTTGGCTTGCCGATCCCGTCGACGCCTTCATTCTTCACGTCCAGGGCTCGGGCCAGATCGTACTGGAGGACGGCACGGTCTTGCGGCTCGCCTACGACGGCAAGAACGGCCATCCTTACACGTCGGTCGGCCGCGTCCTGATCGAGCGCGGGGATCTTCCCGCCGACGAGTTGACGCTCGACGTCATGACCTCATGGCTGCGCGCCGATCCCGCACGCGGCCGTGCCGCCATGTGGCACAACGAGTCCTTCGTGTTCTTTCGCGAGTTGCCGGCCGACGAACCGGGCCCCGTCGGTGCCAAAGGAATCCGCCTGACGCCGGACCGCAGCCTCGCCGTCGACCCGAGCTTCCATCGCCTCGGCCTGCCGATTTTCGTCGATGCGCCGACTCTCGACGTGGGTGGCCGCCCGTTCCGCCGGCTCATGATCGCCCAGGACGTCGGTTCGGCGATCCGGGGCCCCGAGCGGGGCGACATCTATTTCGGCGCCGGCCCCGAGGCCGGGCGCTTGGCGGGCCAGACCAAACACCCGGGCAGGTTCTTCGTGCTGCTACCTCGGGTCACGCCGTGAAGAAGCCCGGGCGCAAATCCGGCCGCAGCGGCCTGAGTGAAGAGGACCGCGAGATATGGGCGCGGGTTACCGCGTCGATTGCACCGCTCGATCGCGACCGCGCCATCGTTCATGGTTCGCCCGAGGTCACACTCGAGGCGCCCGTCTCGCCGCCGGTTCTGCCGAAGCCGGCGACATCACCTCGTGCGGCGACGACGCCCGGACGCCCGTCGCCACAGCCGGCGCGACCGGCCGCGCCGCCACCGCTTTCGTCGCTCGATCGGCGCAAGCACCGCAAGATCGCATCGGGACGCGTCACCATCGACGCCCGCATCGATCTGCATGGCATGACCCAAAGCGAAGCCCATGCCACGCTGCGCGCCTTCCTTTACGGCTGCGCCGCGCGCGGCGACCGCAACGTCCTTGTGATCACGGGCAAGGGCAGTCCCGCGGCGCGCACCGAACACTGGGACGCGTCGGGGCGGAGTGATCGCGGTGTGCTCCGCCGCAACGTGCCGCGTTGGCTGGATGAGCCGGATTTGCGGGGCTTGGTGATCGGGACCTCGAGCGCCAGCGCCCGCCATGGCGGATCGGGCGCACTCTACGTCCAGTTGCGCGCGCGCCGCCGCCCGACCGACGACGGCGATCGGAGCCGCTGAGACGCGGGTTCAGGGGCTGCCGTGTCGCTTGGTGGACGGCGCCGCGTCTGTCGGGCCACCTTCCCGAACCGGTCGCTCGGCGAACGGCGCCAGCGAACGCACCCGGTCGTACATGACGATGGCCCCGGCCATCGCCACGTTGATGCAGAACGACGTCGGGATCTTCACCACGTAGTCGCAGCGGTCGACCAGCGCCGGAGACAGCGACCCGCGCTCCGGCCCGAGCACGTAGGCCGCGCGCAGCGGATGGCGGAAGCTCGGCAGATCGATGGCGTCGTCGAGCAGCTCGACGCCGATCAGCCGACAGCCGGCCGGCAGCGCCAGATCCGCGAGGCTCGCCCAGTTGTAGTGCGGCAGGTGCCACTGGCCCTTCGACGTATCCGCGCGGGCTTCCAGGGCCTGATAGGTCGCGCCGAGCGTGAAGGTGAAGCTCGCCCCGAAGCCGTGTGCCGATCGCATCAGATTGCCGAGATTGAGCGCCTTCGAGGTCCGCTCCGCGCCGATGGCGAAGTAGCCGCGCGGGAGAGGTGGCCAGGCATTTGCGTTCATGTCATGAAGCCGTTGCGTTTCCATGGCCGCGGCGCCGGTCGGCGGCGGCTTGCCCGGTGGAGGTCTCACATGAAAGCAGCTCTCTGCAAGTCTTTCGACGGGCCGCAGGCGCTCACGATCGAGACGCTGCCCGACCCGGTCCCGGGTCCGGGCGAGGCGGTCGTGCGGGTGAAAGCCGCAGCTCTCAATTTTCTCGACACGCTGATCACCCGCGGCAAGTATCAGTACAAGCCCGAGTTCCCGTTTTCGCCGTCGGCCGAGTTCGCCGGCGTTGTCGAGGCGCTGGGATCGGACGTCGCGGCGGACCTGAAGGTCGGCCAGCGCGTCTTCGGCTACGTCGGCTACGGGGCCGCCCGCGAGCGCCTCGCCCTCGGCGCCGAGCGATTGGTACCCCTTCCGGACCCCGTATCCGACGCGGCCGGGGCCTCGTTGTCCGTCATCTACGGAACCGCCGTTCACGGATTGCGCGATCGTGGGCGTCTGCAACCCGGAGAGACCGTGGCCGTTCTCGGAGCATCGGGGGGCGCCGGTCTCGCCGCGGTCGAGATCGCGAGTCTCCTCGGAGCCAAGGTCATCGCCGTCGCGTCGTCACCCGAAAAACTGGAGATCTGCCGCCAGCACGGCGCCGCTGAAACCTTCGACTACAGCAAGGGTGATCTGAAGCAGGGGCTGCGCGACCTGACGGGCGGCCGCGGTGTCGATGTGATCTATGACTGCGTCGGCGGCGACCATGCCGAACCGGCGCTGCGATCGATCGCGTGGGGCGGGCGCTATCTGGTTGTTGGGTTCGCAGCCGGCCAGATCCCCAGGATTCCGCTCAACCTTCTGCTGCTCAAAAGTTGCGACCTCGTGGGCGTGTTCTGGGGTGAATCGACCCGACGTGATCCGGCGGGCCACCGCCGCAACATGATCGATGTCGCGCGCTGGGTGGCGGAGGGGCGTCTCACTCCCCACATTCACGCCACCTACCCGTTGGAGCGTATCGCCGACGCCATCGACGTTCTCGACACTCGAAAAGTGGCGGGAAAGGTCATTCTGGTCATGTGACCGGAGTGGACCAGTGGACAAACACGCGCGGCAACCTATCTTGCTGCCACGACAAGCCTGATCAACAAAGGGAGAAGAACGACCCATGAAGCTGAAATTACTGGCTGCTTTCGGTCTGGGGCTGGCCCTGACGGCCGGCGCTGCTGTCGCTCAGAACAAACAGTTGACGATCGCGACCGGCGGCACCGGCGGCGTCTACTATCCGCTGGGCGGCGGGCTCGGAAACATTCTGTCGAAGGAAATTCCGGGCGTCACGGCGACCGCCGAAGTGACCGGCGGATCGGTCGACAACATGAAGTTGGTCGGATCCGGCCGCACCGACATCGCATTCACCCAGGTGGATGCGGCGTGGGATGCCGTGAACGGTCTCGACAAGTTCAAGGGCACCAAGCTGCCCATCCGCGCGCTTGCGGTTCTGTATCCGAACCATATGCACGTCGTCACCGTCGAGGGGACGGGCATCACCAAGATCGAGGACCTGAAGGGCAAACGTGTGTCGACCGGATCGCCCGGATCCGCCACCGAAGTGTTCGCGTTCCGCGTGATCGAGGCGGCTGGCCTCGACAAGGACAAGGACATGACGCGTGAGCGTCTCGGCGTCGCCGAGTCGGTGAATGCCATCAAGGACAAGAAGATCGATGCGTTCTTCTGGGTGGGTGGATTGCCGACGGCCGGTGTGACGGACCTCGCGGCCACGCCGAACACCAAGATCAAGTTCATCGATATCGCGCAGTACACGCCGAAGATGATCGAGAAGTACGGCCAAATCTACGCGCCGGCGGTCATTCCCAAGTCCACTTATACCGGCATGGACAAGGACAACCAGAACGTATCGGTCTGGAATATTCTGGCGGTCAACCAGAGCATGCCGGACGATCTCGCCTACACCATCACCAAGGTGCTGTTCGCCACGCTCGGCGACTTGGAGAAGGTCCACAAGGAAGCGAACAACATCAAGCTCGAAATCCAGTCGACCAGCCGGGCCGGCATCCCCTGGCACCCGGGCGCTCTGAAATACTTCGCCGAGAAGAAAATCAAGCTCGACTGATCACGGTATCGTCGAATTGCCACGGCCGAGGCCCGCATCCCCGATGCGGGCCTTTTTACTGTCCGTGCCGATAGTTGCGCCAGCCAGGACCGATACGGTGACAGGTGGGTCGGGCCCGTGTACCGTCCCCGCAAAAAAGCGCCGGAAACCTGGGTGAGGAACCGCATGAACGAAGCAGGCAAGGCAAGCGCGCCGCCTTCAAACCAGGCTCCGATCGAAACCCTCGACGAGGATGTACGTCGCAAAGTCGAGGAGTTGATCGAGGAGGAAGAGGGTGCAACCAACCGCCTGGGCGGTTGGATTGGCGTGGCGATCGGAGTGATCGCCATTCTGTCTTCGCTGTTTCACCTCTATGCGGCCTACGACGTCGTTCCGGCTGCCGTGTTGCGGCCGGCCCACGTCGGCATCGTGATGTTCCTCGTCTTCCTGCTGTTCCCGATGCTGCCCCGGTTCCGCGACGGCATCCGCTGGTGGGATATCGTACTCGCCGTGGCCAGCGCCGCGACCATCGGCTACGTGCTCTGGCAAGGCGAGGACTTCGGCGACCGCGCCACCCTTCCGGACCAGGCCGACGTATTGGTCGGTATCGTCTTCATAGTGCTGCTGCTGGAGGCGACCCGCCGGTCGACCGGCCTGATCATGCCGGTCGTCGCGATCTGCTTCCTCCTCTATGGCTTGTTCGGCAACTACCTCGGCGCGCCGTGGACCCATCGCGGCTACGGTGTCGACCGGCTCGTCGGCCACCTGTACATGACCCTCGAAGGGATCTTCGGCACGACCGTCGATGTGTCGTCCAGCCTGATCATCCTGTTCACGATCTTCGGTGCGGTGCTGCAGTATTCCGGCGCCGGAAAGTTTTTCATCGATTTCTCGTTCGCGGCCATGGGCGGCCGCCGCAATGCCGCCGGCCGTGCCGTGGTGCTGTCGTCGTTCCTGATGGGTGGCCCGTCCGGTTCCGGCGTGGCGACCACCGTGACCATCGGCACCGTCGCCCATCCCCTGCTCGCCAAGGCCGGCTACGAGAAGAACGCGGCCGGCGGTTTGCTGGCGGCCGGCGGTCTTGGAGCGATCATCTCGCCGCCGGTGCTCGGCGCCGCGGCGTTCCTCATCGCCGAGTTCCTCAAGATCTCCTATTTCGACGTGATCTTGATGGCGACGCTTCCGACGGTTCTCTACTATTTCGCCATCCTGGTCATGGTGGAGCTCGACGCCGCCAATCACGGAGGCGGCTCGGAAATGATGACCGAGAAGGGAACGCTCTGGCGGCTCGCCAAGGGCTACTGGTTCCACTTCGGCTCGCTGGTCTCGATCATCATCTTCATGTTGCTCGGCTTCTCGCCGGTGCTGTCCGTGTTCTGGGCGACCATCCTCGCCATGGTCACCAGCGTGCTGCGCCGCGACACCGCGATCATGCCGCGATTGGCTGCAGTCCCGCTGACCGCCGTGATCGGCCTCGTCGTGATGGAACTCCTCGGCTATCGCCACGGCGTGCCCACTGCCGCGATCTCGCTGGTCGTCTTCGGCACCATGGTCGCGATCGTCCTGCAGGCCATCATCTGGCCGTCGTTCGCCCCGGCGTCGGAGGGTCTGCTCAAGTCACTTCGCGAAGGCACCACGGGCGTGCTGAACGTCGCCGCAACCTGTGCGACGGCGGGCATCATCGTCGGCGTGGTCACGCTCACGGGGCTTGCCCAGCGGTTCGCCGACATCATCATCGGCTATGCCCAGGGCAGCCTGGTACTGACCGCGATTTTCACCGGTGCAATCGTCTGGATCGTCGGCCTCGCGGTGCCGGTCACCGCCAGCTACATCATGTGTGCGGTGATTGCGGCCCCGGCTCTCATCAAGCTCGGCGTGCCCGACTACGCCGCTCATATGTTCATCTTCTACTACGCGGTGCTCTCCGAGGTCTCGCCTCCGACGGCGCTGTCTCCCTTTGCGGCGGCCGCGATCACCGGGGGCGATCCCTACAAGACGACACTGCAATCGTGGAAATACACGATGCCGGCGTTTCTCGTGCCCTTCGTGTTCGTGCTCGACCCGATGGGCTCAGGCCTGCTCCTGAAGCTGCCGAAAGGCGGAACCTGGTTCGATGTCGTCGAGATCATGCTGGTCACTGGCGTGGGCATCGCCGTGCTCGCGTTCGCCTTCCAGGGCCGTGCGCTGCGCAAGAGCACGCCGATCGAGTCGGTGCTGTTCGGCCTTGCCGGATTGTTGTTCATCTTTCCGAGTGTCGTCACCGCGCTGTTGCGCCCGACGATCGGAATAGACTTTGATCAGCACGTTCCTGGCCTTTCCGGTCTCGGCATGCACATCCCCCTACACGTGCTCCTCGGTTTGGTGGTAACGGGTGCCGGATTGATGTTGCAGCGGGCGCGTCCGGCCGAGGCCTGACGCTCGGTGACATGAGGAGAAGCGGCAGATGCAACTCGGTAGCGATATCTCGGCCGTCGTCTCCGGTGCGGCCTCGGGTCTCGGCGCGGCCACGGCCCGGGCGCTGGCCGCCAAGGGCGTGCGCGTTGCGGTCTGCGACATCAACGAGGCTGAAGGTGCCGCCGTCGCCAAGGAGATCGGCGGCGTGTTCGTTCTTTGCGACGTCACCGACGAGGCGAGCGTCAAGGCGGCCTTCGCCACCGCCCGCGCCGCCCATGGCCAGGAGCGCATCCTGGTCAACTGTGCCGGCATCGCCGTCGGCAAGCGCATCACCCGCAAGGTCAAGGAGACCGGCGCCATCGAGCCGCACGATCTGGCGACCTTCGCGCGCGTCATCCAGATCAACCTGGTCGGCACGTTCCTGATGGTCGCCAATGCCTCGGCCGGCATGGTGAGCCTGAAGCCGGTCGGCCCCGACAATGAGCGCGGCGTGGTCATCATGACCGCGTCGGTGGCCGCCGAGGACGGCCAGATGGGCCAGGTTGCCTATTCGGCCTCCAAGGGCGGCGTGGCGGCCATGACGTTGCCGCTGGCCCGTGACCTGCATCGGGACGGCGTCCGCGTAGTCAGCATCCTGCCGGGACTGTTCGAGACGCCCATGTTCGCCGGGCTACCGGACGAGGCCCGCGCCTCGCTGGCCGCTTCGGTACCGTTCCCCGCGCGGCTCGGCAAACCGGTCGAGTATGGCCAACTTGCCGTTCACATTTGCGAGAACGTGATGCTCAACGGTGAGACAATCCGCCTGGATGGCGCCATAAGGCTGGCGCTGCGCTGATCACGGGTCGTTCAGTTCCCTTCCGACGCGCCGCCTGCTATTCATTGATTGTATTGATAATCTGGCATACACGCTGCACCTGTAGCTGTCCGAGTTGGCGTGAAGATGTTTATGGTTCTCCGGCGTATCGTCTTGTTCGGTCCTGGCCGAGGTTTGGCTCTGCTCGCCGCCTATGGCGCCGGTGCCGTGCTGCTCGTCGCGACAGCCGCGCTGGCTACGGATCGGTTGCTGCATCAGGTCGCCCGGGAATTGCCCAAGGCCGCTCAGGTCCTCGAGGCCGACCGACGCAAGCCGGCCGAGGCCCCGGTGCAGATGGTGCTGGCCGAGCGCAAGGGCGATACGCCCATTCAAGTCGCGCAGTACTGGTCGAACCGACCCGCGGCGCCCGTCAAGCGGCCAGTCCAGAGCCTGGGGATCTTCGGGTTGCTGTTTCAGGCCGAGCCGCCCCCGCCGCCTGAGACCTACGCCACGGTCTGCGTCCGCCAGTGCGACGGCTATTACTGGCCGGTGAGTTTTGCCACCAGCAGCGAAAGCTTCGGCCGGGACGAGCGCGTGTGCCAGTCGAGCTGTGCGTCTCCGACCCGGCTGTATATCTACCGGAATCCCGGCGGTTCGACCGAGACCATGCAAGACCTGCGCGGTCAGCCCTACAGTCGAACGTCGACGGCCTTTCTTTACCGCACGAGCTACAACGAGAGCTGCAAGTGCAAGGCCCATCCCTGGGAGAAAGAAGCCCAGGACCGCCACCGCCTGTATGCGCTGCAGCAGAGCGCCAAGAAGGGTGACAAGAAGGCGATCGCGGACCTTCAGGTCGCCAAGGATCAGGCCGCCGCTGCGACCAAGGCGAAAGTAGCCACGGCCGCATCGACCAGCACCGCCACCGCCTTGCCTCCGGGCGCCGCCCCCGCCACGCCGCGGCCCAAGCCCCAGCCCGGCATAATGGCGCTGGGCAACAAGCCGAGTGCCGGCAACAAGGCATCGGGCAACAGCGATTGGCGAAAGCAATTCCTGTCTGGCGCCGGCAGCGGTTGATCCGCGGTTACCCTTCCTTTGCCATGTGGGAACCATAAAGGGCGATCCGGAGCGCGTAAGCGGGCCATTTCGGTCCCGTCCGGACCCATCGGTATCAAGTCATGCGTTCCACAGCACGCGCCGCCACCCGATACGTCCTGGCATTGGCCGCGACGGTCGCCGCAATCGGCGTCGCTGCCACGACGGCCGCGGCCCAATCGCCGATCCCGTCACTGTTTCGATGGTGGAGCCCGGCGACGTCGAGTGCGCCATACGTCTCGCCGCGCGCAGCCGCAGAGGTGCCAGACGAGCCATCGGTTTACCGGACCGTCTGCGTTCGCCTGTGTGACGGCTACTACTTCCCGGTCAGCGCAAGCTCTCCCCGTTATCGCCTCCACCGCGACGACGACCTCTGCCGCAATAGCTGCGAGTCCGGGGCCCGGTTGTTCTACCACCCGGTCGGAAAGGACATCGAGCAGGCGGTCGATCTCGAAGGTACGGCTTATGCGCGGCTGCCGAACGCCTTTCGCTACCGGAAAGCGCTCAAGCAGGGCTGCACGTGCCGGCCGGAACCTTGGAGCAATGCCGCGCGCGATCGGCATGATCGCTACGCCAGTGCCGACACGCCCTCGGCAGCCGATGTGCCAGCCGACCTGCCGGCATCGTCCCCGGAACCTGTTACTGCCGCCGCAAAGCCTCCGGCGATCATGATCCCGGCCCGCCCGCCGCGTGTCCAGCTCCGTGACTTCCCGAAGCCGCCCCGCACCAACATGACCCGCGTCGTGGTGGCGCCGGGTGTGATTGCGGTCCAAGGACCGGTCCGAACCTACGGCGTGACCCCCGCCCGCGGGCTGTTCGGAGGTTACTGACCGCCGTTGGAGGTCGATCCGACGATCCGGTCCAATGCGCCGGCCAATTGCAGGTCGAGGGCCGTCAGGCCGCCCGCGTCGTGGGTCGAGAGCACGACGTCCACGCGATTGTAGACGTTGCTCCATTCGGGGTGATGATCGAGCCTCTCGGCCACCAGGGCCGCCCGCGTCATGAACCCGAAGGCAGCGCTGAAATCTTTGAATTGATAGCGCTTCTGTATTGCGTCCCGACCAGGGACCAAAGCCCAGCCGTCAAGTCCGGCCAGCGCCGCGTTCCGCTCCGCCGGGTTCAGTTTCTCGGCCATGGCGCATCCTCCGGTTCAGTGATCCTCGTAGTCGTGGCCCCATCCGAGCAGCGGATAGGCCTCTTCCACTACATACGGGCCGCCACCGACACCGGGCTTCGACGACATCAGCACGAACCGGCTCGGCGTGAACGGCTCGGCACGGAATGCACCGAACCTCTCCAGGTAGCGGACAACCCGACCGACGTCGGTATTGCGCAGCCGCGCCAGGGTGACATGCGGCTTGAAGGCATGTTTCTCGGGTGGCAGTCCGGCCTGCCGGGCGACCCGCTCATGGGCTCGGGCCAGTGCCTCCAACGGCTCGTTCGGCTCGATACCCGCATAGATCACTTTCGGCTCGGCGCCGCCGAAGGTCCCGAGCTCGGACAATTTGATCTCGAAGGCATGGCTGCCGATTCCGGCCAGGAAATCCGCGAACTCTCCGGCGGTGCGATTGTCGATATCGCCGACGAACCGCAAAGTGATGTGATAATCGCGGGGATCGACCCATTTGGCACCGGGCAGCGGCATCTGCTGCCGGGCAAGCAAGGCGCGCAGCCCGTCGGGGAGTTCGATCGCCGTGAACAGTCTCGGCATGACGGGCCTTTCTCGACGAAGCTTTCGAAGAACAGATGCGACGGGGACGAGATCTGTCCCGACGACCCGGATCAATTTGCGGCGCGGCGGGACCTCGCACGCGCGATCAACGTTTCCACCTGCGGCAGGATCCGCGACACGATTGCCGCGATGCCGCGCGCATTGGGGTGCAGACCATCCGGGAGATTGAGGCTCGCATCGAGCGCAACGCCATCGAGAAAGAACGGGTAGAGCAGGGCATCGTGCTTGCGGGCAAGATCGGGGAAGATGGCCTCGAACTCCTGCACGTAGGCCGGGCCCCAGTTGCGCGGTGCCGTCATGCCGGCGACCAGGACCGCAATCTGCTTGTTGCCGAGCCGCGTAAGGATCTCGTCGAGATTTCGGCGCGCGATCCCAGGCGACTGACCGCGCAGCGCGTCGTTGGCGCCGAGTTCCACGATGGCCGCGTCGGCCGGCTCTCCGAACGCCCAGTCGAATCGCTCCAGAGCGGCGCCCGTGGTATCTCCCGAGACGCCGGCATTCACGATTTCGACAGCATGGCCTTTCGCCTTCAGCGCCCGCTCGAGCTGGGCGGGGAAGCTCGATTCGGGTGGCAGCATGAACCCGGCGGTCAGACTGTCGCCGAACGCCACGATCCGCAGCGTCGACGCAGGTTTGGAGCTAGCGGGAAAGGCGCACATCGCGAACAAGAGCACGTTGAACAGGAGGAGACGGGTTACCATGTGCACCCGGGTCATTCCGGCGCCTCCATCATGTGGCCCGTGTGGTCGGCTAGGGACTGAGCGGTCGAGGTGGAAGCGAAACGCTCCGACCGAGAACGTGAAACAGTCCCTGAAACGACAAGCTGCAGAGCATCCGGACCGGCGAACCGATTCGACAAGGTCCGGAAGCACTCCAGGTCAGGCTATCACGTAGAACCCGTCGACCCGTCAAACAAGCCCCTATTGGAGCAGTGGATGCAAGTGCAACGGCCGATCGTCGATCTGGAGGATGTCCGGTTGACCCTGACCAGCCGGGCGGGCGCCATAGAAATCCTGCGCGGCGTCTCGCTCGCCATTCCATCCGGACAATCGATCGCGATCGTCGGCCCGTCGGGCTCGGGCAAGACGTCGCTGCTGATGATCATGGCGGGGCTCGAGCGGGCATCCGCCGGCCGCGTCACGGTCGCAGGACACGATTTCACCCGGCTCGGCGAGGACCAACTCGCACTTGCCCGCGGCGCCGATGTCGGCATCGTCTTTCAGTCGTTCCATCTGGTCCCGACCATGACGGCGCTCGAGAACGTGGCCTTGCCCCTCGAGTTCGGCCACCGGGCGGACGCGATGGAAGTTGCCGCCGAGATGCTGCGCGAGGTCGGGCTCGGCCACCGGCTGGATCATTTTCCGGCCCAGCTCTCCGGTGGCGAGCAGCAGCGCGTGGCGCTCGCGCGGGCCCTCGCGCCACGGCCTAAGCTCGTGCTCGCCGACGAGCCGACCGGTAACCTCGACGGCCGCACCGGGCAGCAGGTCATCGAGCTGCTGTTCGGTCTGCAGAAGCGCCGCAATGCCACCCTCGTGCTGGTGACCCATGACGAGCGCCTCGCCATGTTGTGCGAGCGAACCGTCCAGATGGCCGATGGCCGCCTCGTCAGCGACGAGATGGCGGTCGCGGCATGACACCCATCGAGTCGATCGCCGTCGGCCGCCGTCCGTCAGCCCGTTGGCGCCTGCCGTTGCCGCTGGCTCTGGCCTGGCGCGAACTGCGCGGCGGTCTCGGCGGCTTCTACGTATTCATTGCCTGTGTGGCCCTCGGCGTCACCGTCATTGCGGCGGTCGGCGCCCTGTCCGACGGCCTGAGGGCCGGGTTCGAGCGCCAGGGCGAGCGCATCCTGGGCGGCGACGTGACTTTGGCACGCGTGCACAAACGGGCCGAACCGGCCGAGCTGACCTGGCTGGCGGCACGCGGCCGCCTCAGCGAAACAGCGACGCTGAGGGCGATGGCGCGAACCAAAGACGGCCAGGATCAAACCCTGGTGGAGCTGAAACCCGTCGATCGCGCCTATCCCCTGGCCGGGGCGATCACGCTGCGCGGCGGCGCCACGCTCGACGCCACGGTTCGTGGAGGGCTCGGCGCCGCGGTCGAGCCGATCCTCCTCGATCGATTGAACATCAAGATCGGCGACACGATCCGCCTCGGTGAGCTCGAACTGCCGGTCACGGCCGTGATCGAGAGCGAGCCGGACTCGATCTCGGACCGCATGACCTTCGGGCCGCGGATCATGGTTTCACACGAGACGATGGAAAAGACCGGCCTTGTTCAGCCGGGCACGCTGATCCGCTGGCGCTATGCCATCAAGTTGCAGGATGCCGGGGTTGGCGCCGCCGCACTCACGGCGTTCCGCGACCAGCTCTCCAAGGGCCTGCCCGAATCGGGTTTCGTGGTGGCCGACCGCCGCGACCCGTCTCCGCGAGTCACACAGACGCTGGATCGGCTGCGCCAGTTCCTGACGTTGATCGGCCTCACGGCCCTGATGGTCGGTGGCGTCGGTGTCGCCAACGCCGTCGCGACCTTCATCGACAGGCGCCGCAAGGTCATCGCCACCATGAAGTCCCTGGGCGCGACCGGCCGAATGATCTTCGCGGTCTTCTTGAGCCAGGTTCTACTCATCGCCGGCCTGGGAGTTGCCATCGGCTTGGTCCTCGGCAATCTCGTGCCGATCGTGCTCGATGCCCTCTACGGCAGTGCCTTGCCCGTCCGCGCCGAGCTGACGTTCTCACTCCGCACCGTCACCGCGGCCGCGCTGTACGGTTTCCTGGTTGCTTTTGTTTTCACCTTGTGGCCGCTCGGCCGAGCGGGCGTCGTCCGGGCCGGCGTGCTCTTTCGCGACGAGGTTTCCGCCGACCGCGCACTGCCGCCGCGAGCGGTCATCGTTGCCTCGGTGGTGGCCGGTCTTGCCCTCGTGGCGTTCGCGGTCCTGTCCTCGGAGTCCGACAAACTGGCGTTCTATTTCTGCCTGGGACTGGTCGCCATCTTCGCGGTCTTTCTCGGGCTCGGGTGGTTGGTCACCCGGCTGGCGCGCCGGGCACCGCGATCGCGCATGCCGGAATGGTCTCTAGCCATCGGCAATATCGGCGGCCCCGAAGGTCTCACGCGCTCGGTGGTGCTGTCGCTCGGTGTCGGATTATCCCTACTGGTCGCCGTCGCCCTGGCCCATGCCGCGATGGTGGAGGAGCTGTCGGCGCGTCTGCCCAAGCAGAGCCCCAACTACTTCGTGCTCGACATCACGCGCAAGGACGAGGCCACCTTCGACGCCGCGGTGAAGAAGGTCGTGCCCGAGGCCATCGTGCACAAGGCACCGATGCTGCGCGGCCGCATCGTGCGCATCAAGGACCAGCCGGTCGACCAGATCAAGCTGCCGCCGGAGGCCCAATGGGTGCTGAACGGCGATCGTGGCCTGACTTATGCCGATGCCGTCCCACAGGGTTCGAAGCTGGTTGCTGGAGACTGGTGGGCAGCTGACTACGCCGGTGAGCCGCTCGTGTCCTTCGAGACCGAGCTGGCCAAGCACCTCCGTCTCGGCATCGGCGACACCATCACCGTCAATGTGCTCGGCCGCAACGTCACGGCTCGCATCGCCAATCTGCGCGAGGTCCAGTGGGAGAGCCTCGCCATCAATTTCGTGATGGTCTTTTCGCCCAATACCTTGCGGTCTGCGCCCCATAACTTGCTGGCCACCGTGACGTTTCCGGCCGACACGCCGATCGCGGTCGAGGCCCAGGTGGCGCGTGAGATGGGTCAGGTCCTGCCGGCGGTCACGGCCATCCGGGTCAAGGACGCCCTGGATGCCTTCAACGCGGTGTTCGCCAAGGTGATGGTGGCCGTCCGCGCCGCCGCCGCCGTTACGTTGATCGCCGGGGCCCTGGTTCTGGCCGGGGCCTTGGCCACCGCCCAGCGCCGTCGGATCCAGCAGGCCGTCATCCTGAAAGTCGTGGGCGCAACACGGCGGCGGATCCTGCTGACGCACGCGATCGAGTATGGCCTGCTGGCCGGCGCAACGGCCTTGTTCGCCGTCCTCCTGGGCAGTCTTGCGGCCTGGATCGTCGTGACACGGGTGATGGAGCTCGACTTCGTATTCTCGTTCAGCGCGGTCGCTCAGGCGCTGGGTATAGCCATCTCTCTGGTCATGCTTTTCGGAGGCGTCGGCACCTGGCAGGTCCTGAAATCGCCCGCCGTCCCTTATTTGCGATCGGAGTAGCCGCCGGCATCTTGAAGAGACCGCCGTCTATCCTTACCTCGATCGTCAGAATAGCGGGGCAACGGCCTTGATGTATGGCCCGTTGTCCCACATATTCTGCACGGCGGAACATACGTCCGCGGAAGCGGTCAAAGGGACGAAAGATGGCTCAGTTCGACAATCGGTATAGCCCGGTTGGCGTTGGTCGCGCAGAAGGCGCTTACGTCGACGAGGGACTGCGCGCATACATGCTGCGCGTCTACAACTATATGGCGGGTGGCATTCTGCTGACCGGCCTCGTGGCCTACCTGATCTTCACTCAGTCGATCACCGGCGACATGGCCTTCGCAGCGAAGAACGCCGCCGGTCAGGCGATGGCGCTGAAGCGCGGCATGTTCCTGACGCCGCTCGGTGCCGCTCTCTATGCGTCGCCGCTCAAGTGGGTGATCATGCTGGCCCCTCTGGCCTTCGTGTTCTTCCTGTCCTTCCGCATCTACTCCATGAGCGTGAGCGCGGCGCAGATCACGTTCTGGCTGTTCGCGGCCACGATGGGTCTGTCCCTGTCGTCGATCTTCCTGGTCTTCACCGGCCAGTCGATCGCCCAGGTGTTCTTCATCACGGCGGCGATGTTCGCGGCGCTCAGCGTCTACGGCTACACCACCAAGAAGGACCTTTCGGGCTGGGGCACCTTCCTGTTCATGGGTGTCATCGGTCTGATGCTGGCCGGCCTGCTCAACATCTTCATCCAGTCGAGCGCGCTGCAGTTCGCCATCTCGGTGATCGGTGTCCTGGTGTTCGCGGGCCTGACCGCCTACGACACGCAGCAGATCAAGGACAACTACTACGCGGTCTTCAACGACGCGACGCTCGCGGCGAAGTCGGCGATCATGGGGGCTCTGAACCTCTACCTCGACTTCATTAACATGTTCACGTCGCTGCTGAACCTCTTCGGCAACCGCGAGTGATCTGACGTCCTGGACGATGTCATCGAGGCCCCGCCACACTGGCGGGGCCTTTACTTTTTGGGCCGACCGCTGCCTTCTTGGCGACAGCGTTAAGCAGGCTCACACGTGAACGTATCGGCCATGATCATCCGCCCGGCCACCCCGGCCGACATTCCAGCCATCACCGCGATTTATCGGCCGTCCGTGGCATCCGGCACGGCCAGCTTCGAGCTCGATCCGCCCGACGAGGCGGAGATGCTGCGGCGTTTCGAGGCTATCACCGCCGCCGGCTACCCCTACCTTGTCGCCGCGCGGGGTGAGGCCGTCAGCGGCTACGCCTACGTCACCGCTTACAGGACGCGGCCGGCCTATCGCTTCAGCGTCGAAAACTCAATCTATGTTCATCCGGACGCCCAGCGCGGCGGCGTTGGGCGGTTGCTCTTGCAGGCCCTGATAGACGCCGCGGCGGATCGGGGCTTCCGCCAGATGATCGCTGTCATCGGCGACAGCCGCCATGTCGGCTCGATGGCGCTGCATCGGTCGCTCGGCTTCACGTTCATCGGAACGATTCACGCCGTCGGCTTCAAGCACGGCCGGTGGCTCGACTCCGTACTGATGCAACGCGCGCTGGGCGCGGGGGAGTCGACCTCGCCCGAGTCCATCCCGTCGGCATGAGATCGCTACCGGCCGGCTTCAGCTGACAACCCGAACCGTCTTTTCCAGCACACCGAGAACCTGGCGCAAATCGTTGCCGCGCTTGAGGATCAGACCGCCGGCGGCGATGACGCTGAAGGCGCCCTGCTTACGCGACAGCTTGGGGTTCTTCTCGATACGATAGATGGGAAACTCACTGGCCCGGCGATAAACCGCGAACACGGCGCGGTCTCGGCCCATCTCGATCGCATAGTCGCGCCAATCGCCTGCCGCGACTTTTCGACCGTAAACGGCGAGGATTTCATTGAGCTCGAGCCGATTGAACCGGATGACACCGGTTCCTTGAGCGCCCGCCACGTTGTCCGGGGCAGATCCCCAGGCCCCGCGCGGGCGAAATGCTATCGGCTCGATGTCGCTCACGGCTCACCTCCTGTCGCATTGGTGTCATAGTCTTTGCTTCTGGCGCCGCTGGCAAGTGCCAGGTGACTGCGCGCGGAACGTCCGACCGGCAGAGGCCTCGGTCGGGTCTCGGCGCGACCCGCGCGCGCCGCCAGGATGCGATGGCTCTGGGCGCGGGACCGTTACACTGGTCGGGACAGGCCCCCACCCAGACCGGCGTGCGGCGCCCCGGAGCCCAACACCCGGGTGATGAGATGGCTATTCGAACCAGCCACCAGCGATGATCGGGCCACCCTTGCCCTGCTGGACGATCACCGCCGACCGCTCGCCCGGCGATGTCATGATCGCGCTGCGATCGAGCTTGAGGCGCGCCGAGCCGCCGGACCAAAGGCCGACTGGGATCAGTTCGCGAACGACGTTGTGATAGATGACGGTCTTCCCGCGGTTTTCGCCACGTTGAATGGCCACCGGCACTTCGGGTCGCACCACCGCGACCCAGACCGTACCTTCGAGCTCGGTGGCCGGCGCCGTCGGACCGATGTCCAGGGCGATTTGCATCGTCGTGCGCCCCATGGACAGACCGATGGTGATGGGGCTCGACTTGCAGCGCGAGACGGCCGAAGTAACGGCCTTGTCGACGGTCGCGCGGTCGCTTCCGACGACGCGGGCGGCTCCATCGACCACGATCTGCGGGGTATAGATTTGTCCATCGCCCCGGTGCGCTGCGTACTCGCGCTGGCGGGCGGTGAACTTGGCGCTGGCCAAGGTGTCTTTCCAACCGAGGTAGTCCCAGTAGTCCACCGGCATGGACAAGGCCACCACGTCGCCACGCCGGGCGTATTCGCCGAGCAGCACGTCGGCAGCCGGACACGAGGAGCAGCCCTGGCTGGTGAACAGCTCGATCACCGGCTTCGGCTGAATCAGCCGAACGACCTCTTCCGCCCGCGCCGGCAATATCGCGCCGACGAGACAGATAACGAAGAGGGCAAGTGGATGATTGAATGGGCGCATGGCGGTGAAGTTGAACTCCCTGCGCCACACTATCGCGATTGGCGGGATGACTTGCCAGTCACGTTTGGTTGAGTCCCGATCGGAAACAGCCGACCGCACGTGAGTGCGGCCGGCTGTAGGTTGATCAGGCGACGCGCGCCAAGTTGCGCAGCACGTAGTGCAGGATGCCGCCGTTGCGGAAGTACTCGATTTCGTCGAGGGTATCGATCCGGCAGAGGATCGGGACCTCGGTCACCGTGCCGTTGGCGGAGGTGATCCGGGCCGTGAGCTTCTGGCGCGGGCGTACATCGGCCAATCCGGCGATCGAGACCAGTTCGTCGCCCTTGAGCCCGAGTGTCTGCCAGCTGGTGCCTTCTTCGAATGTGAAGGGCACGACGCCCATGCCGACCAGGTTCGAGCGATGGATGCGCTCGAACGACTGGGCGATGACGGCCTTGACGCCGAGCAGATTGGTGCCCTTGGCCGCCCAGTCGCGCGACGATCCGTTGCCGTACTCCACGCCCGCGAACACGACCAGCGGAACGCCCTCGGCCTCGTAGCGCGTGGCCGCGTCGTAGATGAACATCACCTCGCCGGAGGGATGATGCACGGTGAAGCCGCCCTCGCGGACGTTGCCGGCCGCATCGCGCACCATGTTGTTCTTGATGCGGATGTTGGCGAACGTGCCCCGCATCATCACTTCGTGGTTGCCGCGTCGCGTGCCGTACTGGTTGAAGTCGGCGGGCCGCACCTGCCGCTCGAGCAGGTAGCTGCCGGCCGGGCTTTCCTTCTTGATCGAGCCGGCGGGCGAGATGTGGTCGGTGGTGATCTTGTCGCCGAACAAGCCGAGGATCCGCGCGTTGGCGATGTCCTGAACCGGCTTCGGGTCCTTCGTGATGCCCTGGAAATAAGGCGGGTTCTGCACGTAGGTTGAGCCGGAGTTCCACCCGTAGGTGAGACCGGTTCCGGTCTTGATCGCCTGCCAGCTCGTGTCACCCTTGAACACGTCGGCATACTTCGACGTGAACATCTCGCGCGTCACGTTCTTGGCGATGAACTCGGCGATCTCCATGTTGGTCGGCCAGATGTCGCGGAGGAACACCGGCTTGCCGTCGCTCCCCACGCCGAGCGGCTCCTTCGAGAGATCCTTCTGTACGCTGCCCGCCAGCGCATAGGCGACGACGAGCGGCGGCGACGCCAGATAGTTGGCCTGCACGTCGGGGCTGACGCGGCCCTCGAAGTTGCGGTTGCCGGACAGCACGGCGGCCGCGACGATCCCGTTGTCGTTGATCGTCTTCGAGATCTCGGCCGGCAGCGGCCCGGAGTTACCGATGCAGGTCGTGCAGCCGAACCCGACCAGATTGAAACCGACCTGATCGAGATAGGTCTGCAGACCGGCCTTCTCCAGGTAAGCGGCCACGACCTGCGATCCGGGTGCCAGCGAGGTCTTGACCCACGGCTTGCTCTTGAGGCCCTTCGCAACCGCGTTGCGCGCGAGCAGCCCCGCCCCGATGAGCACGCTGGGGTTCGAGGTGTTCGTGCAGCTGGTGATGGCGGCGATCACCACGTCGCCGTGGCCGATGTCGAAGTCGCGGCCGTCCACCTTGAAGCGCTCGGCGAGCTTGCCGGGCCGCTTGTACTCGGTTTCCAGAGCGGTCGCGAAGCCGGCCGAGACGTCGGTCAGCGGTACCCTGCCCTCGGGACGCTTCGGTCCGGCGAGCGACGGCACGACGGTGCTGAGGTCGAGTTCGAGGGTGTCGGTGAACACCGGGTCGGCCGAGGCGGCGGTGCGGAACAGACCCTGGGCCTTGGCGTAGGCCTCGACAAGGGCGATGCGATGCGTGTCACGGCCCGAGAAGGTCAGGTAGTTCAGGGTCTCCGAATCCACCGGGAAGAACCCGCAGGTGGCGCCGTACTCGGGCGCCATGTTGCCGATCGTGGCCCGGTCGGCGAGGCTCATGGTGTCGAGACCGGGGCCGAAGAACTCCACGAACTTGTTGACCACGCCCTTCTTGCGCAGCATCTGCGTGACGGTCAGCACCA
>JBMOGA010000064.1:0-21116 GCA_049318625.1 Hyphomicrobiaceae bacterium
GCTAGGGCTCGCCGGGGCCGATCAGATCATCGACGATCTCGGTCAGAAGATAGCGGGCCAGCAACTCCGGGTGGATCGCAGCGTCGGTGAGATCGAGGATTTTCTTCTCGCCTTCGGCCAAGACGCTGAGAATGCCATCGGCTACAGCATAGATGCCCGACCAGACCCGCCCGTGGCGCTCGATCGACACCGTTCCGGACCAACCTTCGAACACGCCCGCCCCCGTTTCCACCCAAACGACGCCGAGGGATTGGTAATAGAAATTGGGGATCGGTGGCCTGCGTCATCCTGCCCGGGATCGGACAACGGTATGGTCAAAAAACCCGAGCTATGCGGCCGAGAATTCTTGCGGTCCGGCGCGTCGTCGTTACGGCGAAAGCTCGGCGGCACCGATGGTGATCAACCGGGTGCCGGTTTGGAATTGGCGCCTGGCGGCTGCCTCGATCTCGTCGCGGTGGGCAAAAAATATTTCGCACGCCTGCTCGGCAGAAAGCCAAGTCTGGCACTTCGCCTTCATGGCCAGCGCATTATAGCTGACGCAACAGGAAATCACGTCGCCATGCGGCGGCTTCATGGGGAAATAGACGGCATCCACCAAGGCCACCGGCTCGCCGTCACCGCGCTGCAAGCTCAATGGGTCCTCCACTCTGTGGAACCCTCGGCCTCAGGGTAACGTGCCGGCAACGCCCGTCAAGCGATCGCGCGGATCGGGGCGTTCGTTCGTTCGTTCACGCGACCCGGTAGCGCTCGATGTTGCGGCCAACGGAGCTCAGCCACTTCGGGCGCCGGCCCCGACCGCTCCACGTCAGGCTGGGATCGGACGGGTGCCTGAAGCGCACGGCCGATGTGGCGCCGGTCTTCTTGCCGCTGCTGCGGCCACCCAGAATCTCGGGAAGCGAGAACCCGGAGGATGCCGCGAGTTTCTCCAGCTTCTCGGCAAGTTCGCGGCGCTCGGTGGTCCGGCGGCGCGCGATGGCGTCGCGGATCTCGGCGTGGAGATCGAGGAGTTGGCGGTAGGACAGGGATTCGATGTTCTGCGCCGCGGCGCGGCCGGGCGCGCGGGGCGCGGGCTTTTTCGCGGCGCGCGCCGCCGCCCGTGGCGCTGGTCTCGTCGCCGCCGCTCTGCCCTTCTTTGTCACCGTCTTTTTCGTGCGTGCCATGGATTTTTGCCCCGAGATCAACGTGTTTCCCGAGAGGGCTGATTCTGGCTTGCCTGAAATAGGGTGGCGCCGCCTCGATCCACCCTTTCCGTTCGATGTGTGGCCGAGCCGACACGATCCGGGTTCGGACTTTCAGCAGCAACTCAGACAGCCGATGGTAAATCCTCAGTGTGCCATGAAAACCGGCATTTCGGTCGCGTTGAGGATATGGCTGGTCGCGCCACCGAAAATCATCTGGCGCAGGCGGCTCTGGGTGTAGGCCCCCTTGATGAGCAGGTCGCAGCCGAGCCGCGCCGCTTCCTCCAGCATCGCCTCGCCGGTCGATCGGGTGCCGGGCGCAACGGTGCGCTCGTCGACGGGCAGTCCGTGCACCCTCAACGCCCGGCACAGGTCGAGCCCGGTCGGGCCCGGCACGGTCCCCCCGGTGATCGTTAGAACGGTGATCTTCTCGGCCCGCATCAGCGCCGGCATGGCGAGCGCGACGGTGCGCGCCGTCTCCGTGCTGTAATTCCAGGCGATGACCACGCGCTCGCCGATCGATTTCGGTGCGGTCGGCGGCGCCACCAGGATGGCGCGCCCGCCTTCGAACAGGGTTGCCTCCAGCATGATGCGCAGCGACGGCAGGGCCGGTGGCGATGGCCGCGCGAATACCGTGATGTCGAAAATGCGGCTCAAGGCGGCCAAGGACAATTGCTGACGGGCCGGTTCCCGCCAGCCGAACGATTGGGGCTTCATCTCGCCGGCATCGCGGGCAAACCCGGCGGCGGTCATGAATTTTTCGAATGAATCGCGGCTCGCTCGCGACGTTTCGGCGATGTGCGTATCGGATGGGGGAACCCAGCCGCCGCCGAACAGATCCACCGCCACATATTCCGAGGGCACGAAATCGAACGGTACGCCTTCGACATAGGACTCGAAACGGCGCGCGAAAGCGCAGGCGGTTTCCAGGACGGACTTCGGCAGGCCGTCTTGATTGAACGGAACGAGAATGGTCTTCATTGTGCCCGTCCTTCATTTGAGGAGCGTGGGCACAGTATATGTCCTCGTTCCGGCCACACCAACGACTACTGTCGGTTTTGCACCAGGGCGGATGCCGGGCCTGTTTTCGGGGCCCTTTTGTGCCGGGTGCGCCGCGGACTTTGCCGGGCGGCTTGGCTGTGGCATTGTCGGGGCGCCGCAAAAAATGCGGCGCTGCCGCAACGGGCCATGACGCCGACCGAACTCCAATTGCTGCTGAGCAAGGTTGCGCAACAGGACCGTGCGGCCTTCGACGGACTGTATCGGGCCACCGCCGCGAAACTCTACGGCATCATTCTACGTATCGTTCGTCGCCGGGAGGTCGCGGACGAGGTGCTCCAGGAGGTTTACGTGCGCATCTGGCAGAGCGCGCATCTTTACGAAGGCGGGAAGGGCTCGGTGATCGCGTGGCTGGCGGTACTGGCGAGAAACCGCGCGCTCGATCTGGTGCGGTCCGGCCGGCATTTCGTGGCGGCAGACGACGATGCGATCCTCGATATCGCCGACGACGGGCGCTCAGCGTTGGAGACCCTGGAGGCGAGCGAGGACGTCGCGCGGCTCAAGGCGTGCCTCGATCGGCTGGAGCCGGAGCGGCGGGCGCTGGTCGTCTCGGCCTATCTCGACGGGGCGAGCCGCGAGGCCCTGGCCGAACGCACGGGGGCGCCGGTCGGCACGATCAAGACCTGGCTCCACCGGAGCCTGAAACAATTGAAGGACTGTCTGGCGACATGACGGACGGCGACGACATCGAGATGCTGGCAGCCGAGTACGCGCTCGGGACGCTCGATGGCGCCGAGCGGGCCGCGGTGAGCGCGCGCCGACTGCGGGAGCCGGCGCTGGATCGCGCCATCACGGAGTGGGAGCGCCGTCTGGCGCCGCTGGCCGCTTCGGTGGCCCCGGTAGCGCCGCCGCCGGGCCTGCTGGAGCGCATTGCACCTCGGCTCGTCGGTGCTGCGGAGACGGCCGAGGCGCGTGCCGTCGTCGCGCTGCGGCGCAGCGTGCGGCGCTGGCGGGCAGCGAGCGTGGCGGCCATGGCGCTGGCCGCGTCGCTGCTGGTCGTGATCGGCGTGCGTGAAGTTCCGCGCGAGCCGCAGGGCCGTTTCGTCGCCGTGTTCCACAAGGACGACGAGACACCGTCGTTCGTGATGGCGATCGATCTCGACAACCGGGAAGTCACGGTCCGCCCCGTCGCCGCGCCGCGCCAGCCGGAGCGCACGTATCAGCTTTGGATCGCGGCGGAGCCGCTGGGTGGCCGGCCGCGCTCGCTCGGTCTCATCAGCGACGCGACCTACACGACCACCAAGATCGGCCTGCCGATCGACCGGGCCGCACTGCAGACGGCCACGTTCGGGGTCAGCGTCGAGCCGCCGGGCGGTTCGCCGACCGGGGTGCCGACCGGGCCGGCGCTGCATGCCAAACTGATCCGCGTCGCGCCGTAATGGTGCTCACGAACGTGTGATCGCCGGATCGAAACTCTCGCCGCCGGCGCCCGTAGCTGACCTCGCTTCCCCACGAGGAGGCGTTCAGATCAGCTCAGGGAACACATCCATGTCGAAGACCATCTCTTGCGCCGCTGCCGTGCTCGCTCTCGGCGCGACGGTTTGCGAGGCCCAGACCGTGACGGCCCTCGTCGACGGAAAGTCGCTCGTCACCATCGATGCGGCGAAGAAATCGATCACCCGCTCGGTGGCGCTGGACGGCGGCGCCAGCCTGGTCGGCATCGACGTGCGGCCGGCCGACGGCAAGCTCTACGGCCTGGTTGCCGACGGCACGCTGGTGACCGTCGATCCGGTGTCGGGCAAGTGGGAGAAGAAGAGCACGCTGTCCGAGAAGCTGCCGAGCGGCGTGACGTTCACGGTCGACTTCAACCCGGTCGCCGATCGCCTGCGCGTCATCGCGTCCGACGGCACCAACCTGCGCATCAACGTGGACGACGGCAAGACGACCGTCGACGGCAAGCTCAAGTTCGCCGAGACCGACATGCACAAGGGCGAGACGCCGAAGGTGGTGGCCGGTGCGTACTCGAACAGCTTTGCGGGAACCAAGGAGACGGCGCTGTACGACATCGACGGCGTGATCGGCGGGCTGCTCAAGCAGGCGCCGCCGAACGACGGCATTCTCAACGCCATCGGCAAGCTCGGCATCAAGGTCGACGGTCCGGTCGCCTTCGACATCGCGGCCGACGGCAAGGGCGGCAACACCGGCTGGCTGATGGCCGGCAAGGCGCTCTACTCGATCGACCTGACGACCGGCAAGGCCACGTCGGCGGGTGAGATCGCCGGCCTCAAGGGGCAGGTCGGCGACATGGCGGTGATGCCGTCGAAGACCGGCAGCATGTAACGGCCGACAGCGCGGCGGATGGCCGGTCCGTGGGGCGGGGAGTTCTCCTCGGCCCCTCGCACGATGCCGTGCCATCTGCCCTCCCCGTCTGCCGTGCGAGCGGGCCGGCAGGCGGGGTCTTTTCGGGTCAGGGTGGCAGATGAAATCTGCCAACAGACGGTATTCCCCGGCGCAGTCTCGGCTTTTCGGCGATCCGCAGGCCAGCCGAGGCGATGGCGTTGGACGCGCGCGGCTTTGTGGGTAATCTCGGGATATCTGGGGAGGCTCACCATGACCACGCATACATTCTTCTGCATCGACGGCCACACGTGCGGCAATCCGGTCCGGGTCGTCGCCGGCGGCGCTCCGGCGCTGTCGGGGCGCACGATGATCGAGAAGCGGGCGCATTTCCTCGCCGAGTTCGACTGGATCCGGCACGCGTTGATGTTCGAGCCGCGCGGCCACGACATGATGTCGGGCTCGATCCTGATGCCGCCGACGCGCGACGATTGCGATGTCGCGATCCTGTTCATCGAGACGTCGGGCTGCCTGCCGATGTGCGGGCACGGGACCATCGGTACCATCACGACGGCGATCGAACGGGGGCTGGTGCAGCCGCGGACGCCGGGGCGGCTCATGCTCGATACGCCGGCCGGCGTGGTGCTCGCCGAATACCAGCAGGACGGGCCCTATGTGAGCTGGGTACGGATCACCAACGTACCGTCGTACCTGCACGCGACGGGGTTGGAGGCGGAGGTCGAAGGGATCGGGCGGCTGGTCGCCGACATCGCCTACGGCGGCAACTTCTACGCCATTATCGACCCGCAGGCGAACTTCCCGGGGCTCGAGAACTTCCAGCCGAGCCAGGTGCTGACGCTGAGCCCGCGGGTGCGCAAGGCGTTCGGCGAAAAGTACGCCTTCGTGCATCCCGAGAAGCCGGAAATCCGCGGCCTCGGCCACGTCATGTGGACGGGGCAGCCGATCAAGGCCACTTCGACGGCGCGCAATGCGGTGTTCTACGGCGACAAGGCGATCGACCGGTCGCCATGCGGCACCGGCACGTCGGCGCGCATGGCCCAGTGGGCCGCCCAGGGCCGCCTGAAACCGGGCGACACGTTCGTGCACGAGAGCATCATCGGCTCGGAGTTCATCGGCCGGGTCGAGAGCGCCACCAAGGTCGGCGGCCACGACGCCATCGTGCCGTCGATCCAGGGCTGGGCGCGGGTGACCGGTTTCAACACGATCTTCGTCGACGACCGCGACCCCTACTGGCGGGGCTTCCAGGTCGCCGACAGGTAAGGGGAGGCCTGCGGCCGGTCTGGCCGCAGGCCGCTCGTCTCAGGCCGCCTTCGCCTTGGACGGCACGCCATTGAACACGAGTGCGCCGTCCCGCTCGGCGATGCGGATGGTTTCGCCGTCGCGGATCGTGCCCGAGAGCAGCATTTCGGCCAGCGGATCCTGCACCATCTTCTGGATCACGCGCTTCAGCGGACGCGCGCCATAGGCGGGGTCGTAGCCGCGGTTGGCGAGCCACGTGCGGGCTTCATCGCTGAGTTCGAGGGTGATCTTGCGGTCGCCCAAGAGCCGCTGCAGCCGCCCGAACTGGATGTCGACGATCGCCGCCATCTGATCGCGCCGCAGGCGGTGGAACAGGATGATCTCGTCGACGCGGTTCAGGAACTCGGGCCGGAACTTGGTCCGCACCTCGGCCATCACGAACTCGCGGACCAGATCGGTGTCCTCGCCGTCCTTCTGGTTGACGAGATGCTCCGACCCGATGTTCGAGGTCATGATGATCAGCGTGTTCTTGAAGTCGACGGTGCGGCCCTGTCCGTCGGTCAGGCGGCCGTCGTCGAGCACCTGCAGGAGCACGTTGAAGACGTCGGGATGCGCCTTCTCGATCTCGTCGAACAGGATGACCTGATAGGGCCGGCGGCGGACGGCCTCGGTGAGGGCGCCGCCCTCCTCGTAGCCGACGTAGCCCGGGGGCGCGCCGATCAGCCGGGCGACCGCGTGCTTCTCCATGTACTCCGACATGTCGATGCGGACCATCGCCTGCTCGTCGTCGAACAGGAACGAGGCCAGCGCCTTGGTCAGCTCGGTCTTGCCGACGCCCGTCGGGCCGAGGAACATGAACGAACCGATCGGACGGTTGGGGTCCTGAAGGCCGGCGCGGGCACGCCGGACCGCGGTCGAGACGGCCTCCACCGCCTCGGCCTGGCCGATGACGCGTTTGGAGATCGCCGTCTCCATCTGCAACAGCTTGTCGCGCTCGCCTTCGAGCATCTTGTCGACCGGCACGCCGGTCCAGCGCGACACGACGTGGGCGATGTGGTCGGGCGTCACCGCCTCCTCGACCATCGGGGTGGCGCCGCCGTCCGAGGTCTCGAGCGCCTTCACGCGCTTCTCGAGGTCGGGGATGATGCCGTAGGTGAGTTCGCCGGCGCGCTGATACTCGCCCGCGCGCTGCGCCTTCTCCAGCTCGTTGCGGCGCGTCTCCAGCTCTTCCTTGAGCTTCTGCGCGTCGCCGAGCTTGCCCTTCTCCTTCTGCCAGCGGCTGGTGAGGGTGGCCGAGCGCTCCTCGAGTTCGCCGACCTCCAGCTCGAGTTTCTGCAGCCGGTCGCGGGAGGCGGCGTCCTGCTCCTTCTTCAGGGCCTCGCGCTCGATCTTGAGCTGGATGACGCGGCGATCGATCTCGTCGAGTTCCTCGGGCTTGGAATCGACCTGCATGCGCAGGCGCGACGATGCCTCGTCGACGAGGTCGATGGCCTTGTCGGGCAGGAAGCGGTCGGTGATGTAGCGGTTGGAGAGCGTGGCGGCGGCGACCAGGGCGCTGTCGGTGATGCGGACGCCGTGGTGCAGCTCGTACTTCTCCTTGATGCCGCGCAGGATCGAGATGGTGTCCTCGACCGACGGTTCCTCCACCATGATGGGCTGGAAGCGCCGGGCGAGCGCCGCGTCCTTCTCGATGTGCTTGCGGTACTCGTCGAGCGTGGTGGCGCCGACGCAGTGCAATTCGCCGCGGGCGAGCGCGGGTTTCAGCAGGTTGCCGGCATCCATCGAGCCTTCGGCCTTGCCGGCGCCGACGATGGTGTGCAGTTCGTCGATGAACAGGACGATGCCCCCGGCTGCCGACTGCACCTCCTGCAGCACGGATTTCAGCCGCTCCTCGAACTCGCCGCGGTACTTCGAACCGGCGATCAGCGCGCCCATGTCGAGGGCGAGCAGTTTCTTGTCCTTCAGGCTTTCCGGGACGTCGCCTTTGACGATGCGCAGCGCCAGACCCTCGGCAATGGCGGTCTTGCCGACACCGGGATCGCCGATCAGCACGGGATTGTTCTTGGTGCGGCGCGACAGCACCTGAATGGTGCGGCGGATCTCGTCGTCGCGGCCGATGACGGGGTCGAGCTTGCCGCTCGCCGCGGCCTCGGTCAGGTCGCGCGTGAACCGCTTGAGCGCGTCGTAAGCGTTCTCCGCAGAGGCGCTGTCGGCGGTGCGGCCCTTGCGGATGTCGTTGATCGCCTGATTGAGGCCCTGCGGCGTGACGCCGGCCTCGGCCAGGATGCGGCCCGCCTCGGCGCCCTTCTCGAGGGCGACGGCCAGCAGCAGACGCTCGGCGGTGACGAATTTGTCGCCCGCCTTCTCGGCGATCTTCTGGGCGCTTTCGAAAATGCGCGCGATCTCGGCGGCCAGATAGAGCTGGCCGGCGCCGCCGCCGGACACCTTGGGACGGCGCGCCAGGGATCTCTCGACCGCGGCGAGGGCGTCACGCGAGCGGCCGCCCGACTTGTCGATCAGGCCGGCGGCCAGACCTTCCGGGTCGTCGAGAAGAACCTTCAGGAGGTGCTCGGGGGTGAACTGCTGGTGGCCTTCGCGCAGGGCGAGGCTCTGCGCCGCCTGGACGAATCCCTTGGCGCGATCGGTATAGGTCTCGAAGTTCATGGCGTTCTCCTCGCGCGCCATCTCCGTCCCTGAGGCCCGTCGACAGCGCCGTTGCAACCTGGGCCCATCGCCAGTTCCGACGATCACCCTATCAGGGGCAGCGACCCGTCACCCGGCGTCTCTGCCATCCCGACACCGGACATATAAGGTTGCCTGGAAGCGGCAAAAGGGGGATCGTCGCCGCGTTCGCCATTTCTTCGCTGCGCTGCGGCAGCTTGGCCGTCTCTTGCTCGGAGGTTGCATGCCTGGACAGCAGGGTCCGCATGTCGTTTCGATCTATCGTTACCCGGTGAAGGGCATGACGCCTGAACCGATGGCGCGTGTTGCGCTCACCCCCGGCGAGCCGCTGCCTTTCGACCGCGGCTGGGCGATCGAAAACGGCGGCGGGCGGTTCGATCCCGAGGCTCCGAAATATCTGCCCAAGATCAATTTCGTGATGCTGATGCGGGACGAGCGTCTGGCCAGCCTCGAGGCGCGTTTCGACGAGGCCGACAAGACGCTCACCATCTTGCGCGCCGGCAAGCAGGTGGCGCGCGGCAATCTCGAGACGAAGATCGGCCGGCAGATGATCGAGCAGTTCCTGGCCGCCTACATGAAGGCCGAACTGCGCGGCGCCCCGCGGATCGTTTCGGCGCCGGGGCACAGTTTCTCCGATGTGCCATCGCGCTGCGTCCACCTCATCAACCTCGAGAGTGTTCGCGATCTGGCCCGCAAGATCGGGAAGCCGGTCGATCCGCTCCGGTTCCGGGCCAACATCGTGCTCGACGGGGTGCCGGCCTGGCAGGAACTCGGCTGGACCGGCCAGACGCTTGAGATCGGCGGCGTGGTGCTCGAAGTGTTCAAGCGGACGCAGCGGTGTGATGCGACCAATGTCGATCCGGCCACGGCGGCCCGCGACATGGCGATCCCAGCCAATCTGATGCGCCACTGGGGGCACAGCGATTTCGGTGTCTATGCCATGGTGAAGCGAGGTGGCGAGATCGCGTGCGGGCAGGCGGTGTCGCTGTCGGCCTGACGGATGCGGTCAACGAAAAGGCCCGGGGCGCTTGCAGCCGCCGGGCCTCGATGTCTTCAATTTGCGTTTTCGACCGTCACACGACCGGCTTGTCGGGTGCCACGTCGGGGGCGGGGCTCTCGCCATTCACCTCCTCGACCGGCTGCTCGCGCCGCGGCCGGCGGACCGGGCGACGGAGAAACTCCGGCTGCTCGTAGCCCTGGCCGAAGCGGTCGCGCCGGCGGTCCTGGCGCTGGGCCGGGGCCTGGTCGGCCGTCGCGGGATCGACCGGCAGCGGCGCGCTCATCGGCGGCGGCTGATCGATCGGAACCGGACGCGGCTCGCGGGCTTCGCGGAACTCACGAGGTTCGCGGGGCTCGCGCTGCTCCCTGGGCTCACGCGGCTCCCGGGGCTCGCGGAACTCGCGCGGTTCGCGCTGTTCACGCGGCTCACGGGGCTCCCGCGGGCGGAACTCTCGGCCCTCGCGCGGCTGATGCTGCCGGAAGCCTTCGCCCTGACGGTCCTGCCGTTCATGGCGTGGCGGACGCGGCGGCATGGGATTGCCGTTCTCGTCGAGCCGCGGACCACCCTGGGGTTGGCCCTGATTCGACGGATCGTAGACGCGGGGTTGCGGCTCGTAGCCCCGCTGCGGCAGCGCCCCCATCTCTGGGGACATATCGTCGCCTTCCTCGTCGCCGTAGTCGTCGCCGTGCTCGCCCTGCTCACCGAACGGGCGCTGGCGGCCCATTCCGGCGCCATCGCCGCCCGTCTGCTGCATCTGCTGCTCGCGGTAGGCCATGATGATGCGGTTGTAGTGCTCGGCGTGCTGAAGGTAGTTTTCAGCGAGAACCGGATCGCCCGAGACCGACGCATCGCGTGCCAGCGACATGTACTTCTCGGCGATGTGTGCCGGCGTGCCGCGGATTTTTACATCCGGCCCGTTGGACTCGAAGCTCCTTGCGAGCGGATTGTGACTCTTGCGGTTGTTATTGTTGTTATTGTTGTTGTTGTTACGACCGCGGCCCCTACGATTTTGTTGTCCCTGCCTCATGCGATCCCAGTCTTGAGCCTCGATGTTCTTGGATGTTTTGTTCTGCATGCGGTCGACGTGCGGAGCCCACTCGCGGCCATCGCACCCCCACCCAGGTCAGCACCACACACGCGGGCCAACCTGCTCAGTCCCTACCAACGGCGATCGTGCTCGTGGCGTGTCTGCGTCGGGTCTTAACGGCCTTCTCAGTGGTTGCGCGTCCCGAGGCCCTGCATGCGCAGCGACGAAAGGAACCTTACGAAGAAACCTTCCACTGTCTCGGATCGTGAACGACGTCGACAGTTTCTCTGGGTTTCGCCATTCGGGCGCTTCAGCAGGCTTTCTGCCTGCGATGTTTACCCTGCCGCACGTTTGGACATTATAGCACCGGCCGAGGTGATCCAAGTGTTTTTTCAGTAGCGGTTACAATTGTGACTTGACCGCCACACAACGGGCCACCCCGGCCAGATCGCGGAAGATCGCGGGCTGCCGCAGTCCATGGGTGGCTGCGATCTGCAACACATCTGCAGCCTGGTCGAAGCCCACCTCGAGCAGCACCCAGCCGCCGGGCACCACCGCGGACGCGCCGGCCAGGATCTCGCGATAGACGGCGAGACCGTCGGGACCGCCGTCGAGGGCGCCTCGGGGGTCGAAGCGGGCGACCTCCGGTGCGAGCCCGGCAATGTCGGCTGAAGGAATATAGGGCGGGTTGGATACGAGCAGGTCGAAGGGGCCGACGATGCCTGCGAGGGACGCCGCGACCTGCCAGGTGGCCCGGTCGGCGACGCCCAGGCGCTCGGCATTGATGCGGGCGACGGTGAGGGCGGCCGGGTCGATATCGGTGCCGAGGCCGCGGGCGTTCGGCCACTCGGCCAGCAGCGTCACAACGATGGCACCGGTTCCAGTACCGATGTCCAGGATGCGGATCGGTCGGTCCCGCCATCCTTCCGGGCCGGCCAGGGCGAGGGCGGCCTCGACGATGGTCTCGGTGTCGGGGCGAGGGTCGAGGGTGGCGGGCGTGACGACGAACTCACGTCCATAGAACCCGCGCCGGCCGAGGATGCGCGCGACGGGCTCGCGGTCGAGGCGGCGGCGCTGTGCCTCTTCCAGCCGCCCAGCGATCTCGGCGGGCACGGTCCGCTGCGGCTCGGTGATCAGCGCGGCGCTCGTGCAGCCGGCGATTTCCGTGACCAGCAGGCGGGCGTCGCGCTCGGGTGTTTCGAGGCCGGCGCCGCGAAAGGTGGCCGTCAGCCGACGCACCGCCGCGGCGAGCGTTTCGGGCGCGCCGGCGGCAGGGTCGGTCAGATCAGTGGCGGGCATCGGCTTCCATGGCGGCGAGCTGGGTTGCCTGATGATCCGTAATCAGGGCTTCGATCAGCTCCTCGAGTGCCGGGCCTTCGAGCACCTGTTCCAGCTTGTGGAGGGTCAGATTGATGCGGTGGTCGGTGATGCGGCCCTGGGGAAAATTGTAGGTCCGGATGCGCTGCGACCGGTCGCCCGATCCGACCTGGTCCTTGCGCTGGGCCGAACGCTCGCTCGCCAGCTTTTCGCGCTGGATCTCGAACAGGCGGGAACGGAGCACCTGCATCGCGAGGCGGCGGTTCTGATGCTGGGATTTTTCGGCCGAGACGACGATGATGCCGGTCGGCAAGTGGGTGATGCGGACGGCGCTCTCGGTCTTATTGACGTGCTGGCCGCCGGCGCCGGACGCGCGCATGGTGTCGATGCGGATCTCCTCGGGGCGGATGTCGAGATCGACCTCCTCGGCCTCGGGCAGGACGGCCACGGTGGCGGCGGAGGTGTGGATGCGCCCGCTCGCCTCGGTGACCGGCACGCGCTGCACGCGATGGACGCCGGATTCGAATTTCAGGCGCGCGAACACGCCTTCGCCGGTGATCGAGGCGGTCACTTCCTTGAGGCCGCCGAGATCGTTCTCCGAAAGCGAGATCAGTTCGACCTTCCAGCCGCGGCTTTCGGCATAGCGGCTGTACATCCGGTACAGATCGGCGGCGAACAGCGCCGCTTCGTCGCCGCCGGTGCCCGCCCGCACTTCGAGAATGGCGCTGCGCTCGTCGGCCGAGTCTTTCGGCAGCAGCTGGATCATGAGGCGTCGCTCGAGCTCCGCGATCCGCCCGGCGATGGCGTCGGCCTCGTCGCGGGCCAAGGCCGCCATCTCCTTGTCGGCGCCGGGCTCGGCGAGCATGGCGGCAATCTCGACCCGCTCCTTCTCCAAATTGCGGAGCGTCTGGATGGTTTCGACCACGGGGGAGAGCTCGGAGAACTCCTTCGAGAGCTTCACGAACTGCGGCTGGGCGGTGCCGCGGCTCAGCTCATCCTGGAGCATCTCCCAGCGGTTGACGAGACGTTCGAGTTTCTCCTCGGGCAGCTTGCTCATGGACGGTCTGTCGAATCTCGGTTCTGGGGCGGCGGGGCGCGGCGCCGGTTGCTAAAGCTGCACGCCGTCGCGTGTTGCGAAGTTCAGGAGGTCACCGCGCACGGAGCCGGACGCACGCTGCAGCAGCTCGGTCATGCGGGCCTCGATGCGGCTGGCATCGAGCGACAGGATCATCGCCTTGACCGGGCCGATGGAGGCCGGCGCCATCGAGATCGAGCGGAAGCCGAGACCGATCAGGGTCATGGCTTCCAGCGGCCGGCCGGCCATTTCGCCACACAGGTTGACCGGCACGCCGTGGCGCTGGCCGGCCTCGGTGATCGTCTTGAGGGCGCGCAGGGAGGCGACGCTCAACGGATCATAAAGGCCGGCGACCTTCGGATTCGAGCGGTCGGCCGCGAACAGGAACTGCATCAGGTCGTTGCTGCCGACCGATACGAAATCGACCTTCGGCATCAGATGGTCGAGTTCGAACAGGATGCTCGGCACCTCGATCATGGCACCGACGCGAACGGTGGCTGGCTCGCGACCGGTCCGCGCACGCATCAGATTGCGCTCGTGTTCGATCCAGACACGCGCGGCGTCGACCTCGGAGGCGACGCTGATCATCGGGATCATGAGGTCGAGCGGGCGTGAGCCCGCCGCCATCAACAGCGCCCGCACCTGGGCGCGCAAAAGGGCAGGTCTGTCGAGTGACATGCGGATCGCCCGCCAGCCGATGGCCGGGTTCTCCTCGCTCGGCATGCGCAGATACGGCAGCACCTTGTCGCCGCCGACATCGAGGGCACGGAATATGACGGGCTTGTCGTTGGCCGCATCGAGCACGGATTTGTACATCGCCATCTGGCGTTCGATGCGCGGGAACGTCGCCGAGATCATGAACTGCAGCTCGGTGCGGAACAGCCCGATCCCATCGGCGCCGGACTCGACAAGGTGCGAGATGTCGACCGGCAGCCCGGCATTCATGTGCAGATTGATGCGGCGGCCGTCCAGCGTCACGGCGGCCTTGTCGCGCAACGCCTGATACTGGCGCTGGCGACGGGCGCGAAATCGTACTTTGTCCGAGTACGCCAGGACGACGTCGGCGGACGGACGGACGTGCACCTCGCCGGTCTCGCCGTCGACGATGATGGGGTCGTCGTTGGCGACGCGCTCGACGAGGCCGACGACCTGGCCGACGGCGGGCAGCCCGAGCGCCTTGGCGACGATGGCGACGTGGCTCTGGCGGCTGCCGTCCTCGATGATCAGCGCGCGCAGCCGCGAGCGGTCATAGTCCAGCAGTTCGGCCGGACCCATGGTGCGCGCGACCAGGATGGTGTCGCTCGGCAGATTGAGGCGGTCGGGGCCGCTCGGGCGGCCGACCAGAATGCGCAGTAGCCGATCAGACAGATCGTCGAGGTCGCGCAGCCGCTCGCGCCAGAACGAGTCGTTCTGGCGCAGCATGCGGGCTCGCGTGGCGTTGGCGACGCGCTCGACGGCGGCCTCGGCGGTCAGGCCTTCCTTGACCGCATCGCGCAGCCGGCGGCTCCAACCGCGGTCGTTGGCGAACATCCGGTACGCTTCGAGGACCTCGCGGTGGGCGCCGGCGCCTTGCACGCCCTCGCGTCCCATCATCTCGTCGAGGTGGTTGCGGAGTTCGACCACGGCCGTCTCGAGCCGCTGCAACTCGGCTTCGGGGTCCTCGGCCAGCAGGTGCGTGACGACCACGCGCGGTTCGTGGAGCACGACATGGCCGAGGGCGATGCCGTCGGAGATCGGCTCGCCCTCCAGCACCGCGGTCAGCGACCGGCTGATCTCGCCGGCGCCGCCGACACCGGCGACGGACCCGGAGACGAGATGCTCGGCGATGACCATCGCGGTCGTCTGCAGCACCTCGACGTCCTCGTCGCTGTAGGTGCGGGGTGTGCGATTCTGAATGACCAGCACGCCGAGGACCGTGCCGGCGCGCAGGATCGGCACCGCCAGCAGCGAGTGATAGATCTCTTCGCCGGTCTCCGGGCGATAGGAGAAGGCCGGGTGGCTCGGGGCGTCGGGCTCGTTGACGGGCGCGGCCAGCTCGGCGCAGCGGCCGACCAGACCTTCGCCGCGCTTCATGCGGGTCTGATGGACCGCTTCGGGCTTGAGGCCTTCGGTGGCGAACAGTTCGAGCGAGGAGTCCTGGCGGCGCAGATAGATCGAGCAGACTTCGGCCACCATCAGGCCGGCGATCTGGCGGACGATCTTGTCGAGGCGGGCCTGGCCGTCGCTCGGCTCGGCCATGATCTCGCGCAGCCGGCGCATGATGACGCGCAGCGTTGTTTCGCTGGCATGACCTCGCGAGTCGTCCCCGCGCCTCGTCTGCATCGGCGGCTGCCGTTCCTCGCGCTCCCGGGGGCCAACCCCCACGGGGCCTCAAATGTCTCGTATCGCCGATCTGGCGCCATGCCAACACGGCGCACGATCGCATTCTGAAATAGCGGGCCGCACTGGCGACCCCCGTATCGGCTGCGGGCGCCGCGCTACTCGGCGTCCAGTCCGTACAGCGTATGCAGGATGCGCACCGCGAGCTCGGCATACGCCGCATCGATCAACACGCTGATCTTGATCTCGGATGTGGTGATCGCGAGAATATTGATGCCGCGGTCGGCCAGGGCCTGGAACATCGACGCGGCGACGCCGGCGTGGCTGCGCATGCCGATACCGATCACCGAGACCTTGACGACGTCGGCCGAACTCTTGACGTCGAAATAGCCGATGTCCGCGCGGGCCCCCTTCAGGACCTCCAGCGCCCGCGGCAGTTCGCTCGCCTGGACGGTGAAGGTCATGTCGGTGTGCACGCCGTCCGACGACAGGTTCTGCACGATCATGTCGACGTTGATGTTGGCCTCGGCCAGCGGGCCGAAGATGCGGGCGGCGACGCCCGGCTTGTCGGCGACCTTGAGGATGGTGACCTTGGCCTCGTCCTTGGCGTAGGCGATCCCGCTGACGACCTGCTGCTCCACGATCTCATCCTCGTCGCAAACGGTGGTTCCCAGGGTGCTGTCCTCGCCGGTCCTGACGGGCGGCATGGCGTCGGGGGCCACGAAGCTCGACAGCACACGCACGCGCATCCGATGAACCATCGCGAGTTCGACGGAGCGCGTTTGCAGGACTTTCGACCCGAGGGATGCCATCTCCAGCATCTCCTCGTACGATACTTTCGGCAAGCGCCGGGCCTTCGAGACGATCCGCGGGTCGGTGGTGTAAACCCCGTCGACGTCCGTGTAGATGTCGCAGATATCGGCCTCGAGCGCCACGGCGATGGCGACGGCGCTGGTATCGGAGCCGCCGCGGCCGAGGGTGGCGATGCGGTTGGCCTCGGGCTCGATGCCCTGGAAGCCGGTGACCACCGCCACCTCGCCCTGATCCAGACGCTCGCGCAGCCTGGCGCCGTCGATGTCGAGGATGCGGGCGGATCCGTGCGCCTTGTCGGTGACGATCGGGATCTGCCAGCCCTGCCACGACCGCGCCGGCACGCCCATCGACTGAAGGACGATGGCGAGGAGACCCGCCGTCACCTGCTCGCCCGAGGCGACGATGGCGTCGTACTCGCGCGCGTCGTGCAGCAGCGAGGCCTCGCGGACCCAGCCGACGAGCTGATTGGTGGCGCCGGCCATGGCCGAGACGACGACGGCCACGCGATTGCCGCCGTCGACCTCGCGTTTCACATGCCGCGCCACGTTGCGGATGCGCTCCACATTGGCGACGGACGTGCCGCCGAACTTCATGACGACGATGGCCATGGGAGACCCGCTCGTCGCGCACACCCGTCGGGCGGTCACGGCTCGTGCCGTGCGACGCTCGCGCCGACGTGCCGCGCGACTCTCAAGTGTTGAAACCCTCTTTGCGGGCGGTACTCTTATCGGTAACGGTCGGAGGCTGCAACCGCATGACGGGGACGATTTTGGGCAATCCGGGCGCCACCGACAGAACCCTCGACAGTGCCGAGGTCGACCGCTTCGGCAAGCTCGCCGCCAAGTGGTGGGATCCGGCGGGCGAATTCCGCCCGCTGCACGCGCTGGGGCCGGCCCGTCTCGCCTTCGTCCGGCGCGAGGTGGTGCGCCATTTCGCAAGGCCGGACAGGGGGTTGCGGCCGTTTTCCGGGCTGACGATGCTGGATGTGGGATGCGGTGGCGGCCTCATCACCGAGCCTTTGGCGCGGCTCGGCGGGCAGGCGACCGGGCTCGACCCCGCGCCGGACAACATTGCCGCGGCCCGGGCGCACGCGGCGGCACAGGGGCTCGCGGTCGACTACCGGGCCGGACGGATCGAGGAACTGGCCGCCACCGGCGAGCACTTCGACGTCGTGGTCTGCCTCGAAGTGCTGGAACATGTGCCGGATCCGGCGGCGTTCGTGCGATTGCTCGCGGCGGTGACCCGTCCAGGTGGTCTCGTCGTGCTGTCGACGATCAACCGGACGCGGGCTGCCTATGCGCTCGCCATTGTCGGCGCGGAGCAGGTGCTGCGCTGGCTGCCGCCGGGGACGCACCAGTGGGACCGGTTCATCACCCCGGACGAGCTGGCGCGGTTCAGCGCGGACGCGGGGCTGGTGCCGGGACCTGCGCAGGGTCTCGTCTACGATGCGCTGACTGGCGAGTGGCGGCTCGGCGGCAACACCGGCATCAACTACCTGTTGGCCGCCGCGCGGGCGTGAGCGGTATGGGTGGCGGTCCGGTCGCCGCGGCCGGCAAGCCGCAGCGACCAAGCCTGAGTTTCGTTCAGCCCATGTGGCTGACGAACTTCGACACCATGAAGACCTGAAGGCCTTCGATGCCGCCCTCGTGGCCGAAGCCCGAGTCCTTGACGCCGCCGAACGGCGTCTCGGGAAGGGCGAGGCCATGGTGGTTGATCGACACCATGCCTTGGTCGAGCGCGTCGGCCACCTTGGTCGCGGTGTGGGCGTTCTTGGTGAAGGCGTAGCTCGCCAGGCCGAACGGCAGCTTGTTGGCGCGGGCGAGGACTTCGTCGGTGTCCTTGAAGCGCAGCATCACGGCGACCGGGCCGAAGGGCTCCTCGTTCATGATGCGGGCGTTCTCGGGCAGATCGGTCAGCACGGTCGGCTCGAAGAAGTTGCCCTGGTTGCCGATCCGCTTGCCGCCGGTCGCGACCTTGGCGCCCTTCTCCTGGGCGTCGTGGATCAGCGTCTCCATCGCCGTGATGCGGCGCGGATTGGCGAGCGGCCCCATCTTCGATTCCGGATCGAGGCCGTCGCCAACCTTCATGTTCTTGGCGATGTCGGTGAACTTGGCGACGAACTTGTCGTAGACCTTCTCGTGCACGAAGAAGCGGGTCGGCGAGATGCAGACCTGACCGGCATTGCGCCACTTCAAACCGGCCGTGAGGGTCGCGACCTGCTCGGCGTCGACATCGTCGAACACCAGCATCGGCGAATGGCCGCCGAGTTCCATGGTGATGCGCTTCATATGCAGGCCGGCGATGGCGGCGAGCTGCTTGCCGACCGGCACGGAGCCGGTGAACGAGATCTTGCGCACCGTCGGGTGCGGGATCAGGTACTCGGACAGCTCGGCGGGGGTGCCGTACAGCAGGTTCAATGCGCCCGCGGGCAGGCCGGCGTCATGGAAGCAGCGCACCAGCGCCAGCGGCGAGCCGGGGGTCTCCTCCGGGCACTTGATGATCATGGTGCAGCCGGCGGCGAGCGAGGCCGCGATCTTGCGGACGGCCTGAGTCACCGGGAAGTTCCAGGGCGCGAAGCCGGCGACGACGCCAATCGGCTCGAGGATCACCATGTTGCGGATGCCGTCGGCGCGGGCCGGGATGATGCGGCCATAAGCGCGGCGGCCTTCCTCGGCGAACCAGTCGATGACGTCGGCGGCCCCGAGAACCTCCATCTTGGCCTCGGCCAGGACCTTGCCCTGCTCCTGGGTCAGCACGTTGGCGATGGCGTCGGCGCGCTGGCGGACGAGGTCGGCGGTCTTGCGCAGGATCTTGCTGCGCTCGAAGGACGAGACGCGGCGCCAGTCCTTGAAGGCGCGGTCGGCCGCGGCGAGGGCGGCGTCCATCTCGGCCTTCTTGGCGTGCGGCAGGTGGGCGAGGACGGTGTCCTTGGCCGGATTGCGGACGTCCTGGCCGACACCGCTCGTGCCCTTGGTGAACTTGCCGTCGATATACAGGTCGAGGTTCTCGTACATGGGTCGCTTCCCCGGCGTTTGAGGCTAAAGTCGTACGACGACCCGTTTAAGCCTCGGGGCAGGGAAGGGCAAGGCGGTTGAGCGCGATCTTCCGGGCGGGCCGGTATGCAGCCTTCGGGATAAGCCAGCCGAAGGTCACCCGGATACGGAACAAGGCCCGCTCGGCCGCGACGGCTTGCGCCGGGCCTGCCGACATGATGGCGCGACTTCAGTTGAGGCTTGAATCCGCAGCGCGTTCCGCTTACTTCAACGCGCTTCCGGAAGTGTCATGCTTCGCGGCGACGTCGCCGCGCGCTCTCCGGATTGGGACGAGAGCCATGGGCTACAGGGTCGCTGTCGTCGGCGCCACGGGCAACGTGGGCCGCGAGATGATGAACGTGCTGGCCGAGCGGCGGTTTCCCGCCGACGAGGTCTATGCCATCGCATCACGCCGTTCGGTGGGAACGGAAGTTTCCTACGGCGACAAGACGCTCAAATGCCTCGACCTCGAGACGTTCGACTTCGCGAAAGCGGACATCTGCCTGATGTCGGCCGGCTCGACCGTGTCGAAGGAGCATTCGCTGAGGATCGGCCAGAAGGGCTGCATCGTCATCGATAACTCGTCGGCCTGGCGTTACGACCAGGATGTGCCGCTGGTGGTGCCGGAGGTCAACGCCGACGCCGTGCGCGGGTTCGCGAAGAAGATGATCATCGCCAACCCGAACTGCTCGACGGCGCAGCTGGTGGTCGCGCTGAAGCCGCTGCACGACAAGGCGACGATCACGCGCGTCGTGGTGTCGACCTATCAGTCGGTGTCCGGAGCCGGCAAGGAAGGCATGGACGAACTCTGGAACCAGACCAAGGGCAAGTACGTTCCCGGTCAGGAGTACGAGGCGAAGAAGTTCCAGAAGGAGATCGCCTTCAACTGCATTCCTCAGATCGACGTCTTCATGGAGGACGGCTACACGAAAGAGGAATGGAAGATGCTGGTCGAAACCAAGAAGATCCTCGATCCGAAGATCAAGGTCACGGCCACCTGCGTACGCGTGCCGGTGTTCGTCGGCCATTCGGAGGCGGTGAACATCGAGTTCGCCAACCCGATCACGGTCGAGGAGGCGCGGGAAATCCTGCGCGAGGCGCCGGGCATCATGGTCGTCGACAAGCGCGAGCCGGGTGGCTACGTGACGCCGATCGAGGCCGCGGGCGAGTTCGCGACCTACGTGTCGCGGATCCGCGAGGACACGACCGTCGAGAACGGCCTGGCCATGTGGATCGTCTCGGACAACCTGCTCAAGGGCGCGGCGCTCAACGCCGTGCAGATCGCCGAGACGATGATCAACCGCGGGCTGCTGAAAAAGGCGGCCTGAGGCGGTCGGCGATTGCGACGGAAAGGCGCCAAGCTTCGTTTTGGCGCCTTTTTCTATTGTGGCTCGGATCGCCTTCTGCGGAGCCTACTTCGCGCGCTTCCAAATGACGGTCGCGACCCCGCCCGGACCGCCGGCCGAAGGAACCGGGTTGGTGACGGTGAGCGTGTCGTTGGCTATGGCGATGGTGCGCTTCTGCTCGACCCCCATCCAGTTGGGGAAGCTGCTGCCGTCGATTTTTGTCGTCACGGACTTGGACGCTTCGTCGAAGGTGTAGCTGCCGAAGAATGCGAGGCTGCCCTGGACCGCGGCCTTGTTCTCGTCTGCGGTTCCGCTATTGCGGTTGTTCGACGCGAACTTCGGCATCTCGGCACGTACGATGACGGTGCTCTGTCGTGTGCCGTCGAAAATCGACATTCCCTTGGGCGACGGGCCGAAGGGCTCGGTCTTGTTGCCGCCCTCCTCGAGCGTCACGCTCACCAGCGTCCAAGTGCCGATGAGATCTTTGGCGGATTGCGCGAAAGCCGCGCCACCGAACGCGGAGATGCCACTCAAGAGCATCGCGATGAATGCCATCAGGATCAAGCGCATACTGAAATCTCCTATTGAGTGTTGGCTGTTGCAATTCGCGAGAGCGGAGCGAAATCGCGGTTGCACGATCTGCCACGCTGGCCATTCTTTTTGGGCTAGCCCCGTGACACTAACAGGTTGTTGAACTTGGGTCTTCGGTAGCCCCGTATCCTCGGTTGAGG
>JBMOGA010000065.1:0-20616 GCA_049318625.1 Hyphomicrobiaceae bacterium
GCCAAGGCGGTCGGCTACGACAGCGCCGGCACGGTCGAGTTCGTCGCCGGTCAGGATCGCTCGTTCTTCTTCCTCGAGATGAACACGCGCCTGCAGGTCGAGCATCCGGTGACCGAACTCGTCACCGGCATCGATCTCGTCGAGCAGATGATCCGCGTGGCCGCGGGCGAGCCGCTGAAACTGCGCCAGGAGAACGTGAAGCTGACCGGCTGGGCGGTCGAGAGCCGCATTTACGCCGAGGACCCCTATCGCAATTTCCTGCCGTCGATCGGCCGGCTCGTGCGCTACCGGCCGCCGGCCGAGGGCAGCACGGGCGGCATCACGGTGCGCAACGACACCGGCGTCGAGGAAGGTGGCGAGATCTCGATCTACTACGATCCGATGATCGCCAAGCTGGTCACCCACGCGTCGACGCGCGAGCACGCCATCGACGCCCAGGCGGACGCACTGGACGCCTTCCATATCGCCGGCATCCAGCACAACATTCCGTTCCTCAGCGCGCTGATGCAGCAGCCGCGCTGGCGTTCGGGCAAGATCTCCACGAGCTACATCAAGGACGAGTATCCGGACGGTTTCAAGCCGCGCCGGCCGGACGATGCCGAACTCGATCTGCTGGCGGGCGTCGCCGCTGCCATCGACCACGTCTCGAACACCCGCCGGCGCGCGATCTCGCACCAGATGAGCGGCAAGCCGGTGCGCTTCGCCCACCGCCGCGTGGTTGTCGCCGGCGGTGCCCGGCGGACCCTCGAGGTCGCCGGCAGCGAGGGCTCTCCGGTCTACGTCACCCACATCAAGGACGACGGCGGCCGCGGCCAGACGATCGAGATCGTTTCGGCGTGGTGGCCCGGGCATCCGGTCTGGCAGGGCACGGTGCGCGGCAAGCCGATCTCGGTGCAGGTCCGCCCGCTGCTGAACGGCTACGAGCTGGCGCACCGCGGGCTCGCCGTGCCGATCCACGTCTACACGACGCGGGAGGCGGAACTGGCCGCGCTGATGCCGGAGAAGGCCGCCGCCGACATGTCGAAGTTCCTGCTGTGCCCGATGCCGGGACTGGTCAAGGCGATCCACGTCGGCGAGGGCGCCGAGGTGAAGGCCGGCGATGCGCTGGCGGTCGTCGAGGCGATGAAGATGGAGAACATCCTGCGCGCCGAGCGCGACGGCAAGGTCAAGGCCGTCAAGGCCGCCGCCGGCGACAGCCTCGCCGTCGACGCGGTGATCCTGGAGTTGGTTTGAGCGACGCCCCTCAATAGGGCTCGACGCGGAACTTCGACGGCAGATTCGGCGGGTTGTAGCCGGTGGCGGCCGACAGGCGCTCGACCACGCTCTGGTGCAGCAGTGCGCCGTTCGGGATGTGGCGCGGCTCGCCGCGCGGCAGGTAGACTCGCGTGCGCCGCCCGGTCTTTGGCCCGGCGCTGGCCACCTTCGGCAGCCACTCCGGCAGGTGCCACCAGCCGCCGAGCGAATCGTGCAACGGCGCCAACGGATCGGGCATGCCCTTGCCGCGGTCCGGGCCCCTGAGACCGAGCAGCATCGCCTCGCGTTCCGGATCGACGATCAGCCCGCACGCCTTGGCCTCGCGCAACATCCAGGCGAAGGCGAGCTTGGAGAGACCACTCTCCGCCTCCGGATAGCCGCCGCCGACGTCGCTGTGGTCGCCCGCGAACCAGACCTGCTTGACGTCGGTCGCCGGGTCGGCATCGGCGCCCTGGGCCCAGCGGTTGGTGCGGAAGAAGCGGCGGCGCTCGTCGATCGCCAGGGCGTGACGGACTATGCGCACGGCCGGATTGGCATAGGTGCGAGGCAGCACCACCGAGCTGATCTCACGGCCGCCGCGCTCGATGCGGAACACCGATTTGACGGTGTCCCAGAGGCCCAGGAAGCGGATGTCGGGGTGGCGGTCGCAGAACGTCTCGGTGAAGTCGTGCGCGAGCTTCAGGTTACGCGGACCGGCGTACAGCTTGACGGCATAGGGCACGAGGTTGGCGCGCCGGCGCTCGAGGATGCCGAGCTTGCCGACGAGGCCGGCCAACGCGCGCACGGTATAGGCGCCACGGCTGAAACCGAAGAAGAACAGCCGGTCGCCCGCCTCGTAGTTGTCCATGAGGTAGCGGTAGGCGACGCCGATCTTGTCGTAGACGCCGGCGCCCATCGCGAGGCCCAGGACCTTCACCAGTTCCTGCCGGCTCATCAAATCGGCCGACGGCGCGCCCTGGGTGCCGACGCCCGGATCGTAGTGGAAGATCTGGTGGCCCGGCAGGTCGGCGAGCACGCGGGCGAGCCGCAGCACGTTGCTGGCATCGCGCTCGAACTCCTTGCCGGTGCCGTCGACGAGGATGACGATATTCTTCGGCATCACCAGCCTTTTGGATCGGCGACGGGCATTGCGAAAACGGCTCCCCTCGGATGCGTCCGGCGCGCGCCCCGTGTGTAGCGCGCTGCGGCGAGTCGGTCGCGTGCATCGCGTGCCGGCCGGGTGTTTTCCAGAGTTAACGACCGCATCGCGGCCAACATCGGGCCATCCCGATCCACCGGCTCGACTTGACGAAGCCGGCGCCCGGCGCCTAGTTCGCGGACCTGCCCCCTGTCCCTCCATTGCCGAAGGCCCTCATGCGCACGTTTCATCTTCCCGGCCGGTCACCCGTCTACGCCCGCAACGCGATGGTCGCGACCTCCCATCCGCTGGCGAGCCTGGCGGCCATCGAGATGTTGCGCAAAGGCGGCAATGCCGTCGACGCGGCAATCACGGCTTCGGCCGTTCAGGCGGTCGTCGAGCCGGCGATGACCGGGATCGGTGGCGACTGCTTCGCGATGATCGCCAAGCCGGGCTCCGACAAGATCATCGCCCTCAATGCATCGGGCAGGGCCCCCGCCGCCGCCACAGCCGACTGGTACAAGAAGAAGGGCATCTCGCAAATCGAGATGCAGAGCCCGCACGCCGTCACCGTGCCCGGCGCCATCGACGGCTGGGTCCGCCTCGTCACCGATCACGGCACCAAGCCGCTGTCCGACATTCTCGCGCCGGCCATCGAATATGCGGCAGGCGGGTTCGCTGTCGCGCCGCGCGTGGCGCACGACTGGTCGCGCGTGGCGACCAAGCTCGAGGCACACGCGGGCTCGCGGCGCCACCTGCTGCCGAACGGGCGCACGCCGCGCGCGGGCGAAGTGATCGCGTTCCCGGCGCTGGCCAAGACACTCGAGGCGATTGCCGCCAAGGGGCGCGAGGGCTTCTACGGCGGCGAGGTCGGCGCCGATATCGTGGCGACGCTGAACGCGCTCGGCGGCCTGCACACGCTCGATGATCTGGCCGCGCAGTCCTGCGCCTACGTGGACCCGATCAGCGTGCCCTACAACGGCGTCGAGCTGTGCGAGCTGCCGCCGAACAACCACGGGATCGTGGCCCTCATCCTCCTGAAGATGCTGGCGCGGCTTGGACCGTTGTCGGAGAGCCCGACGTCGGCGCGCCGTTACCACGTCATGAACGAGGCGGCGCGGCTCGCCTATGCGTTGCGCGACACCTTCGTCGCCGACCCGGCGATGGCCAAGGTGCCGGTCGACCACATGCTCGACGACGCGGTCATCGCCGATCTCGTCAAGCGCATCGATCCCAGCCGGCGCACGCCCGACCTCGGCCCGGTGCCCAAACCCGGCGGGTCGGACACCATCTATCTGTCGATCGTCGACAAGGACGGCATGGTGGTCTCGTTCATCAACTCGGTGTTCTCGAGCTTCGGCTCCGGCATCGTCACGGAGCGGACCGGCGTGGTGCTGCACAACCGCGGCCAGGGATTCGTGCTCGATCCCGCTCATCCCAACTGCATCGCGCCGCGCAAACGACCGATGCACACTCTGGTGCCGGCGATGGCCCTGAAGGACGGCAAGCCGTTGCTGTCGTTCGGCGTGATGGGCGCCGCCTTCCAGCCGATGGGCCATGTTTACGTGCTCACCAATATCCTCGACTACGGCATGGACGTGCAGGAGGCGATCGACTGCCCGCGGGTGTTCTTCGAGGGCGCCGAGTTGCAGATCGAGGAAGGCGTGCCCCCCGACACCGCGACCCGGCTGGCGCAGATGGGTCACAAGGTGTCGATCCGCGAAGAGCCGTGGGGGGGATCGCAAGCGGTGCTGATCGACCGCGCCAACGGCGTGCTGGTCGGCGGCTCGGATGCGCGCAAGGACGGCATGGCGATCGGTTACTGAGGCAACCGGCATGACCCGGGCACCGGCCGGCGAGCGCAGGGTTCACGTCCGCATCTGCGGACGGGTGCAAGGCGTCGGCTACCGGGCCTGGGTGGCGCGTACGGCCGAGCAATTGCTGCTGTCGGGCTTCGTGCGCAACGAGCGCTCCGGCAGTGTCGAGGCAGCCTTCACCGGGTCCGCCGAAGCGGTGGCGGAGATGCTGACGCTGCTGGAGATCGGGCCGCCGTCCGCCGAAGTGACGTCGGTGACCCTCCTCGACGAAGGCGGCCCTGCCCACCAGGGATTCACCGTGCTGCCGACGCCTCCGCCCCCGTGACCTGGCGTGCGGCATGTTCGCGCAACGACATGAGGATCGGCTCGTACGCCTCCTCGTCGTGAGCCTCCGGGTACAGCATATAGACCGGCACCGTGAAGCGGCGGCCGCGCTTGACGAGCTTCAGTCGCCCGCGTGCGAGATGGGTGCGCACGAGACGCAGCGGGAAGTAGCCGAGACCGTTGTTGGCGAGCACGTAGTCCAGGCCGAGCGAACCGAGGTTGAGACGCAGGCCGCGCCGTGCCGGTTCAGGCGGCGTCACCGTCGCGTCGAGCTGCACGTTCGGGCCCCAATCGACCAGCACGAGGTCCACCGGTCCCCGCCGGCCGGCGGCGGTATTGCCGGCCACCAGCACGAACTCCTCGTCGAACAGGTGCTCCATGCGCAGTCCAGGCGGTTGCGAGGGCCTGTAAAGCACGGCGAGATCGAGCGTGCCCTCGACGAGGCGCTCGAGCAGAGCGCCCGGCGCGGCACTGGTTCCGGATACCGCGATGTCGGAGACGTTGGCGCGCAGCCAGCCCACCCACTTCATCAGGAAGCCGTCCCAAAGCGGCAACTCCGAACCGACCGCCAGATGGTCGCGATGTTCTTCGGTAAGCCGCAACTCGAGCTGCGCGTGCTGCCAGACGCGCACGATGGCGAGGGCGTGCTTCTGGAACTGCGTGCCGGCCGCGGTCAGCGCGGCGCCACTCTTCGAGCGTTCGAACAGCGGGCGGCCGAGCATCTCCTCGAGGCCCTTGATGCGCGCACTCACCGTGGATTGGGTGATGTTCATCTTGCGCGCGGCCTCGATGAAACTGCCGGTCTCGGCAACCGAGAGGAATGTTCGGGCGAGGTTGATATCCATGTTCGACACTGTGCTCGCAATGGTTCCCTGCGATGCGCCGAGCGTACCGAGCCGGGACGCAGGCTCATCTATCGAAAACTCCGATAGGTTACACCAGAAAATTCCGTTTGTGGGCGGCCTTGAATCTCACCACATATCACTTGTCGACTCATTCGACAGAGTCGAGTCGGCGTGACAGCCCTGAGACGGGCGCGATAGAGAAGGATGACGACCATGAAGGCGAAGACCCCCGTGAAGGCCGCTGCGAAGCCGGCTGCCAAGAAGGCTCCTGCCAAGGCCGCTGCGAAGAAGGCCCCGGCGAAGGCCGCGAAGAAAAAGTAAACTGTTGACTGAAAAGGTGGCGGAGCTGACCGTGATCGCGACTAAGGTATATGCGGTCGGTTTCGGCGTGGCGCTGGCCCTCGCGACACCTGCCTCTGCAGTCTCCCTGACCAATCGCGATGACCGGCCTTACAATGTCGCGATCATCGAAGGGGAGGCGAGAACGGAGCAGGCCCTCGCTCCGGGGGGTGTGCTGGACGGCGTCTGTCTCGCCGGTTGTGTCCTCCGCCTCGACAACAGCTCGAACGACGAGTACGAGCTCGAAGGCTCCGAGATCGTTTCGATCGAGGATGGCTATCTCTTCTACGACGGCCCCGATGGCCCAGCCGAAGCGCCGACCGGCGAGATGGCAAGGCCCGATGCGCCGAAACGCTAGAAGAGTCGAGCTTTCGTAGAGTTCAGGCCCGGCGCCGCCCCGCGGTGACCGGGCCTTCTGTTTGCTCTCATCCGAGGCCCGCGGGCGGTGGCACGCTCATGGTCGGACCGAAGCGGCGTTCAAAAACGTCCCGCAGAGCCATGTCGACGTCCGGCAAGCTCGCGACGTGGCCGAGGTCGAACAAGCTGGTGACGCCATGCTCGGCGATGCCACAGGGCACGATGCCCGAGAAGTGCTCGAGATCTGGATCAACGTTCAGGCTGAAGCCGTGGTAACTGACCCAGCGGCGCACGCGGATACCGACGGCTGCGATCTTCTCCTCCGCGCCCTGCCCCTTGTCGGGACGGCGCACCCACACGCCGACGCGTCCCGGACGCAGCTCGCCGCGCACATTGAACCTATCGAGGGTTTCGATCACCCAGCGCTCGAGCTCGCAGACGAACAACCTCAGATCGCCGAACCGGCGTCGTACATCCAGCATCACGTAGACGATGCGCTGACCGGGGCCATGGTAGGTGAACTGCCCCCCGCGGCCAGCCTCGTGCACGGGGAAGCGATCGGGCGCGAGCAGATCCTGGCGGCGCGCGCTGGTGCCTGCGGTGTAGAGCGGCGGGTGCTCGAGCAGCCAGATCAGCTCGGGCGCGTCACCGGCGGCAATGGCGGCGACCCGCTGCTCCATGGCATCGACGGCGGCGAGGTAGGGGACGGGCTGATCACTGACAGCCCACGCGACGGCGTCGCATGCTGCGCGCGCGCGATCGGTCATGCGCGACCCACGTGTGCGGCGATGTTGTCGATCAGGCGCGTTTCGCCGAGCCATGCGGCCACCAGCAAGCGGCACGGACCGGTGTAGCCGGCCTCGAGAGGCGCCAGCGTATCCAGTCGGCGCGCCTCCAGATAGTCGACGCGGAAACCGGCGGCCGCCAGTGCCTGGCGGGCGTCCTCGATGCAGCGGGCAACCGCGTCGCCCTGCGCGAGAGCTTCGGCGACCGCGGCGAGCGTGCGGTGGAGATCGGCGGCACGGACACGCTCGGCCGGCGACAGGTAGGCGTTGCGTGAGCTCATCGCTAGGCCGTCGGCCTCGCGCACGGTCGGGTAGCCGGCGATTTCGATGGCGATATCCAGATCACCCGCCATGCGCCGGACCACTTGAAGCTGTTGATAATCCTTCTCGCCGAACACGGCACAATCGGCGGCCGTCTGCAGGAACAGCTTGGCGCAGACCGTGGCCACGCCGCCGAAGAAGTGGGGGCGGAAATCACTCTCGAGCCCCGCCGCGGGGCCGGCCGGCACGACGCGTGTGGAAAAGCCCTCTGGGTACATGACGTCGACCGTCGGTGCCCACACGAGGTCGCAGCCGGCCGCGGCGAGCAGGGCGCAATCGGTCTCGAAGGTACGCGGGTACTTGCCGAAATCCTCCTGCGGGGCGAATTGCGTCGGGTTGACGAAAATCGACGTGATGGTGCGCCGGGCTCGGCGACGCGCCTCGGCAACGAGGGCGAGGTGACCCGCATGCAGGGCTCCCATCGTCGGCACGAGACCGACGGTCGCGCCTTCGGCCCGCCAGGCGCGGACGCGCTTGCGCAGGTCGGCGACCGTGCGAACGACTTCGATCCGAGGCGCCAAATCAGCCACGATCTCACGCTCCTTCGTGAACAACGCGGCACCCTTGCTGCGCCCTGCCCGACCCGTCAAGCACGACCCTCGGATACGAGATGCGCCCGGTGCGGCGTCGGCCCGGCGTGTGCGCCGACATGATGGTCTCGCGGGCTTGGGGGTACTAATCTCGTGGCGACCGACTCGGAGCCGAGGAGACCGGCGCATGGCCGCGACTGCCGCCGCACAATCTGCGCTCGCCGATCGCGCGGGCGACCTGCCACCGCGCGACGAGATCGCCGCCTATCATCTGGCCGACGAGGCGCGCGTCGTCGGCGGCTTGGTCGAGCGTGCGCTCACCACCGAGGACGACCGTCGCCGCGTGGCCGAGCTGGCGCGCCGTCTCGTGCATGCCGCGCGCGCCGGGCGCCATCGGTTCTCCGGCATCGACGCCTTCATGCACGAGTACGGATTGAGCTCGGAGGAAGGCGTCATCCTGATGTGCCTCGCCGAGGCCCTGCTGCGCATTCCCGATGCGCGGACCGCGGATGCGCTGATCGCCGAAAAGGTCGGCAGCGGCCAGTGGGAACGCCATCTCGGCGCCTCCGAGTCGCTGCTGGTGAACGCCTCCACCTGGGGGCTGATGCTGACCGGACGCATCGTCAAGCTCCGCGGCGGCTCGCCGGATGCCTCGGGCCTTCTCGGCCGTCTCGTCGCCAAGTCCGGCGAGCCGTTCATCCGGCAGGCGCTGCGCCAGGCGATGAAAGTGATGGGCGATCAGTTCGTGCTGGGCCGCACGATCAAGGAAGCGGTGGCCCGCGCGGAGCCACTCGCAGCCAAGGGTTATCGGTTCTCCTATGACATGCTGGGGGAAGCGGCGCGCACGGCGAAGGACGCCGACCGCTACTTCCATCGCTACATGACCGCGGTCGGCGTGGTCGGTGCAGCCGCCGGTCCGTTCGCGGCCGCCCACCCCGACGCACTGATGGCGCGGCCGAGCCTGTCGGTTAAGCTTTCGGCCATTCATCCACGGTTCGAGCCGGGCAAGGAGGAGAGCCTCGGTCGCGAGTTGGTGCCGCGTCTGATCGAATTGGCCGCCGCGGCGCGCGGCGCCGGCCTCGGGTTGACCATCGACGCGGAAGAGCAGGACCGGCTCGATCTCACACTCGCGGTTCTCGGACGCGTGCTCACCGATCCGGCGCTCGACGGCTGGCAGGGCCTCGGGATCGCCGTGCAGGCCTATGGGAAGCGCGCCATTCCGGTGCTGCGGTGGCTGCGGCGGCTTGCCGAGCGGACCGGAAAGCGCATCCCCGTGCGGCTGGTCAAAGGCGCCTACTGGGACAGCGAGATCAAGTGGGCGCAGGAACGCGGCTATGCCGACTATCCCGTGCTCACCCGCAAGACCCACACCGACGTGTCGTTCCTCGCGGCCATGCGCCTGCTGCTGTCCGAGCCCATCGCCTTCTTCCCGCAGATCGCGACCCACAACGCCCACACCGTCGCCGCCGCCTATGTCGAGGGCGCCAACGTATCGTTCGAATACCAGCGTCTGCATGGCATGGGCGAAGCGCTGTTCGATGAGGTGGTCGGCGCCGGCAAGCTCGGCCGGCCGTGCCGCATCTATGCTCCGGTCGGCGGGCACGAGGACCTGCTCGCCTATCTCGTCCGCCGGCTGCTGGAGAACGGTGCCAACACGTCGTTCGTCAATCGCCTCGCCGACGAGGAGGCGCCGGTCGCCGAGATCGTCCGCGATCCGGTGGAGGTGGTGGAGCAGGCACTGCAGTCCGATCCGGTCGCGGTGGCGCCGCCGTTCGCGCGTCCGCGCGACATCCTGGCCCCGCGGCGCAACAGTCTCGGTCTCGCGCTGTCGGAGCCGTCGGTACGCGGGGATGTCGAGCGCGGTATCGCCAACGCCTTGCAGGGTTCGTTCGCCGTCGGTTCGATCATCGACGGCAAGGTGCACGCGAGCGGAGCCGACGCCACGCATGTGGCGTGTCCGCACGACCGGCGCCAGCGACTTGGCACCGTCCTGCGCGCGAGCCCCGCACTGGTCGAGATGGCCCTCGCGGGCGCAAGCAACGCCCAGCACGGCTGGGACATGCTCGGCGGTCCCGCCCGCGCCGACATACTGGAAAAGGCCGCGGACCTGTTCGAGCGCGACCGCACGCGGCTGATGGCGGTGATCGTTCGCGAGGCCGGCAAAACGCTGGAGAACGCGCAGGGGGATATCCGCGAGGCCGTCGACTTCCTGCGGTACTACGCGAGCGAGGCGCGCCGGCTGTTTTCCGGTCCCGTGGCGTTGCCGGGCCCGACCGGCGAGCGCAATGCCCTGACGCTGCGCGGCCGTGGCGTATTCGCCTGCATCTCGCCGTGGAACTTCCCGATCGCCATCTTCACCGGTCAGGTCGCGGCTGCCTTGGCCGCCGGCAACACCGTGGTGGCGAAGCCGGCCGAGCAGACGCCGATCACGGCCTTTCTCGCCACGCAGTTGCTGCACGAGGCCGGCGTGCCGCCGGGTGCGCTGCAACTGCTGGCCGGTGACGGCGGGATCGGTGCCGCCCTGGTGCGCGATCCCCGGACGAAGGGCGTTGCGTTCACCGGATCCAACGAGACGGCCTGGGCCATCCAGAAGACGCTCGCCGATCGTCGCGGCGCCATCGTGCCATTCATAGCCGAGACCGGCGGCCTCAACGCGATGATCGCGGACAGCTCGGCCCTGCCGGAACAGGTCGTGCGCGATGTGGTGCGCTCGGCCTTCGATTCGGCGGGCCAGCGGTGCTCGGCGGCGCGTGTGCTGTTCCTGCAGGAGGATGTCGCCGACCGCATGAGCGAGATGCTGGTCGGGGCCGTCGAGGCGCTGACGGTCGGTGATCCGCTGGACTATGCGACCGACATCGGCCCGGTGATCGATCAGACGGCCCAGGACGCACTCGACGCCCATAAGGCGCGGCTGCGCCACAGCGCCCGCATGCTGGTCGATCTCCGCATGCCGGCCGCCTGCCATGCCGGAACCTTTGTGACACCCGCCGTATTCGAGATCGCGCGCCTCGCCGATCTCGATCGCGAGGTGTTCGGACCGATCCTGCACGTGATCCGCTTCCCGCGCGGCCGCATCGATCAGGTCGTGGCCGCCGTCAACGCCACAGGTTTCGGCCTGACCCTCGGGCTGCACTCGCGCATCGCCAACGTGGCCGACTACGTGGCCGAGCATGCGCGCGTCGGTAATCTGTACGTCAACCGCAACCAGATCGGCGCGGTGGTCGGCGTGCAGCCGTTCGGCGGCGAGGGTTTGTCGGGCACCGGACCGAAGGCCGGGGGCCCGAACTATCTGTCGCGCTTCGCCACCGAGCGCGTGCGCACGACCGATATCACGGCGACCGGCGGCAACGTCCAGCTGCTCGGCCTCACCGTCGAGCGGATCTGAGGCGGCCTGCCGGTCAGCCCCAGGCGTAGTTGAAACTGACGGAGATCCGCTCCTCGTCCGCGCGGTTCATGGGTACTTCGTGGCGCAGCCAACTCTCCCACAGCGCCACCATGCCGGGCTTGGGATCGAGCGTGATGAACGGGCGGTTCTCGCGCGCGGCGCGGGCCTTGCGCGGCGGCGCAGCCATCATGAGGCCCAGTCGCGGGTCCTCGAATTTGATGGCGCTCGCGCCATCGGGCACCTTCACATAGTATGTGCCGCTGATGACGCTGTGCGGATGGATGTGCGAGCCATGGACGCCGCCACTCTGCAGGATGTTGATCCAGAGGCTGTCGAGCCTGAGGCGGCGCCCGCCGAGGTCGAAATCGAGATCCCTGACGAACACCGCGACGTGCTCGTCGACCTCCTTGGACAGTTCGGCGAGCACAGGAGACCGCCAGGTCAGGTCGTTGAGAGACGCGTAGGAGGTGTAGCCGAGGTAACTGTTGTCGCGGCACCAAGCCTGCCCCGCCTCGTCCTCCGCCGCGACCGACCGGCAGGCGGCTTCCACCTCCTCGAGGAGGCGACGGCTGCTGCGGCCGGTGGCCATGCCGGTGTAGATCTTGGTCGCGAACAGATGTTCGATCTTCGCCATGGCGAGCCCCCGGAGGTTGTCGTGTGCGGCATATCCCCAAGCCCGGCCACCCACAAGCCCGGTGGTGCGCGGACCGCATTGACGTGCGCCATTCGTCCGTCGTAGCTGCGCCACATCAACAATTCCGAAAGCGAGCCTTATGACAGCGCGAGATACCGAGGCCCTGATCCGCCGCTACTATGCGGCCTTCAACCGGGGTGACACGGAGGGCATGCTCGACTGTGTCGCCGATGGCCTGATCCACGACGTGAACCAGGGTGAGCGCCGGATCGGCAAGCCGCGTTTCCACGCCTTCTGCGCGCGCATGTCCCATCACTACAAAGAGAACCTGCGCGACATCGTCATCCTGGTCAGCGAGGACGGCCGGCGCGCGGCGGCGGAGTTCAACGTGCACGGGCAGTACATGGTGACCGAGCAGGGCCTGCCGGACGCCAAGGGCCAGACCTATGCGCTGCCGGGCGGCTCGTTCTTCGCGATCGACAACGGCCGGATCACGCGGGTCACGACCTACTATAACCTCACGGATTGGATCATGCAGGTGAGCGCGGAGCCGGCACAGCCGTGACCGTCACGATCGAGCCATTGACGGGCGATGCGGTGAAGCCAGCCCTTGCGGCGGTGGCGCGGCTGCGCGTCGCGGTGTTCCGCGAGTGGCCCTATCTCTACGAAGGCACCGAGGCCTACGAGCAGGACTATCTCGACGGTCTGGCCGCGGCGGCACATGCGGTGATCGTCGTCGCGCGCGACGGCGACGCGATCGTCGGCGTCGCCACAGGTGCGCCGCTGGTTTCGCACACGGAAGAGTTCATTCCGCTGTTCGAGGCCCGCGGGTTCGATCCGCGCCGCGTGTTCTACTTCGCCGAGTCCGTGCTGCTTCCGGCCTACCGCGGCCGTGGCATCGGCCATGCCTTCTTCGAGCAGCGCGAGGCGGTGGCGCGGCAAGCCATCGGGCCGGCCGGAGCCTTCACACATGCGGCGTTCTGCGGGGTCGTGCGCCCCGACGACGATCCGCGCCGTCCTGCCGGCTATCGCCCGCTCGACGACTTCTGGAGCAAGCGCGGCTACCGTCGCGTCGATGGCCTCGTCGGCCGCTACAGCTGGCGCGAGATCGGCCAGACCGAGGAGACGGCCAAGCCGATGCAGGTCTGGATGCGGGCGCTGTGACCGGGCCTCGGGAGAGCCTGCGGGTCGCGGCGGCCCAATATCCGCTGGACCCTCCGGCCGATTTCGACGCCTGGGCGGCCAAGCTGTCCACCTGGGTTGGCGACGGCGCGGCGACCGGCGCGGCGCTGCTGGTGTTCCCGGAATATGGCGCGATGGAGGTGGCCGCCGCCGCCGGCCCGGCGGTTGCCGGCGACCTCTCCCTCAGCCTCGCAGCCGTCGCCGACAGGCTGGACGACATGGATCACGTTCATGCGGCACTCGCCCGCCGCCATGGCGTCCACATCCTCGCCGCGAGCGGACCCCGCCGGCGGGCCGACGGCGCCTTCGTGAACACGGCCCGGCTGGTCACGCCGGGCGGCCGGATCGGCGCTCAGGACAAGCTCATCATGACGCCGTTCGAGCACGCCTGGGGCATCGTGCCCGGCGGGCCGTTGCGGGTGTTCGACACCGCGCTCGGGCGGCTCGCCGTGGCGATCTGCTACGACAGCGAGTTTCCGCTGCTGGTGCGGGCCCAGGTGGAAGCTGGCGCCGAAGTGCTGCTGATCCCGTCATGCACGGAGTGGCCCTCGGGCTATCATCGCGTGCGTGCCGCCGCGACCGCTCGGGCCCTCGAAGGGCAGTTCGCCACTGTTATGTCCCCGACTGTAGGCTTGGCACCCTGGTCTCCCGCCGTCGATCGCAACAGCGGTGCGGCCGGCATCTACGTGCCGCCGGATCGCGCCCTGAGCATGACCGGCGTGGTGGCCGAGGGCACCCGCGAAGCCCCGGGCTGGGTGGCCGGCACCATAGATCTGGCGACCCTCGACGGGCTCCGCGCGGCCGGAGAGATGCGCAACCGGGACGACTGGATGCGGCAGCCCGGCGCCACGACGTCGAGCGCCGCCGTCGAGGTGGAGGATCTGCGCTAACTCGCTTGAGCCCGCGCTTGCGGCCCGGGCGGAACGGGCTGCTGACGAAAGCGGGCCTGCGGGTGTTCCCCTCGCCCGTGCAAATCTGTTACACGACCCGCTGGTCGGGCCCGTAGCTCAACGGTTAGAGCTGACGGCTCATAACCGTCTGGTTCTCGGTTCAAATCCGGGCGGGCCCACCAAGACCCAGATCGCCGAAATCTCCGAACAGCGCGGTGCGTCTGCACCATAACCCCGAGCATCCACTCGATTCCCCGCACGCCCGCATCGGGTGGCGCGGAGGGGCCTCAGCGGCGCCTCCGGCTCCGCGCGACCAGCGCCCCCGCGATCCAACCGAGCCCGGCCAGTCCGACGCCGAGTTCGTTCAATCCCCGCTGCCGTCCGGCGATCAACTCACTCGCAAAGCCCGCCCCCACCGCGATGCAAACGGTGACCAACGTGGCCGTCCTCCAGTGGCGCGACGTCCGCCGCACCTCGGTCCAGCACCAGAGCCCCGCAGCGAACAGCAGCGGGGCCGCAGCGAGCGTCTTCAGGTCCAGGGCGGTCATCGATGTTCTCCGGCGGCGGGCGACAACGTTACGACGAGATACACCGCTTGGCGTCCTTGCTCATCCTAGCGCTGCGCTAAACGCCGTCCCAGTCCAACGGCGGCCAATCCGCCCCCGAGGCGGCGTTTTACCGCTCCCTCAGAGGTGATTCGGTCGATCCTCACGGCCAGCGCACCGACGGATCTTCGTGTTGCATCGACCAACGCATGGATGTTCCCGGATCGGCTTTTCAGCCAACACATCTTCAACGTTTCGGCGCCCGCCGGCGCCCCATGACAGCATTTGTTTCTCCTCAGTTTACGGAACTGCAACGTTAAATTGCAAAAGTTTGCCCGAACACCCTCCTGGAGATTCCGTGATGCGCTCGCCGGTCAAGAGTTGGAGACTGACTTTCTCCATTAGTTGCCTCATCGTTCTCGGGATGGTGATCTCATCCACCTCCTTGTTGTTCGTCGTACATCGCAAGCTCACCAGCGAAGGCGAGGCCTCCGCGACGGCGCGGCAGCTGTCGTCGCTCCGCATTGCCGCGACCATTCTCGAACCGGCCGTCTCCGGAATGTCGGTCAAGTGGGCGCCGACGGGCGAGGTCGAGCGGGTCGTCGTCGATCAGATGCCGGATTTCAAAGATCACGCCTTGATCGACCGCGTCACCCGGATCACCGGCGAGCCGGCCACCGTCTTCGTCTTCGATGCCGGCCAGGACGATTTCGTCCGCCGCACGACCTCGGTCAAGAAGCCGGACGGCTCGCGCGCCGTCGGCACCGTGCTCGGCAAGGCCAGCGCGGCCAACGCGCCCGTGCGGCGCGGGGAAACGTACCTCGGCGAGGCCAAGATCTTCGACGTGCCCTACTACACGATCTATCTTCCGGTCTTCGACAAGTCGAACAAGGTCGTCGGCATCCTGTTCGCCGGCGTGAAACAAGCCGATGTGTACGCCTCTGCCAATTCACTCTTGATCGACATCGCCCTGATCTCGGTGGTTCTGGTGGCACTGATGGCAGTCGGTGGCGTGTTCATGGCCCGCACGATCGCGCGACCGATTTCGGATCTTTCGAACCTGACCGCCCGGATCGCCAAGGACGAGACGACCGGTGAGGTTCCCTACCGCGACTGGGGCAACGAGATCGGCGACCTCGCCAAGTCGGTCGCCGTGTTGCAGAGCTTCGCGAGCGAGCGCAGCCGCCTCCATGGTGAGCAACTGCGGCAGCAGGCCACCCGCGAGGGCCGCCAGAAATCCATCGAGCAATTGATCGCCGGCTTCGAGCGCGACGTCGCGATCGTCGTCTCCAATGTCTCCGGGCATGCCGCGAAACTCGAGACAACGGCTGAATCGCTGACCAAGGTGGCCGGCACGACCACGTCGCGCGCGACGTCGGTTGCGGCGGCCTCGGACCAGGCGACGGCCAACGTCACCACGGTTGCCGCAGCCGCGGAAGAGCTGTCGCGCTCGATCAGCGAGATCTCCAGCCAGATCGTGCTGACATCGTCCAACATGGGCAAGGCCGCCGAGGCGGCCGAGAGCACCAATCGCAAGGTGGCGGGTCTTGCGGCCGCCGCCGGCAAGATCGGCGAGGTGGTGACGCTGATCACCCAGATCGCTTCGCAGACCAACCTGCTCGCCCTCAATGCCACCATCGAGGCCGCGCGCGCCGGCGAGGCCGGTCGCGGCTTCGCCGTCGTCGCGTCCGAGGTGAAGACCCTTGCCGCGCAGACGGAGAAGGCGACCGAGACCATCGGCACCCTCGTCAACGAGATGCAGGTTTCCACCAACGAGGCGGTGGCCTCGATCGAGGCGATCGCGCGGACCATGTCGGACGTCAACGGGATGACCACGTCGATGGCGGCGGCGGTCGAGCAGCAGGGGGCGGCGACCAACGAGATCAGCGACAACGTTCAGCAGGCGGCGCAGGGCACGCGCCACGTGAGCGAGACGATCGGCGGTCTCACGCGCGCGGCCGACGAGGCTTCGACCTCGGCCGCATCGGTGCTCAATGCGAGCCGCGAAGTCGGCGAGACGGCGCGCTCGCTCAAGCTGCGGATCGATCAGTTCCTGAAGGCCGTCAGCGCCGCCTGATCGGCCGGCCGGCCGGGCGGTCGCTATTCGGCGACATTGCCCGGCTCGCATGGCGCCGCGATCGTGAGCGCAAGCCCCGGTACGAAGCGCATGCAGACACCGCGACCGGCCGCATCGGCCGGCGCATCGCGTGCCGGTCGCTCGTTGCTTGCCGCTGTGCTGCGGGCCGGCAGCGGTATCACCGGCGGCAGTGGCGCGAGCTGGAACCGGTCGGCACAGACGTCGGCCGACGAGCGATCGAGCCCAATCAGCCGGTCGGCGGCGCCTTCCGTTCCGCAATCCGCGTAGAGCGCTTCTGCCGACAGGGGTGCGCCCTGCAGCGCGAGACCTGCCGCGACGAGCGCCAACCCTTTGATCAAAGACATCCCATGAGCCCTCCACTGATCGGACGGCCAGATACTGGGATAGCCGGGTGCCGCGCGCTGTTCCCGGCGGCACAGTCCGGGGATGCAGCGGACCGAACCGACAGCGCCATTTTCGTCGGGGCAGCCCGTCGTTCACGATGCTTGAGGGCGGCCGCGCGACTGGCTACTGGATGACGGACCCTTGAGCGTTTCCCAGCAGCGACGGACCGGTCCCCATGAGTGCACGGCGCGACGAGATCGATCTACAGGTCACTTGGCCGGAACATATTTTCCAGGCGCTGGTGGCCCACGATGTGCGTCAGGTGGCTTATGTCCCCGACGGCGGGCATGCGCGGCTCATCCGGAGCATCGAGGCGTGTCCGACCATGCGCGCCATCTCGCTGACCACCGAGGAGGAAGGCATTGCCCTTGCCGCCGGCGCATGGCTCGGCGGTCAGCGGGCGGCGCTGCTGATGCAGTCGAGCGGCGTCGGCAACTGCGTGAACATGCTGTCACTCGTCAAGACCTGCCGCTTCCCTCTGCTGTGCCTCGTGACGATGCGGGGCGAGTTCGGCGAGTTCAACCCCTGGCAGGTGCCGATGGGAGCCCAGACGGCGGCCGCCTTCCAACTGATGGACGTCACCGTGCAGCGCGCCGACCGGCCCGAGGACGTCGGCGACGTCGTCAACGCCGCAGCGACGATGGCCTACGGGGGCGGCTCGGCCGTCGCCGTGCTGCTCGCCCAGCGCCTGATCGGCGCCAAAGTTTTCACGAAGTAGGAGGCCGCCGTGACCCCGAACCGTCGCCTGGACCGGCGTGCCGTCGCCGCCCGCCTGCTCGCCGATCGTAACGACGCGCTCGTCGTCACCGGTCTCGGCAGCACCACCTACGATGTCGCCTCGGTCGGCGACGACGATCGCAACTTCTATCTGTGGGGTGCCATGGGTGGGGCGGCCATGATGGGCCTCGGCCTCGCGCTGGCACAGCCGAAGCGTCCGGTCATCGTCGTGACCGGCGACGGCGAAGCCCTGATGGGGCTCGGCGCTTTCGCGGCCATCGCCAAAGAGGCCCCGGGCAACTTGTCGGTCATCATTTTCGACAACGAGCTCTACGGGGAAACCGGCGCGCAGACGACGCACACAGCCCACGGCACCGATCTCGCAAAGGTCGCCGCAGCCTGCGGCGTCGGCGATGCCAAGACCGTCACCACGATGGACGAGGTCGCCGCGCTCGCCAAACGGGCCGGCACGCTCGGCACCGCGCCGACGGTCGCCATCGTCAAGATCGATACCGCCGATGCGCCACGGGTCATTCCGGTGCGCGAGGGGGCTTACAACAAGTCCCGGTTCCGCCGGGCGATCGGGCTGCCGGCGGACTGAGCGGGCCGGGCAAAGAGGGAGGGTCACCATGGCGGGGCGCTGGACCGAGCGGCGGACGCGCTTTCGCGCGCTGATGGCGGGGGACCGCTGCATCCATCCCGGTTCGGTTTTCGATGCGATGTCGGCCCGCATCGCGGAGGATCTCGGCTTCGAGGTCGGCATGTTCGCCGGTTCGGTCGCCTCCCTCGTCATTCTTGGCGCGCCCGACAACATCACCATCACGCTGACCGAATTCGCCGAGCAGGCGCATCGGATCTGCCGGGCCGGCAACCTGCCGCTGATGGTCGATGCCGACCACGGCTACGGCAATGCGCTCAGCGTCATGCGCACCGTCGAGGAACTGGAGACCGCCGGCATCGCCGGATTGTCCATCGAGGACACCATGCTGCCCGAACCGTTCGGGTCCGTCGGCAAGCCGCGGGTGCTGTCGATCGCGGAAGGCGCGGCCAAGATGCGGGCGGCGGTGGCGGCCCGGCGCGATCCCGACTTGCTCATCGCCGGACGAACGAGCGCCGTCGCCATCACCGGGCTCGACGACGGTGTCGCCCGCGTGAAGGCCTATTCCGAGACCGGTGTGGATGCGATTTTCCTGGTTGGCATCCGCACCCCGGCCGAACTGGATGCGGTGGCCGCGGCGACGCCGCTACCCTTGATCCTCGGTGGCGTTCCGGCCGCAATGATGGACAAGGCCCAGCTGGCGGCCCGCAACGTGCGCATCTGCCTGCAGGGGCACCAACCGATCCAGGCCGCCGTTCAGGCCGTCCACGCGACGCTGGCCGCGTTGCGCGCCGGTAACGATCCCGCCCGCCTCGACGGGCTCGCCTCGGCCGAGCTGATGCGCCGCGCCACGCGGGCCGACAGTCACGAGCGGTGGGCGCGGGATTTCCTCGGGGGACCGGAGCGGCACGGCGATTGACATTTTCGCCGCCTCTGGGCCCTCTCGCCGCTTTCATGGTGGGGGGAAGAGCATGGAGATCGGCATCGTCGGCCTTGGCCGGATGGGCGCCAACATCGCGCGGCGACTGATGCGGGCGGGCCATGCCTGCGCCGTCTACGACAAGAGCCCGGAAGCCGTGTCGGCGATCGCAGCGGAAGGCGCCACGGCGGCCACGGATCTGGCCGATCTCGTGCACACGCTCCCGGCACCACGCACTGTATGGGTCATGCTTCCGGCGGGCGCGGTGACGGAGACGGCTGTGCGCGAACTCGCGAGCCTGCTCGCGCCCGGAGATACGATCATCGACGGCGGCAACACGTTCTGGAAGGACGACATCCGGCGCGCCGCCACGTTGGCGGCGGCCGGGCTCCACTATCTCGATGTCGGCACGTCGGGCGGCGTCTGGGGGCTCGAGCGGGGCTACTGCCTGATGATCGGCGGGGAAACCGCGGTGGTCGAACGGCTCGATCCGGTGTTCCGGGCGCTTGCGCCGGGGCGGGGCAGCATTCCCTCGACCGGCAACCGCGACGGCCGCGACCCACGCCCCGAGCTCGGATATCTGCATGCCGGGCCACACGGCGCCGGCCACTTCGTCAAGATGATCCACAACGGGATCGAGTACGGCATGATGCAGGCGATCGCCGAGGGCCTCGACATCCTGCGCCACGCCGGCTCCGAAAAGCTGCCGCCCGAGCACCGGCTGACGCTCGACGTCGCCGATATCACCGAGGTCTGGCGGCGGGGCAGCGTGGTGACCTCCTGGCTGCTCGACCTCACGGCCGAGGCACTCGCTGCGGACCCGGACCTCGCCACCTACTCCGGTCACGTCGAAGATTCCGGCGAGGGACGCTGGACGGTTCAGGCCGCCATCGAGGAAGCGGTGCCAGCGGAGGTGCTGACCAGCGCGCTCTATACGCGGTTCCGCTCGCGCCAGGAGCATACGTTCGCCGAAAAGGTGCTGTCGGCCATGCGCAAGGGCTTCGGCGGCCACGCCGAGCCGCCGCGCGGCGGGGGCAAGGCGCCATGAGAAGCCCGACGCCGCTGCCGGCCGTCCTGGTCATCATGGGCGTATCCGGCGCGGGCAAGAGCACGGCGGGGGAGAACTTGGCCGCCGAGTTCGGCTGGCCGTTCCGTGATGCCGACAGCTTCCACCCGCCCGCGAACGTGCGCAAGATGAGTGCCGGCATCCCGCTCAACGACGACGACCGCTGGCCCTGGCTCGCCGCCATCGCGGCCTGGATCGACGAGCGACGCGCCACCGGTCAGCACGGCATCGTCACATGCTCAGCCTTGAAGCGGATCTATCGGGACCGCCTGCTCGCTGGCCGTGACGATGTCCGGCTGGTCTATCTGTCCGGCGACATCGAACTGATCGCCGACCGGATGGGCCGGCGCAAAAACCACTTCATGCCACCGGCCCTGCTCAAGAGCCAGTTCGCGGCCTTGGAAGAACCTGCCGCCGACGAGAATCCGCTGATCGTTTCGATCCACACGACACCCCGGCGTGTCGCCGAGCAGATCCTGGCGCAACTGGCGATGGAGGAGCGCAATTAG
>JBMOGA010000066.1:0-20152 GCA_049318625.1 Hyphomicrobiaceae bacterium
GAATCATATTCGCGGAGGGCTGTCAGCCGGCGAGAAGTTCAACAGCCTGCTAGGTGTCCAGCCTGGAGACATAGGTCACAGCTTGTACCTGTGACATAGGTCAAACCCTTGCGCCGAAGGGGTTGTCGATGGTTTGCAGGGTCCTCTGCTCCAGATCGACGTCGCCGAGGTCGTAAGTCAAAAAGCTGACGAGCCAGATACCGTCATCGACCTCCTTCGCGCCGAGTCTCTGACCGGCGAGCACGGTTGAGATGTTGAACTTCTTCCTCATCACGCAGATGCGGCCACAGGCTGTGACGTTGGCCACGAGGCGACTCGAGATCCGAGCCGCGTGGCACTTCGCTCGGCTCTCGGGAGCGGCGTGCCGGGTGCGGTTTGACAACAAGGGCTCTCCGCCCTACGAAGCCGGGATGCGATACGACTGGCCAGTGACGAGCGAGCACCCGCCAACAGGGACGTGCAATTCCGCACGCCCGTTGGCATGCTCAGGAGTCACCCATGCAGCGCGCATTTTTCCCGTTCCGTTTCGTCCCCTCGCACGGCCTCGTCCGTGTCCTTGGCGATGATCTCCATGCCGTCGCCATCGATGCACTCCGCGCCGTGATCAAGTGCGCGAAAACCCTCGAGGTTGCCCACCAACAGATCGAAGTTCACGGTCATCATGTCGCGCTGTCGACGCGCGTCACGGACACCGGCGAATTGATCGTGGAGTTGGACCTGGGTGACCCGTCGCTGACCGATCGCCTCATCACCGAAGCCGAACTGCGGCGAGCCAACGAACGGGCCAGGGTCGTAGCCGGCCTGGCCCGTCAACAGCAACGACGACGGAGATAACTGGCCGCAAATGCCTGCACGATGGCCATGCCGGCGACCGGATCCGGAGAGCCATCGTGCGCGCGGGCGCTTGCTCGGGCCAAGTGCCCATCCCGCGCGCGCACGCGTGTCGCCCACGCACGCTCAGCGCTCGCAACCGACCGTCATGTTTCCATGTTGCGGGGCACGATGATAGACAGCGAGTGCCAGTGGGGGTGAGCGATGGCCGATCAGAATTCAGTTCCAGCATCAGTGCTGCGCATCCTGCAGTTCCCGCTCGTTCGCTTGGTGCTGCTGGGCGCGATCCTGTTCTACCTCTACATCTCAGGCCACATGTTCAGAGGGGCCTTCGTCAAGGGTTGGCTGCCGGACCTCCTGGTCGTTGCATGGATGGCTGGGTTCACGCTGGCCGTGTATGTGGGCTTCGTGCATGCCGTAGAACGACGGCCGGCCAGCGAATTCGCAACGCCGGGCATGGGTCGTGAGTTGGGACTCGGCATGTTGCTCGGCGCCGGCCTGTACACCGTTTGCATCGTCATGCTGATGCTGCTCGGAGTCTACCGGCCCGAGGGTATTGGTAGCTGGTATATTCTGCTCGCGGTTCTTTGGTTTGCGCTCAGCTCAGGGTTCTTCGAGGAATTGCTGTTTCGTGGCGTGCTGTTCCGTATCAGCCAGGACACCTTGGGGAGTTGGGCGGCCGTTGTGATCTCTTCCGTGGCGTTCGGACTGATACATCTGAACAACCCAGGCGCCAGCCTGCAAGGTGTCCTGTTCATCGCCGTCGGCGCCGGTGTCGTGTTGGCCGCCGCCTACATGCTGACCGGCCGCCTGTGGATGAGCATGGGCTTTCATATGGCCTGGAACTACACGCAGGCGGCGGTATTCCCGTTGCATGTCTCTGGAAGCGGCACATCCCAGGCCCTGGTCAAAGCCTCGATCTCGGGACCCGACCTGCTCACTGGCGGCATCTACGGTATGGAGTCGTCGATCGTTTCTTTGGCCATTCTTGCCATGACAGCTGTGATCTTGCTGGTGCTGGCCATCCGACGCGGCAAGGTCGTCGGGCCGAGTTGGATGCGGGCTGATTAAGCGCGAGGTCGACGAGACGGGAGTGGCGGGTGCGGCGCTGGCAGTTGACCGTCTGACAGCGCTCGCGCTCTCGTTTTCGACACGGGCCAACACCGGCTCGTGCGAGCCCGATGCCGCGATCGTGTCATAGAAGAGAACGTCCCGATCGGTCGGGACGAACAGGACGCGGCAGTCAGATCTCTACAGGCTTGCCGAGGTCATCGTTCGCTCCGGGAGCGTACTTGCGCATGCGTACGTCACTCGTACGCGCGTGCGCTTCCATGCCTTCGAGGCGGGAAATGCGGGCGGACACCGGGGCCAGCCTCTGGCAGCCCTCTCGCGTCATCCGCTGCCACGTCAGCGGCTTCAGGAACTTGTGCACCGAAAGGCCGGCCGAGTACCGAGCCGCGAATTTCGTCGGAAGGATGTGGTTCGGGCCCGAGACCTTGTCTCCGAAGGAGACGTTGGTCTCCTCGCCGAGGAACAGCGAGCCGTAGTTCGTCAGTCTCTCATGCCACCAGTCCAGATCCGTGCAATGCACCTCGAGATGCTCGCAGGCATAGCCATCCGACACGGCGACCATCTCTTCCCGTGTGTCGCAGAGCACGACCTCACCATAGTCGCGCCAAGCCGCGCCGGCCGCGTCGCGCGCGGTCGGCGGCAGAGCGTCGATCAGCGTCGGCATCAGCGCGGAAACCTCCTGCGCGATCCGGCGCGAGTTCGTGATGAGCCACGCCGGGCTCTCGTGGCCATGCTCCGCCTGACCCACAAGGTCGGTCGCCACGATCAGCGAATCGGCACTGTCGTCGGCGATCACCGCGACCTCCGAGGGTCCGGCGAACACGTCGATGCCGACCTTGCCGAACAACATCCGCTTGGCTTCGGCGACGAACTTGTTGCCGGGCCCGACAATGATGTCGACCGGCCTGCCCGTGAAGTGCCCGAAGGTCATCGCCGCGACGGCCTGCACGCCGCCGAGGCACATGATGACGTCCGCACCGGCGACCGTCATCGCATAGAGCACGTGCGGGTGGATGCCTGCTCCGCGATAGGGCGCGGAGCAGGCGACGACGGTCCGCACGCCGGCCGCCTTGGCGGTCGCGACGGACATGTAGGCCGACGCGATATGGGCGTAGCGGCCGGTGGGTACGTAGCAGCCGGCGGTATTCACCGGCACGAGCTTCTGGCCAAGCGTCAGGCCCGGCGAAATCTCGATGGAGAAATCCTGGATCGAAGCCTTTTGCGCCTCGGCGAAGCGGCGCACCTGGGTGGCTGCGGTCTCGATATCGGAACGGACGGACTGCGGCACGTCGCGGACCTGCGCGTCGATCGCGGCGCGGTCGAGTACGATCGGGCCGGACCAATTGTCGAGCTTCAGCGCGTAGTCTTTGATGGCCTGCTCGCCGCCCTTCTCGATCGCCGCAAGCATCTCGGTCACCACCTCACGGGCGCTGCCGGTCTCGGTTTCCGGCGTCTTGATCGCTCGTTTCAGATAGTTGATGGCCATGGCGCGCCCCGTACGTTTGATGTCTCGATGCAAGAGGAGGAGGACCGCGCTCGCGGTCCTCCCCGCGACTTGTCACTTCTTGTCGAACTCGGTCGCGAAGGCCTTGAGCTTCGGATCCGCCGCGACCTTCTTCATGAATTCGTCGCTGATGTAGCTCTTCGTTTCCGGGCTCGCCGGGATCGTGCCGACGCTCGTGATGAACTTGCCGATCTCGTCGAACCAGCCGTCGACCGTGGAGTTGCCCGAAGCGCGCGCCATGATCTTCAATTGCTCATCGAGACCGAAGGTCGGGCGGAGTGCGAACTCCTGATCCATGGCGTTCGCCGAAACCTCGAGGCCGCCCTGCTTGTAGAATTCGAGCGCGAGCGTGCGCGCCTCGGCTGGATTGGCTTTCGCCCAAGACCAACCGCGCAGGAACACCGCGAGGAACTTGGCGACGTCGTCGGGGCGCTCCTTCGCGAAGTCGGCTCGCACGATGAGGGCGCCGGGGACGATGGCGCCAGCATCCGCGCCGGAGCACAGATACTTCGCGCCAGCGCGCTCTTCCAAGGTGTAGGTGTTGGGCGCCCACACGCCTGCGATGTCACCGTTGTTCGAGGTCAGGGCAGTGATGATCTGTGCCTGGCCGAGATTGACGAACTGCATGTCGTTGGCCGCGAGGCCCATCTTGACGAGGCACTTGCGCGAGGCGAAATCGACGGTCGAATTGGTCGTCAGCAATAGCTTCTGACCCTTCAGCGAAGATGGGTTCGCCTTGATCGCGTCGAACTTGTCGCCGCGGACCATCATGGCGTTGGTCTTCGACTCGTCGTTCGTGATGCCGATCGTCAGGATATTGAAGCGCACGGCGCCGAGCACCGCCGGGACCGAGCCCGTGCCGCCGACATCCCACGACTTCGACGGAGCCGCCGCGATCTGCGGGGCGCCAGCCGGGAACGTCGTGAAGTTGGGAGCGAGGCCGACTTCCTTCCACCAACCCTTGACGTTGGCGTAGTGGAACGGCAGCGCCCAGTACAGCGAGGGCTGGTAACTGACGCCGATGGGTTTGTCTTGGGCCTTGGCGGGAAGAACAGGCGCGGCGGCCAGCGCGAGCGCGACTGCCAGCGCGGTCATTGGACGTTTCATTCGGGACTCCCTTGGTTTGTCATGTTGTCAGTGTCGGCGGTGAAGTGGCTTCGCCGCAGAGCGCTGCGTCCTTCTTCGAGACGACAGCATCTATCGCCTCCCGGACGATGGTGGCGATCAGATCGCACTCGTCGTCCGTCAGGGATACCGGGGTTCTGATGTCGCACAGCGCCGCAAGCACCGCGTGCGTCCGGGCGAGTTCGCCCTGCTCGCCCGCATAGCGCCAGTGGCGCGGCGCGCTGGTGAAGCCGATCTGCTCGGGGGCGCCGAACCACTTGATCGACACGCCGCGTGATTTGGCATGGCCGAGCACGGCCTCGATCTGGGGCGCCGACAGTCCCACCAGAGAGAACTGGATCGACGTCGCGGAAAACTTCTGGCCGCCGCCGCGGGCCGGGACGCGGACGTGCTGCGCGTGTGCAAGGCCGGCCGCAATGCGGTCGTGGATCTGGTTCCAGCGGGCGACGCGGCGGGGCAGCTCCGCCAGCTGCGGACGCAGGATCGAAGCCGCAAGCGCCGTCATGCGCATGCTGAAATTCGGTGTGTCCCGACTGACGGCGGCGAGATGATCGGGGCCGGGGGAACTCAGATGCTGGCCGTGCAGCATGTAGCTCCCGGAATGGATGATGGCCTTTGCCGCCATCACGGGATCATCGAGCACGAGGAAGCCGCCTTCGCCGGCATTCAGATGCTTGTAGGTCTGTGCGCTGAATCCTGCGGCGGCGCCGAAGGTGCCGATGGCGCGCCCCTTCCAGGTCGCACACATGGCGTGCGCGCAGTCCTCGATCACGGCGATGCCGTGCGCGTTGGCCACGGCCATGACGGCATCCATGTCGGCGAGATGGCCCCGCATGTGGGAGAGCAGCAGGACCCTGGCGCCCGACGCGCGCGCCTTCAGGGCGAGGTCGTCGACGTCGATCACATAGTCCGCGCCGATCTCGACGATAACGGGATCGGCGCACGCGTGGCGGATGGCGCCGGGGACGGGCGCGAGCGTGAAGCCGTTGACGAGGACGGGGGTGCCAGGCTCGACGCCGAGCACCTTCAGGGCCAGGAACAGTGCGCTGCCGCCGGAATTGACTGCCACGCAATAGCGCCGGCCGACGAAGGCGGCGAACTCCTGCTCGAGCAAGGCCACGTCGAGCTGATCCGCCGCCGCCTCGCCGTACCGGAACAGCCGCCCCGAGCGCATCAGCTCGACTGCGCGCGCGATGCCCGCTTCCGGAATGGGCTCCGGCTCGGTCAGATCGCGATTCAGGCGGGGCTGGTCAGACGCCATGAGGCCCCTTCTCATCGCGCAGGGATTTCCAGATGTGGGTTCTGAGTTGCACGAACGATTCGAGGTCCATGACATCCTCGATCTTCTGATGACGGTCCCAGTTTTCGGCCGTGCGCACGGCCTTCACGTCGAGCACCTCCTTGATGCGGCCGGGCCGCTTGGTCATGATCGCGACGCGATCGGCCAGATAGACGGCTTCCTCGACGGCATGCGTGATGAACAGCACGGTACGCGGGTTGCGGCGGGCGAGCCGGACGAGTTCCTCCTGCATGACAACGCGGGTTTGCGCATCGAGCGCGCCGAACGGCTCGTCCATCAGCAACACTTCGGGGTCGAGAACGTAAGCGCGCGCGATGGCCACGCGCTGCTGCATGCCGCCGGACAACTGATGCGGGAACGCGTCGGCGTGGCTCTCGAGATTCATGAGGGTGAGCGCCTCGGCGATGAGGCGATCACGCTCGGCTTTCGGCAGATTCTTGTTGCGCAGACCAAGATCGATGTTGTCGCGCACGCTCTTCCACGGAAACAGCGCGAACTGCTGGAACACCACCGCGCGGTCGGGGCCCGGTGTGGTGACCGCCTTACCGTTGACGCTGACGGTACCCGACGTCACCGCCTCGAAGCCCGCCACCATCCGCAGACACGTGGTCTTGCCGCAGCCCGACGGGCCGACGATGGCGACGAACTCCTTCTCGGCGATCTCGAGGTTGATGCCGTCGAGCACCTTGATGGTGTCGCCGAACACCTTGTTCACCTTGTCGAACCGGATCGATCCCATGTGACGTCCCTCAAGCCTCGAGCCCGCGGCGCCGGCGCAACCAGCCTTCGCCCTGCCTCAGTAGAACGTCGATCATCATGCCGACGACGCCGATCGCGATCATCCCGGTCATGACGGTGGCCGTCTGCACGGAGCCTTGGGCCTGCACCATCATGAAGCCGATGCCGGCGGCGGCGACGATGAGTTCGGCACCGACGAGGCTCTGCCAGCCCAGACCCGCCGAGACGCGCAGCCCCGCGATGATCGACGGCACGGCGGCCGGCAGCAAGACCTCGAGAATGGTACGCAGGTTGCTCGTTCCGAGCATGCGCGCGGCCTCGATCAGGCGCGGCTCGACGAAGAGCGCGCCGCGATAGGCGTTGATCAAGCACGGCGGGAACGCTCCCGCGAAGATGATCATGACCGGGCCGCCGATTCCGGTGCCGAACCAGAGCGCGGCGAACGGGACCCAGGCAATCGGGGCGATGAAGCGCAGCGCGTCGAACAGGGGGGTGACGATGTTGTCGAGCCAGCGAAACCAGCCCATCAAGAGGCCGAGGGGAATTCCGATCGCCGCGGCCAGCAGGACCCCGAAGGCATAGCGCTGAAAGCTGGACGCCAGATGCATCGGCAGCGTCGCGCCGGCGAAGGGCGTCGTCAGCAACTGCACGAACCGCGATGCGACGTCGAAGGGCGTCGGCAGGAACTGTCGCGGGACGATGCCGGAAAGCGTGAGGAACGACCACAGGCCGAAGAACAGCGCGAGGCCGAGCGCGCCCCAGGCGATGGTTGCTCGAAAACCGAGTGGTGGCCCGTTCATGGCTTCAATCCCTCGTCGCCACGTTCCAGGCGAGTGCGCGGCGCTCGACCCGGCCGAGCACCCATGTGGTCGCCCAACCGAGCAGGCCGACGGCGACCATGCCAACCAGGATCATGCCCGGGTAGATGTCCTGCTGCGCCATGTTCAGAATGAAGCCCAAGCCGACGAGCGCGCCGACCAGTTCGGCCGCAACCAGCGTGGTCCAACTCGCCTGCAGCGACAGGCGCAGTCCAGTGAAGATCATCGGTGACGCCGCCGGCGCGATGATCTCGCGCACCATGGTCCAGCGCGGCGTGCCGAGCATACGGGCCGCCTCCAGGATCGGGCGGTCGATATTGCGAACGCCGGTGAACGCGTTGATCACCGACGGCACGAACGCGGAGAACCAGATCACCATGATTTTGGCGGCATCACCGAGGCCGAGCCAGAGGATCGCGAGCGGGATCCAGGCCAGCGGCGGGATCGGCCGGATGACGAGGAAGATCGGATTGACGAGGGCTTCGACGCGGCGGTCCCATCCCATCCACAGGCCGAGCGGGATCCCCGTCGCGATAGCCACGAGGAAACCCATCACGACGAGTTTCAGGCTGTGCACGGCGTGGTTCGCGAGCACCGCGCCAGCGTAACCGCGGGTGTTGATCTGAGTGAGCGAGGCCCAGAATTCGGCGGGTGAGGGAAAGCGTGCCGACGAGACGATCCCGGTGACCGTCGTGAGCACCCACCACAGCACAAGCACGGCTGCGACCGTCGCCAGGCCGATCCCGCCTCTGCTTCCGACCATGCCTGGCCGCCTCTTTCTTGCGCTGTGACACACGGCGGCTGGCCGCGAGCGACTATGAGAGCGCTTTCATTGAAACTTGCAAGCAACTTCAGGCCTTGTCAATCGCAGATAATCTGGGCTCTGCCGCCCTTGTAATCCCTATGCTCCCGACCTCGCCCAGCCTTGCGAATGAAAAATTTTTCACCCAGTATGACCGGATGGCCACGAACCCGAAGACCCGCCTGATCGATGTGGCGAAAGACGCCGGAGTCTCGCCAGCGACGGTGTCGCGTGCCATCTCGCAGCCGCTGCTGCTTGCGAGCGAGACCTTGGCTCGCGTGCGTGCCAGTGCCCAGAAGCTCGGATACCGGCCTGACGCCGCCGCGAGGGCGTTGGCCTCCGGGCGATCGCAGACGATCGGTGCGGTCATGCCGACACTCGACAACGCGATCTTCTCTCGCGCCCTGCAAGCGATGCAAACGGTGCTGGCAACCGAGGGCTATCAGCTGCTGGTCGCCTCGCACAACTACAGTGCCGCGGCCGAGGCCGATGCCATCCGGACGCTGCTCGCGAGCGGCGTCGACGGGCTGGTCCTCGTCGGGGCCGAGCGTGCGCCCGAGGCAGATGCTGCAATCGCCGATGGCGGGGTCCCCGTGGTGTTGGCTTGGCGCGCCCGCCCCGGCTTTGCCGCGGTCACCGTCGACAATGAGCGCGCTGGCCGCCTCGCCGCCCGCCATCTTGTCCAGCTCGGACACCGGAGCATCGGTGTCGTCACCGGCCTTCACAGCTTCAACGATCGCCAGCGCGCGCGCCTCGCCGGTGCGCGGGCCTACCTCGATGAGGTGGGCATATCCCTGCCGGATTGGCTTGCGGTCCAACAGCCGACAACACTGGCCGGAGGTCGTGCCGGCTGCGCCACGTTGCTTGCACTTGCCGAGCCGCCGACGGCGATCATCGGGGGGATCGATCTCATCGCGATCGGTTGTATCATCGAAGCTCAGAGCCGTGGCTTCGATGTCCCGGGCAACATCTCCGTCGTCGGCATCGACGACCTCGACATGTCGGCGCACCTGTCGCCCCCGCTGACGACCGTGCATGTCCCGACCGCGCGGATCGGTGCGGAATCCGCCTTGAAACTTTTGGGGCTCATCCAGAACCGGGATATGGCGACAACCCGTGAATTGCCGGTGGACCTCGTGATTCGCCGCTCGAGTGGCGCTGCGCCGATCGCCCCTTCACGAGGCGGACGTTCCAGCTGAATCCGGAGGCATGGACGCGGCGACCCTTGTAGCCGTCGCACCCTGCTCTGATCAGTTCGCGGGCCTGGGGAGCGGGCGGACCGCGGTCTCGTTCAGGCACGCGTCGCTTGTCCGTCTCGCGTCTTCGAAGTCCTTGACCTGATCCGCGATGGGTTTCAACAATCGGAGTCCCGCATGCGCGCATCGTCCCTCAATTCCCCCGAGCCGCCGTCAAGCGAGTGACAAATCCAATTGCCGCCGCCCGCGTCCTGTTCGTGTTCGCCGATTACCGGCGGACGTGGGCTATCGGTGCGCTGACCGGCACAGCGCGCTGGCTCGAATTCGTCGCGCTCGCGATCTTCGCCTACGAGTTGACGCAATCTGCCGAGCTCGTTGCGTTGTTGGCTGTCTTGCGCATGGCGCCCTATGTTGCGCTGGGTCTGATCGTCGGCGGCCTCGCCGACGTGTTCGACCGACGAAGGCTGCTCGAGGTCAGCGTCGTCGTCGTGCTCGTCGCCGCCGGCGCGATGACCGCGGCCTCTGCACTGAATATCGTGGGATACGGTGTGGTTGCCGGCGCCACGATGCTGTCGGGAGCGTTCTGGACGATCGACATGCCGGCGCGCCGCCGATTGATGGTGGATTCCATCGGCCCGGCGCACATGGGTGCCGGCCTCGGCTTCGACAATGCGACGATGTATGCGACGCGGGCTCTCGGGCCGCTGATCGGCGGTATCGTTTACGAGCTCGTCGGGCTCACCGGTGTGTTCGCGGTCATCACCGCCTGTTACGCGGGGTGCTGGGTCACGGTGCGCAAGATCGGGCGGAGCGCTGGTCCGACCGCGCGCGGCCGGCTCTCAGGCATGCTGCCGTCGCTCGCGCTCGTCCGTAATCCACTCATCCAGATTGCCATGGGGGTCACGCTCGTCTTCAACCTGTGGTGCTTTCCGTTCATCACCATGGTGCCGGTGATCGCGCAGAATGATTTCGCGTTGCCGTATGCGCTGGTTGGCGTCGTCACGGCTTGCGAAGGAATCGGCGGGATGCTGGGCGCGCTCGTCGTCGGCGCGGTCGTGACGGAGCGGACCCTTTTTCGCTACTACTACATGGGGACCTTCTTGTTCCTCGTCCTGATGGCCGTGATGTCGGCCATGCTCACCGTCGCGGTGGCGGTGCCGCTCCTCATGGTCATCGGGGCCGCATCGGCGGCCTTCTCAGCCACGCAGTATGCGCTGATCTACACATTGGCACCGCCTGAGCAGCGCGGCCGTGCGACTGGCCTCCTCTCGATCTTTATCGGCTCGTCCCTGGTCGGGCACTACCACGCCGGGTGGCTGTTCGAGCGCCTGGGAAGCGTGTCGGCGATGCAGTTGATGGCCGTCGAGGGGCTGGGCGCGCTCATTCTCTTGGGGCTTCTCTGGTGGCGGAACAATCGCGGCGGGCGCAACTGATTCAGCGAGCCGATAGGCCGCCGCCGCCCAGATGACCGCCGGGATACATGGCCGTGGCGTGCCTGTGCCCTGTCATGCGATCCGGTACTTCGCCATGACGTGCGGATCGGGATCGACGCCGAGGCCGGGTGCGGTCGGTACCGGCAAACGGCCCTGTCGCACCACGGCCGCCTCTCCGAACAACTCTGCCTCGAAATCGAGATAGAGCCGCTCGAACAGCGGCGGGCGAACTTCCGCGGCCGTCAGGTGGATCGTCGCAATCTGCCCCGGTCCGAAGATGGCGCAGTGCGGTGAGAATGTCAGCCCTTCGGCCTCGCAGTACCGGGCGATCTTGAGAAGCTCGGTCACGCCACCCGTCTTGGCGACATCCGGCTGAGCGATGTCTATGGCGCCCGCATGGTGCATCGCGACGAAGTCGAAAAGGCTACCAGCATTCTCGCCAGCCGCAATCCGATGGCGCCCCGTCGCGCGGACGGCTGCGAGGCCGGCATAATTCTCGGGCGGCCAGACGGGTTCCTCGAACCAGTGGAGACCGAGGCCCTCGAGTTCGGCATCGATGGCGAGGGCTTCCTCAACGGACCACGGACAGTTCGTGTCGAGCATGACCTTGGCCTGCCCCTCGGCTGCCTCACAGGCGGCGCGGATCACCGGCACTGCGATGTCGTGCAGCTTGATCCAGCGATACCCTTCCCCAATGGCACGGCGCACCGCCTTCTGGATCGCGTCTTCGGTCCCGTAGCGCACGAGGCTCGCATAGACCTCGACCGTCTCCGTGGTCGCGCCCCCGATCAGGTCGACCAGGCGACGGCCGGAAGCTTTGCCCGCGATGTCCCAGAGCGCGATGTCGACGGCGGCGATTCCGTACATGATGGCGCCGATGCGCCCAAAATTGTGCAGGTTGAATTCGATGTCGTGCTTGATCTTCGCGATCTGCCGGGCATCGCGGCCGATCACCAGTGGCAAGACCCGCGTATCGATCGCCTGTTTCAGCGCGACATCGCACATGCGCGAGAACGCCTCGCCCCATCCGACGATGCCATCGGCCGTCTCCAATCGCACCATCAGCATGTCGAAGGTATCGGCCGGGCGCCCGCCCCAGCCCCAGGGAGGAAGCCCGCCGCTTTTGAACGGCACGGATACGAGAACCGTCTCTGCCTTGACGATCTTCACGGCATGTCCCCATCACTGGCTTGGCTCGCGGAGACTAAGCTGCCCAGCTGGGCGAGGCAAAGGTTCTATTGACGTCACTCGTCCGACATACGGAACATGCTATGCGTGCCGGAAATACGCAGGCAGCGGACCATGGGGCAGGAAATTGCCACGGCATAAGTCGGGTTGCCTGCGTCGTTCGACAAGCGGTCGTGATCGGCAAGCCGATCGCAGAACCTGTGTGACGGTGTTGTGGTGGCGACGGTTGAAGGTGTGCGCCGGCTTTCTGGCTTGGGTCACGTCAGATGAGCTGACAGATTTTGCCACGTCGGTGTGCTTTGCTACATCCTATCACGATCGGCTGTTCCCAACGCATTTGAGATTGCGAGTGACGGATGGATTTCGAACTCCAGCCCTTGCCCTATCATCAGGCCGTCGCCTCGCATATCGAGGCGCGTGAGCCCGAGCTGTGGTCCTGGTTCCGCTCCGAAGACTTCGCCCGAAAGTACAGGAGGGAAACCGACACCGAGTTGCTGCGCACGGCGCTCCGGCTCGAGGCCAAAGGGGCCAATGCGCGCCGCTACGCGCTGGCCGAAGAAGCACGCAATCGCCTCGGCCTCTCTGACCCCGTGCGGCTCTACCAGATGCACGACACCACCGGGATCCCGAATGCCTTCCTGACCTTCACCCCCGGCGAGATCGTCATCTGCTTCGCCGGCCGCATTCTGGAACTGCTCGATGCCGATGCCGAGCTTCTCGATCTGCTGGGTCACGAGATCTCCCACTATCGGCTCTTCGTCGCCGATGGCGGTCGCTACTACACGGCCGATCGTCTGCTGTTCTGGTTCCTGATGCGGGATGGCTGTCCGGCAGAGTTCGTGGAGACCTGGCGCCGCTGTCGCCTCTACACCGAGATCTACTGTGATCTCGGCGGCCTGAAGGCCAGCGGGGATCGCAACGCGACCATCCTGGGGCTCGTCAAATCCTTGGCGGACTTCAAGGATGCGGATGCCGAGAGCTATCTCAAGCAGGTCGATCAACTGATGGCGCACGGACCGGGAGCCTCGCGCGGTCTGACGCATCCGGAGCTTCACGTCCGCGTTCTCGCCATTGCCGAGGCCGGTTGCAGACCGAAGCCGGCATTCGACTCCATGATCGAAACGCTGATCAGTGGGGCCTCCGAGCTCGGCGTGCTGGATGTTCTCGATCAGTCCGCCCTGCTGGCCCGCACGCGCGCGGTGGTCGACCGCGTGATGGGCGCCACCGCGAGCCCTCCCAAGGATCTGGTCGCGCATGTCACGGCGATGTTCCCGGGCTATGTCCGGCCGGCCGCACCCACGGCGCCGCTTGCGCCGCTCGCCGCCACTATCTCGAAAAGCATCCGTCACTACCTGACCTACCTTTTGCTCGACCTCGGTACGGTCGGACGCAGTCCCGACATTCTGGCTTTGGCGGCCAGCGTGGCGGACGAATTGGGGCTGGGTGTTGCCTTCCGCGACACCGCGCGGCAAGAGCTCAGGGGCCGCCGCACGCTGCTGCCAGCGTTGAAGTCGCCGGCGGTCTGACAACCCGGATATGGCCTCTACGATGCGGGAACAACCCATGCTGGACAGCATGCTGCCGACCCCCACCGAGTCTTTCGGTGACCTCCTCGCTCGCTTCAAGGCCGCAACCTCGGTCGGCTCGGACGACGTGATCGGGGCCGTGCGCGGCCTGTTGGAGGAGGTCTGCGAGCTGCACGCCGAGGGGCGCGTCGCCGCTCTCGAGCGCATCGATCTCCTGGAACTGACGTCGAGCGGCGATCTGGCGCTGGGACATGTGCCGGTCGCGGCACCGAGCTTGTCGGCCGAGGTCGCCCTTATCGACCTGCCGGCCTCGGATGCGGTCGCAATCGTCCGCGATGTTCACGTGAATGACGACGGCGCCAGCATCACGTCCCGCAACCGGGCCATCGCGGCGCCGGATCAGATGCCCGATCGCCCGATGTTCTACCCGAGCTATGGGAGTTGGGAGCGCATCCTCGGACATCACGATCCTCTGACCGACATCTTCCACCTCGGCCTGGTGATGGGGAGCCTGGCCACACAGCTCGATTTTCGGGAGACGTCCGAACTCGCGACGTTCGTGCAGCATCGCACCAACCTGCTGCGGCTCAACCCGCGCCTCCACCCCGTTCTCGCCCGCGTCATCGCCGGCATGACCGAGCTCTCGCGGCAGACGCGCGCCGCGGATCTGGAAGCGCTCATCGAGGTGCTCGACAGCTATCGCAGCGTCGAGGTCGACGACGCGCTGGCCAAGGCCGGGGAGGTCAAGGATCTCGGCAATCCGCAGACGCGCCGCCAGTTCCGGCTCGCGTACTTCCGCAATCGATTGTTCGAGGTGACGCGGCGCAACAAGCTTCTGTACTTCTCGGATCGTCACGGGGTGGATCTGACGCGGGGATCGTTCCCGCTGATGCTCAACTATCGCACCTTGCAGCCGCGCCAGCTGCTGACCGCGTCGCCGGATTTTCTGGCCGAGCTCCAGGCGCGCAACCCCGACGGGGAGCCGGTCGGCAGCATCGACCTCAGACGTTGGCTGCAAACCGTCGACTATCCGTTCCTTCCCGGTGATCTGGACAAGCTGCGGGCGGCCGCCCGGCGCGACCAGCGTGAGGTCGGCTTCAACCAGCTTCGTCTCGTGCTGGCATTCCTGCGCTGGCACGACGACGACCGCGAGGATCGCATCAGCACGCCGCTGGTGATGATCCCGGTCTCGTTGAAAAAGATCCAAGGCACGGCCGACGGCTTCAGTCTTTCGATCGAGGGCTCGGTGGCGGAAGCGGAGGTCAATCCGGTCCTGCGCTACGTGTTCTCTGAGCGGTTCCGCATCGAACTGCCCGAAACGCTCGATCTGTGCACGCTCGATCCGCTCATGAACCTGCGTGCCGAGATCGAACGCGCGATCCGCCGCGTCAAGCCCGGCGTGGCGATCGCGGTCTCCCAGAAGCCGAAGATCCACCTCATTCAGAAGACGATCAAGCGGCAACTGGACGACCACCGGCGCCGGGTCCGCCGCGGGGGGCAGCGGCTCAAGGATTGGGAAGGGATCGGCTACTCGTATGCGGCCGACAGCTATCAACCTCTCGGCATGGAACTGTTCGACCGGTTCGTGAGGCCGAAGCCGGCGCCCGGGCGCGAACTGGCCGGTGGATCCGTCGATGCCACCACGAGTTTCCCAGGGACGGCCGCCGAACATACGATGACGGCTGAGGCCTACGCGTTCGAAAGCGTCGACCTTTCCGATCCGCTGAACTGGGAAATCGACCTCTGCGCCGTCACGCTGGCCAACTTCAATACCCGGAAGATGAGCCTCGTCCGCGACTACCGCGAGCTGCTCAACGGCTACGACGGAAGCCACCGCAACTACGAGCGCCTGTTCGAGCATGGCGTGCGTCCGGACTTCGAGCCGCTGGTGCCTTCGGGGGCGGCCGCTCGGAGTTTCGTCTTGCCGGCCGACCCGAGCCAGAGCGCGGCGATCGTGAGGGCGGCGGGCGGAGAGTCCTATGTCATTCAAGGCCCACCGGGCACCGGCAAGTCGCAGACGATCGCGAACCTCCTCGTCAGTCTGGCGGCCGCCGGAAAGTCCGTTCTGTTCGTCTGCGAAAAGCGGGTCGCGCTCGACGTCGTGTTCGATCGGCTGCGCGACGCGGGCGTCGGTGAACTCGCGTGCCTGATGCACGACGCCCGAGAGGATCGGCTGCCGTTCATCACCGATCTCAAGGGGCTGTACCAGGACTGGCAGGGACGGCGGCTGACGCGGACCGTCAGCGAGCGGCGCGCCAGGCTTCTGGCAGAGATCGCGGAGCGTGCCGCGCGGCTTGAGGCTTTTTCGAAGCACATGCAGGCTCCGGCCGGTCGAAGCGCGACGGTTCGCGGACTGATGGACCGTGTTCTCGAACAGCGCTGGGCGCCGCCGGCGCTGTCGCATCGCGACCGGGAGTGCCTACCGACGTGGGATGCGTTCGTCGCGGGGGAGCCGGCTCTCACGGCGCTGGAGTACGTCGTGGCGGCATGCGCGTGCGAGCGTCCATCGGTCGCTGCGCTCGTGCGGGCACTCAACGGCGACTTGGCCGACATGCCGCGACCGTTGGCGTCCCTGCAGGCACTGCTGCCCGAGGCGCGCACCGGTCTCGCCGCGATCGAAGCCGTCCTCGCGGCAGGGGTTCGATCGGACTCCGATCGCCAGCTCACCGTGGCCATGCTCACCGATCAGGCGCGGCTGGCCGCCCGTTTGCGTGGGATCGTCGAGGCGGGAAAGCTCGGGGTCCTCGATCCGCTGGCTCCGGAAACCATCACTCTGAAGCGGCAACTCGAGGAACTCGCGCAGCTCGATCTTGGGGTCGGTGACCTGCGCAGCCGCAACCAGGCGTGGCTCGCCAAGCCGGGGCTCCAGGACACGATGGCGGCGCTCGCGGTCGCGCGGCGCCACGAGGGGCGGTTCTGGTCGTTCTTGTGGGGCGAATGGCGGCAGGTGAAGCGCCTCGTCGCCGAGAAGCATCGCGGTGGGGCGGCTTCGGTCGTCGAAACCCTGGAACAGCTCTTGGCCGAGCAACAGGCCCAGGCCGCGCGTAACGAACATGCCGGCCGCTTGCAGACGTTGTACGGCCTCGCCGATCCGACGGACGTTCAGCAGGTGCTGCAGCCGATCTGGCAAGGCCGCATCAGTGCTGCGGAACTGAGCCTTGTCGAGGTGTGTCTCAAGGCCCCGAGCGAGGCGCGCCGCATCGTGGCCGAACTCGGTGCCGCGCACATGCGGCTCTCGCGGGCCCGCGACACGCTCGCCAAGCTTTTTTCGGGTACTGACGGGGCAACCGTCGCGGACATCGGCCAGTGGCTCACGACGCTCGAAACACTCGAACAGACAGCGGTCGATCTGGTGCGCCGCGTGCGCGCCCTCGATACGGCTTCGCCGCTGCTGGCGGAAGCGTGGCGCCAGCTTGCCATCGACCCTGCGACGATGCGGGCGGCGACCCTGCACGGGACCATCGCGATGGCCCTGGACACAGATCCCGTGTCGGCGGCGCTCACGACGGCCGACATCACCACACTGGCGCGCGACATCGAAGAGAAGCTCGGCGAGCTGCGGCAGCTCAATGCCAAGGCGGCGCTCGAGGCTGCCGTCGGCCGATTCAAGGCGAAGGTCGCATCGGGGGATGCGGCTTACGATGCGGGACGCGGGGTGCTCGAGCATCAATTCTCGCTGCAGCGCCCGAGTGCGGCCATGAGGACCCTGCTCGGGGACGAACAGGGCCAAGTCATCCGGGACCTGAAGCCGATCTGGATGATGAGCCCGCTCAGCGTTGCCGACACGCTTCCTTTGAAGGAGAATCTCTTCGACGTCGTCGTGTTCGACGAGGCGAGCCAGATCCCGATCGAGGATGCACTGCCGAGCCTCTATCGCGCGCCGCAGGCGATCGTGGTCGGTGACGACATGCAGCTGCCGCCGCCGAGCTATTTCGCGAAACGGTTCGAGGCCGATACCGAGGAGCTTCCCGACTACATTGCCTTCGGTATGCAGGCGGAAAGCCTGCTGGACAAATCCCTGCACGCCCTGCCGGCCACCCGGCTCGAATGGCACTACCGCAGTCGGCACGAGGCGCTCATCGGGTTCTGCAATCAGGCCTTTTATTCCGGCCGACTCAAGACTGTCCCCAGCCGGCAGGTGCTCGAGCAGACGCCGGCGGTCGACACCTCGGTCGGCGGGCCTATGAAGGCCATGGCGCAGCGCGTGCTCGGACGACCGATCAGCTTCCATCGCATCGATGGTGGGGTGTTCGATCGGCAGAGGAACGAAGCCGAGGCCATCTACATTGCCGGCTTGGTCAAGTCTCTGCTCGCTCAGGATGTCGACCGCAGTATCGGCGTGGTCGCGTTCTCGCAGCCCCAGCAGGTCGCCATCGAAGAGGCGCTCGAGACGGCGGCCCGCGACGACGACGTGTTCCGGAAACGGCTCGAGAGAGCCTACGGCCTCGAGCAGGACGAGCTGTTCGTCAAGAACCTGGAAAACGTTCAAGGCGACGAGCGCGACGTCATCATCGTCAGCATCGCCTACGCGCCCGCGCCGACGGGGCGGATGATCATGAACTTCGGCCCGATCAACCAGGAGGGCGGCGAAAAGCGGCTCAACGTGATCTTCAGTCGGGCCAAGCACCATGTGGCGGTCGTCGCGTCGATCGATCCGGCCCACATCACCAACGACTACAACAAGGGCGCCAATGCTCTGAAGCGGTATCTGATGTACGCGCGGGCGGCGTCCGTCGGCGACCTCGCGGGCATGCGGGACGCCGTCGCGGTTTATCCCGGCGCCGAGCACGTGGAGCTCGCCAGCCGCCTCGCCGATCCGCTTGCCGATCTTGTGGCCGAGGTCATCGTCGGCGAAGGCCGTGGCGTCGTTCGTGGTCTCGGCCAGTCGACGGTGCGCTGCGACGTGGCCGTGCGGGAGCCAGGGGCATCGGCCTTCTCGACGGCCATCCTGACGGACAATGCGAACCACTACGAGATCGAGGACATCGTCGACCGGTACGTCACCATCCCGGCGCTGCTGCGCGGCGCCGGCTGGGATGTCCAATTCGCGCTGGCCAAGGATTGGATCGGACCGGACAAGCTGCGGCCACGGGCACCATGATGCCGGAGCCCGATCGCAGGACGGGCCAGTCGGCGGTCGGCCCGGTGCGCGAGGCCGGCCGTTTCAGCGGGCTACGGCAGGCTCTTTCCAGCGAACGTAAAGCAGGACGTCGACGGTGCGCTCCGTCGCAGGCGCCGGGCTGTTGGCCAGGATCAGCACCTCGCCCGCGTTGGTCACGTGGCGGGCGAGCTGATCCTTGACCCATGCGGCCCGGAGATTTGGAAGGTCGTCGTTCGAAATCGACTTTGGAACGTCTTGGCTTTTCGGCCGCGCGGCGTAGGTGCCGTCGGGCCGCTTCTCGAGAACCTTGAGCGACCGCACGCCCGGCGGGTCCGTTGGGCCGCTGACCCGGCGCGAGTCGGCGAAGCCCCGCGTGAACAACCGGACTTTGCCGGCATGGCGGCCGAGCGGCGTCAGCACGTCGGTTTGCAGCGCCCTGGTAATCTGCTGCATCTCGGGCTCGAGTTCGGCGATACGGAACTGACGGTCCGCGAATGCGATCGGCTTGCCCCTGACCTTGAGGCGAATGATGTACCAGTCTCCGGTCAGGCCGGTGACGACCTCGCGTTTGTCGAGCTGGTAGATGTCGTAGCTCAGCGTCTGCTGGTTGGTGAGCTTGCGGCGCAACTGTTCGGCGGGGCTCTCCTGTGCGGCTTGCTTCGGCCGGGCTTCGAGCACTGCGGTGGCTGTGGCCCGCTCCGCCGCAACCCTGCGCTCGACCTCGGCCGCAACAGCCTTGCGCGCCTCCTCGACGCGTGCTGCCGCGGATGACTTCTCCGCCAGCAAGGCCTTTTCCAGGTCTGCGATTTTCACGCCGGCCGCCTCACGCGATCTGCGCGCCTCGGCTGCGGCGGTTTCGGCGATTGCGAGTGCGCCCTCTTTTGCGGTGATGGACCGCTCGAGGGTTAGGACACGGTCGCGAAGGTCGTCGAGCTGTGCCGGGCTGGCCTCGACAGCCTGCGGGGGCGGCGGTTCGGGCGTCCGCTCCTCGGACACGATCCACGTTCCGGCCGCCGAAGTTGCCGCGAGGCCCATCGCGCCAATGACGAACCCTGCCCGGGTGGTCTCCCGCGCCAGCCAAGCGTGGGCAATGCCGGCAAGACCGAGGCCCGCAAACAGGGTCAGCGCTGCAATGTCCGCCGGGGTGAGATGTTCGAGGCCGATCAACATGACTGTAACGGCTACTACACTTGGAACGGCCGCACCGTGTCGGTCTCTTCTCATTCTTATCCGGAATGCGCGGGCGTGACATTGCCGCTACACACTCCGGCGTGTACTAATCGTGCCATTGGTAACCGGGGGTCTTGCGTATGCCAAGGGACGGTTCATTCCGATCCGAAACGTCGCCACGTCCGCTCGTCAGCCCGACTGACGTGGACAGCTTCGTCGACGAGGCCATCCGGCCGCGATTGCCCGACGAGTTATCGGTACTTCCTGCGGGCTTTTTCGCTCCGAGCCACGACACCTTATGGCGCGACGATCAGGAAGGGAACCGCGTCAAACAAGGTGAGAACCGCGG
>JBMOGA010000067.1:0-20007 GCA_049318625.1 Hyphomicrobiaceae bacterium
CCGCGAAAAGTGTCGGGCTCAAGCGATCGTGCGGATTCGCTCGACCCACTTCTGGCCGGCCGGGAACTCTTTGACGAGATCCTTCACGGTGGCCGAGAAGGCCGCCTTGTCGACCTCGGTGATGACGATGTTCTTCGCCTTCACTTTTTCCAGGATGGCCTTGTCGTCGGCGAGCACCTTGGCCCGGATCTCCGCTTCCATGTCGCGCGCGGCCTGATCGATCGCCTTCTTGAGATCGGCAGACAGCTTCTGATACTCCGCATCCGCCATCAGGATGCAGTTGTCCTGGATCATGTGCTCGGTCAACGACAAATGCGTGTTGACGTCGAAGATGCCCGAGTTGAACGTCAACGCCGTCGGGTTCTCCTGGCCATCGATCAGCTTCGACTTGAGGGCGGTGAAGACCTCCGGGAACGGCAGCGGCGTCGGCGACGCCCCGAACAGCTCGAACGTCCGCTTCCACAGCGCCGTCTCCGGCACGCGGATCTTGAGGCCCTTCATGTCGGCCGGCGCCTTGACGACCTTGTTGCAGGACAGCATGCGCGGCATCCGCGGGATCGATGCCAGCGTCCGCAGCTTGGCGGTCTTGGCGATGTCGTCCGCGTACTCCTGGCGCATCGTATCCCACACGCGATCCTTGTGCGGGACGTCCTTGAACAGATAGGGGTGGGTCCAGACCTCGGCCGGCTTGTACCAGCCGGCGAGCAGGCCCTGGCCGGGGCTCGCGACGTGGATCGCCCCCTGCAGCAGGCCTTCCACGTGCTCGCGCTCGCCGCCGAGCGAGCCGGCGTGATGGGTCGTCAGCTTGATCTGACCTTTCGTGATCTCGCCGACGCGCTTGCCGAAGAAGTCGAGCGATTGCGCGATGAAATCGGACGGCGGCGTTGCCGACGCGCCGATCCACGCCATCTGCTGCGCGCGCAGCACGGCTGGCGCGAACACGAGGCCGGCGGCGCCCGCCAATCCACCCATCACCGTGCGTCGGCTCGGGTTGTAGGTCTTGCCTGTCATTGAGCATCCTCCTGTGTTGTCGTCAGGCCGCTGATCGGCCCTTTGCGTTGGGTCAGGTGCGGTGGCGCACCTTCCCCTGAAACCGTTCGATGGCCCGGGCGAGCGGTTGGCTGTCCCGGGCGGCGTCCGCCAGCGGCACGCCCGCCACGGCACTGGCCCAGGCATCCCGCAGCGCCGCAGCCCCCCCCGCGACGCCGTCCGGATGCGCCATGATCCCGCCACCGGCGGCGAAGATCAGGTCGACCGAGCCGACAGCCGCGAATGTCGGGTGCACTTGCAAAACCGTCTGTCCGCTGGAGAACACCGGCATGACGCGCGGGTCGTCGGGCTTTTCCTCCGCCAGACACGCCCGCGCCGAGGCGATCACCGAGGCGTCGTCCTCCGAAAACTTGTTGGACAACCCGTTGACGTGGATATGGTCGGCACCCGCCAGCCGGTAGATCCGCTGGAACACGCGAAAATCGAAACCGAGCATCGGCGCGCGCGTGAAGGCACCCCAGCCGTTGCGATGGCCATGGATGGCCAGCGGACAGTCGCGCCGCAGCGCCGCCAGCGCGACGGGCCCGACCCAGTTCAGCGAAACCATCGCGCAGGTGCCGCCGGCCGCCGCGATCAGCTCGACCCGGCGCCGCATCTCGTCGAGCTCGCCGGTGATGTTGAACGCATACATAATGCGCCGCCCGGTGCGATCCGCATGATCCCTGAGCACCCGCATGACCGCCCCGACCCGCGTCTCGATGGGCGAATAGGGCGGCGACGCGATCAACTCGTCGTCCTTGACGAAGTCGAGCTTCCCGTCCGCCATCTTGCCGACGAGTTCGGCCGTCTCGGCGGGCGTCAGCCCGACACTCGGCTTGATGATGGTGCCGATGAGCGGGCGCCCGTGAACGCCGGTCAACGTGCGCGTGCCGGCGATCCCGTGTCGAGGACCCGGATAAGCGGCCTGAAATGCGGACGGAAGCTCCACGTCGACCACCCGCAGACCCGACAGCTCGCCGAGTTCACTGAGATTGCCCGAGATGGTCGCCAGCAGATTGGGCAGGCTCGGCCCGACGTTCTCGAGCGGCCAAGAGACAACGACGCGCGCCCGCGTATAGCGCCCGGTCGGCGATGGCTTTGCACCCGGAAGCGAGGGCGTATCCACCTCGCCGATGGCCTCGCACGACTCGACCTCGGCGGCATGCCGCGCCGTCAGCGCAGCCGTCTCTCCGGCGATTTCGATGAACGTTCCCGTCGACTGTTCGCCCGCGATGGCCGCAGCCGCGGCAGCCGCGGTCAGCGGTGTCTCGACGAGGTACGTCGCGCGGATGCGCTCGGCCACGGGCAATCCTCCACGGGCGCGCTCTGACGGCTCACCTCAAGCGGACGAATGGTCGTATGATGACTCATCATAGTCAAGATCGCGAGCCGGCACGCTGAGCAGCCATGCGCGTGCATCTGGGGGCGCACGCATGATATGTCGGTCGGGAGCGAGTCCGGCCGATCTAGCGGCTCGCTATTTCTGCTCAAGTGATCATACCATATGACCATCATGGATACCCTTCGCGACAAGAGCCTCGACGACGACGACCGCCCGCGGGACCGCGTGGCCAAGCTGTCGCGCGTCGACGTCGTCATCGAACACGTCAAGCAGCAGATCTCCGAAGGCACGTGGCCACCGGGCGCCCGCTTGCCCAACGAGAACGAGGTGGCCAAAACTCTGGGCGTTAGCCGCACGCCGGTGCGCGAGGCCATGAAGGTGCTGTCGTCGGCCGGTCTTCTTGAGACACGGCAGGGACAGGGCACATTCGTCCGCTCCCGGATCTCGACCTCGACACTGCAGTTGGCGCTCTTCCATCTCCACCTCGAGGCCACGACCCCGCAGAAGCTCATGGAGGTGCGCGAGTTGTTCGAGGCAGCGTGCGTCGAGCTGGCGTCCGAGCGGCGCACCAATGACGACATCGTGGCCATGAGCGAAGCGGTGCGCCGGCTGCGCGCCGTTGCCGAAGCCATGCCCCTCGACCGCACGGCGGCCCTGGAGGCCGACCTCGACTTCCACCGGGCGGTCTACGCGGCGACCCACAACGAGCTCATCGAGGCGATCGCCAACCTGATGCTGCAGATGATCGCGCCCTATGTCGCCAAGTCGCACGAGGCCGGTCAGCTGAGCCAGAGCATCGCGCTGCATGAGATGATGCTCGAGGAAATCATCAATCCGACCCGCGGCGCGCACAAACGCATTCGCAGCGTGCGGGCCAATATGGACCACTTCCGCAAAACACTCGAACTGACCGCCGAGAAGCGCCAGCGGCCGTCCGGCGAGGACAAGTCGTGAACCGCGCCGCGCTCGCCTTCTACGGCGATGACTTCACCGGCTCGTCCGAGAACTTCGCCCAGGCCTGCCGCGGCGGCCTGACGGGCCGGCTCTTCTTCGAGACGACCGACCCGGCCCGCGTCCTGCACGCGGCGCGCGGGCTCGACGTCGTCGGAATCGCCGGCACCTCCCGCGCCCAGTCTCCGCAGGAGATGGCCCAGTCGCTGCCGCCCGCCTTCGCGGCCCTGGCCGCCGTCGGCGCGCGCCTCGTCCAGTACAAAGTCTGCTCGACCTTCGATTCCGCGCCGGGCATCGGCAATTTCGCAACCGTGCTCGAGATCGCCCGTCGCTACTGGCCGGATGCCATCGTTCCCGTTTTGCCCGCAACCCCGTCGTTCGGGCGCCACACCGCGTTTTCCAATCACTTCTCCCGCCATCAGGGCGAGATCCTCCGTCTCGATCGCAATCCGGCTCTGGTCGATCATCCGTCGACGCCGATGCGGGAGGCCGATCTGAGGCGCCATCTGATGGCACTCGGGTGCCCGCAGGTCGCCGCCATCCACCTGCCCGAACTCATGCGCCCGGACGACGCGCTCGCCGCATTGATTGCCGAGCGCGGTGCCAGCGGCACGCCGGTCGTTCTCGATACGGTGACCGAGGACGAACTGTTCCACGCCGCCTCGGCGATCTGGCGCCTTTCGGCGACGTCGTCCGTTTTTGCCCTTGCCGCGCAGGGCCTCGCCCACGGCATCGGCCGGGCGGCGAGCGCCGCACGGCCGCCTCAGCCCGCGGCGGAATCGAGCTGCGCGATACTCCCAGCGGTCGACCGCCTGCTTGTCATCTCGGGCAGCTGCGCCGTCCAAACGGGCCGCCAGCTTGCGGCCGCCGAGGCGGCCGGCTGGTGCATGGTGGAGATTCCGGCCGCTGCGGTTCGATCCGAAGCGGCCGCCCACGGCGTTGCCGAACAACTTGGCGCGACGATCGATGCCGCCCTCGTGGCCGGCCGATCGGTTGCCGCCTATACCGCCCGCGGCGCCGCCACCCTGCCCCCCGATGCGGCCCGCACGCGTGCCCTCGGGGCGTTGATGGCCGATCTGTTCCGGCGCGCCGTGCGCTCAGGCGTCCGCCGCGTCTGTTTCTCCGGCGGCGACAGCTCCAGTTACGCCATGACGCACAGCGGTGCCGACGCTCTGGACCTTGCGCACTTCGACGCCGCCCAGAGCTGTCACGTCTTCCGCCTCGCCGCCCGCGACGAGATCGACGGCACCGAAGTGCTGCTCAAGGGCGGCCAGGTCGGCGCCGACACGTTCTTCCTGGATGCGCGCGGCCGGCGCTGATCGTCACACCAACTGGTGCCGGGCCTTGGCGGCCCGCTCGAGCGCCGCCGCGACCAGCGGCTCGATCTCGAGCTTGTCCGCGAGCAGCTCGAGGAAGCGCGACTCCTCCACCTTGACCTTCATATCGGTGGCGGCCACTTCGGCAGCCAGCACGTAGGCGGTCTCCCGCAGATGAGGCGGCAGCGCATCGCGAATGAGGTCCAGCACCTTGTCGAGCCCGCTCGCCCCGGCCAGCACCCGCCCGCACGCCTGCGCTTCGTCGGCGAGCCAGTCCTTGTCGTAGGTCGTGAACGCCGGCAGCTGGCGCACGATCGATCCGATCCGATCGAGTTCGCTGTCGGCGATGGCGCGGTCGACCGCCGAGGTCGTGACCATGGCGTAGATCAAGGCTTCGTCGGCGGCGAGTCGGCGGGTCATACAGGCAGGTCCTCCGGTTGATCAGCTTACCCATGTCGTGTGCCGGGAACCGCTTCGCAAGCCCACCGCCCCGAAACGGTTCTGGCCCGCCCTCCACCCGCCGCCAAGCGTCGCGGCGACCACTGCAAGCGGTGCCGGGCATGCGCCGCACGGTTCTGCCCGCGCCGTCGCGCGACTGAGGGGCATGGCGCGGCCGGGAGAAAATGGTTACTAGGGCAATATCCGATCCGATGGAACCGCGATGGTGGTGCGAGGATCGGACACGTTTGCCCTAGTCGATTGAAACTAGAGCATCTCTCGATCCCACGGGACCGCCTCCGGCGACCATGGGTCGGTTGAAGATGCTCTAGGTTCGCCGCCCTGCGAGACCAGAGCCGCCGCCATGACCCGAGACTTCACGCCCGAGATCCGCGCCGCCAGCGCCACGGCCAAGGCTTGGCCGTTCGAGGAGGCGCGCCGCCTGATCCAGCGGCTCGACCGCTTGCCGGGCGGGCGGGAAAAGACGGTCATCTTCGAAACGGGCTACGGCCCGTCCGGCCTTCCCCACATCGGCACGTTCGGCGAAGTGGCGCGCACCACCATGGTGCGGACCGCGTTCGAGCTGCTGACCGAAGGCCGCCGCAAGACCCGCCTCATCTGTTTCTCGGACGACATGGACGGCTTGCGCAAGGTGCCGGACAACGTGCCGAACCGCGAGTTGCTGGCGACCGCGCTCAACAAGCCGCTGACCGCCGTCCCCGACCCCTTCGGCACGCACGAGAGCTTCGCCCATCACAACAACGCGCGGCTCAAGGCGTTTCTCGACCAGTTCGGGTTCGAGCACGAGTTCTTCTCGGCGACCACCTGCTACCGCTCGGGCATGATGGATGCGACGCTGCTCAAGATGCTCGCCTGTTACGATGCCATCATGGACATTCTCCTGCCGACACTCGGACCGGAGCGCCGCGCCACCTATTCGCCGTTTCTGCCGGTCTGCCCGCGGACCGGCCGCGTGCTGCAGGTGCCGATGATCGAGCGCAACGTCGCCGCCGGCACTGTCGTCTATCTCGATCCCGAGACCGGGAAGAAGGTCGAGACGCCCGTCACCGGCGGCCGCGTCAAGTGCCAGTGGAAGGCCGACTGGGCCATGCGCTGGACGGCCCTCGGCGTCGACTACGAGATGGCGGGCAAGGACCTGATCGACAGCGTCACGCTGTCCTCCAAGATCTGCAAGGCGCTCGGCGGCGTCCCGCCCGAAGGCTTCAATTACGAATTGTTTCTCGACGAGCGCGGCGAAAAGATTTCCAAGTCCAAGGGCAACGGCCTGACGATCGAGGATTGGCTGACCTACGCCAGCCCCGAGAGCCTGTCGCTCTTCATGTTCCAGAAGCCGAAGAGCGCCAAGCGGCTCTATTTCGACGTGATCCCGCGCGCCGTCGACGAATACCTTCAGTTCGTCGCCGCCTATCCGGGGCAGGCGCCGGCGCAACAGCTCGACAACCCGGTCTGGCATATCCACAGCGGTAATCCGCCAGCGGCCGAACTTCCGATCACGTTCGGTCTTCTGCTCAATCTGGTCTCGGCCTCCAATGCCGAGGACAAGGCCCAACTGTGGGGCTTCATTCGCAAATATGCGGAAGGCGCTACGCCCGATCGCTTCCCCATGCTGGACCATCTGGCCGGCTATGCGGTCGCCTACTACCACGCCTTCGAGAAGCCGAAGAAGGTGTACCGTCCGGCAACGGAGCAGGAGCGGGTGGCGCTCGTGGCGCTCGACGCCCTGTTGGCCGCCGCCCCCGCCGACGCCAACGCCGAGACGCTTCAGAACATGGTCTACGAGGCCGGCAAATCGAACGGCTTCGCCGAGAACCTTCGCGACTGGTTCAAGGCCATCTACGAGGTTCTGCTCGGCGCCTCTCAAGGGCCCCGCTTCGGCGGTTTCATCGAACTCTACGGTATCCCCGAGACGCGCGCCCTGATCGCCAAGGGATTGGCGGGCGAACTCGCTCGATAGCCCGCCCTTCCCCGGGAGGGGGCCGCTTCGCAGACGTCGCAGCGCCGGCCCGCGTCCAACGGACGTGCCCGGCCGCCCGCAACGGGATAGTCCAACCGGCCGACTTGAAAAGCACGGATCGGACCACCAGAATTCAAGCCGCGAGAGTTGCCCCCGCAGTCTCGCCTATCGGCCCTGGCCGCTGCCGGTCCTCCCCCTTCCGGCAGCGGCAGTCCGATCGTTGTGGGATCGGACCGCGCGAGCCCGCACAGGATGTCGGCGCGCGAACCACCCTCGCCGTGCTTTTTTTCAACGGCGGCGTTCGCCGGCGGAAGTCCGATCGCTGGTGGTGGTCGCGAAACGGCGCGACCGCACCCGTGAACAAGTCCCTGAAACGAAGACTTGACGGCATGCGGGCCGCAGACCTGGGTCAATCGGGACCTGAGGCGCTGTGTGAGCCTAAGACTTGCCGCTGTCCGCAATCCGGTCGATCAACCGGCCGCGACGACGATCGTCGGCGCGAGCGCCGGCCGCGTCGTCCGGGGCGGCGGCATCCGCAGTTCCTTCGCCGGCCAGCGTCTTGATGTGCTGGGCCACCGATGGCGTCGCGTCCGGACGTACCGGCGCCAGTCCGCTCTCGACGCCCGAAGGCGCCATGCGCTCGGCGAATGCCGGATTGACGCGGGCGATCCGCTCCCGGATGCCGCGTCCCACGCCTTCGGCTCGGCGCGCCGGCGGCGTCGTCGGCAGCGAGCCGGCACCGAGACGGCGCATCTCGTCCATGAAGTGGGCCGCCTGCCGGGCCAGACGCTCGTTGGCCGCCGCCAACTCGGCGCGCAACCGCTTGATGCTCTCGCCTTGCGTATCGACTTGCGACTGCAGAGAGCCGACACGCGCCTTGAGCGCGATCTTGGTATCGCGGACCGACAGCGTCCGCCCGTCCTGATCGGGCTGCTCGTAGGCGGCCAGCGCGGCCTTGAGCTGCCGGATCTCGCCCGCCTGCTCTTCGCTCCGCACTTTGAGTGCGTCGAGCTCGCTCTTCAACGCCGCCTCGATCGGCCCATTCGGCACGATCAGAGCCTGCTCGCGGGCCTCCCGTTTCAGGCGCTCAGCCTCCAGCAAGGCAATGTTCGAGGTATCGGCGTCGTTCGGCACGCCGGAGACGGTCGCCTGCAGGCGCGCGATGAGCGCGCTCTGGTCGCGCGCCTGGGATCTCAGCGCCTCGAGTTCCGACCTCAGCGCGACCTCGACATCGTATTTCGGGTCGGACAGAGCGCCGTAGCTGCCGCTGCCGCGCGACGTCGTCAGCGCCCGTAACCGGGCGATCTCCGCCCGCTGCTGCGCATTGATCTGCATCGCCTCGTCCAGCGCCCGCACCGTCCGCTCCGAATCGGTGGTCAACGCGGAGATATCGCGATCGCGATTGAAGATGAGCTTCTTGGCCTCGACCAGCCGATACTCCACCTTGGGCAGGCGATCCTGGATGGTCTGCTCCAGCACGCGGCGGGCGTTGTCGCTTTCCTCGAGCCGGTCGCGCAACCCCGCCGCGTCGCTTTCGAGAGCGCCGATGCGCGCGTCGCGGCGGTTGAGCTCGATGCTCTGTCGCGCGCCGGCCGACTCCGCTTCCTTGACCTTGAGGGCGAGCTTGTGGATCCGGATCGCATACTCGGCCCTGAGCCGGTCCTTGTCGGCGTTGATCTCCGACTGTGTCAGCGGCAGCGACCGCTTCAACGTATCGACCGCCAGCCGCTGCACTCGGTTGCGATAGAACGGCGTTACGATCACGACGAACAGCCCGGCCCCAAGCACGCCGAGCAGCACCAGCATCGCTGAGTGGATCGTGATCACGCCGACGTCCCTACCTGGCCCCTGACGGCTCGAACACCCGCTTCCGACTCGCGGCCCTGACTACCGGAACCGCCTGCCATCAACGGCGGCTGACGTCAAAACGGATTCCAGGTTGGACGGCGGGTATACTTCAAGTAGCCGACGTTGGCACCTAGCCTGAGGCCCAGTCCCGAACGGATCGGTGCAAGTGTGACATGTCCAGCCTGCTGGAATTGGATGCCGGCACCGCCGATGAAGTAGGCCGAGCCCTGCACGCCGCCGAAACGCTGATAGATTTCGTCCGGATCGCGGAGCTTGTACACCAGCACCATGACCTTGGAGCCTTCCGCCCCGAAGTCGTAACCGATCGACGGGCCCTGCCAGTAGACCTTGTGCCGGCCCGCATCTTTGGTGTGGAGAACACCCTCGCCATAGCGCAGTCCGGCCACGATGGCGCCACCGGCATCTTCGCCGAGGATATAGCCGTTCGGTCGTCCGGCCCGCTTGAACGCATACTCGATGACGCTGGCGAGACCCTGACTGACGGTGCCGAAGAAGCGGTGGCCGGCATCGACGATCTCGTTTCGCGAGAAGCTTTCGTCGGACGGCTCGTCCCACGACCGGTCGGCCGGCCGGCGATCATAGTCCCTTTGATAAGGCTCCGCGGCCGGCGGCGGCCCCCGATAGGAGTCGTTGGCGGCCGATTGAGGCGGGCGGTAGACCTCGCCCGAGCCCGGTCCCGGCGCCCGATAGGCATCACCGCTGTCGTAACCGCCGGAGCGGGGCGTGCCGCCGCCATACTGCGGCGGCCGGTATTCGTCGCTCGTGCGCGGACCGCCACCGCCGTAGGAGTTGGCAGCCACACCGCCATAGCCCGGCGCCGGGGACGGCGGACGGTAGACTTCGCCATTGGCGCGAGGGGTGTAGGGCTCGCCCTGCTGCCAGGGCAGACGCTCTTGGGCGGCCACCGGGGAGAAGACCGTCACTGTCGTCAGCAGACCTGCGCCGAGCAGGCGAGCGACGGCGGAAATCAAGGACATGGATTGCCTCGCCGAGCGCGAAAAGGGTGCGCGATGGTTACCCGATCATTGCTCGGCAAGTGTTACCAAAGTGTGGCCGGTCGGATCGCACCCGATCACTGTGCCGGCCGGCTGCCCCAGGCGACGAATGGCCGGGCCAGGAAGCCACCCGCGGCATTGCCGTAGCGCCACTCGCCGCCGTCGCGCGGCACGACGGCGCCGCCCGCCGCCACCAGGATGGCGTGCCCCGCCGCCGTATCCCACTCGCTGATCGGACCGAACCGTGCATAGACGTCGGCATCGCCGCGCGCCAACAGACAGAACTTGAGCGACGAGCCGATCTGCATCCTCTCGCTGACCCCGAGCCCATCGAGAAAGCCGTCCTCCTCGGCCACCCTGTGGCTGCGGCTCGTGACGGCAACCAGCCGGCCCACGACCCGTTCGCGAACGCGCGCCCGCTGCCAGTCGATGGTGTCGTAGGTTGCATCGGCGCCGGGCGCGAACCGCGCCTCCGTCACGATGCCGATCGCAGGCGTCAGGAACAGCCAGCCCTTGGCCGGGGCGTAGACGATGCCGAAAACCGGCGAGCCGCCGCGCACGAGGCCGACGTTGACGGTGAAGTCGTCACCGCCGCGCAGGAACTCGCGCGTGCCATCGAGCGGATCGACAAGGAAAAAGCTATCGCCGATGGCCGGTATGGCCCCCGCGGAGACACCCTCCTCCCCGACCACCGGCACACCCGGCGCAACGTCAGAGAGCGCCGCAGCGAGGAGTTCCTCACTCGCCCGATCGGCCTCCGTCACCGGAGACTGATCGGCCTTGTACTCGGGCGCAATGCCGCGCGCCCGGATCTCGAGCTGCAACCGCCCGGCCGCCAGGACGGGCCCGACCAGCCCTCGGGCAAGATCGGCAAATGAAGGAGGCACGGGCGAGCGCAAGGGAGTCCTCAGTACCACATGTGAGAAATTCGGCGGGCGTGAGGGATTCGCGCAACTTGGCAACCCGACCCCGACGCATGTATCAAGTCACGATACGATATCGCAAGCGGTCCCCGTTGGCTCGCGTTCAGATCGAGCCGCCGCACATGAAAGCAATGAGGGACCCATGGGCGAACTTCCCCGACCGACCGATCTCGAACTCGCGGCACTGATCTCGAGCAAGATCTGCCACGATGTGATCGGCCCCGTCGGTGCCATCGTCAATGGCCTCGAGATTCTTGAGGACGATGAGGGCGGCGAGCAGCGGTCCTATGCACTCGATGTCATCCGCAATGTCACCCAGCAGGCCTCGGCTCGACTGCAGTTCGCCCGCTTCGCATTCGGCGCGGCCGGTTCCGCGGGCGCCAGTATCGATCTGGGCACCGCCGAGCAATTGAGCCGTGGCTTCGTGGGCGATGCCAAGCACAAGCTCGTCTGGCGCGTCCCGCACGGCTACATGCCGAAGGACCGCGCCAAGTTGCTCCTCAACCTCGTCGCCAGCGCCATCACCGCCCTGCCCCGGGGCGGCGAGATCGAGGTATCGATGGACGGCACCTTCGAAAACGCGGATTTCCTGGTGCGATGCCGCGGCACCAGCGCCCGGCCGCCTCAGTATCTCTCTGATTTCGTTGGAGGCGCTGCCCCCCAGCTCGATGCCATGACGATCCAGGCCTACTATACGTGGCGTCTCGCAGGGTCGGTCGGCATGCAACTCGATATCGCCAAGGACGGCAACGACGTCCTCCTCAAGGCGACACTGATCTGATCCAATTCGCCCGCAGCGGTTGTAATTGGCACAAATTGCAACCTTCGGTTAATGCGCACTTCCTATAGGTAAAGGTGGATCGCGGGCGGCGATCCGCTCTTATCCCGGGTGGCGCGATGAAACGCTGTGTGATTGCCGACAGCTCGGCCGTCATTCGCAAGGTGGCAAAGCGCTTCCTGGAGCAGGACGGCTGGCAGGTGTCGGAGACCGAGACGGCCGAGGAGACGCTGGCCGCGGTGACCAACCAGAGCCCCGAACTGGTGCTACTCGATTGGCAGCTCGGCACGACCGATCTGATCGAGACACTGCGTCTGCGCGACACCGCCCACACCCGCGCGCGCATCGTCTATCTGACGACCGAAGAGAGCCGGCGCGAGATCCGCGCCGCCCTGCGCGCCGGCGCCGACGACTACATGCTGAAGCCGTTCGACCGCGCGAGCTTCCTCGCCAAGCTCATGGCGGCGTCTGGACCGGCGACGCCGGCGCCGCAGGAACACGCCCTCGCCGCGCCGCAAGGCTGACGCCACACAGGATCAGCGCGAACCCGGCGACGTGGAACAACGCCAGTTGCTCGCCGAGGAACATCCACGCCAGGATGGCGCCGAAAATCGGTACGAGATGCAGGAAGGCGGCCGCCCGGGTCGCCCCGACGAGTTCGACACCGCGCGTCCACGCGATATAGGCCAGCACGGAGGTCCCCAGACCGACATAGAGCGCGGCCAGAACCATCGACCAAGTCAGCGGCAGTGGCAGACCGGCCAGATGCTCGACGACGGCCGGACCGATGTTGGCGATGCCCGAGATCGCCGACAGCACGAGCATGAACGTCAAGGGATGCACGTTCGGGCGCAGCCGCAGACAGGCGGAGTAGACGGCCCACAGCATCATATTGAAGACCACCAGCAGATCGCCGGCATTGAATTCGAGCGACGAGAGCGCGCCGAGGTCGCCGCGTGACACGATCACCAGCACCCCACCGATAGACACGATGATGCCGCCGGCCTGCATCGACGTGATGCGATCCCGGAAAATCAGGAAGCTCGCGGCCAGGATGAAGGCCGGCGCCACCGAATTCATCACCGCCACCGTCAGCGCCTTGGTGTACTGCAGGGCGACGAACTGCAACGTGCCGAAGACGCCGGCTCCGGTCAGCGCGAGAAATATCAGCGTACCGAGCCGCGACCGCACGAGTGCCGCGTCCCGGACCAGATGCGGCCATGCGAACGGCAGCAGGGCCATCACGGCGAACGCCCAGCGCACCACCGCGAGACCGGCGGGTGGAACCTCACCGGCGACGGCCCGGCCGATGACATGGTTCCCCGACCACAACAGCGGCGGGATGGCGAGCAGCAGCGCCGGATGACGCTCCAGGAACTGGATCAGGTGTCGAAACATGGGTCCCATGTAGCGGCCGACCGATCGCGTGACCAGCGCGCTGTCCCGCACGAAACGCAGGCCAGGGCAAGCGGCACTGGCTGGCTGGCGCGCCGGTTGATAAACCAACGGACCACTCAACGGATCTCGATGCGTGCTCAAAATCGAAAAGCTCTCGGTCGCCGGCCTACCGCCGCTCACCTTCTCGGTGGCAGCGGGCGAGTGCCTTGCGGTCGAAGGGCCGTCCGGCTCGGGCAAAACGCGGCTGCTGCGGGCCATCGCCGATCTCGACCCGGCACCCGGCTACGTTTCGCTCGGCGGGCAGGAACGCCACGAGATGAGCGGATCAGCCTGGCGGCGGCAAGTGCGCTACTGCGCGGCCGAACCCGCATGGTGGAGTCCGACGGCCCGCCGTCATGCCACGCCAGGGCCATCCGAAACCCGGTTCGTCCGTCTTGCCCTTCAGCTCGATGTGCCCGAGGCCCTGCTCGATCGCCCGATCGACGAACTGTCGACCGGCGAGCGTCAGCGGCTGGCGCTGGCGCTCGCCCTGGCCGACGAGCCGAAAGCCATTCTTCTCGACGAGCCGACCGGCGCCCTCGATGTCGGGCGCTCCGCGCTCGTCGAGGAGATCATCCGGTTCCAGCTGCTGGCCGGACGCATCGTCCTGCTCGTCAGCCACAACACGGCACAGGTCGATCGTCTCGCCGAGGCCCGCCTCGAACTGGCGAGGACGGCATGACACCGATCAGGCTGACCCCGGGCGACCTCGCACTCGCCGCGACGCTGCTGATCGTGGCGGCCGCGCTCTCCTACCGCCACCACCTCGAACTCGAGCGCTCGCTGGCGATCGCAGCGGTGCGCATGGTCGTGCAACTGCTGCTGGTCGGCATCGTCCTCAAGTTCGTTTTCGAGCAGACGTCCCTCTGGACGACCGTGGCCGTCGCGCTCGCCATGGTCACCTTCGCCGGCTACGAAGCCACCAATCGCGTGAACGCGCCGTCCTTGCGCTGGCGGCTCTGGGGTCTCGGCACCGGCACGCTTCTCGTCGTCGGCCTGTTGGCGACCTTCTTCGCCGTCGTCGTCGTCATCGGCCCCGAGCCCTGGCACGCGCCGCGCTATCTGCTGCCGATCCTCGGCATGGTTCTCGGCAACGCCTTGACCGCGGTCAGCCTGGTCACGCAGACCATGGCGACCATCGCGGTTCGCGATCGCCGTGCAATCGACGGCCAGCTGGCCCTCGGCGCCTCCCGCTACAAGGCCTTGTCGGCGCCAACCCGCGAAGCCCTGCGCACCGGCCTCACCCCGATCATCAATGCCATGGCGGTCAGCGGTGTGGTCTCCCTCCCGGGCATGATGACCGGTCAGGTGATCGCCGGTGTCGATCCCATCGAGGCGGCGAAGTATCAGATCGTGATCATGTTCGTGCTCTCGGGCGCGGTCGCGCTCGCGGCCTACGCGGGCGCGATCGGTGCTGTGAGCTTGCTCACCGACAACCGCCACCGTTTGCGGCTGGACCGGCTCGGAGACGATCGGTCGAGGTGACGCCGCCGGCCGGCAAGGTCGATCGCCCGCTCCAACGTCGACGGTGAACCGGTGCCGCTCACGCCGCCGGGAGCGGTGCGTGGTACGCAGTCGCCTCCGGCAGGAAGCCGCGGCCCGTCAGCCGCAGGAAGCGCCATACCAGCAGCACGGCGTAGACCGCGAGCCCGGCCGACAGCCCGATCCACACACCGGCCGCATGCGCCATCACGAAGAACCCGAGCAGGTAGGCGGCGGCAAACCCGATCGCCCAGAAGCTGATCGCGGCGAACACCAGAGGTATCCGGGTGTCGTTCAGACCGCGCAGCGCTCCCGCGCCGATGGTCTGCACGCCATCGGCGATGAAGAACGTCGCGCCCACCAGCAGCAGCAGCGCCGCCAGCTCGGCCGTCTCCCGCGCCGGCCCGGTCGCGCCATCGCCGAGAAAAACCACCGGAACGAAGTCGCGGAACGCCACCACCAGCAGCGTCATCACGGCCATGAAGACGCCGCCGAGACCAAGCGCCACCAGTCCGGCCCGCCGCGTCGCGCGACTGTCCCGGCGGCCGACCGCCTGCCCGACACGAACGGTCGCGGCGAGCGATACCCCGAACGGCACCATGAACAGCACCGACGCCATCTGCAGCGCGATCTGATGGGCCGCCAGCGCCGTCGTGCCGAGCTGCCCCATCAGCAGCGCCGCAACGGCGAACAGGCCGAACTCCATCAGGAACGCGCCCGAGATCGGCAATCCGATCAGGAAGAGCCGCCGGAAAAGCACCCAATCCGGCACCCAGAGCCGGCCGAGCACGTGATACTTCTTGAACGGCCGGCAGCGATAGGCGACCACCACCGCTGCAATGCACATCCCGATATTGACGAAGGTCGTGGCAATCCCCGCGCCGAGAACGTCGAGCGCCGGTATGAAGCCGACACCATAGATGAGCGCAAAGGCCAGCACGCCGTTGATCGGCACCGCCGCCACCATGATCCAGAGCGCCGGCTCCGGTCGGTTCACCGCACTCATGAAGTTGCGCAGCGCCATGAAGACCCAGGCGGGCACCAGGCTCCAGGCCAAACCCTGGAGATAACGCCCGGCGATCCGTGCTGTCTCCGGGTCCTGGTCGAGGCCGAGCAGGATGCTCTCGCCCCACAGCTGCACGAGCGTGAACGGCACGCCGATCAGCACGGCCGCCCACAGGCCGACCCGCAGCGACCGGCGGACCATGCGCGGTTGGCGCGCACCGAAAGCCTGGGCCGCGAGCGGCGCCACCGCCGATACGACGCCCATGCCGAACACGAACGCAGCGAACAGGACCGTGTGGGCCAGCGCCGTCGCTGCCACCACGCCATCGCCGAGCCGGCCGAGCAGCGCCAGATCCGTCGTCATCATCGCGACCTGACCCAGTTGCGTCAGCGCCATCGGCAACGCCAGGCGCAGCGTCTCGGAAACCTCCTCCCGCCACAGGGAGGAGCCCCTTCCACCCGGATCATCCGTCGCAGTTTCGGTCTTGGTCATCATGGTATCCGGAGGCCGACTCGCGGCACGTTGCGATCACAGGTGCCGCTGTCCGTGTGAAATGTCGACGACGAGGAATTGAAATGGCAAACGGGGCCACCGGCGCCCAGCGCGCGCTTTGGACTTTCCTCCTGTACACGCTCGTTGGGCCGTTTTTCGGCGGTCTGGCGGTCGCTGCGCTGCTTGTTCTGGCCCCCGCACTTGGTTTGGCCACACTGTTGCCCGCGGGCCTTCCCCCGCTCGGCCCTGCCGCGTTGGCCGCCTATGTCTGGTGTGCCCTCCCCTCAGGCCTCGCGGCACTCTTTCTGTTGCCCGGAGTCTGGCGGCGCGGTCGCTTCGGCGCGCTGCACGCCGCCGCGGCGGGCATCGTCGCCTTCGCCGTCATGTCGCAACTGTCTCCGATATCCCATCAAGGGATGATGCCCCTGCTGGCCTTCCTCGCCGGGGCCGTCTCGGTCCTGCTCCGAACGGTCCTGCTCCAGGCTCAGGTTCTGGTGGCCGAACCGGCGGATTGACATGTCGCAACGACCTGCGCCCCGCATTGTCCCAATCGGTTGCGCGAACAAGGCGGAGACTGAGCCATGCTTGTAGCCCGTAGCGCCGCCATCGGCCTCGTGATCACCACACTTGCCGCGGGGCCGGTCCAGGCGGCCGATCGAGGCCAGGAGATCGCGGCGCGCTGTGCCCGCTGCCATGCCATCGCGGCCAACGACGACAGCCCGACCCGGATCACCATCCCGTTCCGCAACCTCGGCCGGCGCTACCCGATCGCGATGTTGGTCGAGGCCGCCAAGACCGGCACCATCGACGGCCACGACGAGATGCCCATGTTCGATCTCGGTCCGGCCGACATGAAGGCCCTGCTCGCCTACATCGATCGGCTGAACCCGGAGGTCCCCGGCTACGCCCGGCTCGTTCCGGACCGGGCCCCATAACGAAAGCGTCCCGGGCAAGCCGCCCAGGACGCTGTCTGCCGTCGCAGTTTCTTGAATGTCAGCTCTTGTAACGCTTCCAGGTCACGGTCACGCGCGTGCCGATCGGGACGCGCGGATACAGATCCAGAACGTCCTCGTTGGTCATGCGGATGCAGCCCTTGGAAACCGCCTCGCCGATGGTCCAGGGCGCGTCCGTGCCGTGGATCCGATAGAGGCTGGAGCCGAGGTAGAGCGCGCGCACACCGAGCGGATTCTGCGGATGCCCGCCCGGCACGAAGACCGGCAGCGATGGGTTCTCGCGGCGCATCTCGGCGGTCGGCGTCCAGGTCGGATTGACGCGCTTGTCCGAGACCGAGGATACGCCCTGCCAGCGGCTCTTCTCCCGCGGGATGGCGATCGGATAGCTGATCGCCTCGCCGCGCTTGTGAACCCAGTACAGCTTCCGGTCGCCGAAGCTGACGATGATCTGGCCCGGCGCCACGCTCGGGCTGAACGAGACCTCGTCACGCGAGCCCCCGCTCCAGAAGAACGAGAAGAAACCTTGGGCCTGGGCCTGACCGGCACCATGGACGAGCCCCAGCGTGGTCAGCGCGAAGGCGGCGAGTACGGATCGGAGCTTCATGGGAGCTGCCTCGTCGGAGTGGAATTCAGCAATGGGCCGATTCTGCCGCAGAACTGATGCGCGCACTCTAGATGATTTTCTGCAGAAGCGGCAAATAACACAAACGTTTCTACCCGCGATCTGAGTCAGGTTGCTGAGCGGATCGAGCGATCGAGGCCACACAGTGCCTCATTGGCCCCGGGTTCCGCCCACCTGACCAGCAAGGTGGTTGCACGAGACCGAAGTTCATCCCTATACCGTGACAAAACGGGCACGCCCTCTAACCCTGGGCGGGGCCCGTACGAGCACTCCAGGAAGCGTCCGCGATGACAAACGCCCCCTACGACTGGCATCTTGGCAAGACACCGGCCAACTATCAGCCGCTCTCACCCCTCTCGATGCTGGAGCGGGCGGCCGCCGTCTTTCCGAGCCATACCGCCATCATTCACGGCCATCAGCGCATCAGCTACCGCTTTTTCTACGCCCGCTGCCGGCGCCTCGGCTCGGCGCTGGCCCGCTTCGGCATCGGCCGCGGCGACACCGTCTCGGTGATGCTGTCCAACACCCCGCCGATGCTCGAGGCCCACTTCGGCGTGCCGATGACCGGAGCGGTGCTTCATTCGATCAATACCCGTCTCGATGCCGCGATCATCGCCTTCCAGCTCGATCACGCCGATTCCCAGATCCTGATCTACGACCGCGAGTTCGCGCCGGTCATCAAGGAGGCGCTGGCGATCGCCACCGTTAAGCCGCTGCTCGTCGATTTCGACGATCCCGAGTTCCCGCAGGCCCACGAAGCACTCACCGCCCTGACCTACGAGGCGTTCATCGCCGATGGCGACCCCGATTACCGCTGGCGCCTGCCGTCCGACGAATGGGACGCGATCTCGCTCAACTATACCTCGGGCACCACCGGCAATCCCAAGGGCGTGGTCTATCATCACCGCGGCGCCGCCCTGATGTGCTACGCCAACGTCCTCGCGGCCAACATGCAGCGCCACCCCGTCTATCTGTGGACGCTGCCGATGTTCCACTGCAACGGCTGGTGCTTCCCGTGGACCCTCTCGGTCGTCGCCGGGACCCACGTCTGCCTCCGCTGGGTGCGGGCCAAGGCCATGTTTGAGCTGATGGCCGAGCATGGCGTCACCCACCTGTGTGGCGCCCCCATCGTCATGTCGACGTTGCTTTCCGCCAGCGCGGAAGACAAGAAGCCGCTGTCCAAGCGCGTGACGTTCAATACGGCGGCCGCCCCGCCGCCGGAGGCCGTGCTGCAGGCGATGGGCGAGGCCGGCTTCGACGTGACCCACCTCTACGGCCTGACCGAGACCTATGGCCCGGCCGTCGTCAACGAGTGGCGCCCCGAGTGGGATGACCTACCCCCGGCCGAGCGGGCCGGCAAGAAGGCGCGCCAGGGCGTCCGCTATACCGCGCTCGAGGATCTCACCGTGATGAACCCCTCGACCATGCAGCGCGTGCCGGCCGACGGCGAGACCATCGGCGAGATCATGTTCCGCGGCAACATCGTCATGAAGGGCTATTTGAAGAACCCGGCGGCGACCGACGAGGCGCTGGCCGGCGGCTGGTTCCACTCGGGCGACCTCGGCGTGCTCCACCCCGACGGCTACCTGCAGATCAAGGATCGGTCGAAGGACATCATCATCTCGGGTGGCGAGAACATCTCGTCGATCGAGGTGGAGGACGTTCTCTACAAGCACCCGGCCGTGTCCTACGCCGCCGTCGTCGCCCGCCCCGACGACAAGTGGGGCGAGACGCCCGTGGCCTTCTGCGAGCTGAAGCCCGGCGCCGAGGCCACGGTCGAGGAGATCGTCGCGTGGTGCCGCGAGCACCTCGCCCACTACAAGTGCCCGCGCCACGTCGTCTTCACCGAGATCCCGCGGACCTCGACCGGCAAGATCCAGAAGTTCAAGCTGCGCGACGCCGCCAAAGCGATGTGACGCGCCGCGCACTGGTTCCCAACACGAGAGGTTCGGAACCAGATTGTGTGGAAACGTCCCAAAGCCTTTTGAATGTCGCGTTTGGGACGCTTCTGTTGGATCACGATAGTGATGATGACAGCCTGCAGCATGCCTGCGAGCCGGACGCAGGCTGCGCCTCATTTGCTCATTGAGCGCCAGGGACGGAAGCTGTGGAGGGCATAGGAGGAAAACGTACCGAGTGACCGACCCTATCCAAATCTGGAGGAGATCGAAGGTCTCCGGTCGGGAGGCAATCACGTTCAAACACCGCGGGAATGACGGTGGCGCGAACGGAAGGCTCGCCCGCAGCTCATTCCTTCAATGGCGCCAGACCCAGACTTTTCGCGTGGCCCAGCCAAGCGAGCGGCAGCTCGTCGTCTATGCCGTTCGAACGGCGTTTACCCCAATGCGAGTGCCACGTGAGCAATGAACGTTGGCGGCGATGGCCGGCAACCGCCTAGC
>JBMOGA010000068.1:0-19657 GCA_049318625.1 Hyphomicrobiaceae bacterium
TGACCTTCAGGTTATGAGCCTGACGAGCTACCGGGCTGCTCCACCCCGCGTCACCTACGCCTCCAGCATCAAGACCGATCGGCCTTGCGGCGAACGTTCCGATTTCGCTGGTCGTCCGACACTCCATCGCACCGCCGGTGGTGCCGTCTCGGACGAGCGGGGTTATAACAGGTTCGCCGCGCCTGTGAACCCCCTCGCGCACGCCTTTTCCCCGATCGACGACAATTTTTTGACGGTCCCGGCGGCTCAGCGCGCCGGCGGGTCGGCGACAGCGGCGGGGGACTCCTCCGTGGCCCGCTGGCGCCAGATGAAGAAGACGTTGCGGGCATAGATGAAGATGCCGAACTGGCCGAGCACGATCACCGGATCGGGCTTGTAGAGCCCGTAGCCCAGCACCATCAGCCCGCCGATCAGGCTCGCGTACCAGAACAGGTCCGGCACCACCAGGCGGCGCGCCCGCTCGCTGGCGATCCACTGCACGAACCACCGCAGCACGAACATCGACTGCCCGACCAGCCCGATGCCGAGCCAGAACACGTCGAGGCCCGACATCGACCGCCACCAGATGGCGAGCTTGGCCCCGTAGTCGGCGAGAAACGACATTCCTGTTTGTCCTCAGACGGGCCCGGCCCCGCGGCCGTGGCGGCTTGCCTTCAACTCGGCTCTCCGGCCTCGCGGTGGGCGTCGGTGCCCGCCTTCGAGCGTCCGCGCAACTCCGACACCTGCCGTTCGGCCGCCGTGTCCTCCACGACCGCCGGCACGCGCGTGCGTCGCCGGATCCACGTCACGCCGACCAGATCGTACAGCCCGACCAGCGCGCGGTTGAAGTTGTTGTACTTCGAGACACCCGCCGTGCGGGGCCGATCGTTGACCGGCACGTAGGCGACCTGATGGCCGTAGGTCAGGAACAGCGCAGGCAGATAGCGGTGCATGCTGGTGAAGAAGGGCAGCCGCAGAAAGGCCTCCCGCCAGTAGACCTTGATGCCGCAGCCGGTATCGGGGCACTCGTCGCGCAGCACCGCGTCGCGGATCCAGTTGGCGGCCTTGGAGGCGAGCCGCTTGGAGCCTTCCGCCTTGCGCGCCGTCCGGATGCCGCCGACCAGCGCCGGCCCGCCGCTGCCCGGTGTGCCGAGCTTGGCGAGGAGAACCGGGATGTCGCGCGGATCGTTCTGGCCGTCGCCGTCCATCGTGGCGATGACCGGCGACGTCGCCGCCAGAATGCCGGTGCGCATGGCCGTGCTCTGGCCGCTGCGCGCGCCGTGCCGCAGCAGGCGCAGGCCCGGATGCCGGCCGTCGTGCAGGCGCGATCTGATCTCGTCGGCTGTCCCGTCGGTGCTCGCGTCGTCGACGACGATGACTTCGCCGAGCGTCGCGGCCGGGATCACGGCATAGGTTTCGTCGACGAGGCGCCCGATGTTCCCGGCCTCGTTCAGGGCGGGAATGACGACCGAGATGCGCATGCCTGCTGCCCGTCGCTCTCCAGGGGACACCGTCGCGCCGACCGACCGGAACCTGCGGCCGCCGGACACGCCCGGCCTCGGCAAGCATGCCTCTGCCACTTCTCGCCCGCCGTGTCGAGACGCCGCCGTGACCCGTGGCGCCTTTCTCGAGCGGCAATGCTAATGAGACGGGGATGCAGGTTCGGACGGGAGTTCGCAGATGCCGGTCGTGCGAGGCGAGGGCAGGGGTACCACCCCGGCGGTGGAGGCCAACCGGGGCGGCGAGGCGTGGCTGCTTGCCGGCGCGCTGGCGCTGCTGCTGGCCGTGCGCGTGACGGCCCTGCTTGTGAACCGCACGGACCTGTTCTTCGACGAGGCGCAATACTGGTCCTGGAGCGAGGCGCCGGCCTTCGGCTACTATTCCAAGCCGCCGCTGATCGCCTGGGTGATCCGGCTGGCGACCGGGGTGTGCGGCGACTCGGAGGCCTGCGTCCGCCTGCCGTCGGCGCTGCTCCACACCGCCACGGCGGTCGTCATCTATCTGGTCGGCCGGCGCCTCTACGATGGCCGGGTCGGCGTCTGGGCGGCGCTCGGCTATGCCACCCTGCCCGGGGTCTCGCTGTCGGCCGGCATCATCTCCACCGACGTGCCGCTGCTGTTCTTCTGGGCCCTCGCCCTGCTGGCGTGGACGGCCCTCCTGCAGGAGCGGTCCTGGTGGCCGGCGCTGCTGCTGGGGCTCGCCCTCGGGCTCGGCCTCAACGCCAAGTACGCCATGGCTTACTTCGTGCTGTCGGCCGGCATCCACGTCGCCATCACGCCCGCCGCCCGGCCGATCCTGCGCGACCCGCGCTTGTGGGTCGCCCTGGCGATCGGCGTCGCCGGCATCCTCCCCAACGTCGCCTGGAACATGCAGAACCAGTTCGCGACCGTCGCCCATACCGCCGACAACGCAAACCTCGGCGGCCGCCTGATCAATCCCCTCAAGATGCTGGAGTTCCTCGGCGCCCAGTTCGGCGTGTTCGGCCCCATTCTGTTTGGCGCGCTCGGCGTGATCGTGTGGCGCGCGGCCCGCCGCGGGCTACCCGAGCCGGATCGCATGCTGCTGGCCTTCGCGGTGCCGGTCCTGGCGATCGTCACCGTCATCGCCTTCATCTCGCGCGCCCATGCCAACTGGGCGGCGGTGTCCTATGTGGCGGCGGTCGTGCTGGTTACCGCGACGCTCGTGCGCGAGGCGTCCTGGCGCCTGCTGCGCGGATCGCTGGCCTTGCACGCGGTGCTGGTGCTGGCCATCGCCGTCGCCACCGCCCAAGCGGGGCGGTTCCGCCTGCCGTCCGGCGTCGATCCGTTCGCCCGCACGCTGGGATGGAAGGCACTCGCCGACGAGACGCTCAGCGCCCTCGAGGCCGCCCGCCGCGCCGGCAAGCCGTTCAAGGCGGTTCTGACCGACGATCGCTCGGTCACGGCGGAATTGCTCTACTACATGCGCGCAGAGCCGACCCCCGTCGTCGCCTGGCGTGGCCGCGGCCGCCCGCGCGACCACTACGAACTGTCCCGGCCGTTCACCCCGGCGACCGGCGAACCGGTCCTGCTCGTCAGCCTGCGCTCGGCGGACGTGCGCGAGATCCCCAGGGCCTTCGCAAACATCGAGCGGGTGGCGGAGCGCGACGTCCCCGCCGGTGCCGGCGCGCCGCGCCGGATCGTGTTGTGGCGGCTGTCGGGTTATCGGGAGGCGGGGCGCTGAGCACCCTTCAGGTCAGGTGCCGGTGGCCAGCAGCAGCAAAAGGATCGCCCCGAGCGTCAACACGAGCGCGATGAGCACTTCGCGCGAGCACAGCCGCAGACGGCTCACGAACTCGGAAACGGGCTTTGACGGAACGGCTTTCTTCATGCGCGCGACGATGGCAAACCATCGCCCTCGTTCGCCAGCCAGCGCCGTGCCGCGCGACAACTGACCTCAGCGACGGCCGCCGCGCCGGTTGCCTCAAAGGCCGCGCAGGATGCAGCCGAAGATCAGCAACGCCTGCGAGCCGAGCAGCACCCAGAACTCGTGACCATTGATCATCGGGATGCTGGCGCCGAAGAACTTCACGATGAGAACGCAGACCGTCAGGATGACGGCCAGCATGAACGTGACAATGCCCGGAGCCTTGAGGGTCATTGAGTCTTCCCCGCGTTTGCCGGTGCGCGCGCCGCCCACCGACTCGATGCCTGACGAGCGCTTATAGCAGCCGCGGCCGCGCCATCTGTTGCACAAAAGAGCCTGTGCGCAACCACCTGAGCCCGCCGCCTCAGGCGCGGTAGCGGAACCCCGTGCCGGTGGCCAGCACCTCCACCGCGCCGTCGGTGATCACGGGATGTGTCAGCCGCACCGCGAGCACGCCGTCGTAGCCCGCCGCGCGGGCCTTGTCGGACAGGCTGGACAGCGCGCGTTCGACGGTCCGATCCACCAGGGTCTCGTAGCGCGACATCCGCCCGCCGAGCGTGTTGGTGATCGCCTCGCGGACATCGCGCAGCACGTTGGCTCCGGCGATCGCGGTCGCAAAAACCACCCCGCCGAGTTCGATGGCGCGCCCATCCCCGGTGTGCTCCGTCGTCAACAGCTGCATGGCAAGTCCCCCTTACGCCCGCGCCGCACGGCGCCCCCCGAACAGCAGCCGCCTCAGCATGAGCAGCACGATCAGCATCGCCAGGCCGGCACCGCTGACCACCAACGGGTGCTTGTCCCACAGCAGCACCGCGCTGATCCGGCCGTCGAGGACGAGGCGCACATCGTCGTTGAGTGTCCACGGGTCGGCCATCAGATTGTCGGCCCGCAGCATCATGCCGACGGCGGCCATCTGATCCCGGCTCGCCAGGATCGCGTCGCGCACCCGCGCCGAGGCCAGCACCTGCATCTTGGCCGGTGCTTGCGAGACAGCGCGCAGCACGCGCTGGCTGGCGAGGCGGTCGAGCCCGGTCAGATAGCGGGCAAGGGTGGCGAGTTCATCCTCCGAAAGCCCGCGTGCCAGCGTACGCAGTTCCGGGGTCTCGAGTTCGAACAGCGCGCTGCGGGCATCGGCCCCCAGGCTGGCGAGACGCACCGCCGCCACCTTGTCGTCGAGGCCGAGCAGGCGCGTCAGCGAGGCCCCGGTGAAGTCGGCGGGCTTGGCGCGGCGGTGGATCTCGTACTCGACCACGCGGGGCAGCTTGTCGCCGGCCAGCGCCGCCCACGCCAGGGCCGTGCCGAGCGAGCGGTTTTCCCGGGCGATCTCCAGGCCGGCGGGCGGCAACGTCGTCACGGCCCGATGCAGCGACCCGTCGTTGAGGCGCTTGCCGACGCCGTCCTCACCCTCTTCGGCGAGGATCAGCGACACGATCTCGTCGAGGCGCGGCAACTGGTCGGCGCGGGTGTCGTCGAGAAATTTCCGGAACGGCTCCGAGCGCTCGGCCAGATCGACCACCTTGATGTGCGCGCGCCGGAAGTCCTGCCAGATCGCCATCACGCGGTCCGCCGTTCCGCCGGCGATTTCGCGGCTGTGCTCGGTCATCTGCTCGGACAGCCCCTTGGCCAGTTCGTCGATGACCTTGTCCTTGGTCGCGCGCGACTTCATCTCGCCTTCGATGATCGGCAGGACGCCGTAGCGGAAATCCCAGATGTCCTTGGCGATCAGCACCAGCCCGACGCCGCCCGCGACGGTCGACACGACGCGGCTCAGCACGCTGCCGACCAGACGCTGGCCGACCCGCGCCGCCATGTTCGACATCTGCCGCCGCACCGCCAGCAGGACGGTGCCGGCGATCGCGCCGGAACCCTCGAGGGCGACCGTCGCGGTGGATACGGCCGCGGCCCCTGTCGCCGGATCGACGGCGAATTGCTTGGCGGCGTCGGCGGTGACGACGTTGGCGACGCTCGAACCATAGCGCGGCCCGATGAAGGCGCGGATGCACTTGAGTGCCGGCTCGGCCGCATCCACGGTGGCGAGCTCGATGGTCTGGCCGAGTGACTTTCCGACCCCGCCGGCCACGCCCTCGAAGGCGCTCTTGATGGCATCCGAACGATAGACGCGCTCGGCCACGGCGGTCGCCAGCGACTGCGCCTTGTCGGATACCGCCAGCGACTTCATGAGCTCGGTCCAGCTCGTCTCCTGGCGCACCTCGACGACCGCCATGTCGACGCGCTTGTCGATGATCTCGTCGACCCCGCCCTTGCGCCACTCCTCGAGAACCAGCGCACGATAATCCACCTTGCCGAGCGCCGAGGTCAGCGCGCGCTGGGTGATCGCCTCGATGGCGGCACGGAAGCCCGCTTCGTCGCGGGCATGGCAGGCGTCGTAGTCCGCGCGCGAGAACGGCGTTGCAGCGCGCGCCGCCCCCGGCGCGAGCGCCAGCGCGGCTGCCATGAGCAGCCCGCCAGCCCAATTCATCCGAAGTTGCACGGAAACCCCACCTTCGCGACGCGGTGACGAAGCGCCACCGTTTCGGACATGAACCACACCCGTCACCGAATATATTAGCGCGGAATGCGCAAGGACAGTGGCGAGCGGCCCGGCTGCGGCACTCGGCGGCGACCCGGCGAGGTGCGCGCTCGCGTTGGAGGGACCACATGACCACGGTGCTGATCGGCGTGCTGCTCTACGTCGCTGTCCAGTTCGCTGTCGGCGTCTGGGTCTCGCGTTCCGTGAAGTCGGTCAGCGATTTCATCGTTGGCGGCCGCTCACTCGGCATCGTCCTCGTCACCTTCTCCGTCTACGCGACGTTCTTCGGCGCCGAGGCGATCGTCGGCACCGGGGGCGCCGTCTACCAGCATGGCCTCAACGGCGCGGCCACCGACCCGTTCGGCTACGGCATCGCCATTCTGATCGTGGCTCTCGTGTTCGCCTGGGCGCTGTGGGCGAAGGGGCATCTGACGTTCGCCGATGTGTTCCGCGACCGCTATTCCCCCACCGTCGAGCGGCTGGTGGTGCTGGCCTTGCTGCCCGGGTCGATCTTCTGGGCCGCCGCGCAGATCCGTGCCTTCGGGCAAGTCGTCACGACGATCTCGGATGTCCCCCTGTTGGGCGCGATGGCAATCTGCGCCCTGGTCGTGGTGGGGTATTCGGCCTTCGGCGGCCTGCTCGCCGATGCCTGGACGGATCTGGTGCAGGGCATCGCGATCGTGTTCGGCTTGATGGTTCTCGCCATCGTGCTCACCCTCGATCAGGGCGGACTGTTCGGCGCGCTGGCCAACGTCGAGGCGGATCGCCTGCGCTGGTCACCTGCGGCCGACGGCTGGCTGCCGCTGCTCGAGACGCTGGCGGTGCCGATCTGCGGAACGATCGTCGCCGTCGAGATCGTGTCGCGCGTGCTCGCCGCGCGCTCTGCGGCCGTCGCCGTCCGGGGCACTGCCCTCGGTGGCCTCGTCTACATCGCGGTTGGGCTGATCCCGGTGTACATCGCGCTGGTCGGGGCCTCCGTCCTGCCGGGCATCGAGGATCCCGAGCAGATCATTCCCAAGCTGGCGGCCACCCGGCTGCCGACCCTCCTGTACATCGCCTTCGTCGGCGCGATGATCTCGGCCATGCTGTCGACGGTCGACACCATCCTGCTGGCGAGTTCGGCCCAGCTCTCCCACAACCTGCTGTTCCGCATCTTCCCCGTCACCAACCCGGGGCGCGAACTTCTGCTGACCCGGCTCACCCTGGTCGGCTTGACCCTGGTTGCGTTCCTGCTGGCGGCCACGGCAACCACCATCAAGGAACTGGTCGAGACCGCCTCCGCGGCCGGCAGTTCGGGTGTCGTGGTCATCGCAGTGTTCGGCCTGTTCACCCGCTTCGGCGGCCCGCGCGCGGCCGTGGCCGCGATGGCCGTCGGCATCGGCGGTTGGGTGTTGCTCGGACGGTTTTCGGACTGGGAGACCCCCTACATCACAGCAGTGGCGGCCTCGACCCTGATCTACGTGGTTGTGGCCTTCGGCGAGGCGACAACCACAAAAAAGGTTTAGTGGCGCGGCGTTAGGACGCGCCGAGTCAAATACGGCTTTAACGAGGCAGTTTGCTGCGTTGCGGGGCGCCCGAGAGTTATCCAAGTATGACTAGTGGTTAGCGCAGCGGCCTCGCATCAGAAAAAATGATTGGCACAGCCGTCCCGAGACGCTAGAGGTAGCGATCGGTGGTAGAATGCGCGTGTAAAAGACGCGCCGGATCAAAGGGTTCGAAAGTCTTAAGGAAGTCGCATGGTAGTTCGGCCGGGTTGGGCTTGCGCTCGCTCCCATTTCACTTCAAAGGGCCGGGTCGTCGTGCGGGTCTTCACGCAGGACAGAAGCGTGGGGGCCGGAGATTGCTCCGGTTCACCGCGACGGCAGGGGCGCTGAAAGCCTCGATGGAGCGGCCGGCAGGACCGGTCCGGACCGCAGAAGGTTCAAAACGGCGGCCGGACGTGTGTCGGTAGTGCGTAACGAGAGTTGATATGAGCAAGACGAGCAGTGGTTCGGGGCCGGCCCAGAAAACAACGGCATCGATCCACGATTCAGTTTTCATTCCGGGCGGTCCCGTCGGCGTGCTCCTCGCGCACAGCCTCGGGGGCTCGCCGGCTGACGTCCGCTACGTCGCGCAGAACTTGGCACGCGCCGGCTACACGGTCAGCTGCCCGGTCCTGGCCGGGCATGGCGCGAACCGCGACAAACTCGACGGCACGACGTGGTGGGATTGGTACGCCTCGCTCGAGGAGGCCCACGATCAGTTGCGGGCCCACTGCGACAAAGTGATCGTCGGCGGCCTGTCGGCCGGTGGCATCATGACCTTGCATCTGGCCGCCAAGCGTTCTTCCGGCGTCGACGGCATCGTGCTGCTCTCGCCGACGCTCTGGCCCGATGGCTGGGCGGTGCCGTGGTATTTCAATTTCACCCGGCTGATCCGCCACAAGTGGTTCGCCAACTTGCTGTTCTACGCAGAGCGCGAGCCCTATGGCATCAAGGACGAGCGGGTGCGGCGCCTGGTCGTCGGCGCGCTCGAGCAGCAGACACCGAAGCGTATCGGCTTCCACGGCGGCGTGTTCCACGAGTTCCGCTGGATGGTGAATGCGGTGAAGACCGGCCTCGGCGCACTGCGACAGCCGACCCTGATCATACACCCGCGCCAGGACGACCGCTCGAGCCTGCGCAACGTGGCCTATTTGCAGGAGAAGCTGGGCGGCGTTGTCGAGACGGTGGTTCTGGACGATTGCTACCACGTGATCACGTTGGACAAGCAACGCGACCTCGTGGTCGACCGCCTGCTGGCTTTTGCGGGCCGTTTCGCATCCGATGTGCGCAAGTCCCAGCCGGGTCAGCCGGTGCGGCTGCGCTCGGCGGCCGAGTGATTGGAGGGTGTGGTGGTCCAAGCCGCCACGCCCGTTCATGCGCCGCCCGGGCCTTCAGCTCCGCGCCGGCAGCGGGCAGCGATTGGGCGGCTCGGTTGCGCGGATCCAAACGAACTTTCGATTCAACAGCTTGATGCCCTTGTAGCCCATCACCTGAAGGCGGTCGCCGGCCAGCAGCGTGAGCTCTACCTTGAACGCCTTCCCTTGCCGGGGATCGTAGATCCAACCGTCGTCGTAGGTCCCATCGGACTTCGCCACCAGACTGCCGAGGACGGGCAAACCGCAGATCGGCCGGACGCGCTGGGCGGGCTCTTCGTTGAGGGCATCGACGAGCGGCCGCCCCGTCGCCCGATCGTTGGGGTCGCGAAGCCAAACGATGCGGCCACACAGCTTGTCGGCGGCCTCCGGTCCGCAAGGGCCAATTTCGACGACGCCGTCGCCGGTATGGTCGAGCCACAGACCGGCGAAAGGATTGGGGGGGGCTGGCGGCGGCAAAGGCGCGGAAGTTGCATTGCCGCGCTTGGCAGTTTGGGCAAATGAGGGTGCCGCCACCCCGATGCCCAGGATTGAGACAAGTATTAGCAAGAATTTTGGCATAGAACTGGTCATCGGATCCGCTGAGTTAACTTGAGCGTTGCGGGTGGACATCAGGGAAGCACTCATGTACGACCCCAATTTGACGGCGTGCGGTCTTGGCGACGGTCCTAGCAGAGAACGTGCACTGCGGTCGACGGAGCCGGTGACGCAAACCGTGCACTTGGTTTCCGGATCGAGAGCGCGGCGCGGGCGCGGCACGGCGCTGCAGCCGACGCAGCGCTGGTTGCAACACAATTGTGCCCAGCGGCTGATGATAAGGGGTCTGGCAGTCCGGCTTCCAGTCGAAGCTACAACGAGACAGTTTGCGTAAATGATCCTGACCCTCGCCACCCGAAATCTCTTCTACGATCGCATTCGCCTGGCGGTGACGCTGGTCGGCATCCTGTTCTCGATCGTACTGGTGGCCGTGCAACTCGGACTTTACCTGGGCGCCCGCAAGACCATCGTCGGCATGATCGATCATGCCAATGCCGATCTTTGGGTCGTCACCTACGGCGCCAAGAGCTTCGAGGAATCGCAACTGCAGAGCGGCCGCCAGCGTTACGTCGCGCTCGCCGTGCCGGGCGTGCAGTCGGTGACCCCTCTGGTCGTCTCGTTCGTCCGCTGGCGCAAGCCCGAGGGCGGGCTGGTGCTGTCGGTGCTGGTCGGCACCGATATCGCCGACGGCGGCCTCGAGCCCTGGAACGTGGTCGAGGGCCGCTCCGCCTCGCTGCGGGAGCCCGATGCAATCGGCGTCGACCGCACCTATTTCAAGAGCCTCGGCATCAAGGGTATCGGCGACACCGCCGAACTGCTCGGCCACCGGGTCCGGGTGGCGACCGTAACCGAAGGCATCCGCTCGTTCACGATGTCGCCCTACCTGTGGACCACCACCGATCGCGCCCGTCAGATGATCAAGGCCACCGGCGACGAGGCGACCTTCTACCTCGTCAAGGTCCGCCCGGGCGTCGATATCGAGGCGGTCCGCCGCGATATCCAGGCGGCGACCGACGACACCGAGGTTTTGACCGTCGCGGAGTTCCGCGACCGCAGCCTGCGCCATTGGCTGTTCGGGACGGGCGCCGGCGTGGCGCTGATCGGCGGCGCCGTGCTCGGCCTGCTGGTCGGCACCGTCATCGTCGCCCAGACACTCTATTCGAGCACCAAGGATCACTTGACCGAGTTCGCCACGCTGCGCGCGCTCGGCTCATCCACCGGCTACATCCGCAAGGTGATCATGGCGCAGGCCGGTCTCAGCGCCGTCCTCGGCTACGTGCTCGGCATGTCCATCGCCATGCTGGTGGTGCTCGCCAGCCAGAGCAGCGCGCTGCCGATCGTCATGACGGCGGAACTCGCTCTGGTGCTGTTCCTGCTGACGCTCAGCATGTGCATGATCTCCGCAATTTCGGCGATCTTCAAGGTCACCCGTTTGGATCCTGCGATGGTGTTCTCCAGATGAGTAAACCGCCGCTTCTCAAAGCCCGCGACATTGTGAAGGATCTTGGCGAAGGCGCCGGCCGCATTCGCGCGCTCAAGGGCGTCTCCCTCACCTTGAAGCCCGGCGAACTGACCCTGCTGATGGGGCCCTCGGGCAGCGGCAAGACCACGCTGCTGTCCATCCTCGGCTGCATTCTCTCGCCGACCTCCGGCTCTCTCATGATCGCCGGCGAGCAGGTCGAAGGCCTCGACCCCGAGAAACTCGCTGACATTCGCCGCCGGCACGTCGGGTTCATTTTCCAGTCCTACAACCTGTTCCCGACGCTGACGGCCATCGAGAACGTTCGCCTCGCGCTCGATGTGCGCGGCATCCCCAAGCAGGAAACCATTGCGCGCGCCACCGAGGCCCTTGGCGAGGTCGGCCTTTCGCAGCGCCTGCTGAACTATCCCCGTCACCTCAGTGGTGGCGAGCAGCAGCGTGTCGCGGTGGCGCGGGCGCTGGCCGCACGGCCGGCGGTCATCCTTGCCGACGAACCGACCGCCGCGCTCGACAGCGAGAACGGTCATCAGGTGATGGCGCTGCTGGCGCGTATCGCCAAGGACGAAAGCCGGACGGTTCTGGCCGTGACGCACGACCCGCGGACCCACTCCTACGCGGATCGCATCGTGCGCATCGAGGACGGTCGCATCGTCGGCGAGGAACGCAGGGCCGAGGCGGGGGAGAACGTCAAGCACTACGATCTGACACGGAAACGGAAAGCCAATGTTTAAGGTCGACACCACCCTTTCGAGCTTCGTCGTGGCCAGTGCCATGGCGGCCGCGATCGCCGTCGGCGCGGGTCGCGTGAACGAGATCCTGCACGTCGCCGGGCTGGCGGGTGCGTCGGCCGGGAATGCGGTATCGACCGCCGCGGTCGCCGCGCCGCGCGATTCCCAGCCCGTGGCTGGATCGGGCCAGTGGGCGGCGTCGGCGCCCGGCCGCGTCGAGCCGCTCGGCGGCGATGTCCGCATCGTCAGCCAGATGCCGGGTAAGATCATCGAGGTCCTGGTCGCCGTGAACGATCAGGTGAAGGCCGGCGATCTGCTGTTCCGCCTCGACGACGACGACTACCGCGCGCGCATGGACGCAGCTGACGCCGAAGTCTCGGTCCGCATCCGCGAGCGCGACCAGGAGAACGTCGGCAAGCTGGCCAAGGATCGCCGCGTCGCCGAAGACAATCTGGACCGGTCGCAGCACGCGCTGTTCGCCAGCCGCTTCGATCTCGATCGCGTCATGGCCAATCGGCGCGCCGGCCGCGCCACCGACGGTGACGTCGCCAATGCCCGCACTGCCGTCGACAATGCCAAGGCCCAGGTCGAGCGCGAGCGCGAGGCATTGCAGCGCGTCCTGGCCGGCGGCAACGTCCCGCTTCCGACCCGGCTCGAGGCGGGCCTTTCGGTGGCCCGCGCCGAACTCGCCGTCGCCGAGACGGCGCTCGGCCGCACACGCATCCGTGCGCCCATCGACGGCACGGTGCTGCAGGTCAACGCCAAGGTCGGCGAGATGGCGGCACCCAGTCCCGAACTCACCATGGTGCTGCTCGGCGACCTCTCCAAGCTGCGCGTGCGCGCCGAGATCGTCGAGCGCGACATCGACAAGGTCCGGGTCGGTCAGGGCACCGTCGTCACGTCCGATGCTTTTCCCGGCCGTCAGTTCACTGGACGTGTGACACAGGTGGCTCGGGCCATGTCTGCGCCCATGGTCTCCCAGAAGGGACCGCGGCGACCGAACGACGTCGACGTTCTCGAGGTTCTTGTCGAATTGACGGGGCCGACCCCGCTGCTCCCTGGCATGCGCACCGACGTCTTTTTCAAGCCGGAGGGTTCGGCGGCCGGTGATGCCAAGTCCCCTCCCGGTGCGCCGGCAGTGGCCGAGAAGCGTTGAGCGGTCGACGGACGCAAGCACACCGCGCATAGGGGCCCTCGTGGGCCCCTTCTGCTATCGCAGCCTCGAACGGCGTCGCCGCATTACTCCGCAGCCAGCCTCGGCGGCGCGGTACGCGGAGCCGCGGGCGCCGCTTCGACGGCCGGCGCGCCGGCATCGGCGGTCTCCGGCTCGTCGGTCGGCCCGACGAACCGGCTGAACATCCGCTCGAGCCCGCGCGAGATGTCGTCCATCAGCACGAACACCGACGGGACGAAAACCAGCGACAGCAGCGTCGACGAGATCAGGCCGCCGATCACCGCGACCGCCATCGGCGCACGGAACTCGCCGCCCGAGCCGAGCGCCAGCGCCGACGGGATCATGCCGCCGACCATCGCGATCGTGGTCATCACGATGGGTCGAGCACGCTTGCGGCCGGCATCGATGATCGCGGCGTCGCGCGGCACGCCACGGGCGATTTCCTCGACCGCGAAGTCGACCAGCATGATCGCATTCTTGGTCACGATGCCCATCAGCATCAGTATGCCGATCACGACCGGCATGGAGATCGGCATTTGTGCGATGGCGAGCGCGACGATGGCGCCACCGATAGACAGCGGCAGCGAGAACAGGATGGTGATCGGCTGCAGGAAGCTCGAGAACAGCAGCACGAGCACCGCGAACACCATCATGATGCCGCTGCCCATCGCCCGGGCGAACCCGGCGAACACCTCATCCATGATCTCGGCATCGCCGAACTGCTTGAGGGTGGTCCCGGCCGGCAGAGCCTTCGACGCCGGCAGGTTCCTGACCGCCTCAACCGCATCGCCGAGCGGCACGCCGGGTGCCAGATCCGCGCCGAGCGTGATGCGCCGCTGACGATTGTAGCGATCGATGGCCGTCGGACCCTGGGCCATCTCGAAGGCGGCCACCGAGCCGAGCGGTACCGCCCCGCCAGCGGCGGTCGCCACCCGCAAGGCCTCGAGCGTCTTGCCGTCCGCGCGCGCGGCGACATCGAGTTGCACCCGGATCGGCACCAGTCGGTCGCCGACGTCGAACTTGGCGAGAGCCGCGCCGACATCACCGATCGTCGCGATGCGGATCGCCTCGGCGATGGCGTCGGTCGAAACGCCGAGCTTGGCGGCCAGCGCGGTGTCCGGAACGATGCGCAGTTCCGGACGGTCGAGTTCGGCCGTCGACACCACCTGGCCGAGGATCGCCAGCTCCTTCATCTGGCCGGTGATGCGCGCCGCGCTGTAGTTGACGGCCGCATCGTCCCGGCCGCTGACCACCATCTGGAACTGGCGCTGTCCGTTCTCCTGCAGGAACCAGAAGCGAATGTCGGGCACGACCTGGAGATCGGCGGCCAGAACGTCGCGGAACTGCGCCTGAGTGAGCTTGCGCTGCTCTTTGGGGAGCAGGTTCAAGACCAGCGTTGCCTTGCGCACCTCGGCACCGGAGCCGAGAACCTGCCCCCCGCTGACGAAGACGCTGCGCGTTTCGGGATGACTGCTGACGATTTCCGAGACCCGCCGCGCAACGTCGCGTGTTTCTTCCAGGCGCGAGCCGGGCGGCAACTCGATCGCCACCATCATGCGGGCGTTGTCCTCCTCGGGCATGAACCCCGACGGGAGGGTATAGAAACTGCCGATCGATGCGGCGAACACCAGCAGGCCGACACCGACCGCCGTGATCCTGTGGCGAACCGACCAGGCGACCAGCCGGGTGTAGAGCCGGAGCGTAAGGCCCTCGCGATCGACATGATGGGTGTCGTGCATGAAGTAGGCGGCGAGCAATGGCGTGATGAGGCGGGCGACCAGCAGTGAGAACAGGACGGCCGCCGCAACGACGAGACCGAACTGCTTGAAGTACTGGCCCGCGATGCCGCCCATGAAGCTCACGGGAACGAATACGGCAACGATCGTCATCGTGATGGCGATGACGGCGAGGCCGATCTCGTCCGCCGCTTCCAGCGCGGCCCGATAGGGCGATTTCCCCATCCGGATGTGCCGGACGATGTTCTCGATCTCGACGATGGCGTCGTCGACCAGGATGCCGGTGACGATCGTGATGGCGAGCAGGCTGACGAGATTGAGGGAGAAGCCCATCATTTCCATCGCCCAGAACGCCGGGATGATCGACAACGGCAGTGCGATGGCCGAGATCAGAGTGGCGCGCCAATCCCTGAGGAAGATCAGCACCACGAGGATCGCCAGCGCCGCGCCTTCGAGCAGGCTGGTCATGGTCGAGTCGTAGGCGCCGACCGTGTAGGTGACCGTCGTGTCGATCAGCCGGACTTCCACCTGCGGGTTCGATGCCCTGAGTTCGTCGAGCTTCTTCTCGACCGCCTTCTGCACGACGACATCGGAGGCACCCTTACTGCGCGTGACGGCAAAGCCGACGACGGGGGTGCCGTCGAGCGCCGCCCAGGTGCGCGGCTCGGCGATGCTGTCGGTGACGGTGCCGAGCGCGTCCAGCTGCACGCTGCGCCCACCCGGAATGACGATCATGGTGGCGGCGAGGTCGGCGACGGACTTCTTGCCGGCGAGCGTGCGGATCGCCTGCTCGCGCCCGCCGATCTCGCCCCGGCCACCCGCCAGATCGACATTGGTGGCGCGCAGTTGGCGGTTCACGTCACCGGCGGTAATGCCGTAGGCCAGCAGACGATCCGGATCGAGCGCGATGCGGATCTCGCGTGTCACGCCGCCGACCCGCTCGACCTTCGACACGCCCTTCACGCTCTGCAGGGCCCGTCCCACGACGTCGTCGACGAACCAGGACAGTTCCTCGGGCGTCATGGCCGGCGCCTTCGCCGCGTAGGTCAGGATCGGCAGACCCTCGATGTCGATGCGCTGGATGATCGGCTCGTCGATGGTGCGCGGCAGCTCGGCGCGAATGCGCGCAACCGAATCCTTCACGTCGTTCACGGCTCGATCGACGGGCGCCTCGAGCTGGAACTCGACCACCGTCGTCGAACTGCCCTCGACCACCGTCGAGGTGACGTTCTTGACGCCGCTGATCCCGGCAATCGCGTCTTCGACCTTCTTGGTGATCTGGGTCTCGAGTTCCGACGGCGCCGCGCCGGATTGCGTGATCGTGACCGAAACGAGCGGCACATCGATGTTGGGGAAGCGCGTGATGGCGAGCGTGCTGAAGGAGAACAGCCCGAGTACCATCAGCACGAGGAAGAGCACGAGAGAGGGGACCGGCCGGCGGATCGCCCACGCCGAAATGTTCAAGCGCATGTCACTTCCTCTCGGTTGCGGCTGGCCCGCGCGCCGGCGCCGCAGCATCGCTCACGCCGCGGACCCGTTCGCCGTCGCGCAGGAACGTGCCGGCCTTGGCGACGATCAGATCACCCTCGGCGAGACCGCTGGTTATCTCGACGCTGTCGCCGGCCGCGAGACCCGTGCGAACCGCGCGCGTCTCAACACGGTCGCCGACGATCACCTGGACGCTGCGCGTGCCGTCCGCCTGGTAGAGGATGGCCGAAAGCGGCACCGCGAGCCCGCGGCCCTCAGCCACCGCCACGCTGCCGCGCGCGAACGAGCCGACGCGCGGTTTGTCGAGGGTATCCAGAAGCACGCGCACGCGACCGAGCCGTGTGGCGCGGTCGATCTCCGGCGAGACGAGCCGCACCCGCCCCGTCGCATCGCCGAGGCCGGCAATGGCGATGGAGGCCAGCTGGCCGGGCTTCAATCGCGCCATCTGCGCTTCCGGCACCTCGGCGTCGAGCTCGATCTCGCCGTTCGCGATCAGACGGAACAGTGGATCGCCGGCGCCGGCGGCGAGCGCACCGATCCGTGCGGTGCGCCGGCTCACGATGCCGTCGGTGGTCGCCTTGATGTCGGTGCGCGAGCGCCGCCATGTGAGTTCACGCAGTTGTGCCTCGGCGACCTCCTTGTCGGCCTGGGCCAGCTTGAGACCGTCGCGGGCCGACACGAGCTGTGCCTGCGCGGTCTTCGCCGCCGCCTCCCGTTGATCGAAGACGCTGTCCGCCAGATGGCCGGATTGGCGCAGCGGCATCGCCCGCGTCAGCGCGTTGCGGGCTTCGTCGAGACGCGCCTCAGCCTGCGCGATCTGGCTCTCGGCCTGCGCGATGGCGGCCTTGGTGCGCGCGATCGAAGCTTCGTTCTGCGCCACCTGTGCGTCCAGCGTCGCTGTTTCCAGGCGGGCGAGGACCTGTCCCTTGGCGACCCGGTCGCCCTCGTCGGCCAGCACCTCGACGAGACGGTAGCCGTCGATCTCGGGGGAGATCATGACCTCCTCCCGAGCGACCAGCGTGCCGGTGACGAGGATCGTCTCGCGAAAATCGCGCGGTTGGGCACGCACCATCGTGACGTTCGGCAAGGCCGGCTCGCGCGTCATGGACTTGCCGGACTGGTCGGTGCCGCCGTCGCGCGAGGCCAGCGAAATGTGGCCGGTCGCGACGAGTCCGCCGCCGACCGCCGCGACCACGGCCAGGAGGATGAGGAGGCGCTTCATGCGTGGGTCTCGCTGGTACGCTCGGACAGGGGTTGGGCGGCGGCGCCGGTCGGGTTGAGCATCCCGCCCAGAATGGCGAGGATGGCCGGCATCACGGATTTGGCATCGAAATCGGGGTCGATCGCACGGCGCCAGAACAGCCCGTCGCCGAGCACCGCGAGCACCATGGCGATCGTCCGGGTATCGAGCGCCGGATCGATCCGCCCGTCGGCGCGGGCGCGTTCGAACAGTTGCGTGAATCCGTCGAGGACGAAGCGGTCGACCGAGCGGAAAATCTGCCCGACCGCCTCGTTGCGGGTGGCCTCGACACCGATCTCGAGGCACAGCACGCGTTTGTACTGCGGTTCCTCGACGGTGTAGTGCTCGCCGAGCTTGCCGATCGCCGCGACCAGATCCGGGGCATCCGCCAGCCCCGCGAATTCGCGCTGCAACTTGGAGCGGTCCCGCTCGGCGATGCCGGCGATCAATGCTTCCTTGGATTTGAAATAGACATACAGCGCGCCGAGGCTGACGCCCGCGCCCGAGGCGATGTCCTGCATCGTGGTGCGGTGGAATCCGGCCCGTGCGAAACACGCCTCCGCCGCATCGAGAATGCGCTCCTGCCGTGCCACTTGAGTGGATGGTTTCAGTCTCGGCATACCCGCCCGGCCTCATCAATCATGCGATCAAAACGAATGCTGGTTCTTTTTGGATCGATGATGAGGGGCGGTCAAGACGAATATGCGTTCATTTTGCGATCAACGGCCGCGTCGAGACTCGACGTCCGACTTGAAAGATCGGGATTTTTCCGGGTGAGCCGGGCTAGCTGCGCTCGACGGTCGCAGTGGCCGTCATGGCGTCGTAGGTGCAGGCCATCGTGCCCTTGTCGGTCGCAACCGACAACACCAACAGGGGGTGGGGCCGCGCCGGCTCCTCGCTGCGCGACCAAGGCCACGACCACGCGGTTCCGGAAATACGAAGCTGAACCGTATCGGCGCGCGTCCAGGTCTGGGCGGGCAGCTTCAGGACGCGGCCGTCACTCTCGCAGGCCTTGACGGCGCGATCGATGAACAGGCCGGCCACCGCGTCGCGGAGCGCGACGCGATAGGTATACTCCTGCCAGACGACCTTGGCGCCGGCGAGCAGGGCGAGCAGCAGAACGATCGTACGCCAAGCCATGGCTTCCACCTCGGGGTGCGGCCCCAATGTCGGCGGAAGAAGTGAACAACGCGTTGTCGGCCGTGCCGCCGGGGAGCACCCGGCCGGCACCCCCCCGCGCGGCCGCCGCCTCAGCCGGTCAGCAGCGTGCCGATCCGCCGGATCGCCTCGCGGATGTTCTCGGTCGAGTTGGCGTAGGAGAACCGAATATAGCCCTCGCCGTGGATGCCGAAGCTGGTGCCGGCGACGGTCGCGACACCGGCCTTCTCCAGCATCGCGTTCTGCAGCTCGCGCGCGCTGAGGCCGGTGCCGGTGATGTTCGGAAACGCATAGAAGGCGCCGCCCGGCTCGACGCAGCGGAAGCCCGGTAGCTGGTTCAGCAGCGGCACGATCACCCGGCGCCGCTCATCGAACGCGGCCACCATCTTGTGGACCTCGTCCTGCGGCCCTTCGAGGGCCGCGATCCCGGCGAACTGGGTCGGCGCGTTGACGCAGCTGTGGCTGTTGACGCACAGCCGCACCACCTTCTCGACCAGCGCCTGCGGCCACACCGAGAACCCGAGCCGCCAACCGGTCATGGCGTACGTCTTCGACCAGCCGTCGAGCACGATCAGCCGGTCCCGCAGCTCCGCGAAGCGCAGCAGGCTGACGTGCTCGCGCCCGTCGTACAGCATCTGGCTGTAGATCTCGTCCCACAGCACCGCGACGTTCGGGTGCCGGGCAAGGCCGTCCACCAGCTTGCGGATCTCGCTTTCGGGCACCGCGCCGCCGGTCGGATTGCCGGGGCTGTTCAGCACGATCAGGCTCGTCTGCGGCGTGATCTGCGACAGCACCTCGTCGGCGCTGAAGGCGAACCCGTTCTCCTCGCGCAGCGCGATCGGCACCGGCTTGGCGCCGGTGTACTGGATCATCGAGCGGTAGATCGGGAAGCCGGGGTCGGGATAGAGGATCTCGGCGCCGGGCTGGCCGAACATCAGAATGGCGAAGAACATCGTCGGCTTGCCGCCCGGCATGATGACGACATGGCCCGGATCGACGGTGACGCCGTGGCGGCGGTGCAGGTCGCGCACCACCGCTTCCCGCAGCGGCAGGATACCGTTGGCCGGCGTATAGCCGTGGTGCCCGTCGCGCAGCGCCTTGATGGCGGCCTCGACCACGTGGGCGGGCGTCTTGAAGTCCGGCTGGCCGATGCCGAGGTTGATGATGCTGCGCCCGGAAGCGGCGAGATCAGCGGCCCGTGCCAGCACCTCGAACGCGGTCTCGGTGCCGAGCCGGTCCAGCCCGGCGGCGAGTTTCAACATGAACGTCTCTCCCTAGCAGGCTGTTGAACTTCTCGCCGGCTGACAGCCCTCCGCGAATATGATTC